>PHAL01000009.1 GCA_002840355.1 Elusimicrobia bacterium HGW-Elusimicrobia-3 | reverse complement strand
GGCTTCCACGTCGGCCTGGGCCGTCATGTCGGCGGGGGCGGCCATCGCCACTTTTATCTCGGCGTCCATGACCTTCACCGGGATCAGCCCGCGCTTGCGGCAGATCTTCTCCGGCACCAGCGAAAGCGCGAACTTGTCCACCTTTTCCGGGTACAGGGGCGAGTAAACGGTCTTAAAAAGGGCTTCGGCGGCCTTGACGAATTTTTCCTGCGGCACCAGGCCGGCGTCTATCAGCGCGTGCGAGAGGTACTTCTTGTTTTCAGCGCGCAGCCGCTCCACGACCTGCGGGGTAATACCCGGCAGCCCCCCCGCCACCCTGACCGCCCATTCGTCGCCAAAGCGCCATGTATCAGCCATAGCCGTATTATATTATTTTAAACGGGCCCTAACCCGCAAACGAGGAAACCAATGCTTTTAAAACCCCCAGAAACACGAAGCCCCAGACTTGCGTCCGGGGCCGGTCCTGATATTTCTAGTTCCAGGTTCGAATCTCTTAAATGGTTGCGGGGGTTGGATTTGAACCAACGACCTCAAGGTTATGGGCCTTGCGAGCTACCAGGCTGCTCTACCCCGCATAAGAAGTATAGCACAACTACGCGGGGCAACGCAAATATTATTTGCAAATATTTAAGGACGGCGATTTCCAGTGAGCCCTATCAGAAGTTATCGATTGAAACAGAGGCTTAACCTTACCCCCCCCGGGGCTTCCCGGGCTGAGCTGACAAAAAAGAAGCGGAACAGGAAGTTCCGCTTCTTGCGCAAGCGTCAGGGCGAGCGCCGCCGGTCTAGAAATAAAGCGCCAGCGACGTGTCCACGTAAAAACGCGGCAGGGTGACTTTCCAAAGGGTCAACTGCCTCTGTGGACCGCCGGCCTTGGAGACCGTTACGCCCTGCTCGTAATCCTGCGACAGCAGGTTGAGGTTGGCGAAGACGCTCCAGCCGAAACGCTCCTGCGGCCGCCATTCCAGGCCGGTGCGCAGGTAGGGCGTGAAATACTTGGTGTTGTTGGTGGAGTCGGGCGTGACCACGTAGCCGCCCGGGTATTCCGCCCGGTTGTCCGATTTGTCCATGTCTATATTGTCCAGGACGGAGAAAGAAAGGCCGGCCCCGTTGTACCAGGTAAAGGGCCCGGAGAGCTTGGTACCGCGGTCCAGCGAGGCGCGCATCCGGAAACCTGTGTAGCCCGTCTTGAACCGGCTGGCCGAAGTCGGCGTCAGGTTAGCCGAGTAGAGGTCCTTGGCCGTGCCCCCGAGGTTGTTGAACAGCGAGGAATAATCCAGTTGGACCATCCAGCGCGGCTTTACCCAGTAGCGTATCCCAAGCGAGGCGACGCCCTCCGGCAGGCTGGCGTTGAGGGGCCTGAGGGTCAGCGTCCCGTCGTAAGCCTGGGGGGCTAGCTTCTTGGTGGAGTTCTGGCCGTAGCCCAGCCCAAGAAAAAAGCCTATAGCCTGGCGCTCGGGCACCAGCGTCAGGTAGCGCCCGGCTTCCTGGTCGAAAGTCTCCGCCGGCACCTCGCTGATGCGCGAGGCCAGCATCTCGGCGCTTTCGGCGTCCACCAGCTTGGCGGTGATCTGGTAGGACTTCCCCAGCCGCGTCACGTTGCCCAGCACCAGCAGGCGCGCGCCCAGCAGTTTGCCTATGCCGGCCGCGGTGCGGGAGTCCACCGCGCCCGAGAGGCCCAGCCTCTGTTCCTTCATCACGCTTTCCAGCTGGGCGCGTTCGGTGAGTTTGTAGAAGCCGCTGCGCAGCAGCTCGCTCGCCAGCAGTTCGCCAACGGCGAAATCTACGCGTTTCCTGGAAAGTTTTTCATCCGCCTGGAAGGGGAAGACCGCCAGCGCGGCGCCTTCCAGCCCGCGGTCCCTGCCGGCCGCAACGAATTCGGCCGCGGTGGCGGAGAATTGTTCCCCCAGCTCCGAGGCCGCTGCGAAGGCCGGCGCCGCGATCAGCAGCGCCGCCAAGATGTGCGATTTCCTCATGTTCCCCCCTGCCCCTGTTTCCGTACGGCCCGGCTGTGCGCGGTGGTTCTGCCGTCAGCGTACTCAGCAAATCATATAACATTCCGCTTTCGCATGACAAAGCTGGGTCCGGGCGGTTATTGCGCGCAACAGAGGCCTTTTGCCGGGGCGTCAGGCAGGGGCGCGCATTCGGCGGAAGCAAGAACCTTATCCGCCAAAAGAACAAAAAGCACGGCTCTCGTCATGATGATACCTTGTGACATGTCCTGACTTCGCCCTTGAACCGCCTTACGAGCTACCAGGCCGCTCTACCCAGCATAAAGAGTAGGGCACAGCAACGCGGGTAATGCAAATACTATTAAGCGAAATTACTGCTTACGGCTTGGCTTTGTCGGCGGGGCCGTCCAGCACTTCGCGCAGTTTACGGGACAGCGCTTCCACCGTGAACGGCTTGTAGATAAAGGCAAGCCCCGGCTCCAGCACGCCGTGTTTTGATATGGCCTCATCCGTATACCCGGACATGAACAGGGTCCTGTGTACCAGCTTTCTCCTCCAAAGTTCCGTGGATAGTTCCCGGCCGCTCATCCCGGGCATGACCACATCCGTCAGCAGCAGGTCCACGGTCTTACCATGGCGCTCCATAACCTCCAAAGCCTCTGCCCCATTAGCGGCTGAAATCACCGTATACCCGCTCATGCGCAGCAGCCGCTCGCCAAGCCGGCGCAGGCTTTCCTCGTCTTCCACAAGCAGCACCGTTTCGCTGCCGGGGAGAAGAGTGTCCCCGCCGGTGTCCTTGGCCTCCTCCCTGTTCACTGCAGTTGCTATAAAATGAGGGAGATATATATTAAAAGTCGTGCCGCGATCCGGCGCGCTTTCCACCTCGATCTCCCCTCCGCTCTGTTTAACTATTCCAAAAACAGTCGAAAGCCCCAAGCCTGAACCCCTTCCTTTTTCCTTCGTGGTAAAGAAGGGTTCAAACAGGTGTTCTTTCGTATTGTCAGTCATCCCGCAACCTGTGTCCTTAAGGGTTAAACATACCAGGGGACCCGGAGAAAAGGCCGGATGCTTCAACACAAAGTCTTCGCCGGCATCCATATGCGCGGTCGCCAGGACCAGTGTCCCGCCTTTAGGCATGGCATCGCGCGCATTAACCGCAAGATTTACGATCATCTGTTCTATCTGCCCTATATCTATCTGCACATGGCAGGGCGACGGCGCGTACCTGGTTTCAAGTTTAATGTCCTCGCCAATAAGGCGCCTCAACATTTTTCCGATACCCCACACAATTGAATTGAGGTCCACCGTCTCTGTCTTTAAAATCTGTTTACGGCTAAAGGCTAAAAGCTGCTTGGTAAGCCCCGCGGCCCGCTCCGCGGCAGTCAGTATCTCTTTGACGTCCTCCCTTTTAGCGTCACCCTCGGCCAAATCTTTCATCAGGAAGCCGCCATAGCCGATGATGGCGGTAAGCAGATTGTTAAAATCGTGCGCTACGCCTCCGGCGAGCTGGCCTACGGTTTCCATTTTCTGCGATTGATTGAGCTGGGACTGCATCTCCTCCCGTTCCTTCTGGGACATCTTCAGGTCATGGATATCCGTGCAGGTTCCGTACCACTTTAGAATGTTGCCGGCGGCGTCCAGCAACGGTACGGCCCGGACAAGCCACCAGCGGTAGACGCCATCCGCGCGGCGCAAACGGCCTTCGATTGAGTAGATGCCATGCTCAGCCCTCGCCTTCTGCCATGCCTCCATGGCCATCCCCTGGTCATCCGGATGGACCGCTTTAACCCAGGCGTGGCCCAGGCTTTCCTCAAGTGTTAGACCCGTATAATCCATCCAAAGCTTGTTCAAGAATATGTTCCAGCCATCAGGCCGCGCTATCCAGACGATTTGCGGCATGGCCTCGGCCATAGTACGCAATTCCTCTTCTCTATTGCTGAGCTGCCGCGCCATTACCCGGGCATTAAGGAGATCAAACAGCAGCCAGGCAAGCAGCAGGCTGGCGCCCGTCCCGCCGAACGCCACCAGCCATACTTTGCCGTAGCCCGCGGTCGCCGCGCGGCTGCCGGCAGCAGTAAAGCGCAGGGTCCATCGCCGGCCGGCCGAAACAACCTGCTCCTGCGAATTCAACCGCGGCGCGCTGCCGGTTTGCCGGTCCCCGGCGGAGCGGCTGTCGTAGAGCAGATTTTCAGGCACGACCCGCTCACCGTCATAGACTTCCAGGCGGATGCGCCCGTTGTTCTCCAGATCCCACCCGCCCAGAATGCCGCGCAAAAGGTCGGCCATACGGTAGGGGCTGTAGACCCAGCCCCGTATGGCGGCGCGCCGCTGCGCAACCGTGGCTATAGGCATTCCCGCCTGGTACACCGGCACATACATCAGGGTGCCGGCCTGCACTTCATTGCCGGTCTCCTGCACCAGGACTACCTTTCCCGACAGCGCGGCTGTATCCTGGTCGCGCGCCCGCTCCATGGCCTCACGGCGCACCGGCTCGCTAAGCATGTCGTAGCCGAAGGCGCGGAGATTGCGGTCCCTGAAGGGTTCAAGATAAATGATCGCCGAGTACAGTTCCCGTTCGCCGGCCGGGCTCACCTGGTAGGCCGGGAAGCCTTCGGCGCGTATCTCCAGGACATGCTGCGCCAACTGCCGGCGGGAAATCAGCCGCGCAAAGCCCAAGCCCTGGATACCGGCAAACCGTGTTCCAAGTTCCTGGCGCTCGACGAAGCGGCGCCATTGCGGACGCGTAACGGCTTCCGCGCTCTCGAAAAAAGCCGCGCCGCCGTGCAGAACCTGCCCATAGGCGCTGAGTCGGGACAATATTTTGCCCCGTATTTCGCTGCAGGTGAAATCAAACTCCGCTTTCGCTGCCGCATCCGCGTCCGCTCTCTCATACCAGGCAACGAGGGCGGTTGCTAACAGCCCGGCGAACAAGAGTCCACCGGCCAGCCATGCCCCGCGGCGGCGCTCAGCCGCAGCTTCGCCCATTGCCATGTTATCCGCCTGGTTCATATTTTCTGTAACTTTCCGAAGGATAGCCTCTTTTCAGCTTACGGCTTCGCTTTGTCGGCGGGGCCGTCCAGGACCTCGCGCAGTTTACGGGACAGCGCTTCCACCGTGTCCTGCGCGAGGTCTTTATGGGAGTAGGACTCTGCGTTTCCGGTCAGGGTCACGACCCCGTCTTTGGATTCGAGCTTGATCTTATCGTCCTTGAGGTAGGTCTTGAACACATGCGACTTCCTGGCGGAGGACTCGCTGCCGCTGTCCAGCCTGGAAGCGTGCGCCGGCAAGCCGAGCCCCGAGAGAGTCACGGCAGCCGCGAGCAGGACGATGGGATACATCGTTTTCATGGTCGTTTTCCTTTGAGACTCATCATATATACAACATACCCCTTACCCGCCCTCAAATGTTATTGGGAATTATACGAGAGGTTATGCGTAATATTACCCGGCAGGCCGGGCAGAATTACTAATAGTTGCCGGATCAGTGAAGGGCTATACTTAGTGCAGGCAAAGCGATGGCAGTCTATAGGGGTTTTACAATGAAACGAAACAACAGTAACAAGAGGATAAAAGGGTTCATGGCGATATCGGTCCTATGGCTGGGGCTGCCGGCTGCCGGGGTTGCCGGGGAAGGTATAGGCGAAGCCGTGTTTTCGTTCGGGCCCAGGGCGACCTATTCCACGCCTAAAGACGCGGATGAGGGGCAGTGGGCGCCCGGAGCTCAGGCCAGGCTGCATTTGTCGCCCGTATTCGGATTGGAGGCGTCCATCGATTATCTCAAGAATGATTTCGGCCCGCTTACGACCGTCAAGACCTACCCGGTCCAGGCCAGTCTGCTGGCGTATATTATGCCCAGCGGCGCGGTCAGCCCTTTCCTGCTCGGCGGCGTAGGCTGGTATTATACCCAGGTAGACGGCCCGGCCAGTTTCAGCGATACCACTTCGCGGTTCGGTCTGCATGCCGGAGCCGGTCTTGAGGTTATGCTAAACAAGTCCCTGTCCTTGGACGGCACCTATCGGTACGTCTGGCTGGAAAGCCTGGGTTCGAAAGACGAGAACGCGCTCGACAAGACCTACGAGGACAGCGGTTCCATGATAACGCTGGCGCTGAACCTCCTGTTCTAAATAGAGTTGGCGGAGGCCACAGGGCGAAAAAGTAAGGTAGAATATCCGCGGTCGGCGGGGCCGGCCGGGGAGCTACTTTATGGGAAAGATCATACCTATCGACGTGCTGGGAGAATGCGGGCATCCCTCGCCTTTCAAAGCCAATTACCCTAAGTTCTTTACCGACGACAACGGCGTGGTCAGGCTGGTGCACACCCTGGACTACGCGCCGGGCGCCTCCGCCGACGACATAGAGTATTTCCAGCGGGCCGGGGCCCGCGAGCGCCTCTTCTTCAGGCCGGAGGAGACCACGGTGGGGATAGTCACCTGCGGGGGGCTCTGCCCAGGCCTCAACGGCGTCATCCGCGCCGCCACTTTCTGCGCGGTCGAGGGTTACGGGGTAAAAAAAGTGCTGGGTTTCCGCTACGGCTACCAGGGCCTGGCCGAAGACGAGACCTACCCCCCCCTGGAACTGATCCCCGACGAGATCGACGAGATACATGAAAAAGGCGGCACCGTGCTCAAATCCTCCAGGGGCCCGCAGGACTCTGGCAGGATGGCCGAAACGCTGCGCCGCCGCGGCGTAAACGTGCTGATAGTAATCGGCGGCGACGGCACCCTGCGCGGCGCCCGGGACCTGCAGGCCGAACTGAAAGCGCGGGGCCTGCCCATCGCCGTGGTCTGCGTGCCCAAGACCATAGACAACGATATCGGGGTCATTGAGCGCTCCTTCGGCTTCGAGACGGCAGTGCAGCAGGCCTCGGAAGTCATCACCCGCGCCCACGCCGAGGCCAAATCGATCAGGCACGGCGTGGGGCTGGTAAAACTGATGGGCCGTGAGTCCGGCTGGATAGCGGCCTCGGCCTCGGTCGCCAACAGCAACGTTAATTTCTGCCTCATCCCCGAGGTGCCGTTCGGCCTGGAAGGCCCCGGCTGCTTCTTCGAGCATCTGCGGCGGCGGCTGGAAAGCAAGGACCACGCCGTGGTCGTGGTGGCCGAGGGAGCCGGGCAGGACCTGATGGCTGCCGCCGGCGGCGAGGACCGGTCCGGCAACCGGCGGCTGGCCGACATCGGTCCCTTCCTCAAAGACAGGGCCGAGGCCTGGTTCCGCCGGGCGGGAGTCGAGGTGAATATCAAGTATTTCGACCCCAGCTACGCCATACGCAGCACCCCGGCCAACGCGGCCGATTCTGAATACTGCCTGCGCCTGGGTTATAACGCCGTGCACGCCGGCATGGCGGGCAAGACCGGCCTGGTGCTGGGGCTTCACAATGACCGCCTGGTGCATTTACCCATAGCGCTCACTGCGGAGCGCAAGTTGGTGGACCCCCAGGGCTGGCTGTGGCAGATGGTGCTGCAGGCCACCCGCCAGCCGGTATGCATGCTGGGCAAGGCCGGGCCCTCGCCGGCAGCGCCTCAAAACCATTAAAACAGCTTCTTGGCGCTGTCAGCTTCCGCGCTTTCGCCGCCGGTCCTGCTCTGCCTTCGCTGGCGATTTTCCGGCTCAATAATGCGTAACAGACAGCAAAAGCTCCCGCTTTTCATTTTCGCTGCCCATGGCGGAACAAAGCGCCTCTACTGAATCCCCAGGCGAATAAAAAAGCACGACTCTCGTCGTGCTTTTTTCAGCAGGTCCTTTTTGACCCGGGACTATTCCACGAACCGCCAGACGGCTATCGGACCCAGAATGCCATAGCGGGTAGCGGGACAAAGCAAGTTAAAACTATTTCTGCATTTCAAAAGTATCCACTACGTCTCCGGCCTTGTCGTAGACCGTCATCTTGAGGTGCTTGTCCTTCACGTCGAAGACGGCGAAATGGTAGACCGGCAGGAACTTGGCGGACCAGTCCTCGTTGCGGCGCTGGATGTAGAGCGGCGAGCCGCCGCCGGCCAGCGTGAGGTAGGTTATCCCCCCGGCCTGGTCCACCAGGCCTTCCTTCACCGGGTGCGTGCGCTCGTAATTGTGGTCGTGACCCTGCAGCACCAGGTCCACCTTGTACTTGTGCAGCAGCGGCTCCAGCGCGGCTACCAACTGCTCGGTGGGGCCGTGAGCGCCGGTGGAATAGAGCGGCTCGTGCACCACGACGAACTTCCAGGTCTTGTCGGCCGACTTGTAGAGGAACCGCTCCAGCCACTTATACTGCTTGGAACCGGGCGTCAGCACGGGCGCGAACTTGGCGCCGTAGAAGTCGTTGGTGTCGAGCACGAAGAACCGCGCGTGAGCGACGTCGAAGAAATAATAATGGGGTGGCATGCCGGTCAGCGGCGTGCTGTGGAACGGCGTGAAGTTCGCGCGCAGGAAGCCCCTGCCCGCCGGCGTCTTCAGGTCGCGGCCGTAATCGTGGTTGCCCAGCGCCAGGAAGAACGGCGCGCGCGCCAGCAGCGGGGCGTAGGGCTGGAAATATTCCTCGTCGGCCATTTCTTCCAGGCCCTCGGACAGCACGTCGCCGGTATGCAGCACGAAGTCCGGGCTGAACCGGGCCATCTGCGCGGCCAGCGCCAGCTGCTCCTCGGAGCCGGAACCCGAATCCCCGAAGGCGAGGAAATTGAAGTAGGGCTTGTCCTCGCCGCGGAAAGTGGTGAACGAACCCTCGAAGGCCTTGTAGACGGCGGTGCTGGCCTCGGCGGGCAGGTAGAGGCGGTAGCAATGGGTGGTATCTGGCAGCAGGCCGAACAGCGGCACCTTCTGTTCCTTCACCGCCGTGGTCGGGGTCAGGAAGCGCTCGCAGTCCGGCGCCGCGCCGTAGGACAGCCAAGCCTGGCTGGCCGCGTCCACCCTGAAGCGCACAGTGACCATGTCCCTGGTCATATTCTCCAGGTACGGCCCGCGCTCCAGCTGCGCCGCCAGGGACGGCGCGCAGCAGAGCGCGAGCAGCGGCAGAGCGGCCAGCAGCCTCATTTGGTTTTGGGCCCCTTGGCGAACAGGTCGGTCACCTTGAAGTTTACGGCGTCGATGACGCCGCGGTCGGTGATGCGCAGCTCGGGGATGGGCGGCAGCGTCAGGAAGGCCATGGCCATGAACGGGTCGCTGAGCCGCGAGCCCAGGGCCTTGGCGGTCTCGGCGAGGCGCTTGAGCTTCTCGCGCACGAACTCGGAGGAGCGGTCGCTCATCAGGCCGGCCACGGGCAGCGGCAGGGCTTCGAGCACCTGGCCGTTGAGCGCGGCCACTATGCCGCCCTGCATCTTGACCACCTGCACGGCGGCGGTGTACATGTCCCCGTCGTGCGTGCCGATGACGACGATATTGTGCGAGTCGTGCGAGACCGAGGAGGCGATGGCGCCCTTCTTGAGGCCGAAGCCCTTCACCAGGCCCAGCGCTATGCGGCCGCTGGCCATGTGTCGCTCTATCACCGCTATCTTGAGGATGTCGCGGTCGGTGTCGGAGGAGACGTAGCCGCCGTCCTGCTTGACCTTCTCCACGCTGGTCTTGGTGACGATCTGGTCGGGAATGACGTTGATGACCTTGGCGTAGGGGCCCTGCGCCTTCAGCGCGAAGTCCTCGTGCTCTATCCATTTCACGTTCACGGTGCCGCGGGTCTTGCCCTCGTAGTCCTTGATGATGCCGGGGGTGATCTTGCGGTCGCTGGCCACCAGCCGGCCCTGCTTGAACACCTTGGTGATCTTGAGGCTCTTGAGGTCCTGCAGTATCACCAGGTCGGCCTGGTAGCCGGGGGCGATGGCGCCCAGGTTCTTGAGGCCGAAATACTCGGCGGTGTTGATGGTGGCCATCTGTATGGCGCGGATCGGGTCCACGCCCAGCTTGATGGCGGTGCGCACCAGGTAGTCTATATGCCCCTGCCTTTCGATGTCCTCTAGGTGGCGGTCGTCGGTAACGAAGAGGAACTTGCGGGAATTCTCGGAGTTCACCAGCGGCAGCAGGTTCTTGAGGTTCTTGGCCGCCGTACCCTCGCGGATCATGATGTACATGCCGGCGCGCAGCTTCTCGGCGGCTTCCTTCACGTCGGTGCACTCGTGGTCGCTCTTGATGCCGGCCGATACGTAGGCGTACAGCTGCTTGCCGTGCAGCATCGGCGCGTGGCCGTCTATCACCTTGTTCCTGGCGATGGCGAGCTTCTCCAGCACGCCGCGGTCGCGGTGGATCACTCCTGGGTAATTCATCATCTCGCCGATGCCCAGCACGCGCTCGTCGCCCAGCAGCAGCGACAGGTCGTGGGCGTCCAGCTCGGCGCCGGCGGTCTCGAGAGCGGTGGCCGGCACGCAGGAGGGCAGCATCACGTACACGCCCAGCATCGCGTTGAGGCTGGAAGACAGCATGTACTTGATGCCGTCGAGGCCCAGCACGTTGGCGATCTCGTGCGGATCGATGACCACGGAGGTGGTGCCGCAGGGCAGCACGGTGCGGGCGAACTCGGGCACCTTCACCATGGAGCTCTCTATGTGCACGTGGCCGTCTATGAAGCCGGGCGCGAGGTAGGCGCCTTTGAGGTCCATGACAGCCTTGGCCTTGTAGTCGCCGAAGCCTACCACCTTGCCGCCGTGAATGGCCACGTGGGTGCGGTGGATGTCGCCTGAGAAAGTGTTGACCACCCGGGCGTTCTTGAGCAGCAGGTCCACCCGCTTGCCCCCGCCGGAGATCTCTATCGTGTTCCTGAGGTTTTCAAGGTTGGAGTCTTTTTCCATATAGCCACCGCCTCTTATAATTTGATTTTTAATTCTACATATTATGCGCCCGCGCCGCAAAGAGGAGCCCCCCGGTTATTTTGTATCATACGGGTTTGCGCGCCAGACCGGGGTCCTGGCGCAGAACGGGGTTATACGATGAAATTCAAATACCTGCCTTTCTTGGCCGCCACCGCAGGGGCCGCGCTGATTTTCGTGACGCTGGTGATCAGCTGGCAGTTCTACCGGAACGTCCAGCAGTCGCGCATCACCCAGCAGCGCATCGCTCAATCCAACGCGGTCATCAGCGCCGCCAAGAACCTTTATCTGCAGATGCTCACGGCCGAATCCGCTTCCCGCAGCTACATACTCAGCGGCAACACGGCGGCTCTGCAGGCATACAATTCCGCCACAACGGAAATGGACCAGCAGGTCAAAGTGCTCACCGCTCTCGAGAAATACCACCCGGAAGCCAGAAAGGCCAGGGAAGAGCTCATCGCGCTGCTGGCGGCGCGTAAAGCCGTCTCCCAGGAAGGCATACTACTGCGGCGCACCGTCGGGTTGGAGGCGGCCAGCCGCCTGGTAAAATCCGGGAAGGGCACCCGCTTATCCGAACAGATAAAGGAAGCTTACGAGGCACTGGCCAGACAGGAACGCAGGGATCTCTCCGACACGGAAATGTATGCGCGCAGCATCGCCATGGAGCGCAACACGCTGGTAGGAATGACCCTGTTCATGATCTTCCTGCTGCTGGCCTGCACGCTTGGCATCGTCATATATTCCGCCTACAAGCGCAGGATAGCAGAGGAGCAACTGGGGCATGAACATGCGCGCCTGCAGGGAGTGCTGGACTCGGCCAGGCAGCTCTCCATAATAGCGACCGACCTGAACGGCTCCATCACGCTTTTCAGCCAGGGCTCACAGCGCATGCTCGGATACAAACCCGAGGAGATTCTCGGGAAGACCCCGGCGGAGATCCACGTATCCCAGGAAGTGGAGGACCGGGGCCGGGAACTGACAGCCAGCCTGGGGAGGACGGTAACCGGTTTCGAGGTTTTCGTGGCGATGGCCAAAGGCGGCAGCATAGAGAACCGTGAGTGGACTTACCGGCGCAAGGACGGAACCCTGTTCCCGGTAGAGCTCACCGTGACCCCGCTCAGGGACGTCAACGGCATGACGATTGGTTTCCTGGGGGTGGCGATGGATATCACCACCCGCAAGAAATCCCAGCAGGAAATGCGCAAGCTTTCGGCCGCCGTGAAGAACAGCCCCACTTCCATCCTGATCACGGACCCGGAAGGTCGCATAGAGTACGTTAACCCCAAATTCATTGAACTCACCGGCTACAGCCAGGCCGAGTTGATCGGCCAGAACCCCCGAATAATAAACTCCGGCAAAATGCACAAGAGCGTGTTCAAAGAGTTGTGGGACACGCTGCTGGCAGGCAAAGAATGGCACGGCGAACTGCTGAACCGCAAAAAGAACGGCCAGTTCTTCTGGGAGAGCGCCTCCATCTCGCCGGTCAAGGACCCGCAGGGCCGAATCACCAATTTCGTGGCGGTAAAGCTGGATATCACCGAGGCCAAGCTGAACCAGCACGAACTGGAAAAAGCCAAGGACGCCGCCGTGGAACTGGCCAGGATGAAGTCCGAATTCCTGGCCAACATGAGCCACGAGATCCGCACGCCCATGAACGCCATCATCGGCATGACCGGGCTGCTGCTCGACACGCAGCTCTCCCCCCGCCAGCAGGACTACGTGAGGACGGTCAACTCCGCCGGCGAGGCCCTGCTCGACATCATCAACGACATACTGGATTTTTCCAAGATCGAGTCCGGCAAGCTGCAGATCGAGACGCTGGACTTCGACCTGCGCGAGACGGTGGAGAGCACGGCCGACCTGCTGGCGCCGCGGGCCCAGGGCAAGGGCCTGGAATTCGAGTATTTCATAGAGCCCGGCGTATACCCCGCCCTGCGCGGCGACGCCGGCAGGGTACGGCAGGTGCTGCTGAACCTGCTGGGCAACGCCATGAAGTTCACCGAGCGGGGCGAGGTGATACTGCGGGTCTCGGCGCTGGAGGCCCGGGACGGCGAGGCGCGGCTGCGCTTTGCCGTGAGCGACACCGGCATAGGCGTACCCGAAGCGGCGCAGGCCTCGCTGTTCCAGGCCTTCACCCAGGCCGACGCCTCCACCACGCGCAAGTACGGCGGCACCGGCCTCGGCCTCTCCATCTCCAAGCGCCTCGTGGAACTGATGGGCGGCGAAATAGGGCTGGAGAGCGAGCCGGGCAGGGGCTCGACTTTCTGGTTCACGCTGCCTTTCGCCAAGGGAGAGCCCAAGGCCCCCCGCCGCGAGCCCGGCAGCCTGGACGGCGTGCGGGCGCTGATAGTGGACGACAACGCCGCCAGCCGCGAGATCGTGGCGCATCACCTGGCGGCCTGGCGCGTGGAGTCCGAAGCCGTGCCTTCCGCCGACGCGGCCCTGGCGGCGCTGCGTGGCGCTCCCGCCGGCAAACCTTTTAACCTCGTCATCACGGACATGCAGATGCCGGGCATGGACGGGCTGCAGCTGGCCCGCGCCATCGAGGGCGACCCGGCCATACCGCGGGCGCGCAAAGTGCTGATGACCTCGCTGGGCCAGGACCTGTCCGGAGAGGAAATGGCGGCCGGCGGCATCTCCGCCTGCGTGCACAAACCCCTGCGGCCCTCGTCGCTGTTCGAGGCCGTAGCCGCGGCCGTGGAGGGCCGCGAGGCCGCGCCCGCCGAAGCGCGGCGCGCCCCCGCCGAGGAGGCCGCCCCGGAGGCCGATAAATATTTCCGCGTGCTGGTGGCCGAAGACAACGCGGTGAACCAGAAGGTGGCCCTGCGCCAGCTCGAGCGGCTGGGCTACGCGGCCGACGTGGCCGCCAACGGGCTCGAAGCCGTGGCCGCCGTAAAGCGCCAGCACTACGACCTGATCCTGATGGACTGCCAGATGCCGGAGATGGACGGCTTCCAGGCCACCGCCGAGATACGCCGGCTGGAGGCCGAAGGCCGCCGCACCCCGATAGTAGCCATGACGGCCAACGCCCTGCAGGGCGACCGCGAGAAGTGCATAGAGGCGGGCATGGACGCCTATATCCCCAAGCCGGTGCGGCTGGAGGTCATGGCCGAGACCCTCAAGCGCTGGGACTCGCGGCTTAACTCCTTCGTTATTGCGGAGCTGAAGGACCTGGCCGGCCCCGAAGACAAAGCTTTCATGGCAGAATTGGCGGCCACCTATTTAAAGGACCTGCCCGGGCGGCTGGAAGCCATCAAGACCGCCGCAGCGGCCCGCGACGCCGAGGCGCTGCGCCAGGCCGCCCACGCCCTTAAAGGCAGCAGCGGCAACATAGGCGCCCAGCGCCTGCAGAAGGTCTGCCTGCTGATCGAGGAGATCGGCCGCTCCGGCTCGGCGGAGGTGCCCGCGGCCCTGCTCGCGGACCTCGACGCCGAGGCCGCCGGGACCAGGATAGCCCTGGAGGCGCTGGCCGCCGGCTAAACATGGAACTGCTGCACGCCCAACCCTATCTGCCCCTCACGCTGCTGGTCTTCCTGGCCGGCTTCGTGGATTCCATCGCCGGCGGAGGAGGCCTCATAACCCTGCCGGCCTACCTGGCCTTCGGGCTCAACCCCGCGCTGCTGCTGGGCACCAACAAGCTCTCCTCGTCCATGGGCACGGCCGTGGCGGCGGCCAAGATGATCAAAGAGGCCCGCTTCGGCCTGGACTTCCTGTTCATCCTGGTCGTGCTGGCCGCCGGCGGCTCCTACCTGGGCGCGCGCCTGATCTCGCTGGTGCCGCCAGAAGCCATACGCTACCTGCTGATAGTGCTGCTCCCGCCGATCGCGGTGTTCCTGGCCGCGCGCCGGAAGTTCGGCCTGGCCGACACCAGCCGGGCGCGCTCGGAGGCGTCGCTCCTGCGGCGCTCGGGCGGGCTGGCCTTCGGGGTGAGTTTTTACGACGGGCTGCTGGGGCCGGGTACCGGCACCTTCCTGGCGGTGGGCTTCGCCCGGCTCTGCGGCTACGACCTGCTGCGCGCCACGGCGCTGGCCAAACTGCTCAATTTGGTCTCCAACCTGGCGGCGCTGGCCGCCTTCCTGTGGCTGGGCGCCGTGGATATAAAATTAGGCCTGGCCATGGGCCTGGCGGGCATGGCCGGCAATTATGCCGGGGCGCACGTGGCGCTCAAGCGCGGCGGGTGGGTGATAAGGCCCATGCTGCTCAGCGTCTCGGCCGCGCTGCTGGCCAAGATAGCCTGGGACATGCTCAAGTGAGCAGGGCCAGCAGGCCGAACCTGCCGGTCTTCTCCCCGTCGCGCCGCCACGAATAGAACATTTCCTTCTCGGCGTAGGTGCACAGGTGCATGAACTCGTACTTGCCCACGCCCAGCGCCTCCAGCCGCAGCCGCAGCAATTCCCTCAAATTGAAAAAATGCCGCCCTTCCCTCAGCGTGAGGAAATGCTTGTCGGCGCCGCCGGGGTAGAAGGTCTGCAGTTTTTCCAGGAAATCTTCCTTTACCGGGTAATGCGCGGCCGAGATCATGGGAGAAACGCCCGCCACAACGTCGGCCGGACGCGTGCCGTAGCGCAGCCGCATGGCGGCCAGCGTGGCCCCGTAGACGTCGAGCAGCGCCCCGCGCCAGCCGCTGTGTACCACGGCCAGCGCCTTATGGGCCGGGTCGTAGAAGACGGTGAGCGCGCAGTCGGCCGAGAGGGCCAGCAGCGGCACGCCGGGCGCGGACGTGACCAGCGCGTCGGTATTGTCCGGAGGCGTTCCGCCGCCGGACTCGATCACGGCCACGTTGGCCGTGTGGCGCTGGCGCATGCGGCCCAGGCGGGCCGGTTCGGCCCCCAGCGCCGCGCAGAGCAGCGCCAGGTTCTCTTCCACGTTCTCTATCTTGTCGCCGGTGCCGGCCCCCAGGTTCAGCCCCGCGTAGGGACCGGGGCTGACGCCGCCCTGGCGCGTCGCCACGGCGCAATCCAGGCCAGCCAGGCCCTTGAAAGCGTCGAAGCGCAGCAGCTTAAGACCGTTCTTCTCTTCGGTATGCATGTTCCCCCCCTGGCCCGGGCGCTGCGCTCAGGCTTTCAGACCCAGAATGTAGGACTTCACTAAACGCGCCGGGTAATACGACTCCTTGGCCTTCCTGAGCCCCGGCAGGCCCAGGTCGTTCTCTTTGTTGATGAACCGGTACTCCGCCGGCACGGCCTTGGCCGCCTCGCTGTCGAGGAACTGGTACAGCCCCTTCACCGCCGCGTCGGCCTTTTCAAAATTGAGCGTCCAGGTGTCGGCCGTCAGGCGCGACCCGAAAGCGAAGCCGGCCACGCGGCCGCCGGCCTCCACCGCCACGCCGCTCATCCCCAGCTCCCTGAAATGCGTCAGGCCGTTCACGATGGCCTTGCGCTCGCAGTTGGGGATATCGGCGATCACCGGGCCGCCCTGGCGCGTCTGCCAGTCGTCGAAGACCCGCAGGCATTTCTCCAGCCAGGCGCCCTGCAGCGGGTGCACCTTGACGCCGGGGCCGGCGGCCTTGCAGAACTGGGCTATCATGTTGCGCTTGCGCGAGTACTTGTGGCCTTTAAGGTGCGCCATGTCGGCGGCGTTGTAGATATAATCCCCGTAACCGCTCTCCTCGGTGACGGTGAAATAAGCGGCTATGCTTTCGGGGCCGATGATCTCCACGTAATCCTGCGGCACATAGTGATACTCCCCAAAGCCCAGCGCGCGGGCCGAGTCCGCCAACTCCTTGGGCGTGGGGTAGCGGAAGGGGCGCAATATGGGCAGCAGCAGGCGCCCCTGTTTGGGCTCCCCGATATCTATCTCGGAAAGGAAGAGTGTGCCGTTCTCCTCGCGCCAGAAGGCCTCGTGCACGCAGCCGCTCCAGATTATCATCGAGGCCAGCGAGTAGGGGCAGAGCGGGTAGAGCTGAGCGTCGAAGTAGGGTTTCAGCCGGGCGTAGTCGCCGGGGGTGATCTTCTTAAGCATGGGGGCCGCCCAGCATCATGGCTTCGGCGTCCGGCGGCGAGCGGAAACCGAGGGAGCGGTAGAAAGGCGCCGAACCGGAGCTGGCTATCAGCCCCACCCACTTGATCCCGCCCGCCCGCAGGCGCTTCACCAGCCGGCGCACCAGCTGCGAGCCGATGTCGCGGCCGCGGGTGGCTTTAAGCACCGCCACGTCGTGGATATAGGCTTCGCGGGAATGGGCGTCGATCGCCCTGGCCATGCCCACCGCCCGGCCGCCTTCGAAGGCCGCCAGGAAGAGGCGGCTCCCCCTGAGGATGCCGCCCAGCAGGGCGGGCTTGTCGCCCCTGGACCACCAGCCCTGCTCGCGGTAGATCTCTATCAGCTGGGCCCTGGTTTTCGCGTCGGGACGCTTGAGGAAGCGGTAGGTTATCATCGCTGAAAAAATCCTATCTTATATCTCCCCCGTCGGTCAAACCCCGTAAAATGAAAAGGCCCGGCGTGAACCGGGCCTTTCGGGGGCGCCTATTTCAGATCACTTTATACGGATTGTCGGTAATGCTCAGCAGGTAGAGCCCGGCCTTCACGTTCTTCTCCACCGAAGTCTTGACGATGGCCGAGCCGGGATAGAAGCCGCGGCCCTCCAGCTCGAAGGTGAAGGCGAAGGCGCCGGTGGCGGCGTAGGCCCAGTCGGCGCTGTCGCCGGTGGCCACGTACATGTCGCTGGACTTCTGGGAGTAGTAGCCGGTCAGTTTACCCATCGCGTCGCCGGCCTTTATAAAGACTTTGCGGTCGCGCTCGTCGGGCACGTTATCGTCGCTGCCGCCCCAGGGGTACAGGATTAGGCTGCCGTAGGTGTGGTAGCTGATATGCGTCCGGATGTTGCGGCGGGTCTCCATGAAGCGCTTGATGTGCTGGCTCTCCGGCTCGGAGAAGGCCCGGGGGCCGCAGTAGGTGTCCGCGCCGGGATAGCTGGAGGCGCCGGCCTCGCACCACCAAGAGTCGAAATTGCGGTTCAGGTCCACGCCGCGGGAACCGCCGGCGTTCTTGGCCATGTTCTTGCGGTAATACTGGTAGTTGCCGGTCTTGATGTCGTACTCGGCGCCGTCGGGGTTGCCCATCGGGACCACGTAGATATCCAGCGAGGAAATATATTTTTTAGCCTCGGCGTCGTTGCGGTGCTCAAGCAGCCAGGCGGCGAACAGCAGCGGCACTTCGTTGGCCAGGTGCTCGCGGGCGTGTATGTTGCCCAGGAAAAAGGCGCCCGGCTTGGAACTGGGCGTTTCCCCCTTGGCGCCGGAGTTGATGCGCAGGCACCAGATATCGCGGCCCTCCACGGATTTGCCGATGGAGAAGAGCGAGGCTATGTCGGAATTGGCGGCGGCCAGACTGCGCAGCAGGTCGGTGGTCTCCTGGTAGTTGTGGTAGATCGCGTCCTGCGACGGGAAATCCTTGGTGAAGGAGGAGGCGTAAGCGGCGAGCGGGGTCTTGCCGAGCACGGTGACGGATTTGGAGGAGAGCAGGCCGTCCAGTTCGGGGCCGGCGATGCCGGACACGCGGTCCTTCTCTACTTCCACGATGTCGAAACCGGCTTCGAGCAGCGCGGTGCGCTCGCGTTTGTCGGAGGCTTTTATGGTCACCCAGTAGCGGCCCTCGGCCTGTGCCGCGAAAGCGGCTTTGGCTTCGGGAGCCGAGGCGGAAGCCGGCGGGGTGGTGATCTCGCGCAGCAGCTGCTCGTAGGAGACGTTGAGGTTATCGGCCGCTGCCGCGGGGCAGGCGCTGACGGCCAGCAGGACAAAGATGAAAAGCGTATTCCGCATGTTAGAAGCCTCCGCTGCGCTGTTGACTATTATCAATGTATAAATTATAGGCCTGAAAAGCAAATTTATCAAGACCAAAAGGCCCACTTCTATATGGGCTATAGGGCCTATGACAAATATCAATACAAGGCTATTAAACCATTCAGGCCCAGCGCCAGGTACCACAAGCCGGCCAGCAGCAGGGTCAGGCGGCCGATCTCGTTGGCGCGGCGGCCTATCCAAGGGGTACCCAGAAGCACCGGGGAGATGAACAGGGAGGTGGCGACGAAGAAGCCGCCGAAGTAGGAGAAGCCCTTCATGATGTCGGCCAGTTCCAGCAGGCGGATGAAGCCGGCCGCGAAAGGCGGGCAGATATTGATGCCGGTCAGGAAACCCAGGGCCAGCGGCAGGCGCTTGAAGTACGGGTTAATATCCCGCTTCAGCAGGCAGGGGGCCGCTTCCCCCCGCACCCTGGCGGCGGCCAGGAATACCATGAGCAAGCCGCAGCCGGCCATGCACAGCGGCAGCGCCCAGGCCGGCAGGGCGTAGCGGCCGGCCTGGCCGGCCAGCGAGGCCAGCAGGGCGAACAGCATATAGGCCGCGAAACGGCCGGCCAGGAACTGCAGGAAAATACCAAAGTTGAACTTCCAGGCGCTGCTGCCTTCAGCCAGCAAATAGGGCGCCAGCAGCGGCAGGCAGGAGGCCAGGCAGTAGAAGCCCGTGGACAGGCCCAGCAGGAAACCTTCGGAGAGGAGGGCTGGCACCGTTAGATGTTAACGGCCCTGTTGCAGCGCTTGCACCAGCCCGCCGCCTTGGCAAAGTTATTCTTCCGGTTGAGGGTCACGGAATCCTTGCAGCCGGGGCATTTCACGTCCATCCCGGACAGGTCCAGCTTGGCGTAGTCCTTCTCGAAGATCTCCTTGCTGGTATAGCGCGGCTCCAGCCATTTACCGTCTTTCATTTTTCCTCCTAACCCCAGATAAGTTTAACCAAGTCCCGCAGCGCGGCCGGGGCCCATAACGACGAGAAAGCGGCCCCCAGCGTGAGCGCGGAAAAGACATAGAAATATTTCACAGAGAACAGCGCGCCGAAAGCGCCGCCGGCCGCCGGCAGGTCCAGGCCGAATACCGTGTAGCGCAGCCCCCTTTTCGGGCAGGCCCCCAGACACTGCCCGCAAAGGTTGCAGTAGGCAAGTATCTCGGCCTTGCCGCCGGGCGCGCACTTGATAGCCGTCATCGGGCAGGCGGCCACGCAGCTCCGGCAGCCGCTGCAGTCGGCCGCGGCCGACAGGCGGAACGGGTTCAGCCTGCCCCAGAAAGCCTGCCAGGCCGCGAAAGGGCAGAGGAAGGAGCAGAAGAAGCGCTTGCGGGTCAGCAGCGGCGCTATCACGAGCGCCGCCAGGGCGGCCAGCATCAGGGCGTACTGGGCGGTCCTCAGCCAGCCCTGCCCGTCGAGAAAGGAACCGGTGAGCTTGAAGGGGCAGAGCCACAAACAATAGACCGGCAGCGCGTAGCCCAGCGACACCAGCAGCAGGAAGATCAACAGCGCCGCCGGCAGGTCCCGCACCTTCAGCGCCCAGCCGTCTATTTTCAGCAGCGGTTTTTTGGGCAAGGCGCTGAGCCCGTCGTCGATGCCTCCGTAGAAGCAGGCCCACGAGCACCAGGCCCGGCCCAGGGCCAGCGTGACGAACAGCCAGAGCGCGCCCAGCGACAGCGGCCCCCACAGCGCCCAGCCGCCGCTGACCAGCGCCTGGTACTGTTGGCGCAGGTAATTCAGGAAATAAGGCGCCAGCGCGATATGGCAGAAGGGGGCGTCGGCAAGGCAGGAAGGCGCCAGCGCCTTGGAGAGCAGGCCGAGCTTGAAATGCACCAGGAAGGCCAGCGCCGAAACCGAGAAGAACAGCCTGCGCCAGGAGGAAACGCGGCCGGTGTAGGCGATGGCGAAGGCCGTTCCCCCCGCGAAAAGCGCCCAGGCCAGCGCGTAGAATCTGCTGATCTCCCTGCCCGCTATGACCGAGGCGAAGAACAGCGCGGGCGCGAAGACCAGCAGGGCGAAGACCGCCGCGGCGGCAGGCGTGTTGCCGCTCCCGGCCGCGGGTTTTGTCGTGAACGGAGCTTTCACCGCCGTTTATCCTCCTCGAAAGAGTCTACCGTAAAAGAATATAAGGCCGTACCGGCCTGCTGCCAGCAGTCGCGAGGCAGCCCGGCTTTCTGGGCACAGAGCTCACCCATAAAATCCTCTTTGGCCGGGATCTGTTCCCAGACCTGCGGCAGGAAGAGGCCGCTCCGGCCGCTCCGCTCGATGAAAACCCCTAAGCCGGGCTTGATAGCGTCCGCCTGCGCCGGCTGGAGGGGCGACAGCACGGAGATCTCCAGCCTGACCCCGGCCAGTTCTTCCTCGCGCAGCGGCTTGAAGCGGCCGTCCTCGAAAGCCGCGCCGAGGGACCCGTAGCGCACGGCGTCCGCCAGCGTCAGGGCCGGCCGGACCGTGCCCACGCAGCCCCGCAGCGCCCCGTCACGCAGCAGCGTAACGAAAGCCGCCCCCGGCAGGTTCAGGCGGGGATCCGTCTCCAGCCCGACGGGAGGCTTCTCTCCGGCGAAATGCAGTTCCAGCGCGCGCCTGGCCTCGCGGAGCAGGGCGCCTTTCTGCGCTTTTGAAAGCGCCAGACTGGCCGGCTTGCCGGCTTTCAGGAAAAACCCGGAGAGATACCCTACCACGCGGCCGGGATCCCCGGCGGGGTTTTCGGCGTAAGAGTCGGACGCGGCCAGGGTCAGGAAAGACCCGGCCCCCAGCAGGCGCGCGGCGATGAGGCCGGCTTCTATGGCCGCCTCGCCGCAGGCGCAGGTGTCCAGCCCGGGGATCTTTTTTCGCGCTATGAACTGCGCGGCGGCGCGCAGCAGCGCCGGGTCCATGGCCTCAAGGGCCAGGCGCAGCGCGCCGTCGGAAGCCGCGGCGTCGGCCCTGGACGGGTAATGCGAGAGGTCCGCCGAGATCACCAGCAGCGCTTTTTTACCTTTAAGCGCGGCGGCCAGCGCGGCGCCGATCTCGGCGCGCTCCGCGGGACCGGCGGCGTTCAGTGTGGCGGCCAGCAGTTTAAAAGGTTTCTTAAGCCGGCGCTGCAGAAAAGGCAGCTGCACCTCCACGGCGTGCTCGGCCGCGTGGGCCGCGGGCCTGTCCTCGAAGAGCGGGCTGGCTTTAACCAGCGCGGCAGCCAGGGCCCGGTCGGGCTCCACCCTGCCCAGCGGCGTTACGTAGGCGTCGGAGGCCAGCAGGGCCGCTCCGCGCACTTCTTTGGTATGCCCGGTGGCCAGTATGACCACGGTGTCGTAGCGGTCGGCGATAAATTTGTAAGCGAGGCCGGCCAGGCGGCCGGAATACTCGTACCCGGCGTGCGGCGCCAGCACGGCCGCGATCTCCGCCTCCGGCCCGGCGGCTTTTCCTGCGGCCAGGTAGCTGTCCACGGCCGCGGCGAGCGCCGCCGGGTCGGCCGGGTAGAAGCGGCCCGCCACGGCGGGCTCGCGCCCCCCGGCGCCGGCGCGGGCCAGGAGGAGCAGCGCGGCGGACAGGACGGCTTTCAGGCGCATATTATTTCTTGGCCGCGGCGGGCCTGGGGTAAACCAGCGTCTTTATCCGGCCCCCGTAGTTGATCCTGACCTTGCAGCGCCCGAGGGCGCCTTCGGGCAGAAAGCACTCGTAGGGGCAGAGGCGGCACTGCAGGCCGTTGCAGGCGGGCACGGTGAAACGGCCCGGCCGCACGTGCGGGTTGTCCGGAGGGTAGACAAGAGCGAAGGTGGCGGGAGGCGGAAAGAAAGAGACGAGGACGGCGGCGGCCAGCGCCGCGGCGGCGGCTAATGCCGCCCAGAGCGCGGCCGCTGTCCGTCCTGTCGTGGCCATTATTTCCCGTTAGCCAGCGGGTAGGTCTTGTAGAAGTCCTGTATGTGCTTGAGGATCTCCGCGCCGGTCTCGGCGTACCTGAACAGTTTGAGGTCTTCCTTGGCGATATAGCCCCACTTGGCCATATTGGGGAAGTTGATCACGTCCGTCCAGTAGTCCTTGCCGACGAGGATGATGGGCAGGCGGGTCTTCTTGCCGGTCTGCACCAGCGTCAGCACCTCGAACAGCTCGTCCATCGTGCCGAAGCCGCCGGGGAAAGCCACCAGCGCGCGGGCCCGCATGACGAAGTGCATCTTGCGGATGGCGAAGTAATGGAAGCGGAAGCAGAACTCGGGGGAGATGTAAGGGTTGGGGCCCTGCTCCATGTCCAGGGTGATGTTGAGGCCGATGTTCTTGGCGCCGGCGTCGTGCGCGCCGCGGTTGGCGGCCTCCATGATGCCGGGGCCGCCGCCGGTGACGACTACGAGCTTGCGGTCCTTGAACACGTCCGCCTGGGAGACCAGGCGCCCGAAGTCGCGGGCCACGTCGTAATACTTGACGGACTTCTTAAGCCCTTCCACCGAAGCCACCTTGCTCTTGAGGATGGGGTTCTTCGGGTCCTTGCGCAGCATCGCGCGGACTTCGGCCGCGCGGTCCTCCGACTGCGGCTTGTCCCAGATGCGGGCGCTGCCGAAGACCACGACGGTGGATTTCACGCCGTGCTCGGCCAGCGTCATCTCCGGCTTCTGCAGCTCCAGCTGCAGGCGCACCGGGCGCATCGCGTCGCTGCTGAGAAATTCCTGGTCCAGGTAGGCCTTCCTGTAGGCCTTGGCCCTGCGAAGCGCTAAAACTTCCTTGCTGACTTTGATTTTCTTGTTCACGGTTGCTCCTTGTTGCGTTGTGTTGCGGATCTTAAGCGCGGGCTCCGCCCGCGCGCGCGCCCAGCCAGGCCGCCGCGGCGGCGGCCATGCGCTCGGGCGAAATTCCGATGTCGGCGTAAAGTTCCTCGGGCCTGCCCTGCTCCACGTAGGCGTCGGCGATGCCGAGGCGCAGCAACCGGGCCGGGATGTCTTCGGCGTTGAGGAATTCCAGCACGGCCGAGCCGAAACCGCCGGTCAGCGCGCCGTCCTCGACCGTCACCAGCGGGCCGGCCGCGGCCAGTTCCCGCACCAACTCTTCGTCGAGCGGCTTTATGAAGCGCATGTCGGCCACGCCGGCGTCGATGCCGGAGGCCTTCAGCAGGCTGGCGGCCTCCAGCGCCGGGTGCACCCGGTTGCCGATGGCCAGGAAATTCAGGTCGCGGCCGCGCGAGAGCACGCGCCCCCTGCCCAGCGGCAGCGGCGCCGGCTCGGGGTCCATGGGCACGCCGTAGCCGCGGCCGCGGGGATAGCGCAGCAGCGCGGGCCGGCCGCAGGCGAAAGCCGTGGCCAGCATGTGCTGCAGCTCGTTCTCGTCGGCCGGGGCCATAGCCACCACGTCGGGCAGCGTGCGGAAGATGGCCATGTCGAAAACGCCGTGGTGCGTGGGCCCGTCCTCCCCCACTATGCCGGCGCGGTCCATGGCGATGACCACCGGCAGCCGCTGCAGGGAGACGTCGTGCTGCACCTGGTCGTAGGAGCGCTGCATGAAAGAGGAGTAGACCGCGACCACCGGGCGGGCGCCGTCGGCGGCAAGGCCGGCCGCGAAAGTGACGGCGTGCTCCTCGGCGATGCCCACGTCGTAATACCGGCGCGGGAAGGCGTCGCGGAACTTGTCGAGGCCGGTGCCCTCGGGCATGGCGGCCGTGATGGCGCAGATCCGGGGATCTTTCCTGGCCAGGCGCACCAGCGTGTCGCCGAATACGGCGGTGAAAGTGGGCGCGCCGCCGGCGGCGCCCTTGCGCACCAGCTCGCCGGTCTCGATGTCGAACTTGGGCGTGCCGTGGAAATGGGTGGGGGCGTCCTCGGCCGGCTCGTAGCCGCGGCCCTTCTTGGTCACCACGTGCAGCAGCACGGGCCCTTTGAGCTTCTTGACGTAGCCGAGCACCTCTACGAGCTCCTCGATGTTGTGGCCGTCCACAGGGCCGTAATAATGAAAGCCCATCTCCTCGAAGATCATGCCGGGAAAGAACATCACCCTGGCGCGCTTGGCCACGCGGAGGATCTTCTTGCCCCAGAACTCGAAGCGGTTGAGGAACAGCTCGAACTTGCGCTCGGCGTTCTGCACCGTGCCCAGCGTGAGCAGCTTGGTGAGGATAGTTCCAAGGCGCCCTACGCGCTGCGAGATGAACATCTGGTTGTCGTTGAGCACCACCAGCAGGTCCGTGCCCAGCTGGCCGACGTTCTGCATGGCCTCCCAGGCCATGCCGCCGGTCATCGCGCCGTCGGCCACCACCGCCACCACGCGGTGCGAAGTCCCGGCCTGGTCGCGCGCGGCGGCCATGCCCGCCGCGGCCGACAAGGCCGTGGAGGCGTGGCCGGCGCCGAAGGCGTCGTACTCGGACTCGTAGCGCTTGAGGAAACCGGAGAGGCCCCCTTTGGTGCGTATGGTGTGGAATTTATCGGCGCGGCCGGTCAGGATCTTGTGCGCGTAGGCCTGGTGCCCGGTGTCGAAGACCAGGCGGTCGCGGGGCGTGTCGAAGACGTAGTGGAGCGCGAGGATCAGGTCGGTCGAGCCCAGGCTGCTGGCCAGGTGACCGCCGGTGCGGCTTACCCCCTCCACGATGAGTTTGCGCACCTCGGCCGCCAGGCGCGGCAGGTCCGCCATGTTCAGTTTCTTGATGTCTTCGGAGCCCCTGATATTTTTCAGCAATGCCATTAATTTTCCCGCCTGTAGACGAAATCGGCTATGCCGGCCAGGGCCGCCTTGGGCGCCGCGGCGCCGCGCACCCCGCGCAACCTGGCCAGCGAGCGCCGCAGCAGGGCCTCGCCCTCGAGCCGCGCCTGTTCCACGCCCAGCAGCGAGGCGTAGGTGAGCTTGTTGTTGCGCGCGTCGCTGCCGCTCTTGCCCAGTTTCTTCTTGTCCCCCGCCACGTCCAGCACGTCGTCGGCCACCTGGAAGCAGAGCCCCAGCTCCCGGCCGAACGCGGACACCGCCCTGAAATCTTTTTCCGGCGCTCCGGCCAGCGCGGCGCCCATCTCCACGGCGGCCGTGATCAGGTCCGCGGTCTTGTGCAGGTGTATGTAGGCCAGCAGCTTCCGGCCGGCGGCGCGGCGGGAGGGCGTCAGCCGCCCCCGCAGGAAACCTTCAGCCTGCAGGTCGGCGGCCTGGCCGGACACCATGCCGCGGGCCCCGGCGCGCGCCGAGAGAACGGCCGCGGCGCGCAGCACGTGGGCCGGCTTCACGCGGGCGGGATATTTGGAGGAAAGCAGCACGGTGAAAGCGTCGGTCAGCAGCGCGTCGCCGGCCAGGATGGCCAGCGCCTCGCCGTATACCTTGTGGCTGGTGGGGCGGCCGCGGCGCAGGTCGTCGTCGTCCATGGCGGGCAGGTCGTCGTGCACGAGTGAATAGGTGTGCACCAGCTCCAGCGCGCAGGCCGCGGGCAGGATGTCGCGGGCCCGGCCGCCGAACATCTCGTAGGCGGCGCCCATCAGCACCGGGCGCAGGCGCTTGCCGCCGGCGGCCAGCGAATAGACCATGGCTTCGGCCAGGCGGGGCTGCGCCCCCTTCAGCCCGAGGACGAAAGCGGGCAGGGCCTTGTTGACCGCGGCGGCCCGTTCTCTAATATATTTTTCGATATCCACGTTTAAATTATACAAATATCGCGGGGATTTTAAGCCGCCGCGCCGCGCGGGGAGCGCGGCCTACCAGACGAACTGTACTCCCAGGCGGTGGGTGGCGCCCAGGCTGCCGTAGTCCACGTAGGAGTAGTCCACGCGGGCCCCCCGCACCAGGCTGTTCTTGTCCGCCATCCGGTCGAAGTTCATGCCGAAGCCGCCCGACAGCTTGGAGCCGGCGTCCTTGTTGTTGCGGTAGCCCAGGCGCAGCTGGAAGGTCTTCATCACGTCGATCTCGAGGCCGGTGAGGGAAATGTAGTCCTGGTCCGAAAATTTGACCATGTCGGAAGCCACCGTGAAGATCATGATGTCGTTGACGGTGCGGAAATCCTTGGCCACGCCGAAGCGCAGCGACGCTGGCAGGCCGGAGGTGACCTCCGCGAATTTCTGCCCCCCGCCCAGGTTGAGGGCGGAAGCGCCCACCTGGAAATGCCGCGGCAGCACCAGCGTCAGCCCGGCGTCGAAAGCGTAGGTGCCCGAGGTTTCCCCGGCGAGTTTTTCGTCTATCTTCTTAACGCTGGCGCCGGCGGAGAGGCGGTAGACCTTGGGGCGGTAGTCGGTGACCGGCTCGATCCTGCTCCAGGGCGGGTTGATCAGCATCGGGTCCAGGCGCCCCGCGTCCTTTTTAAAATGGGGCCAGCTCTGGGCCACGGACAGGACCATCAGCCTGTGGCCGGTGGAGGTCTTGCCTATGGGCATGTCGTTCTCGTCGTAGGCGTCGATGTCGCCGCTCGACAGCGAGGAGAACGCCGCTCCCACGGTGGCGAACGGGAAGCGCCAGGCCACGGCGAGGTACTCCTGTTTCACCCCGATAAGGTACTGGTTATGCGCGCCCGAAAAAGCGGAGTAGCTCATCAGCCCAAGGCCGGCGGGGTTGTAGAGGATGGAGTCGGGGCCGACCATGGCCGTGTAGGCCTCGCCCATGCCGGTAGGCAGCGCGGCCACGGGGATCTTCAGGAAATTGGCGGCGGTGGTGCCGGCCCCCGCGGCCCCGGCGGGCGCGGCGAGGCGGACGACCATCAGGGCCGCCGCCGCAGTGCTCACGAAATATGCCCGCATTTTCATATGGCAAATTGGCAGACGGGCCCAAAACGCCCGTTCGCCGACATTATAGTATACACTAATGATAAACCATTTCAATGACAGATTTGTTACAGCCCGGCCGGCCTCCGCCCGCCCTGTGGTTTTCCTTGTGCCTGCCGCCCGCACTATAATATAATCAGTTAATACGCATATAAATGCGGGGGACCTTAATGATTAAATATTTCCTGTTTGCCGCCCTGGCGGCCTCACAATTCATCCTGTCCGCGGCGCCGCTCGCGGCCCAGACCGCCAGCCGGTCGTCCATAGAGGCCAAGCTCGCGCTGGAGAACTCGCTGGAGAAGCGCGTGAGGATGGTGCTCTCGGAGGCGCTGGGCACGGAGGACATCATAGTGATGATCTCCGCCGAGCTGCAGGAACAGGACAAGAAGGCCAGGGAGATCCTGCCCGGCATCCCGCGCCAGGAAAAGATGGGAGAGGCCTCGCTCTCGAGCAGCCTCACGATGGTCAAGGAGATCTCGGCCAGCCTGATACTCGACAAGTCCGTTTCCGAGGAGGACGCGCAGCTGGCCCGCAAGCTGGCCGGCGGCCTGCTGGGCCTGCCCGCCGACAGGCAGGACCTGATAACACTCGAGCGCATGGATTTCCGCAAGGTCCGCCCGCTGACCTTCGCCGACCTTTTCCTCCCCCCCAACCTCTGGAGCCTGACCTGGATAGTAGTGGTGGCCATCCTGGCCTTCCTGACCGTTTTCAAATTCCTCGCGCCGCTGTCGCGCAGCGCCGGCGCCTTCGTGGAGGCCTTCAGCGCCCACGCTGCGGCGGCCGCCGCCGGCGGCGAGCGCGCCGAGCGCGGCGAACGCCGCGACGAGCCCGAAGCCCGCGAGCAGGTCAAGGGCGCGCAGGAAGCCCAGGCGGCCCAGCCCGCCGACGGCCGCAAACCCCCGTTCTGGTTCCTGACCGCCGGTCACCTCTCCAGCCTGGCCTTCATCATGAAGACGCGCTCTACCGAGGACCTGACCATAGTGCTCAGCTACGCCCCCGGCGACGTGGCGGCCAGGCTGGCCGAAACCCTCTACCCGAAGAGCGCCGACGCGCTGGCCCAGCTGCCCAAGGTGACCCTGATGCCGGAGGCGCGCATCCGCTCGCTCGAAGCCGAGGTCCAGGCGGCGCTGGACTACGTGGTGGGCGGCGAGGACAAGGCCGTAGGCATAATCAGCGGCCTGGACGAAACCGTGCAGGAGAAGGCCCTGGCGGCCTTCGCCCGCCTCGACCCCGTGATGGGCAAGAAACTCAACGCCTCCGTGGTGCGCCTGGCCAACATCCAGGACCTGGAAGCGGCCCACGCGCAGACGCTGGCCCGCAGGCTGCCGGTGCGCGTGCTGGCGGCGGCCCTCAAGGGTTCCCCGCACGCCGCCGCCTTCCTGGCCAAGCTGGCCGGGGGCATGCAGGAGCGCTTCAAGCAGGAGCTGGAGCTCACGCGCGACCTGCCGGCCGAAGCCTACAAGGGCGACAGGGCCAAGGTGGTAGAGACCCTGCGCCAATTGATCAAAGAGGGCCTGGTAACGCTCAAGGGCCGCGGCGCGCCGGCCCCGAGGCCCGCGGCCGCCCCGGCGGCGGCCAAGCCCGCCGGCGCCGCCCCCGCGCCCGGCGCAAAACCCGCGCCGGTCCCGCCCGCCGCCGCCCCCAGACCTGCTCCGGCGTCGCCCGCGAAGCCCTGACACCGAGGTAAACTATTATGGACCTGATGACATTCCTTGGAGGCCTGACCGGGTTGGGCGTCATAATCTTCGTGCTCTCCACCGGCGGCATGCTCAAGTTCCTGCTCAACTGGGAGGCTATCATCCTGATCTTCGGCGGCACGGCCGGCTCGGTGATGATCGCCTACCCCTGGGCCTCGCTTAAATGGCTGAAGTCCTCGGTGAAGATGGTGATCTTTCCCCCCAAGCGCCCGCCCATACACGAACTCATCCGCGCCATCGTGCGCTACGCCGAGATCGGCAAGAAGAGCGGCATAGACGCCATCGCCGGCGAGCTGCGCACCTCGCCGCACCCGTTCCTGACCGACGCCTGCCAGATGATGCTCGACGGCGTGGACAGCCACATCCTGCTCGAGCGCATGGAGAACGACATCAACACCACCCGCCTGCGCCACCAGCAGCAGACCAACATCTTCAATTCGGCCGGCACGTTCGCCCCCATCTTCGGCCTGCTCGGCACCCTGATCGGCGTCGTGCAGGTGCTCAGGAATATCCAGGATCCGTCGAAGATGGGCTCGTCGATGGCCATCGCCATGACCGCCTCCTTCTACGGCATCTTCTCGGCCAACTTCCTGTTCCTGCCCATCGCCAGCAAGCTGGGCTACTATTCCGACGAGGACATCCTCAGCCGGGAGATCATCGCCAAGGGCGTGCTCTCCATCTACGACGGGGACGTGCCCTGGCTGGTCTCCAAGAAGCTCGAGGGCTACCTGTCGCTGGCGCTGAGGCGCAAGGCCAAGACGGGCGCGTAAAGCCCGCGGCCGTTTCCAGAGGCGCACCGCATGAAGTTCTTCATAGAAAGATATTCCAGCCATAAAGTGGGCGACAACCCGCTCTGGCTCGTCGTGCTCGCGGATATCATGACCAACCTCATGCTGTTCTTCCTGATCCTCTACGTCTTCACCGTCCGCCCCGACCTGGCCTCCAACACGGAGTTCCTGCAGGGTTTCGACAAGGACAACGCGCAGCAGCAGAAGGAAAAGCGGGCCGAGGACGTGGTCAAGAAGTTCACGGAGGAGGACCTGGCGCGCAAGCTGGCCGAGGACCTGCTCAGGGCGGGCATGAAGGACATGGCGGAGGTGCAGATCACCGCCAAACAGATCAAGATCAACATCGCCGCGCCGGTGCTCTTCCGCTCGGGCAAGGCGGAGCTGGGCGGCTCTTCCGCCGAGGTGCTGGGGCCGGTGGCCGAGGTGCTCAACACGCTGCCCAACGACGTGATAGTGGAAGGCCACACCGACGCCGTGCCCATCAAGTCCGGCGACTACGGCACCAACTGGGAACTTTCGGCGGCCCGCGCCAACGCCGTGGTGGACCTGCTGGCCGCCCGGTACTCGGTCCCCCAGGAGCGCATGATAGCCGCGGCCTATGGCGAGCACCGGCCGGCCGCCCCCAACGACACGGCCGAAGGCCGCGCAAAAAACCGCAGGATAGAGATCATAGTACCGCGAGAATGAGCGAAAAGAAAGACAACTCCCAGCTCTGGATGGTCCCTTACGCGGACCTGATGACCTGCATGGTCATCCTGTTCCTCGCCCTGTACGGCTTCGCCTACAACATGAAAGGCTCCGAATACGAGAAGGCGCTGGCCCAGATGCAGAAAGAACTGGGCATCAAGCACGCCGACCAGAAGATCAAGGAGCTGGACGCGGCCAGCAAGGTGGAAGAGGACCTCAAGGAGCAGATCAAGGAGGGCAGCCTGGGACTGGAGTTCAGCACCTCGCGCATAAAGCTGACCTTCGCTTCGCCGGTGCTCTTCGACTCCGGCTCGGCCAGGCTCAAGCGCACCGCGATGTCGGTGCTGGACCCGGTAGCCGACAGCCTGCTGAAGATGGAGAACAGCGTGGTGGTGGAGGGCCATACGGACTCTGCCCGCATGCTCGGCAGGAAGTTCGCCTCCAACAGGGAGCTGTCCATCATGCGCGCTTTCTCCGTTATCGATTACCTCGCGTCCAAGGGCGTAAACCCCGGGCGCCTGACGGCTTTCGGCTACGGGGAGTTCCGCCCGGCCGCCCCGAACGATACCGAAGAGAACCGCGCCAGGAACCGGCGCATAGAGATGATCATCATGCGCCAGGCCCAGCCACAGGAAACCAAATCATGAAAACACTTCTTCTAGCCGCGGCGCTCGCCGCCTTCTCCGTGCTCGCCGCCCTGGCCCAGCCCGCCCCGGAAAATTTCGACCTCAAGGCCTATTACGACAAGGCCTTCGCCCATTACGTGGCCGGGGAATACTCCAAGGCCATCGAGCAGTGGAACATGGTGCTGCGGGCCGACCCCAAGCAGACCACCGCCAAGAACATGATAGAAGAGGCCCGCCGCAAAATGGCCGGCTCCGCGTCCGACCTGAAGGGCGCCTTCGCGCGCCTGGTGCAGCGCGCCCAGTACGCCGACGCGCTGCAGAAGCTCGAAGAGCTGCTGGCTACCGACCCTACGAACCCGCACTATGTCGCGGCCCAGGGCCGGCTGCGCAACATCTCGGCCATCGCCCCCCGCCGCCCGTCGGCCTCCAGGGCCTGGGGCGCCGCGGCGGACGGCATCAGCGCCTGGCTGGGCGAGAAGGCGGACCTGCCCTTCGCCTACGACGCGCTGCGCTACGCCGCCGAGCTGGCGCCGGCGGAAAAAGCTTTTCCACGCCTGGTGGCCGCGCTCGAGACCGAAGCGCCGCAGCTGCGGCTCAACGACACCAAGCCGCGCAACGTCGCCGTGCTGGAGCACAAGAAGGAAAAGGCCCTGCACCACATCTACGACGCCAAGTTCTACCTGGCCGTCAAGGAGCTCGAAGGCGTGCTGCGCCTGGAGCCCGACGACGTCACCGCGCTCAAAAGGGCCGGCTCGGCCTACCTGCAGCTCAAGGATTACCGCCAGGCCCGGAGCTCGTGGCAGCGCGCGCTGCAGCTCTCCCCCGGCGACGAGCAGCTGCCGGAATACCTCAAGGCGCTGGACGAAGCATTGCCCGAGGCCGCCCGGCCCGAGCCGCGCAAAACCAGGAAAGGCGCCCGCAAGCAAGCCGGCGCCCGCTCCTGAACACCTCTCCTCAATAAACAAAAAAAGGGCCGACAGCGGCCCTTTTTTTCGCCCCGGCGCGGCCGGGTCAGAACGAGTAATTGTACCTGGTCATGATGTTCAGCACGGTCTCGTCGGCGGCCGGGTTGAGGTTGTCCGTGCGCGAGACCCCGCCCACGCCGAAAGTGAAGCGGGAATTCTGGCTCTTCAGCCAGACCGTTTCCACGTTGAGCGTGACAGAACTATTATCGGCCGGCGAAAGCGGCGAGTCGTTCTCGGCCGAGGCCAGCGTGGCCCAGCACTGCACGGCCATGCCGCGGCGCGGGATGGCGTAGGAGAGGCTGGCGGTCAGGCTGCTGTTCTTGCTGATGGAAGAATCCGCCTTGTCCTTCGTGGAGGAACCCACCAGGCCCGTCGACAGGGACAGCCGCCGGTTGATCTTGAAAGAGCCGTTGAGCGAGAGCAGCGAGCTGTCCAGGTCGTGGGAGAGCCCGAGGTTGTCCTTGAAAGAGGATTGCTGCATCCCGGCGCTCAGCGTATGCCGGCCCAGCGGCTGGGTCACCGAGAGGTTGAGCGTGGTGGTCTGGTTGTCCTGCACGCCCTCGGTCTGGGCCTTGGCGGTATTGGTCATGACCGAGGTGTTCACCACCGTCTTGCCCAGGATGCGCAGCATGTTGCCCAGCGTGGTCTGGACCTGGTCCGTGGTGGTCTTGGCCGGGTCGGCGTCCAGGTTGTCGGTGTAGGCGTTGTAGGCCATGGTAAAGGTGGTCCAGTCCGCCGGGAAAAGGCCCAGTTCGGCGTCCACCACCTGCCGGTCCGAGATCACCGACGGGCTGCCGAAGGAATAGAACTTGGGGTCTATGCGCGACAGCGCGCCGCGCGCGGTGAACAGGTCGGCGCGGTATTTCAGCTCCTGCTTCCAGGCCGAGCCGCCCAGCGCCGCTTCCGAAGCCTCCATGTCCGCCTTGTAGGCGCTCATCTGGTAGTCGCTGTTGAGCGAGAACGCTTTGAGGAACTTCCACTCGGCGTTGAGGCCGTAGACCACGGTCTGCTGCGGCTTTATGGTCAGCGCCGTCGTGGTGATGTTGATGGAGTGCATGTCGTCGCGGCTCATCACCGCGTCCACGGAGACCTTGAGGTTGGGCCGGAACTGCCAGCCGGCCTTCAGGCCGCTGGTGTAGCGCGCGAAGCGGCCGCCGCTGTTCGGGCCCGGCTCCTCGGGCGCCACGATGCGGCCCACCAGGGCCAGCAGCGAGTATTTCCCCCGCGCCCGCTCGAACGAGACGCCGCGCATGCCCTGCCCGTCCATCGACAGCGGCGTCAGGGTGGGCGAGATATCGCCGATGCTAAGCGTGCCCCACGGGGCGTAGTAGTTGAGCAGCACGATCGTGGGCGTGATCGGCCGGTGATAGGTGTGCACCACGTAGGTATTGAACAGGAAGGAGGATTGCCGGATCTTGCCCACGAGGTTGGCCGAGGTGATGCCCTGGTGGTGGTCCCAGCCGTCGCGGCTGTTGTTCTTGTAGGTGAAGGAGACGTCGCCGCCGATCTTGAAATCCTCGGGGATCGTGTAGCGCAGTTCCTTCTCTATGACCTGGAAGCCCTTGAAATCCGTCTCGAGGATGCGGCGGCCGTCCTTGATGAGGAACACGCGGTAGAGCAGGCGCCGCCCGGCCAGGTTGTCGGGCACGCGGAACGGCAGCTGCACGCCCTGCGCCGCGCCCGGGGCCACGTCCTCGGCCGGCGACACGGAGGCCGTCTGGGTAAGGAAGCGGCGGCCCTCCCCCTCTATGGCGTACACCTCGCCGATCCAGTAGTAGCTGCCGCGCTCCCACACGGAGGCGCCGCTGTTGACGGCCAGCGTCTGCAGGGTCACTTCCTCGCCGGCCATCACCGGGTCGGGCGCGGCCACCGTGAACTGCAGGCTCGCGGCGTCCTGCGCCAGCAGCGGCCGGGCCTGACAAACGAGAGAGAAAAGTATGAGTACGGCAAGTTTACGCATTATTCAGCCTTAAATTATATTATTTTAAACGCGGCCGGCGGCCGGCCTAACGCACCACCGCGAACTTCTTTACCACCTTCTCCGCCCGGCCGGTGGAGACGTCTTTAACCCGCAGCACGAAGAGATACACGCCCGGCGCCGCGCCGTCGCGCGCCAGGTCCCAGGTCAGGCGCCTGCCGCCGAGCTGCGGCAGGTCCGGCGCGTGGTCGCTGAGCGTCCTCACCAGGCGCCCGGAGATATCGAAGATCTGTACCTCGGCCCTGAAAGAGACCGCGGACGGCGAGAAGTGGAAGTGAACCTCGGTACTGGCCGGGTTGGGATAGGCGAAGACGCCGGCCTTGTTGAGCAGGTCCCACTGCGGCGAGAAGACCAGCCGCTCGCCGGGCCCCAGCTTGACCGTCTCCAGCCTGCTGAACTCCGAGCCGTTGAAGACGCGCAGCGAGTAGGTGCCGGGCAGCAGGTTCGGGATCTCGAACGAGCCGGCGGCGTCGGTGTAGGCCGCGCCTATGCGGCGGCCGCGGCTGAACAGCTCCACGAAGGGCTCCGCGCCGGAAGAAGTCCGGGTCTCGCGCGTGGTATAACGCGCGGAGGCGGGCCTGGCCGCGGAAGAGGCCGGCAGGTAGTTCGACGGGATCGTGCCGAGAATACTGGCCAGCTGGTAGGAGACGCTCAGGCTGAAGTTCACGCCGGAGGACCCGTTGGGCACGCTCTCCTTGGAAACGGAGCTCTCTATGTCCTGCGCGGTCCAGACCGCCCGGACAGTGACGAAGAGCGAGTCCACTCCAGGGATGGAGTACGCGCCGAAAGCGTCGGTGTAGTCGCTGCCCTCCAGCGCCCCCGCGGGCGAGCGGGCCTCTACCAGCACGCCGGTCAGCGGCTGGGCGGAGGCGTCGGTGACGCTGCCGGTCAGCGCGCCGCTGTCGGGGGCCCCGCTCAGGGCCGAGGCCTCGTTGGAGACCGAGGACCAGTTCAGCGCGTCGTCGGCGGTCCAGAGCGTGAAATAGTAGACGGCGGCCGGGTCCAGGCCGGTCAGCGTCCAGTAGCGCGTGGTGCCGGCGGTGACGGCGGCGGTGGCGATGGCCACCTGGGCCGTATCCGTGGACACGGGGGCGCCCGTATAGGTGGAATAGGCTATCTTGTACGAGCCCTCCAGCAGGTAGCCGCCGGCCGCGTTGTCGCCGGCGGAAGGCCAGGAGAGGTTGACGGCGCCGCTGAAAGCCCCGGGAGCGGCGGCCAGGCCGCCCGTGGGCGGCGGCGGCGTGGCGTCGGTGTAGGTGAACGTGGAGCCCGAAACGTGGAAAGCGCCGGTATTTACCGGCACGGCCAGGTCGGAGGCGCGCACCGTTACATAGTAGGAGGCGCCGTGCGCCAGCGAGTCGCGCAGGTAAGGCTGGAAAGTCCAGGTCCAGTAGGGCGTGGTGCCGGCCTGCAGCGGCTCGGGCACGGCGTCCCATTCGGATACGGAGTTCTTCCACCATTTACCGTCGGAGAGGCGCTTCAGCGCCGCGTCCACGGAGGTTATGCCGGACTGCGGGTCGGCGGCGGTGCCGCTGACGGCGGCCACGGAGGCCGCGGTGGAGCCGTCGGCGGGGTACAGCACCACGGCGGCCGGGGCGGCCGCGTCGAAAGTAAAGGTATGGGTGGCCAGCAGCTGCGAGTAGTCCCCGGCAGCGTCGGAAGAACGGGCCACCACCTGGTACTGGCGCCCGCTGAGCAGCGGCAGGTTCTGGAAGATGATGGTATAGCTGCTGGGGAAATCCTGCGCGTCCTGCCAGGCCTGCGAGCCGGAGAGGAAAGCTCCGGCGTTATAGTAGAGCAGGCTGGTCAGGTCGCGGATGGACACCTCGGTCCCCTCCACCTGGTGGGCGTTGGTCTCGGCGGTGTCGCCGGAGACCAGCGTGAACGTGGACAGGAACAGGGCGGTGGGCGTGGAGATGCCCACTATGGGGCCGCTGACGTTCTTGGCTATGCCGAAGGCGTCGGCGAGCGTGCGGGTGGAGCCGGCCACGTCGACAGCCCTGAAGCTGAAGTAATTGGAGGTGGCGTTGGCCAGCGCGTTGAAACTGTAGGTCAGCGTGGGCCGGTACCAGGTGGCGCCGGGGGTCAGCCCCGGGATGTCCGTCCACGGGATCACAGCGCCGTCCGCGAAGTTCTTGGAGGCGCTTACGCTATACTGCACCCGGGCCAGGCCCGACAGCGGGTCGCCGAAATCCAGGCCCGTGACGTCGCCGGGATAATCTATCTGCCAGGCCAGCGGGGCCAGGTACGCCGAGATTATCTCCGGAGGCGTGGTGTCCTTGCGCACCATGAACAGCTCCAGCTGCTCGCTGTAATTGCCGGAGCGGTCATAGGCGCGGACGGAAACGTAGTTGGAAGCGCCGTCCAGCATGGTCTCCCAGACCGGCTGCGTCAGCGGCCAGTCGGCCGCGTAGGAATCCTGGTTGATGGCCGTGATGGCCGCGGTCCAGGCGCCGACGAAACTATTCGGGTCCGCCGCCCGGGTGGAGACGCGCAGCTCTATGCGGTCCAGGCCGGCCGCGCCGACATCGGCGAAGTTCACGTCGCAGAGGAAGGTGTTGGTGGACCGCCAGCCGGGGATGTCGCCCTGCTGATCATCTATGGTGGGACTGCTGATGTCGAGGGCCGGGTCGAAGCTGGTGCGCGCCGGCGGCAGGTCGGCGTAGCGCGACAGGAAATCCCCGTCCTGCAGGCGGACCCGGGCGTAATAGGTGGTGCTCTGCTCCAGGCCGCTGAGGTCGACCGAAAGCGCGCCGGCCACACTGAGGCTGTGCGGGTAGGAGTAATCCGGGTAAGAGGAGTAGACCAGGCTATAATCGGAACCGGCCGGGTTGCCGTTGGCCGTCCAATTCACGGTTGCCGAATCCACCCAGACATTGGTCCAGGCGGCGGTACCTGGCACGGCGGCATAGGTGAAGGTGGACCCGCTCTGGGAGTAGTCGGTTGCCACGCCGGCCCAGTTGCGGGCCCGGGCGCGGTAGTAATACTGCGTGGCCGGCTGCAGCCCGGTGAAGGCGAACGACGGGCCGGCGGACCAGCCTGAAGTCTTGGCGCCGGTGAAGCCGGCGTTCAGGGCCACCTGCGCCTCGTACTCGGCGCCCAGCACCCTCGCCGAATAGACGGAATCCGCCGCCGCCGAACCGGGCGAACCTCCGAAGAGGTAGAGCCGCGGGCCGGTGAGGGCCGGGGCGGCGAACTGGCGCTCGGCCGGAACGGGCTGGCCGGCTTCCCAGGGCGCGGTGCCGGAGGCCGGCACATTGCTGTGGAACACGTGCCGCTGCGGGCCGTAACCGTTGTTGCCGCCGAGCAGATAGAGCCGGTTATCCGCGGCCGCCGCCGCGTGGCCATAGCGGGGCGAAGGCAGCGGGGTGTAAGGGGTCCAGCTGTCGCCGGCAGGGTCGTAGATCCAGGTCTCGGCCCTGGCCTCGGCCCCGTCCCGGCCGCCGGCCAGCAGCAGGCGCCCCTCCAGGGCGGTCAGCGAGTGGCCGTAGCGGGGCGAGGGCATGCCCCCTCCCGCACCCTGCCAGGCGGACAAGGTGCCGTCGGGTCCGATATCGGCATAATTTAATGTACCCAGCACGCCTGTGCCGGATTTGTAGCCGCCGGCGACATAGATGCGGCTGCCGGCCAGCGCGGCCGCGTGAAAATAGACCGCGTCGTTGAAAGCGATCTCGGTCTGCCAGGCGCCGATCGCCCCGGCCGAGGAGAGGTCGGCGGACCAGACCTCGTTGCGCGCCTCGCCTGAAACGGAACCGCCCAGGATGTACAGGCGGCCGCGCGCGGCCACCGCCTGGTGGCCGTACAGCCCTTCAGGCATGTACCCCGCCGTGAGCCATGCGCCGAGAGAACCGTCGGCGGCGATCTCGGCCCTGAAAACGGCGCTGGAATAGTAAACGCCGTCGAAGCCGCCGCTCAAGTAAACGTGGGAACCGTAAACCACCGCGGCGGCTCCCGAACGCGGGGCGGGCAAAGTGTCCGGCGGCGCGGCGGTTTCCCAGCCGCCGAGCTGCGGCGGCGGGTTGCCGGAGTAAGCGAAAGCCAGCCCCAGCGTGCTGTGGCCGGCGTCCGTCAGGGTGAAAACCCCGGTGGAAGGAACCGCCGCCAGCGTAACCGCGGTTGAGGAGGCGTAAGAGGAGTAGTCACCCTCCATGTAGTTGGCCAGCAGGAAATTGTAGTAGCTGGTATTAGGGGCCAGGCTTTCCACCGGGTAGCCGTGCTCGTCGGTAGAATAGGTGACCATGTACGGATCGGCCTCGGCCCAGGTGGAGACGAAGAGGTCGTAGGTGGTACCGGCGGGATTGGCGGGATAAGGCCAGCCCTGCTCCGTCCAAGCCAGCGTATAACTGCTTACACCTTGCGCCGCATAGTCCAGGGCGGCGGCCGAGGAAACAAGCTTCGAGTAGAAGCCCGATTCAAGCACGATGTCGCTGCTGATATTATGGAACTCCTGCGAGCCGTGGGCCGCGCCGGCCAGCCCCCCCTGCACCACCTTGCCGTCGGCATGCGACTGCCCCGCGCTGGCGGACGAGTAGTCCGCCGCGTCACCGAGCACGGTAATGATCCCGGCGCTTTTAGTCTGCGCGGCGGCTGCTTGCGCCAGGAGCAACAGCATGGCCGCTATCAAGTTTAACGTCATTAGTTAACACCGCTTACACCACTAAAGGGACGCGGGACTTACCCGCCTTTACCGCCCAAGCAGTACAAAAGCTTTGCCGGCAAAGGAGTTGCCGCAATTCTCCAGGAAGACCCCGAGGCTGGCCCCGGACGCAGGGGTTGGCGTCCCGTCTACAGCTCCGGCGGTGACGCCATTGGTAACGGCATGCTGCCCCGCGGTCCCGGCAACACAATTTACCGCCGCGACTCCGGAAACAGCTATCCGCCCGATATCGAGACCGTTAATAGTCTCCACCGCTACTCCGATAACCGCGGTATTGGAGGCCGCAGCAAACTTGTCAGCCTGGTTATTGCCGGCTGCGACTACCGCGTCACCAGCCAACAACAAGTTGTTAGCCTGCAGCCATATAACCACCGGTGCGTTCCCGGTCAGGTTCCCGTTACCAAGCCCTAGGTCGCCGTTCACTTGCAGCCTGGCGGGGTTGACCGGAAGAGAAGTGGCTCCGACAGCGACCCGTCCGGCCCCCGACACAAACAAGCCCGGGTCAGCCGTGTTGGTGGAGCCGCTGACCAGGAACCCGCCGCTAGCCTTGAACCAGACCCTGTCCTGGACATTGTTGAACAGGGGCACGCCCCGGCTGTCAGCCCAGGTGAAAGCGCCAATACCCGCTGACTGGGCGCTGCGGCCGGCCGCGAAAGAATAGTCGGAGGTAGCCTCATTATACGCGCCGCCTGGCACGACCGAATACATGCCGCCGGCCCTGTTTACGTATCCCCCTGATATAACAGCCGACTCGCTGGTTGCCAGGTTATTATATCCCCCGGCTACAGAGGAGCGATTCCCGCTGGCCCTGTTGCTTCCACCTCCGGAGATGACAGCGAGATAACCAGAAGCGACCTGGATAGTGCTTTCCCTCTTGTTCTGAAGATCCACGGCGGTCGCGTCCCGGGCGTCGGGAGGGAAGGTGCCGGTCCCGGGGCCCGTAGTCTGAACAGCTCCGCTGCGGCTTATGAAAAGGCCGTTCCCCATCGTGACCGAGCCGTCCCCGCTTACGAAGAAGCCGGGGTCGGCCGTATTGGTAGAGCCGCTCACCAGGAAGCCGCCGCGGGCCTTGAAGCGCACCTGGTCCTGCACGCCGTTCAGCATCTCCACGCCCTGGCTGTCGGCCCAGGTGAACGTGCCCGCCGCGGTGGAACTGGACTTGAATCCGGCCGCGAAAGAATAGGCGCCCTTGGCCGTATTCTGGTAACCGCCAGGCACGGTGGAGTAATTGCCGCTGGCCATATTGAGGGCGCCGCCGCCGATAGCGGTACCGTCCCCTGTGGCCTTATTTACCAGACCGCCCAGCACCGAGGAATCATAACCTGAAGCCAGGTTGCTGTCGCCGCCGCCGATCACCGAACTCTCGTCGGAGACCTGGTTGTTGCTGCCGCCCCCGATAAAGCCCCAGTACGCGGCCGAGTCGATAGTATTCGAACTCCCGCCCACTATGGACGCGAAATTGGAATACACCTTGTTGCCGGGATTGCCGATACTGTTCGGCGCACCGCCGCCGATGAAGCTGCCCTCTCCGGCCACGGTATTGCTGCTGCCGCCCACCACGGCGGAGTACAGGCCGAAAGGCGTTACCCTGTTCATTTTTCCGCCGCCGATAAAGGCCATGTCGGCGCCGGAGTCCATCTTGTTCTCGTAGCCGCCGGCAATAACGCCGTAAGCGCCGTCGGCCGTGTTATAGCCGCCGCCGCCGATGAAGGACTCGGCGCTGTTCGCCACGTTCCACCAGCCTCCGACCACGGCCGAATGCGTGCCGTTGGCCGTATTATCCCAGCCGCCCGCGATGACGGAATAATCCCCGGATGCTACCTGCGCGGAGTTGCTGCGGTTCGTCTGCAGGTCCACCGCGCCCATGCCGCGGCTGCCCGGCGTGGCCGTACCATCGCCGAAGCCCTGCGTCTGCAGCGCGCCGGAAGTGGAGATATTAAGGCCGGTAGTAATCAGGCCGAAAGGTTCGGTATCGATATTGGCCACGGCAATGGACAGCGGGCCGAACATGAAGTCCCCCGCCTTGGAGACTTTGTCGGCGAGTCCGTCGATATTCGCATAAAGCGTACCGTCCGCGGTCATCGTGGCGCGCGCCACGCCGCCACCGTCGCGCCAGATCTGCGCCAAAGTAGAAGTTGAGCGTATGTCCAACATGGCCTGGGGGGTGCCGGTGGAAATACCGACTCCGCCGTCGTTACGGATGACCATGCGGGTGATCATATCGGTGGTACCGTCCGCGGCGGTCATGAACTCCAGCCGGCCGGGCATATCGAGCGCGGGGGACACACTGGGGATGCCGTCCACGCGGCCCACTATCGCCGCCGCCGTCGGGAACGGGTCGTTGGGAGCGGCATTATAGCCGCCGAAAGCCAGCACGCCCAGGTTGTCGCCGTCCTGGACCAGGTTCTGTGAGCTCGCCGTGCCGCGCGCCTTGAGCAGCGCCAGGAAGGACCCCTCGGAGGTGGAGCTGTTGTGCTCCACTACTATACCCTCGTCCTTCGTGGCCGCGGTAAGGTGCAGCGGAGCATGCGGATTCATCGTGTTGAGGCCCACCCAGCCGCCGGTGGTAACCACCAGGTGGTAGGCGGAAGCCGAAGTGCCTATGTGCACGGTGTAGGAGGAACCGGCCACGTCGGACTGCACCACGCTCAGCGCCGCGTCGGGCGCGGAGGTGCCTGCGCCCAGGCGGCCCTGCACCACCAGGCTGTTGGCCGGGGGTTTGGAGGAGTTGTAGGTCGAACCCACGCTCATACTGCCTGTCACCTGCAGGCGCGGGGAATTGGTAGTGGCCTGAACATTGGCGCTGGGGCCGATACTGACATAATTTCCACCGTAGGCCACATTCATATAGGTTCCGCCGCCGCTCTGGAACATCATGCCGCTGCTGCCCTCAGAAAAGAGGCCGTCGGTAGAGGGGTTGCCGCCGGCCCTGGTGGAGATCAGCACCCTGCCAGAAATATCCAGCGCCTCAGTCGGAGCGGCCGAACCTATGCCTACCCTGCCGGCGGTATACAGCTCGCCGCCGGGCCTGACCGTCAGCGCCTGCGCGACGCCGTCAGCCGAACTGATGTACAGCGAATACGCGGCGCCTGCGGCGGGGCGTATAGTGAGCGACGAGCCGGAGATCGTGAGCGCGCCGGTCATCGTGTCGCCGGTCTTCTGCACGCCGGAAAGGTTGGCCAGGCCGGAACCGTCGCCCACGAACCTGCTGGCCATCATCACGCCGGTGGCGCTCATGGAGGAGACTATGTCACCGGCTGAATTGCGCCAGATCTGCCCGAACGTGTCGGGGTCGGAGGCCGCGGCCATAAGGTCCAGGCGCGCGACAGGGTCCACGCCGCCAAGGCCCAGGCTGCCGGCAAGATAGGTCCTGGCGCCGGGGTCCTGCGAGTAAATGGCATAAGGCAAGTTAGTCTGCATACCGCCGAAAGCGGAAGTCTGATTGCCTATGTAGATGCCGTAGGTGTCGGTTATGACGCCGGCGCCCGAATCGGTGTAAATATCGTCCACGATGAGGCCATAGGCCTTGGAGACTGTTCCGCCGCCCGCTCCCGCGGCCTCGCGGCGCACCTGCGCCCGCAGGCCGGCCAGCAGGGTTACGGAGTCGTCACCGCCCGCCGCGGCCTCGAAATTGCCGCCGGCCAGCGCCTGGTCCGGACCGGTGGCCGCGATAGTATCGGCTTTGTCCGTGCGCGCATAAACATGCAGGCCGACAGCGCTGTCCGCGCCGCCCTTAAGCACCGGCGCCAGGCTGACCACCGCGAAGGTGTCCACGGCGACATCGGTAAAGTCGCCCGCCCCGACTATGCCGCCGCTGGAGACGAAGAACATGTCCGGGCGCGCGGACGAGCCGGCGGTAAGTATGTAGGAGGTACCGGCGCTTGAGAGGAACTTCGCCCCCCCGCTTACCTGCAGCGCGGCTTCGGGACTGATCCAGTTGATGCCCACGCGGCCGGCGTTGACCACGAAGGTGGAAGCGCCCACGGAGAAAGCGTTGCCCTGCACGGTAATAGTGGAAGCCGTGGTCAGCTGGCCGCTCATATTCCCTCCCGCCAGCGGCAGCTTGGTCGGATCCGAGGCGGTCACGCCGGTAAGGCCCGCGCCGCTGCCGAAGAAGCCGTAAGGCGTGATCGTGCTGACGGCCGCGCCGCGGCCCACGTAGATCTCCCTGCCCTCCAGGTCGCCGTACAGCAGCCCGCCGATATTGAGCTCATTGTTGGCCCCAGGGGCGGACGTATCCTCATCGTAGCCTATGACGATATTCCCAGTGCCGGTGGTCACATCGTAGCCGGCCTGCCACCCGAAGAAGATATTATCACTGCCGGTAGTTATCCCGTATCCCGCCCGATACCCGATTATTGTTGAGCTGGAGAAAGAGTTGTTGAAAACCCCGTATGCCGCTTCACTGCCCATTACGGTATTACCAGCTCCTACCGCGTTATAATCCCCAGCTTTATAGCCGAAATAAGAATTACTCTTCCCGGTGGTGTTCCTGTCCCCCGCATTGACCCCCAGAAATGAATTTTCGCGTCCGCTGGTATTGAACTGTCCGGCCTGTGAACCCACGAAAGTATTATCCAGACCGCCCGCATTGTTGAGACCCGAATAAGAACCCAGGAAAGTATTATTCCCCCCGGTTGTATTATTGCTCCCCGAATTAATTCCCAGGAAAGTATTGTAAGCCCCCGCATTTTTTGCTCCGGCAGAAATGCCTACCCCCAGACTTCCTAAACCCTGCAATTTGGCCAGCACGGTGCTGCCGTTTATCTGGTAATAGGCCGCGTTCACGGCCGTGGAGGTATGCACGGCGTAATTACCGAAGCTGGCCGTGCCGGTGGAGTCATTAATCGTTCCGTAGCCCAGCGCCATGCTGAGCTCGGCGTTGGCCTTGGCCTGCGCGCCCAGCGCCGTGGCCGAGGACGACGCGTAAGAATACGCGCCCAGCGCCGCGCCGTAACCTTTGTTATTCGCCGAATAGGCGCCTACGCCCACGGCATAACCGTCATTGTTATTCGCGTTAGCCCCCAAACCCACGCCGTAGTTAAAGTTGTAGTTAGCGCTATATCCCACGCCCACGCCATAGTCGCGGTTCTCAAAGGCGCTATTGCCCACGCCCACGCCGGAGTTATGGTTATTGCTGGCAGCATTCCCCACGCCCACGCCGGAGGAGTAGTTGCTGGAGGCACCGTATCCCACGCCTACGCCATAGTTATTGTTGGTGGCGGCAGTATGCCCCAAGCCCACGCCGGAGGTATGATTATTGAAGGAGAATGAGCCGATGGATATCCCGTAGCCTGCGTTGCTGCCGGCAGTACCGGGCGGCACTATGGCGATGCTGCCGCTCAGCATGGTGATAGTCGAGACGCCGGCCAGGAAATTGCCGTCCATATCCAGCGTGCCCTGCATCGTGTCGCCGGCCTTCTGCACGGCGCCGGCGGAGGTAACGCCCGTCAGGCCCGACCCGTCGCCGTAATAGACACCGGTGGCGGTGACGCTGGCTTTAGCCACGCCGTCCGAGTCGCGCCAGACCTGGGCGTACTGGTTGACCGTGGTGCCCGTGGAGATGATGTCCAGCATGCCCTGGTTACCCGGCAGGATGGCGCTGCCCGCCACGGTGCTGCCGGCTACCATAAAGCCGCCCTCATTCTTGAACAGGGTGCGGTCAACCGTTATGTTGCGTATCTCGTAGCCTTTTGAATCGCTCCAGGTGAAAGCGCCGTCGGCGGTGGAAGAGGACCTATTGCCGCCCGCCCAGGAAAACTGTCCCAAAGCCGTGTTGGTAGAGCCGCCGGAGACCGTGGCAAAACTGCCGCTGGCCGTGTTCCCCACGCCGCCGGAGACCGTGGCACGAGAGCCGTTGGCCGTGTTGCTCTCGCCGCCGGAGACCGTGGCACGAGTGTTGCTGGCCGTGTTGTAATAGCCGCCGGAGACCGTGGCAAAGCTGTAGCTGGCCGTGTTGCTCTGGCCGCCGGAGACCGCGGCATAATTGCCGCTGGCCGTGTTGTAATAGCCGCCGGAAACCGTGGGATACCAAGCGCCGCTGGCCGTGTTGCCCTGGCCGCCGGAGACCGTGGCAATATAGCCGCTGGCCGTGTTGCTATAGCCGCCCGAGAGCGTGGCCATATAACCGCCGGCGACCTCGGTGTTAACGGCTCTGTAGGTCTGCAGGTCCACGGCGCCCATGCCGCGGGCGTTCCCGGCGGCGGTCCCGTGGCCAAGCCCCGTGGTCTGTATGGCGCCGCCGGTGGAGATGACTATGCCGGTGGTGACAAAGTCGTTGGCCTGCGCGAGTGTCGGAGAATTTATGGTCAACGGGCCGGTCATGACGTCGCCTATCTTCTGAACAGCGCCGGAGGCCGTAACATTGGCCAGGCCCGACCCGTCGCCGTAGAAGACGCCGGTGGCAGTAACGCTGGCACGGGTCACCCCGTCGCTGTCGCGCCAGATCTGGGCGTAATCGTTGACCGTCTTCCCGGTAGAGACTATGTCCAGCGCGGCCTGCGGCGTTCGGGTGGAGATACCAACGGTCTTGGAACCGAGCTGGCCGAAGAGCAGGCCGCCGATGTTCAACTCGCTCGCGGAGTTGGAAGCCGAGGTCTGCTGATTGTAGCCGATGACGATGTTCTGAAGGCCGGTGACATTGGCGCTCCCAGCGGCGGAGCCGATAAACGTGTTTCCTGTGCCGGTGATATTAGCGGAACCGGCCCCGTGGCCTACCAGAACGTTATGGATCCCGGAACTGTTCGCCTTACCGGCAGCCGAGCCCACAAATACGTTGAACTGGCCTTCGCTTACCGCGCCGGCCATAGGCCCGACCTTAAGCGTATTGGAGGCCAGCCCGCCGCCCAGGGCCAGCACGGTACTGCCAGTCACCTGGTAATAAGGGGCGCTGACGCCGTAAGAACCGAAGCTGGCGGTGCCGGTGGAATCGTTGACCGTGCCGTAGCCCAGCGCCATGCTGAGCTCGGCGTTGGCCTTGGCCTGCGCGCCCAGCGCCGTGGCCGAGGACGACGCGTAAGAATACGCGCCCAGAGCCGCGCCGTAGCCGGCGTTATACTGCGAATAGGCGCCCACACCAACCGCGTAATTGTCGTTGTTCTGCGCGTAAGCGCCCACGCCTAAGCCGTAATTATCGTTATTGGCCGCATTGAAACCAAGGCCAGTCCCGTATTGAAAGTTTTCCGCGGCGCTGCCGCCTACGCCTACGCCGTTGTTGTAATTCCTGGAAGCAAAGGCTCCGATACCGACGGCATTACTGCCGTTTTCACTGGCAAACGCCCCCAATCCGACGCTGTAGTAAGAATTCAGGTAGGCGCCATAGCCAATGCCGATTCCGGAATCAGAGTTGCTATAAGCGTTGGAGCCGATGGATATTCCATATCCAACATTTGTCCCCCCCGTGCCGGCCGGCACTATGGCGATGCTGCCGTTGAGCATGGTGATGGTGGAGACGCCGGCAAGGTAATTGCCGTCCATATCGATGGCGCCCTGCATGATGCCGCCGGCCAGGGGAAGCGCGTTAGGGTCGGTGCCGGTGGCGCCGGTAACGCCCGTCAGGCCCGAACCGTCGCCGTAAAAGACGCCGGTGGCCGTGACGCTGGCGCGGACCACCCCGTCGCCATCCCGCCAGATCTGGGAATAAACCGTGGAAGCCGTGCCGGTGGACACCACGTCCAGCGCGGCCTGGGGCGCGTTGATGGCCACGCCCAGCAGGCCGTTGCCGGTCATTATGACGCCACGGTCCAGCGTGCCGCTCATGGAGGTATTGGTAGAGCCGGTCACGAGGAAACCGCCGCGGCTCTTGAACACCGTGCGGTCGGTCACGCCGTTTATCAGGTTAATGGTACTACCGCCGCTATCCTGCCAGGTGAACGCTCCCTGCGCGGTCGAACTGGACATGGCGCCGGCGGCGAAAGAATAGTTGCCTTCTGCCGTATTGTTATAGCCGCCCGGGACGGTAGAATACAGGCCGTTGGCACGGTTCAGCTTGCCGCCTCCCGCCGCCGCATGGGTACCAAAAGCCAGGTTGCTCTCGCCGCCCGCCACCAGGGAATAATCCCCAGAGGCCGTATTATTCGATCCGCCCGAGACCGAGGACATTTGTCCGTTGGCGGCATTATTGCCGCCGCCGGAAACCACCGATGTATGTCCCTGGGCCGTATTAGCGAACCCGCCGCCGACGGTTGCGTAATAGGTGTTGGCGAGGTTCTGGTAGCCTCCGCCCACTGAAGTCCCGTACTCGTTAGCCTTGTTGTAAATACCGCCGGAAACGGTGGAATAATCCCCGACCGCGACCTGGTCGCTGGTCGTCCTGACCGTCTGCAGGTCCACGGCACCCAGGCCGCGGGCGTTGCCGGCGACCATGCCATGCCCCACGCCCGTAGTCCTTATCGCGCCGCCGGTGGAGATCACGATACCGGTAGTGATGAAATCAGAGGTGTCGTTAAGAAGGTCGTCCGAAAGTATCTGCAGCGGGCCGGTCATGGTATCTCCGGCCTTCAGCACCTTGGTGCCGTCGGTGGCGCCGGTGACGCCGCTCAAGCCCGAGCCGTCGCCGTAGAACCTGGTGGCGTGCGCGCCGTCGCCGGCCACCCAGAACAGGTTGCTGGTGCCGGTGGACACGGCCATGATGGTCCCGGCCTCTCCCGCCGCGCTGGAAACATGCAACTGATAATCCGGCGTTTCGGTGCCGATGCCGGTAAGACCCGCGGGCGTGATGGTCAGCCTCGGTTCGGTGGGGACTTCGATCTGGAACCTGTTAGAGGAGTCAACGGAGGTCATCGCCTTAAGCGTTCCGCCCCTGACATAACCGTGCGCGGGCTTGCCGCCGCTCTTGGACTCCACATAAATACTGGTAGCGGTCGCGTCCCTGCCCTCCACGAGAAGGGCTACCTGCCCGGAGTTATTTACGATGTGCAACGAGCGACCGGGGGCGGAGGTGCCCAAACCCACGCGCCCCGTGGTGGAGACGAACAGCGCGGGCGTGACCACGCTGGTGGACACCCACATCAGGCCGCCGTTGGCGTCCCCGTCGGGACCTATCACGGTGAAAGTGGAACCGGAGACGGTGAGCTGGCCGGTCATGGTATCGCCGGCCTTCAGCAGCGCCCCGGCAGCGTAAGCGGCCGAGGACGCGAAGACGGAGTACGGCACGGCGGTCAGGCGCTCGCGGGGCGTCAGGATCTGCACGCCGGGTATGTCGGGGCCCACCGATACCTGCAGGAACCACTGGCCCTGGGAGAGGTCGGAAGTGGGCACGGCGAAGGTGGACTTGAACAAGCCGTTCTGCACGGCGAAAGACTGGTAGCCGGAAGGCGTGGTATAACATGTACCGGCGGTTTCCGCGTCGCAGAATTCGAAGAGCAGGACGCGGTTGGCGCTCACCGGGATATCGGATTCCTTGAGCCGGCCCTGGTAGGTCATGAGCTCGGCCCAGAGGGGCGAGGCCCCGAGGAAAATGGCGATGGCGAGTATAAGTTTCTTCATAAGACTGCCTCCGTGAATATCACGCAATGCAAAGGTTCAAATATCCGCGGCGCCCGTCGAGGGGTTCCGCGCTTATTTCAACCCTGGCGTACCGCTAGAACTTCAGGCCTACCGCGAACCGGTGCGCCGTGCCCAGGTCGCCGTAAGGCAGCAGGGCGTAGTCCAGGCTGAAGCCGGCGTAAGCGAAACCCGCCCCGGCGAAAAAGCCGTACAGGCCGGCCGTGCCCGATGCCTCGTCGAAGCCCCTGCCCAGTATGGCGTCCCGCTGCCCCGAGGCCGCGGTGCGCCAGCCCAGGCGCAGCGCTATGCCTTCCAGGCCGGTGTATTCCGCCCCCAGCCGCGCCAGCGCCGGGCCTTCAGCCGGCAATTCGGCGTCGACCGCCAGCAGCAGGCGAGCGCCGGAGAAAGCGGCCGCCGCGCCGGCCTTGAACTTGAGCGGCAGCGGAAAACTCTCCTCCTCGAACTTCACCTTGGTGCCCAGATTGGTAACCGCCGCGCCGAGGGACCAGGGCGTGCCGGCAAAGCGGTACAGCAGCCCGGCGTCGGCCGCGAAAGAGGTGGCCCCGCTCGAGCGGATGCGCTGGCTGATCACCCGGCCCGTGAGGCCGGCGTCGAGCGGCCCGAGCTTGAAACCGCGCGACAGCTGCGCCGCCACGTCCCGGGCGCTGAAGTCACCGGTCAGGCCGCCGGTGGCGTCGCGCCCCTCCAGCTCCCCGGCCGAGAAATAAGTGACCGCCGCGGCGAAAGGCCGCCGCAGGTAGGCGGCCTGCGAGACCGAGGTATCCTCCAGGTGGAAGGCGTGCGAGAACGCGAGTTCCCGTCCCTCCCCCCCGGAGGCCAGCCCGGCCGGGTTGTAATACACTGCCGAGATGTCGTCTGACACCGCCGTGTACGCCTCGCCCATGCCGAGCGCCCGGGCGCCGAAGCCCAGGCTGAGGAACTGCGCCGCGGAGCTGCCGGCGGCGCGCAGCGGCGCCGCCTGCGCCAGCAGCAGTACTCCCAGGATGATTCCAGGTCTCATAAACAGTTCCTCCGCCGGGGTTGGCCGGCTTACTTCTTCTTCAGCGAACCTTCTATCTGCTTCACCGAGCCGTCGGGCATCTTGACGGACGTCTTGAGGTCCTTGCCGCCGGCCGCGCTCTCCTCGAGCAGGCTGATGAATTTCTTGTAGTCGCTCACCTTGATCTCTTCCTGCCACTTGCCGGCGTCCTTGCCGGACATCTTCTTGGCGGCTTCGGGCGCGGCGTTGGCGCCGGTCACGGTGGTCATCTGGCCGGCCCGCAGGGACTGCTTGCCCAGCGAGTTCTGCACGTCCACGTGGCCCTCGTAAACCTTCACGGTCAGCAGGCTGCGCTGCTCGATGTCGGCCTCGGTGCCGCGCACGGCGCAGACGGCCGACGGGGTGCGCACGTTGATCTTGGCCATCTTGTGCAGCATCCGGGTCCAGAGCTGGCCCACGGACAGGTGCAGCATGTCGCGCAGCTTGCCCTGGGACGAGATCTCGAAACTGGAGTTCTCGTTAAGGCGCACCTCGGCGCCGGCCTTGGTTACCAGCCCGGCGCGGCTGGAGGCCGCGGTCTTGATGTTGTCGCCCGCGTACAGCATGTCGTTGACCTTCAGTTCGGCGAAGGCCGACCCGCCGGTGCGCTTCACCTGCACGTCGCCCGTTATGAATACCGCCACCGCGGCCACGCGGGGCGCGCTGCAGGCGGGCTGCGCGAAAGCCGCCAGGGCCCCCGCCGCGGCGAAGGCCGCTGCCATCTTCATTGTTTTCGTCATGACTCCTCCGTTTAGTTAGCTTAAGATCGTTCGTGTCCCTGTCACTTCCGGACGTCCACCCGGGTGAACGAGACCTTGTCGCTCGAGCGCGGATAGAGGCGGAATATATAGGCCGCTTTGGGCGACGCCGCGCCCCGCGGGGTCTCTATCTGGTAGTAGTCGAAGGCCATCCCCTCGTCGGTCTTGCGGCTGCCCAGCAGGCGCACGGCGGCCGCCCGGTCATTGGAACCGGAGATGATGCCTATCACCATCGAATCCCCGAAGTCCACGTCGGGATCTTCCTCGCTGGAAAGCGTCTTCCACAGCTTGCGCCACTCCTTCTTGCTCCGTATCACGAAAGTAGCGGCCTCTTTGCCCCGCGCCTCGGTATAGCCGCTCCATTCGCCGGGGATGTCGTCCTTGAGCGGGGACAGGTCCAGCGACGTCTCCTCGGGCACGGCCTCCTCGCCTCCCGAGTCCGAGCCCGCGTCCGCCGCGGCGGCGGCGGCGTTGGCGCTCAGGGCGGTTTCGGCGCCGCCCGTTTCGGTGACGGAGGCGCCTATCAGCTGCGCTTCGCCGCTGATGAGCGCGGCGATAATGAGCGCCAGCTCGTCCTGCGAGCAGTTGGCGCACGAGAGGCTCTCGAAAGTGTAGCCCTCAAGCGCCTTGGCCGCCTCGGGCCCCAGCCGGGCCAATATGGCCTGGAACATCTCGTCGTAGGTCAGCTTGCGGCCGGCGCCGGTGGCCGTAGTGGTCCCGGCGTCCTTGGCTATCAATTTGGTCTTGCAATTGTCGGCCATGTTATCGTCGAACAGGTCCGCGCAGGCCGCGGCCAGGCCCTGCTCCTGGCCGGGCGGCATGAAGGCGGTGAAAGTCAGCGGCACCTGCTCGCCGGGGCCTATGGTCAGCACCTGCTTGGGCGAATCCTGGGCCGACAGGCCGCCCAGCGAAAGCTTCATCGAGATATTTGACTCGGTGGCCGAGCCGCTGTTGTAGAGTACCGCTTTGAAGCTGATCGGCTTCTCGAAATCCAGCACCGGGGTGGTCACCTCCAGCAGGGTGACGGCCACGTTGCGGGTGGTGGAGGAGGCCTGCCCCTTGAGCGAGAAGGTGTAGACGTTGCTCTCCGAGATCTTGTTGTTGCTGGCGTCCAGGCCCTCCACCTTCCAGTAGTAGACCTGCTCGGGCACCAGCCGTTCCCGGGGTTCGGAGGGGTCCGCGGGGTAAGAATAGTAGCTCTCGCCGGCGTTCACCGCCGCGTGCAGCTCGTTGTAGAGGCTGGCGTTGTCGGCCACGGTAACGCGGTAGCGGCTGGCCCCGCTGGCGGTCCAGCGGAAGGTCAGCGGGTTGTCGGACAGGCCGCGAGCGCCGTTGGGCGGATAGATCAGCGTGATGTTGGGGCTGGAGATCAGGAAGGCGGCCGTCTGGGTGACGGTCTCGGCGTCCAGCGTGGCCTTGGCCCTGAAGGTGTAGTTGCCCGGCGAGGTGTAGAAGGAGTTGATGGAGATGCCGGCCAGCTGCGTCTGCGCCCCGCCCTGGGTGCCGGGCGCGGAGTTGCCGGCGTGGGTGAAGACGGCGGCCCCGGCGGCGTTGAGGATCTCGAAGGTAAAATCCACGCTGTCGCTCGTGGGGCTGTTCTCGGCGATGTTCACGCTCTGGCGCAGCGTGATCGTCTCGGCGTTGGAGAAGGTGGTGCGCGCCGTACCGGCGGAGTCGTGCACGGAGGCGCCGGTGCCGGTCAGGTTGGCCGCGCGGGCGGCCGCGGGCAGCAGCAGGCAGCAGATCAAAGCCAGTCTTGTCTTCATAGCGTTCTCACCTTATGACCGCGAATTTCCTCGTCAGGGTCTCGGCGCCGCCGCCGAGCTCGTCCTTAAGTTTCACCACGCAGAAATAGACGCCGCTGGCCGGCCGGCTGCCGGAGAAATCCCAGCGGTATTCATAAACATCGGTGGCGGCGTCGGTATAGCTCCAGCCGGCCTCGCCGTACTCGGAGGTTTTCACCAGCGTGCCGTCGAGAGAGAAAACGGAAAGCTTTATTTTTACCGGGTAGATGGCCGTGCCGATGCGGAACCGAGCGTGGTTGGACGCGGGGTTGGGATAGACGTAGGTGCCGGCCTTGTCCGCCAGGGCGCCCAGCGGCTGCAGCCGCAGCTCCTGGCCCGGCGCCAGGGAGATCTGCAGGGTTTTCCAGACGGCGCCGTCGGCGCTGACGCGCAGCGTGTACGGGCCGGGGATAAGGTTGCCGATGACGAAACGCCCGGAGGAGTCGGCGGCCGCGGTGGCCAGCAGGCTGGCGCCGCGCCACAGCTGCGCCTGCCCCCCCACGGCGGACGGGCGCAGGGCGGACGGCGACGAGGCCGGCAGCGAACCCGAGACGCTGGCCAATTCGTAGTTCAGCGTCAGGACGAAATTGGTGTCCGCGTACCCCATCGGTATCTGGTCCTTGGCGATAGAGTTGGAGAAGCCGTCCTGCAGCCAGGTGGCGCGCACGCGGTAAATGCCGTCGGGCAGCGGGGTCAGCGAGAAGGAGCCCAGCCCGTCGTCGAGGGTATAGGCCGAGGCCGCCACGGCGCCCAGGTTGGTGATGGCGTCCACCATCACCCCGGTGACGCCGGCGCCCGCTGGCGTGCGCACGGAGCCCGAGATGGTGTCGTTGAGCCGGTCGCCCGACAGCGTGGAGGCCAACGGCGACGGCGCCGACCAGAACTCGGCGTCGTCCTGCACCCACAGGCGCAGGTAATAGGTGGTCTCGGGGGCCAGGCCGGCCACCGTGTAGGACAGCTGCGCCCCGGCGGGGACCATGGCGGTGGAGATCATCACCTGCGCCGTCTGAGTGCTGAACACGGCGCCGGCAAAAGTGGAATACTGCACGGCGAAGCGCCCGTAGGTCAGCGCCAGCGCGCCGCCGTCGTCGCCGGGAAAGGTCCAGACCACGTCCACCCTGCCCGGCGCCGAGCCCGTGGACGGCGCGAAGGCCGTCACGGCCTCGGGGGGCAGCGTGTCTTTCCAGGTTATCGTGGACCCGGTCAGGCCAAGGCCTGAATTATTTGCCGGCGCGGCGGCGTCCCTGGCCACCGCCGCTATGAAATACTGCTGGTCGTGGGCCAGCGCGCCGCGCAGGCCGGCCGCCGGGGTGTAGGTCCAGGAGGCGGCCGCCGGCGTGGCGCTGGCCACCGCCACGTCGCCCCAGGCGCCGGAGACGAAGTTCCACCATTTCCCGTCCAGCGCGCGTCTGACATAGATCTCCACGGCGGCCAGGCCGGCGCCGCCGGTGTCGACCGCGGTGCCCTCCACGGCGTCGAAATCGTAGACGAAGGAATCGGCCAGCGGTGTGGAAACGTGTACGGTCGGGCTGACCTGGTCGAGGCGGAAAGAGGCGTTAGGGTAGGGCGGCGCCGTGAGCAGGCCGTCGGTGTCGCGGGCGCGGGCCGCGGCCCTGTACTGCACGCCGGCGGCGAAGGGCGCGGTGGAGGCGTCGTAGGACCAGGAGAGCGTGCCGCCGGCGGCCAGCCAGACGGCGGAGGCCGAGGCGAAGGCCGCTCCGTCGAAGTAATAGGAGTTGGGGCTGGAGAGTTCCTGCAGCGACACCTCCACTCCGGCCACCGGGTCGGTCTCCGTCATCGGGGCGGCCGCGCCGGTTACCAGCGTCACCGTGGAGACGTAGGACCGTATTCTTGAGTATCCTGAACACGTCGGCCAGGATGCGCGCGTTGCCCGCTCCGTCCACGGCCCGCACGCTGATATAGTTGGTGCCGCCGTCGCGCAGCGCGGCGAAGTCCACGCCCCAGAGCGCGGCATACTCCGGGCCGGCCGCGAAGCCGGGCACGGCGGTCCAGCCCAGTATGTCCCCGCCGGCCAGGCCGGGCACTGAGCCCGCGCTGTAGCTGGCCGAGGCCAGGCCCGCCAGCGCGTCGGCGAAATCCACGTCGAAAACAGCGCCGGGGTCGGCCGCCAACCAGCCCGCCGGGGAAACGGCGTTATTGGTTATGGTCGGCGGAGTAGTGTCGCGCAGCACGTAGAAAGCGTCTTCCTTCACTGTGAAGTTGGGCGAAGAGGCCAGGTCGTACACTCTTACCGACACATAGCTGGTAACGTTCTCTTCTATCGCCTCGAACACGGCCGCCGGCAGCGTCCAGTCCGAAACATAGCTGTCGGAATTGATGCCCGTAACCGCGTCGGTCCAGTCGGAAACCACCGCGCCGCTGAACGCGGGCCCCGTGGTAACCTTCACCTGGAACTTATCCAGCCCCGAGCCCAGGTCGGAGAAATGCACCCGGTAGGCGCCGCTGGCCGCCCCCCGCCAGGCGTCGTCGCCGCCCTGCAGGTCGGTAACCGACGGGGGCGTGGTGTCGGCGCCCGCCGGCGTGGCGGCGGAGCCCAGTTCCAGCCAGGGGCTGGGCCTGGCCAGCGCGTCGCGGGCCCTGACGCGGAAATAGTACAGTAGGCCGGATTCCAGGTCGCCCACGCCGCGCGCCGGCCCCGCGGCCCAGGTGCCGGGGCCGTAGTCCAGCCCGGTGAAATCAGCGGCCGTGCTGGCTTGCACATAGTACTCGGTCGAACCCGGGTTGTCGTTGGCCAGCCAATGCGTTTCCACCGAGGTGGGCGTGATCCCGTCCAGGGCCGGCGAGGCGGCCGCCGGGGCGGCAGCGTAGGTCAGCGCGGGCGCGAACCCGGTACTGGCGGTGCGGATGCCGGAGCCGTTCACGGCCAGCGCCTTGAAATAGTAGGTGGTATTGGGCAGCAGGCCGGCGGCCTCGTAATAATTGGCCGGCAGGGCGGTGGAATAGTTGACCGTGGCGAAGCCCTCTTCGGTGGAAACGGTAAGCTCGTATTTAGTCCAGCCGGGGTTGCCGTTGCCGTCCCAGAAAACGGAGAGGCCGGTGGAGGAGACCAGCCCATAGGCCTCGCTGCCGGGCGGGTAGGCCAGCGTCACGGTGGACGGCGCAGCGGAGAAAGGGCTGTCGGCGCCTGCCAGGCCGAAAGTCCGGACATGCAGGTATACCGTAGTGTCGGGAGTAAAGCCGCCGAACACGGCCTGAGAGACGGCGCCGCTGGAGAAAGACACGTTCAGCGTAAAGGCGGGGTCCATGGCGGCTTCGGCCTGGTACTCGGAGGCCGGCGAATTCTCGACGGTGCTCCATTGGGCGCTGGCGCTGGAATAATAGACTTCCGGGAAAGAGACCTGGGCTGGCGGCACGGCGGGGATGGCCGAAGAAATAGGGGTGGAATACTGGCTGTCGTCCTCGTCGGCGAATTTTATCTTGAAATGGTAGGTGGTATTGGCCTTTAGGCCGGTGTATACGCGTGTCGTGTCCGCGGTATCCAGCGGCTCGCTGGAGATCCAGGTGGTGAAGGTTCCCTCATCGGCCAGGACGGCCCAGTAGCCGGGTCCTACGTAAGCGTCCCAGGAAACGCTGGCCGAATCGGAGGTATTATAGTCGAAATGGGGATTAGAGGGGACCAAGGCCAAGGCCCCCCCATTGAAGAATGCAAAAAATGCCAGGAATACCGCGAGTTTCTTCATCCCAGCCTATATTATAGTTAATAAGGGCGGCCGGGGTAAGGTGATTCCGGATACTTGTACTGTTAGTTACAGATAAACGCTAACCTGCCCGCAAAGATATAGCCGTTCAATAACCCAGATCCTCATTGACCAGCATTACCAGTATATCGCTGGCTGAAGGCCTCTTCCAGAGCAGGGTGACCTGGTTGCAGATGCGGCCGGGGGCGGCGCAGTCCAGGCAGCGGCCGGCTTTTACGCAGGGATTGTCCTTGCCCAGGCGTATATTGTTGGCTATGGCGGCCACATTGCGGGCGCGCCAGAGACCCTCCTCCTGGTCGCGGGCGAGCTTGTTGACCCCGGCCAGCAGCACTATGCGGCGCGGCCCGTAGATCACGGCCGCCCCCCTGTTGCCGTTGGCGTCGAGGAAGATCAGTTTGCCGTCCATAGTCACCGCCTGCGGCGAGGCCAGGTAGAAATCGCTGGCCTGCGCCTCCAGCCACACGGCGCGCTTCTCTTCGGCCGTCATGCCCGGCTTATGCGTCACTATGGTATTGCCGGCCGAGGCCAGGGCTTCCGGCAGGCCGAGCGCGGCCACGGTCATGGAACCGCCCAGGCCTATCTTCCGGCCGCTGCCGGCCAGGGCCAGCAGGGCGGCCGCGGCGGCGGGCCCGTCCTCGTAAACCTCGGCGGAGAAGCGGTTGGCGCGCAGCGCCTCGGCGGCGTTCTGCAGTCTCTTCAGGTTCGCGGTGCGCAGATGTTGTTCCATAGTCGGATTTTAGCAAAGAAAAAAGCGGGGCGCGCGCCCCGCTTTTTTTCGCGGCTTGCGGCTTAGGGCTGCGTCTTGGCGGCCAGGTCCCTCGCGTCCCAGCTGAGGTCGCGGGTCTTCCACTGCAGGTCGCGGCAGACGCGGGAGAGGTCGGAGGCGGTCCACTGCGCGTCGTAGCCGACCAGCTTGGGGTCCAGGCGGCGCACCGTCCACTCCAGGCTCTGCGCGGCGTTGACGATGTCGAACTGGAAGCGGTTCTCCAGGTCGCGGGCGTCCCACTCTATGTCGCGGGCGACCCGGTTGAGCTCCGCGTCCTTCACGGCGAGGGAGAGCAGGTTCTTCACGTCGGCGGCCAGGCGCTGCAGGTCGCCGAGGCGGCGGGACATGTCCATGGACATCCTGCGCAGGTCGCTGGCGAAGAAGGGGTTGGAGACCCCCTGCTCTATGCGGCGGGCGTCGGACTCCAGCCTGTTGATATCGTTGCGCAGCCAGGTGGTATCGGTCTCCAGGCGGCGCACTTCGTTGCGGGCCTGGTTGAACTTGTAGACCAGGTCCTGCGGCACCTGCGCCTCTATTTTGGCGGGCGCTGACGGCGCGGGCACGCCCTCGGCTTTTACGTCGAGGTCGGCGGCCTTGATCTTGTCGAGGGAGAAATCCAGGGAGTAAGCCGGGCAAACAGCGGTAACCGCGAGCAGCAGAGCGAGAACTTTTATCATTATACCCTCCTATAACTGTCACCCATATTGTACAAACGGAAACCGCCGGGGAGAAGCGCCTAAAGGCCTATCCCCGGCGGGGTCCAAAGGCCTACGCCTAATCGGCGAGGCGCAGCACGGCCAGCGACAGCGGCTCCACGGTGACATGGCCGGAACGCGGCTTGCCGGGGTTCCTCACCAGCCCGCCCTCGTCGAAAGCCTCCAGCCAGCGCCCCTCGGGCAGCTCGAAGCGGCGCTCGGTCTTCTCCGGGTTGATGAGCACCACGATGCGGCGCCAGGAGTCGCCGGCCTTGTCGCCGTACAGCTGGTAGGCGATGGCTGGCGGCCGCACTTTGAGCCCCAGCTCCTCGTAGAACTTCAGGTTCTCCCGCACGGCCTCGCGCGTACGCATGCGGAAGGCGGGGTGCGCCTTGCGCAGCGCCACCAGGTCGCGGTAATAGGCGTAGACGCCGTAATGCTCCTTCTTGCGGGTCCAGTCCAGGCGGTTCACCGAGTCGGGCAGGTTGTAGGAATTATGCTCGCCGCCTTTGGTGCGCAGGAACTCCTCCCCGGCGTGCAGGAACGGCACGCCCTGCGAGGTCAGCACGATGGCGTTGGCCAGCTTATCCATGGCTATCTTGTTGAGCACCGGCTCATGCTTGACCGACAGGTCGATGCGGTCCCACAGCGTATGGTTGTCGTGGCAGGAGACATAGTTCATGGTCTCCAGCGGCCCGTCGGTAAAGTCGTCCACCGCGCCGCGTATGCCGCGCATCACGCCGTCGCGCTGGCGCGCGGCCTGCACGTAACCCAGGTCCTCGAGCGAGAATACGCTGCCCTTGATGGCGTCGCGGAAGCCGTCGTTGAAGACCGCGAAACCCAGGCCCCGCTGGCTGCCTTTCTCCACGCCCCTGACGGGGCTGGCGCCCGCCTTCCACGGCTCGCCGTAGACGAAGATGTCGGGCTTCTCGGCGCGCAGCGCCCGCATGATCTCGGCGGCGGCAGTGGTATCTATCAGGCCCATCAGGTCGAAGCGGAAACCGTCCACCTTGTACTCGCGCACCCAGTGCAGCAGGCTGTCGATCAGGAACTTCCGCGCCATCGGCGCCTCGGTCCTGAACTCGTTGCCGCAGCCCGAACCGTTGGAGTAGGTGCCGTCGGGGTTGAGGCGGTAATAGTAGTCGGGCGCGGCCGCGTTGAAGTTGTACACGCTGGCGCGGGTCTCGGCCGTGTGGTTGTAAACCACGTCGAGGATCACCTTCAGGCCCTTGCGGTGGAAGGCGTCTATCATCAGCTTGGCCTCGCGCACGCGGCTGCCGTCGGCGGGGTTCGAGGCGTAGGAGCCCTCGGGCGAGTTGAAGTTGACCGGCATATAGCCCCAGTTGTAGGAGGCTGGGTCGTCGTTGTTCTCGAAGTCCTGGAAAGGCAGTATGTGCACGGCGTTCACGCCCAGCTCGGCGATATGGTCCAGCGCGGTGGTAATTTCCGGGAACTTGGGGTGCCGCGTGCCGGCCTCGGCCGCGCCCAGGTACTTGCCCTTGTTCTTGACGCCGGAGAAGTCGTCCGAGGTCAGGTCCCGCAGGTGCACCTCGTAGACCACGGTTTCCTCCGGGGCGAAGACCGGCCCCGGCGCCACGGGGGTCTCGTCATCGAGCACCAGCGCGCGGCCGCCGTCGCCGGTGACGCAGGCGGCGTAAGGGTCCAGGCCCTCGGATACTTTGCCGTTCTGCTCGGTGCGGATGCGGTAATACTTGCCCGTCAGCGGCGCGTCGAAGCGCTTCTCCCAGACGCCGCCGGGGCCGCGCTGCAGCGGGTGCACGGCGGGATCGCCGGACGCCGAATCGTAGACCAGCGCCTCGGCGCGCACGGCGTAAGGCGCGAACAGCCGCAGCACCGGCCTGGCGGCGTCGCCGCTGAGCCCCATCTCCAGGCCGCTGACGAACCCGGACCCGTAGACCGCGTCGCCCAGGCGCAGCGGGCGGGGCTCGAAAGTTTTGGAATGCAGCGAGTAGCCGCCGGCGTTGAGCGCCGCGGCCTCGGGCTTGAAGGCTTCGAATTTAAGCAGTGCCGCCCTGGAGTAGGCGGCGCCTATCGGCTTCACCGAAACCGGCTTGAAGCTCTCCCCCCCGCCTTCCACCGTGAAGTCCTGCGCGGCCAGGTAGGCCGCGTCCAGCGGGCGCGTGAAAGCGGCCCGCACGGAGTTGCCCCCGTCGTACCAGGCCCCGGTCACGGCCGTGGAGACGGCAGGCGGGGAATCATAGACTTTTGCGTCGCCTTCCATAAGATACACCTCGCCCTGGCGGGTGCGCTCCATTACGCGGTCGGGGGCGTCCTTGTCGGCCCAGTCCCCCTTGCGAGGCAGGAAACCGGCCCGCTTGCCGGAGAGGCCCGTGGCGTCCAGGTCCAGCTCGTAAAAGATTCCGAAAGGCCCCTCGCCGGCGGGCGCCAGGTCGAAGCCGGGCCGCTTGTCCTCGTCGTTCCAGACCCACAGGTTCCAGCCGGCGTAGGCGCGGTCCAGGCGGTTATAATGTATTATCAGTTTGTCGGCGGCTTTCAATGGCTGCGGCATAAGCAGGGCCCCCATCAGCAGGATCTTAAGATATTTCATGGCATCCCCTTTATCTCAGTAAATTGTAAAATATAAGCCTATGCTCTATACAGCGCTTTCTCTGCTTCTCGCTTCCTCCCCCCTCGCAGGCGCCGCCTCGCCCGTCTCCACCGCCGCGGCCCAGGTACGGCTCTCCACTACCGCTATCCGCGAATTGGTGCTGGAACAGCCCAGGGTGCGCGGCATACACCTGACCTCCTGGGGCGCCGGCTCGGCCAGGCTGCGCAAGGAAATGATAAAGAAGATCTCGGCTTCGGTCATCAACACGGTAGTCATCGCCATCAAGGAGACCGACGGCAAGGTCTACATCCCCGGCGTGGAGAAAGCGCACAAGTTCGGCTCCTACCAGGCCGCCATCCCCAGGCCGGAGGAGATGCTGAAGGATTTCAAGGACGCCGGCATCATGCCGGTGGCGCGCATAGTGGTGTTCAAGGACAAGGTGCTGCCCAAGGCGCGCCCGGACCTGGCCGTGCGCACGCCCGGCGGCGGCCTGTGGCGCAGCAACAACGGGGCCACCTGGATAGACCCCTACAGCCGCGAGGTCTGGGACTACACGCTCGACATCGCCGAGCGCTGCGCCAAGTTGGGCTTCGGGGAGATACAGTTCGACTATATTCGCTACCCCTCCGAGGGCAACACCTCGCTGTGCCGCTACTCCAAACCGCATAACAGGCAGAATTCGATAAACAACCTGCGCGACTTCCTGGTTTACGCGCGCAAGCGCCTGGCCCCCTACAAGGTCAAGATCTCGGTGGACGTGTTCGGCCTTACCACAACGGTCAAGGACGACATGGGTATCGGCCAGGACATCGAAGTCCTGGCCGCCGGCTCCGACTACGTCTACCCCATGATGTACCCGTCGCATTACAACCCGGGCGAGTACAACCTCAAGCACCCCAACGCCAGCCCCTTCAAGGTGATCAACCGCGGCCTCAAGGACGCCATGGGCCGCATGGGCAGGGACTACGCCAAGCTGCGCCCCTACCTGCAGGACTTCTCGCTGGGCTGGCCCTACGGCGCCCCCGAGGTTCGCGCGCAGATCATGGCAACGCGCTTCAACCACCTGGAGAGCTGGGTACTGTGGAATCCCTCCAACAAGTATACCTGGGCCGCGCTGACCCCGCAGTCCTACCGCGCCTTCGTCGACGCCGAATACAAGCACTAGGCGGGCGGCAACACAAAAAAAAGACCGGGCCGGCCCGGTCTTTTTTATTTACGGCTCCGCGCCTACTTCTTGACGATCTTCTTGTACTCGGCGTGCAGGCCGAAGTACTGCGCGAACACGCTGCCGATGTCGGTAAGGCCGGGCAGCAGGCCCGTCTTCAAGCCGCCCAGCCGGCCGTCGAAACCCTTGCGCCAGGCGATGAAGGGCAGCGGCTCGTTGTTGTGGTAGCCGTAATCCTCGCGGTGCACCATGCCGTGGTCGGCGGTGATGCCCAGCAGGTCGCCCTTCTCCAGGTGCCGCTCTATCAGCGGCAGGGTGCGGTCTATCTCCTCGAGCGACTTTATCGCCCCCTCCACCTCGCGGGTATGCCCGTAGACGCTGTCCGTGTCTACGAGGTTGGTGAAGATGAAGGTGCCTTTGGGGCGGTAGACGGCGTGCGCGGCGCGCAGCGCGTTGATCGTGCCCTGGATGGAGAAGGGGTTGGTGTCCTTTTTCTTCGGGTGCACGAAGCGCAGGCCCAGCGCGGGGTCCAGGTAGACCTCCTTGTTGAGCTTGACCTTGGCGTGGTAGGCGGTATTGACCAGGTCGCTGGTCTTGCCCACGGCCACCGTCCAGACGCAGTTGTCGTGCAGCACGTCCACCAGCGTGTCCTGGCCTATCGGCAGCACGGCGTCGTGGCGGTTGGAGGTGCGGATGATCTCGCCGGCGGAGTTGCGGATATAGGAGCGGGCGATGGCGCGGGTGATCGGGATGCCCATCTCCATGGCCAGCGCGAAGGCGATGTCGGCGATCTTGTGCTGCTCGTGCACGGGGATCACGGCCTCGTTCATGGCCAGCTGTATCAGCGGGTCGCATTTGCTGGCGTAGGCGATCGGCTTGCCGGTGCGCTCATGCTCGACGGCGTTGAGCTCTATGGCCTCCAGGCCGCCCGCCATCTTGTTGAAGAAGGTCTTGCGGCCGATGCGCTTCTCCAGCGCGGCCAGGTACTTGCGGTCGAAGCCGTCTTCGAAGAGGTCGTAGGTGCGGTGGTCCACCACGCCCATCATCTCGCGGTGGCCTACCAGGCTGTCGGCGGTGGCCGAGACCTGGTCCACGCGGGCCGCGTAGGCTTTGCCGGCGGACTTGCCCAGGCGACCCCTGAATTCAGGCAGCAGTATTTCGCCGAGCCCGAGCCGGCTGAGGTTGGGCAATTTCACCTTGCCGGGATACTTGGACAGCAGGTACTCCAGCGTGGACAGGCCGACGGCGTCTATGACCAGCAAAAGGGCGGTTTTCTGTTGTTTCATATTTTCTCCTCGCGCTATTCTACAAAATCCCGGCGGCGAGGCCGGACGGGCGGTGTGCGCGTCGTTTCTCGCCCTTACACGAAAATTATAGTATATCCTTACATATGAAATTTTTCCTCCCCGCCTGCCTATTCCTCCTCGCGGCCCCCGCGGCCGCGGCCGAAGCCGTCCGCCACGACCTCAGGGCCGAGATCTCTCCGGCGGACGGACTGATAAAGGCTTCGGACAGGGTGACCTTCCCGGCCGCCGCCGCCGAATTCGTCTTCACCCTGCACAAAGGCCTGAACCCCGCTTCTCCCGGCGGCACGGTGGAGGAGCTGCCCGGAGACGCCGCGGCCCGGTACGGCATCAATTCCTCCGCCGGCGGCGTGGAAGCCGCCTACCGCCTGCGCCTGGCCAGGCCGGCGCGCTCTTTTACGCTGAACTACGGCGGCCGCATAGCCCACGCTCCCGGCGAACAGGCGCAGGAGTACGCGCGCAGCTTCTCGGAAACCCCCGGCATCATCTCGCCCGACGGCTGCTATCTCTCGGGAGCCTCCGGCTGGTATCCGCATTTCCCCGGCCGGATGGTCTCCTACCGCCTGGAGACCTCCCTGCCCGCGCCCTACGCCTCGGTAGCCGGCGGCGACCGCAAACGCCGCTCCGCGCGCGGCGGCAGGAACCTGGAGGTGTGGGAGACCGGCGCGCCGCAGGACGAGATCACCCTGGTCTGCGGCCGGTACGCCGAGTACGAGCGGCGCGAAGGCGGGCTGACCTACGCGGCCTTCCTGCTGCGGCCGGACCCCGCGCTGGCGGGGCGATACCTCGACGCCACCGCCAAATACATAAAGTTCTATTCGGAGCTGCTCGGCCGCTACCCGTACGGCAAGTTCGCGCTGGTAGAGAATTTCTGGGACACCGGCTACGGCATGCCGTCCTTCACGCTGCTGGGCAGCAAGGTGATACGCCTGCCTTTCATCCTCAATTCGTCCTACCCGCACGAGATCCTGCACAACTGGTGGGGCAACGGCGTGTTCGTGGATTACCCGTCGGGCAACTGGTGCGAGGGCCTCACCGCGTACCTGGCCGACTACCTGATAGCCGAGAACCGCGGCAAGGGCCGCGACTACCGCATGGCGGCGCTGCAGAAGTATTCCGATTACGTCTCCGGGGGCGCCGACTTCCCGCTGACGGAATTCCGCTCGCGCCACTCGTCGGCCTCCGAGGCCGTTGGCTACGGCAAGATGATGATGGTCTACCACATGCTGCGGGGCGCGCTCGGCGACCAGGGCTTCGCCCGCGGCCTGCGCGATCTCTACGCCGCCAACAAGTTCCGCACGGCCTCTTTTGAAGACCTGCGCGCCGCCTTCGAGCGGGTCACCGGGCCGGGGCGCCTCAAGCCCTACTTCGACCAATGGACCGGGCGGGCCGGGGCCCCCGACCTGCGCCTGAAGAACGTTAAGCTTGCCCGCGGCCTCGAGGGCTACGAGCTGGAATTCACGCTGGAGCAGCTCCAGCCAGGCCCGGCCTACGAGCTGGAAGTGCCGGCCGCCTTTTTCCTGGAAGGTTTGGACGCGCCCAGGCTCAAGCGCCTGCCGATGACCAAGAAGACGGAAACCTATCATTACCCGTCGGCCGCGCGCCCGCTGCGGCTGGAGATAGACCCGGAGTTCGACCTGTTCCGGCGCCTGAGCCCGCTGGAAACCCCTCCCACCTTGTCGCGGCTGCTGGGAGCCTCCAGGCCCGCCATCATCGTGCCGGCCGGCGGCGCGGGCGACCCCTGGCGCGGCCTGGCGGAAGTCTGGACCAAGGACAAGGCCAACCTGCCGCGGGTCTACGACGACCTGACGGTCTCTGCCCCGCCCGCCGGAGACTCCTACTGGGTCTTCGGGGCGGAGAATCTGCTGGCCAGGGATTTCGAGGAGGACCTGGCCGCCTACGGGGCGGCCTTCGGCCTGGACACCGTCACGCTCGACGGCAGGCGCTTCCCCCGCGACGGGCACACCTTCGTGTTCGCGGCCTATAACCCGGCCGATCCCGCGCGCTCCGGCGCGCTGGTGGTCTCCGGCAATACCGACAAACTGCGCCTGCTGGCCGCCAAGCTGCCGCATTACGGCAAATATTCCTGGCTGGTGTTCGACCGCGACATGACCTCGGTGGCCTCGGGGATCTGGACCGTCTCCTCCTCGCCGCTGGCCGCCTCTCTGGGCAACAAGGCCCCGGCCGTCCGCGCCTACCCCGTCCGCGCGCCGCTGGCCTGGCTGCCGTCGGTCTTCTCGGCAAGCGGGCCGGCGACTATATAACCGCCGCTTTCAAAAAAGCCGGGCTGAAGCCTTTCGCCGGTTCCTCCCTGCGCGCCGGGGCCCCCGGCCGGCAGAACATAGTCGGGATGATAAAAGGAACCTCGCGGCCCGAAGAATACCTGCTGCTCTGCGCCCATTACGACCACCTGCCGCAGGCGGACGGAGACACCTTCCCCGGCGCAGACGACAACGCCTCCGGCGCGGCGCTGCTGCTGGAACTGGCGCGCCACTATGCCGCCCATCCCCCCGCCCGCTCCGTAGTCTTCGCCGCTTTCGACGGCGAGGAAGCGGGCCGGCAGGGGTCTAAAGCCTTCGTCGCGGCCCTGCCCGCCGGCGTGAAGGAGAAGATCAACGCCGCCCTGAACTTCGACACCGTCGGCCGGCTGGGCGCGGGCAGGATCCTGGCGCTGGGCTCGGGGTCTTCGGACAAGTGGGTACACATACTGCGCGGCGCCGGTTTCGTCACCGGGCACGACTACGCCCCGGCCGCGGACCTGGACTCCAGCGATCAGGCCAGCTTCATAGAGGCGGGCGTGCCCGCGCTGCAGTTCTTCAGCGGGCCGCACGAGGATTACCACAAGAGTTCAGATACCAGCGACAAGATAGACGCCCGCGGCCTGGTGAAGACCGCCGAGTTCGCCCGCGAAGTAGCCGATTACCTGGCCGGCGACGCGGAGTTCATCACCCGGCCGGCCGGGACAGCGCCCGCCGGGGCCGGGGCCGCGCCCGCCGCCGCCGCGCCGCGCAGGGCGTCCACAGGGCTGGTGCCCGACTTCGCCTTCCCGGGCGAGGGCGTGCGGGCCCAGGACATCACGCCGGGCTCGCCGCTAGACAAGGCGGGGCTGAAGCCCGGCGACGTGATAATACAATTGGAAGGCAAGCCCGTAAAGGACCTGCGCTCGTATTCGGAGGAGCTGAAGAAATTCAGCCCCGGCCAACGGATAAGCGTCACTTATCTATCGGGCGGGGCCGAAGCGGCCGCTGTTATAGAACTGGCCGGGCGGTAGCCGGAAAGGCTCCTGACTACGGCTTGTCCACGGTGCAGGTATTGATGCCCAGCAGCGTGTAGACGCCGCACCAGCCTACCAGGCCGGTGATGAAAGCCACCACGCCGACCGCGGCCAGTATGTAGGCCGCTATGCCGCCGGTGATGTAAGCGGCGAAAACCAGCGACGCGCCGGCCACCATCCTGACCACCCTGTCGAAATTACCTACGTTCTTGGTTATCATATTCCCTCCTGAAATTAAACGGCCGCTTCGAGCACGGCTTTGAGCATGGCCGACTCGGGCTGCGCGCCGACCAGGCTGACCTTCTCGTTAAAGACCAACTGCGGCACGCCCGCCACCTCGTATTTAGCCGCCAGTTCCTGGAACTCTCCGGCCTCCACCATCTCGGCCGTTATCTGCGGCGACTGCACGGCGAACTTGTGCGCCAGCACCACCGCCGAAGGGCAGTAGGGGCAGGTGGGCGTGACGAACACCTTGATGTTCACGGGCTTGGCCACGCCGGCGAGCGCCTGCACGGTCTCGGGCTGCAGGTCGGTTCCGGGGGCGGCCGAATTCTTCAGCGCCTCGAGCAGCGAGACGAACTCGTAGCCCGCCGGGATGCCGTAGAAGCGCACCCGCGCGCCGCGGGGCCCCTCTATGACGGCGGCGGGGCTGAGCGTTATGCCGTAGGCCGCGGCTTTCTCCGTGTCGGTCACCCGGTTATAGACTTCCAGTTTGACCTTGTCCGACAGCGTTACCAGTTCCTTGTAAAAGTCCTCGGCGGGGCCGCAGGTCTGGCAGAGCAGCGCCTCCTTGAAATAAAGGATCTTCACCTCGGCCGGCAATTCGGCCAGTCGCTTTTTGACTTCGTCCGCGGTCTGCTGGTCCATGAATGTCATACTTTCCCTCCTTCTCACCGCAGCAACATAAGATGCGCCCGGCCCCGAAAAAGTTTCACCCGGCGCCGCCAAGCAAAAAGGCACCCTTGCGGATGCCTTAAGCGTGAGCGGTACAGGAGATTATTATATCACCTTCAGCACGCCCATGAAATCCCTCGGCGGGTCGGCCTCCAGCCGCACCGGCTTGCCGGTGTGCATGTCGTTGAACCGCAGCCGCCAGGCGTGCAGCATCAGCCGCGGGTATTTGGCCTGCTTGGCGGCCTCGCCGTAGAGCTTGTCGCCCAGCACGGGGTTGCCGATGGAATAGAGATGCGCCCGGATCTGGTGCCGCCGCCCCGTGGCGATGGACACGTCGAGAATGGTCGCGGTCTTGTGCCGCTCCAGCACCTCGTAGCGCGTGACCGAGGCCTTGCCGTCGAAAGCCACCGAGACGCGCCCCGAGCCGCGCTCTTTGAGCGGCTTGTCGATCTCGCCGCGCTTCTCCGCCACCTTCCCCTCGGCGACCACGAGGTAGTGCTTCTCCACCTCGCGGGTCTCGAACAGGCCCGAGTAGTAGCGGTGCGCCTCCGGCGTGCGCGCGAACATGATCAGGCCGCTGGCGTCGCGGTCC
>PHAL01000074.1 GCA_002840355.1 Elusimicrobia bacterium HGW-Elusimicrobia-3 | reverse complement strand
TGCGCAGCGCGGCGGCCGACGCGGCCAGCCTGGCCAGGGCGGCGCGGTCCCACACCGCCTTAACGTCGGGCGCCCAGCCTATGGACCTGAAGCCCGCCCGGTAGAGCCAGGCCATGTTCTCGGCCAGGCGGCCGGCGGAGGCCGGGGTGACCACGGCGCTGGCGGACAGGGAGGAGGCGTCCAGCCGGGAGAGGTCGGGCGCGCGGCCGCGGGCGTAGCCGGCAGCGGCGGGATCCCCGTCGAGGCTGACCACGGTCTTCACGGAGTTTTCCTTCAGGAAAGCGGCTTCGGCCCGGTCCAGCAGCAGGCCGTTGGTGAACACCGCGACCGGAAAAGAAGCGCCGGCTTCGGCCCGGATCAGGCGCACGGCGGCGCGCAGCAGCGGCTTATGCAGCAGCGGCTCCCCGCCCAGGAACGAGATCTTGGCGCCCCGCGGGGCCGAGCGCAGGAAGCCGCCCACGGCTCCCAGCAGCGCGTCCCGTTTTATCACCGGCCCTCCGGGCGCGCGTGAATAACAGTAGGCGCAGGCCAGGTTGCAGCGGCCGCTGAGGTAGACTACCAGGTGGTTTGGCGCCTGCGGCGTTTCCGGGCTCACGCGGGCCTCCGTCCGACCGGCTTCAGCTCGGCGTCGCCGTAGCGCCCCAGGTATTCGGTCCAGATGCCCTCGCAATCGTTGTAAAGCGCGCAGCCGCGGCAGCGCGCCGTCTTGCGGCGGCCCACCGCGGCGCGGGAGCCGATGGCGTCCTTGTTGGTAAAGTCGGGCGCCCAGTGCTCGGTCAAAAAGAGGCCGCGCTCGTTGGTCTCGCTGATCTGGCCCAGGCAGTCCCTGAAATGGCAGAGCGGCACGTAGCGCGCCTTCCACTGGTCCAGGCCGGCGCCGCGGCCGGCGGCCAGCGCCTGGCGCATGTACGGCGCCGCCTTCGAGATGCGCGGCACCAGCGCGTCGAAATCGTTCTTCGCCCCGCCGTAATTGGGATCCACGAAGATATACTCCACGTTGCGCACGCCGTGCTTTATGTAGAAAGCCGCAATGCGCGGCAGCGAGGCCATGTTGCGCTTAACCACGGTGGTGTTGCCGTTCACGTTCTTAAAGCCGAGCTCGCGCAGGTTTTGCAGACCGAGCCGCAGCTGGGCGAAGCTGCCCGGCGCGCGGGTAAGCGCGTCGTGCACGCGGGCATCGGGCCCGTGCACCGAGAAGATCAGCGCGTCTATGCCGGAGGCCAGGATGCGGCGCGCGGCCTCCTTGTCCGCGAAGACGCGGCCGTTGGTGGCGCAGAGCACCTCGGGGATCCCCAGGCGCTTGGCGGCGGCCACGACGCGGGCGAAGTCGGGCCGTATGGTGGCTTCGCCGCCGATGATCTCCAGGATGTCGGCCCCGGCGGCGGCGGCGCGGGCCGCCTCGCGCAGCAGCTGCGGGGTGCTCTTCTGAGGCAGGTTTCGCTTGTCGGCGTCTATGCAGAAGGCGCAGTTATTGTTGCAGGCGTAGCCGGTGAACAGCACGATCTTGAGCTTTTTTCCGCCCTTGTTCATCATTTGAGCAGCCCCGCTATGTTCCGGTCCAGCACCAGCGTAAGCGCCGCGCCGGCGAAGATCCACAGGGCGAACGGCCGCCCGACCACGATCTCTATCTTGGGCTCGCGCACCTCCAGCTTGGCCATCCAGCCACGGACGGCCTCCAGTTGCTCCTCCGTCAGTCCGTCCTTGAAACAGTCGTCGAACAGCCCCTCGAAGATCGGGTTCTCGCGCAGCGTGCGCGCGGTCTTGGCCGACAGCAGCACGCCCGGCTCCAGCTCCGCCGGGCCCGCGAAGCGCGCGTCCTTCTTCTCCATCATGAACTCCAGCATGAAGCGGCCGAAGAACAGGATGATGCTGAACCGGAAGACGTTCTTGAGCGCGGCGGAGCCCACCAGCCACAGCCGGTCGGGGAAGAAGAAATAGCCGAGCCCGAAGTAGAGCAGGTAGCCGGCCACGCTGATGTAAACCCAGCGCTTGCTGCTGAAGACGTCGCCTATCTTGTCCCACAGGATGAACAGGAAGAAGAACAGCAGGTCGGTGCGGGCGAAGACCTTGCCGACGAAGCCGCGCAGCTCCAGCGACATGATCTGCTGCAGCAGGAACAGGAAGCCCATGTTCATCACCATGACGGCCGCCAGCGGGCCGCTGCGGCCGCCGGCCAGCTCGCCCAGGCGCTTCTTCACGTCGGACCACAGCTCGGCGTAGAAGTCGGACGGCGAGACGGCGTAGAAGCCGGAGGCCAGGTAGCTGCCCACCGCCCACAGCGCGGCCGCCACGAAGATATTGATGAGCAGCGCGATGAACAGGAAGTCCGGGAAATTGCGCAGGTACGGGTTGGCCAGCGGCAGCGCGGCCGATACGACCATGAAGAACTTGGCGTCGCCGGCGGGCCAGACTTCCGCGTACCAGAGAATGATCCCGGCGAGCGCGGTCCAGAACAAATGCTTGCCGAAGAACAGGTAGAAGTTATAGTTCAGGAAGCTCTGCTCGCGGCCGGCGTAACCCATCCAGGTATAGAAGCCCAGCGCCAGCAGGGCGGCGGCCAGCAGTTTCAGGCCGGTCCGCAGGCTGGCGTTGGGGATCTTGCGCGTGGCCATATCCCGGCTCACCACCGAGACGCCCCAGGCCGTGAAGACCGCCAGGAACACCAGCGTGATGGTCTTCATGCGCGCACCGGCTTCAGCTCGGCGTCGCCGAACTTCTTGTAATATTCGAGCATCAGCCCCAGGCAGCCCCGGCGCAGGCGGCAGCCGCGGCAGGCGGCGGGGTAGATCCTGTCCTCGGCCGGCAGCGTGACGCGGCACAGCGGGCGCAGCTCGGGCCGCACCTGGCAGAGCGGGAAATGGTAGAGCCGGAAGTCGGCGAAGCGGCGGATCAGCGGCAGCGCCGAGTCCACCTTCCTGGACGACACGGAGAATTTCAGGCCTACCGACTTGTGGTTCAGCTCCGACATCCCCTCTATCTCGTAATGGATGGCCACCACGCGGTAGGCGGAGGTGTCCGGGAAGGTCTCGAGCAGGAAGCGCAGCGTGTCGTGCAGGCGGGCGATGGTTTTTTTATGCAGCACCAGGCGTATCTCCACCTGCTGGCCGCGGCGCAGCGCGAAGAGGTTGCGCAGGCCTTTCACCGTCTGGGCGAAGCTGCCGCGCACGCCGGCCACGGGGTCGTGGACGGCGGCGGCCGGGCCGTGCAGCGCTATCGCCACCGAGAAAGGCGGGGCCGCCACGGCGGCGAATTTTTTAGTAAAGGGGGCGCTGGCGAAGGTGCGGCCGTTGGAGAGCAGGGTGATGGGCACTCCCGGCAGGCGGCGGCGGAAATAGGCCACGGCCTTGAAGAATTCCGGGTGCAGCGTGGGCTCGCCGCCGGTAAGGCTGACGAAGTCGGCCTTGTCGGCGTTCTTCAGGTAGACCGGCGACAGCCCCTTGAGGTAGCGCTCGAGCTTCTCGATCTGGCATTTCAGGCCGTACTGCGCGCCGTCCTGCCGGGCGAATTCGTCCATGTTGGTGCACATGACGCACTTGTTGTTGCACTTGTTCCAGAGGGCTATGTCGGGCATGGCGGCCGCTACGCGGCGCTCCCCCCGCCCAGCCAGCCTTCCACCACGGCGCGGGCGCGCTTATTTTCCAGCAGTTTAAAAACGGTCTTGAACAGGCCCTTCTGCAGGGCGCACCAGCCGCCGGCGGCTATGTCGCCGGCCGGCGAGCCCTGGGTGCAGTAATTGTGCACCGGGCAGACGCCGCAGAACGGCTTGAAGGCGCAGCGCTCGCAGTAGGACTGGGCCTCCAGGCAGGAGGCCATGGCGCAGACCCGCGCCGCGGGCCTGGCCAGCAGCGCGGCGCAGGTTTCCCCCGCGCGCCCCAGCCTGAAGGCCTCGTCGCCGCAGGCCGCCACCATGCGGCCCTCGTCGCAGGTGTACACGCCGCCGTCCCAGTTGTAGGCCAGCTGGCCTATGGCGGCGCCGCAGGGCGAGCGCAGGTCCAGGTAGTTGGGATCCTCGGCGCGCAGCAGCTTGCGGGCCAGCAGCGCGGCGTTGCGCTCCACGAACCTCTCTCCGGCGTAATTGATGCGCATCACGCGGGCCAGCGCGGCGCGGTAGAAAGCCAGGAACTCCTCCGGGCCGTAGCCTATCTCCGGCCAGACCCCGGCGGCGTAGCCTATCGGCGAGAGCGGGCGCAGGAAGATCCCGCCCAGCCCGAGGCCCCGGTACTCCTCCACTATCTCGGCGGCCAGGGGCAGCGAACGGCGCGTGGTGGTCATCAGCGCCGAGGGCAGCGAGTCGGCGCTCCCGTCGCGCGCGGCGGCGGCTTTGAACTTGTTCAGCCAGCGCACGGCGGTGGCGTGGGAAGAGCCTCCGGACCAGCGCCGGTTGGCGTTGTGCAGCTCCGCCGGCCCGTCGAGCGAGGTGCAGACGGAGATCCCTTCTTTCACCAGGAAAGCGAATTTCTCCTCGTCCATCACGGACAGGTTGGTCACCACGGTCAGCCTGAGGTCCTTGCCGGCGCGGCGGTTAAGTTTTTTCGCGTAGAGGGCGGCGTCCTTCAGGACGGCCCAGTTGAGCAGGGCCTCGCCGCCCTGGAACTCTATCGTGATCTCCGGGTTAGGCGAGCTGAAAGCGGTGTCCACCGCGCGGCGCGCTGTGGCGGCCGTCATCAGGCCGCCGGCGCCGTTGCCCGCGGCCGTGGCACGGCAGTAGACGCAGGAGTGGTTGCAGCGCAGCGTCAGCACCAGGATATGCAGCCCGGGGCCGGTCCACGCGCCGCGCGCCAGGCCCGCGGCCCCGGCGGCCAGGCCGTCCAGGTCCAACCGCCCGCGCAGCAGCCCCGCGGCCTCCAGTTTTTTAAAAAGCGGCGTGCCGGCGCGGGCGCGCCCGGCTTTAAAGGCCGCGAAATCGCGGGCGCTCAGGCGCAGCAGCCCGCCTGCGAAACCGCTGACCAGGAAATCTTTTCCGTCGCGCTCGAAGCGCGGCTCGAAAGGGGCGGAGGGGTTCTCTTTCTTCATTTCTTGCCCTTCACCGGCTTGAACTCGTCCCAGCCGTAAAGCTCGGGGTACTCGCGCCAGGGGCCCTCGCAGGCGGCGAACCAGCGGCAGCGGCGGCACTCGGGGCGCTTGGCTTTGCCCTCGTTGCGCCGGTAGTCGCCGTAGCTCTCTATGTAGACGTCGGCGTCGGCCACCGGCCCCTCGGGGATGACCCGCTCGGCGACACATTGCTCGTAGCCTTTCATCAGGCAGAAAGGCACGGCCTCGGTATAGCAGGGCACACCGCTCTTTATGCCGGCGTCCAGCGCCTTTTTCAGGTAGGGCAGCACGTCGGTCTTGCGCGGCGTCAGCCACTTCCGGTTCTCCCAGGCCGAGCCCACCAGGTGCACGAAGGCGAACTGGTACTGGTCGGCCTTGAGGTAGACCAGCAGCTTGGCCAGCTCCGGCAGGTCCTTGTAATTCTTCGAGGTGATGACGGAATTGGTGAGCACGTACATCCCGAGCTTCTTGCAGTTGATTATGCCCTGCACTACTTCCTTGAAGCTGCCCTCGGCGTGCGTCAGCCCCTCGTGCACGGCCGGCGCGGACCCGTGCAGCGACGGCCCCATCTCGGTGACGCCGGCTTTCTTCAGCTCGGCGCAGTAATCGTAGTAGGCGAAGCGGCGGCCGTTGGTCTGCACCTGCACGCTCTCGTAGCCCAGCGCGCGCGCGGCCCTGACGGCCTTGAGCAGGTCGGGGTGCAGCGTGGGCTCGCCGCCGGTGAAGACCACGGCCGTGACGCCTGTTTTCTTGGCGCGGGCCAGCGCGGCCTTGATCTCGGCGAGGCTCTTGCGGGCGGCGCCGTAGCGCTTGGCGCCCTGGGCGCAGAAATCGCACATGTTGTTGCAGCCGAAGGCCACCTTGATGTCTATTCTTTTCATCAGGAGTATACCGGGTCCGGACCGAGGGCGGCCGGCTTCCTCTTCAGCGGTTTGAACTCCCTCCCGCCGTAAATAGCGAAATATTCCTTCTCGAAACCCGCGCAGACCTTGTTGTAGACGCAGCCCCGGCAGGCCGGCGCCTTCATGCGCAGGCTGTCGGTGATCATGCCGTACATGCGGTCCCGGTAGACGGCGTCCGGCAGGAACAGGTCGTCGTCGTCGACGGGGTATTTCCAGTCGCCCATCAGGTTCTCGCGGCCGGGCAGCAGGCAGGGCAGGTAATTGCTGAGCATCCCGAAGGCCGGGCGGCGGATATTGGCGTGGAAGACGCGCAGCGCCTCCTCCACGTAGGGCAGCTGTGCCGCGTAGGAGATCTTGAGTTTCGACTTGTTCTCGTAGGCCGCGCCGATATAGTGCGTGGCGATGATGTGGCAGGAGTCCACGCCCAGGCCGGCGGTGACGAACTTCACCAGGCGGGGCAGGCCCTTGTAGTTCAGGCCGGTCACCGCGGTGCCGGTGTTCAGGTAAACGCCCAGCGACAGCAGGTTCTCGGCCGCCTTCATCACTTTCGCGAAAGATCCCTCTATGCCGGTGATGGGGTCGTGGGCGGAGGCGGCCGCGCCGTGGATGGACAGGACGGCCGTGTTCAGCCCGGCGGCGGCGAGCTCGCGCGCGTAGGCGCGGTCGGCCAGGCGCAGGCCGTTGGAAACTATCTGTATGGCCGGGTAGCCTATCTTCGCCGCCAGCCGCACCAGCTTCGGGAGCTCGTCGTACACCGTCGGTTCGCCGCCGATGAACTGCACCATGCGCGAGCCGTTCTTGTAGGAGGAGAGCAGGTAGGCCGAGGCCTTGCGGAAGTCCAGCCCCTTCTTGGAGTTCCAGGCCTCCATCTCCGGAGAGCTGTAGCAGAACACGCAGCGCGCGTTGCACTTGTAGCTGAGCGTCAGTTCGCACACCTTCATGCGCGTCAGCGGCCAGCCGAAGCGCGAAGCTGCGGCTTCTATGGAGAGGCCTTTGGCCTGCTTACTCATGATTAAATTTTACCATGTAATAGGGGTCAGACTCCCTCGGCCAGCCACTTCGCGTACACGCGGCGGCGGCGGGCGTCCCTGCGGCCTGCCGCCAGCAGGCGGAAAACGCCCTTGAACAGGGCGCAGCGCGGGCTGGCGGCCATGTCGCCCCAGAACGACCCCTGCGCGGCATAATTGTAGACCGGCGACACCCGGCAGAAAGGGCTGAAGGCGCAGCGGGCGCACGAAGGCTGCGTCAGTTCCTGGAAGCAGGAGAGCAGCAGCGCCCTGGCCAGCGGCCCGGCAACAATATCCTTGAAACTGTCCTTGCCGGCCGTGCCCAGCCGGAAGAAGTCGTCGCCGCCGGCGGCCAGCATGCGGGCCTCATCCGAGCCGTAGATGGCCCCGTCGTGATTGTAGGCCAGCCTGAAGGCCAGGTCCAGGTTGCGCTGGCGCGGGCGGCGGCCGGTGGCGGTCTCGCGCAGGAAGTTCAGCGCGCCCTTCTCGTAGACCGGGCGGCCGGTCGCGAGAGTCAGCTCCGCCATGCGGTCCAGCGCGCGGCCGTAAAAAGCCGTGAACTCGTCCGGCGAGTAGCCGAGGCGCTCCCAATCCCCGGCCGCGCGGCCCAGCGGGTCCAGGGGCCCCAGCTGCACCCGGTCCACGCCCGCGGCCACGAAAGCGTCCACGATCTCCGCCGCCAGCCCCAGCGAGGCGCGCGTCACGGTGCAGATGGCGTTGGGGGCCTCTATCTCCGCGTGGTCCCGGCGGTACTCGTTGATCCGCCGCAGCCATTTCACCGCCGCGGCGTGCGAGCCGCGGCCGCGGTTGGCGTCGTGCAGGCCGGCCGGGCCGTCGAGCGAGGTGCAGACCGTCACGCGGTTGGCCATCAGGAAGCGGAATTTGGCCTCGTCCATCGCGGCGAGGTTGCTGACCAGCGAGAAGTGCATCTCCTTCCCGAGCCGCGCGGCGCGCCGGCGGGCGTCACGCACGATCAGCTCCAGCACGCCGAAGTTCAGCAGCGGCTCGCCGCCCTGGAACTCCAGCGTCAGGCGCGGCGCGTCTATGGAAAAGATAAAGTCCAGCACGCGGCGGGCGGCGGCCGGCCGCATGTCCGAGGCGGCGGAGGAAGCGGAGGCCGAGCAATAGGCGCAGCGCAGGCCGCAGCGGCCGGTCAGCGTGACGATATGCACGCGCGGGCCGCGCCATCCGGCCAGGTACCGCCCGCCGAGGGCTTCTTCCAGCCCGGCCAGGTTCAGGCGCTCGCGCAGAAAATTATTCTCCGCCAGGCCAGGGGCCGCGCGGCCCGACAGGAAAGCTTTCAGGCCGGCCGCGGAGAGCGAGGCGCAGTTGCCGGCGGCGCCCGACAGGAAAGCCCCGCCGGGCAGGCGCTCGAAATTGAAGTCGGCCGGCAGGGCGCGGGCGGTCCTTTTCACCGCCCCCCCCCGACGCCCAGCCCGGCGGCCACGGCGGCCAGGTAGCGGCGGCCGTACAGCCCGGCCGTGATCTCGAACCAGCGGCCGGGGCAAGCGGCGAAAACCCCGCGCTCCGTCTCCCGCACGGCGCCGGCGGCGGCCAGCGCGGCCATTTTGAGATCGAAGACGCGCAGCAGCGCGGCGCCGAACCTGGCGGCGGCCTGGCGGCGGGTGACCGGCAGCGGGCGCAGCAGCCGGTTGATCAGCCAGTGCTCCAGCTCGTCGGCGGAGGTCAGCCGCACGGCCCTGAACGCTGCCGGCTTGCCGGCGGCGGCCCCGGCCGCGTAGGCGGCGGGCTCTTTTATATTCTGCCAGCGCGCGGCGCCCCAGGCGTGCGACAGCGCGCCGGCCCCTACGCCGACGATATGCGCGTCCAGCTGGAAATCGGGGTCGCCCTGCGCGTTCATCCGCTCCGGGGCGAGGCTGGCCGAATCCTCGTCGCAGAGCGCGTAGCCCTCCGCGGCCAGCAGCTCCATCCCCTCGCGCCGCAGCGTCTCCGCGCCGGCCTTCTCAGCCGGGCCGGTGCCTCCGCTCTTGTAGCGGTTGATATGTATGTGCTCGGGGCGGATGGCGGCCAGCAGCCGCACGTCGCGCAGGAAACCTTTCCGGTCCTGCCCGGGCAGGCCGCAGAGCAGGTCGGCGTTCACGTTGTCGAAACCGGCGTCGCGCATCTGCCCGAAGGCCCGCTTGAGCCGCTCCGAATGCTGGCTGCGGTTCATTTTTCTCATCAGCGCCGGGTCGAAGCTCTGCACGCCGGCC
>PHAL01000073.1 GCA_002840355.1 Elusimicrobia bacterium HGW-Elusimicrobia-3 | reverse complement strand
AGTGCCCTTGTAGACGAGCTCCTTGGAGAAGAAGCCGTTGAGCGGGGCGATGCCGGAGATGGCCGCCGCCGCTATCACGAAGCAGATGCCGGTCAGCGGCATCGCGCGGAACAGGCCGCCCAGCTTGCTGAGGTCGCCCGTGCCGGCCTGGCGCTCCACCGAGCCCGCCGTCATGAACAGGCAGGACTTGTAGGTGGCGTGGTTGATCATGTGGAACAGGCCGCCGGCGATGCCGATGGGGTTCAGCGTGCCGATGCCCAGGATCATGTACCCGGTCTGGCTGACGGCGTGGTACGAGAGCAGGCGCTTGTAGTCCTTCTGCACGAAGGCCATCATCACGGCCACCAGGATGGTGACCGCGCCGAGGCTCATCAGTACCACGGACATGGTGCCGTTGAGCTGGTAGAGGTAGATGCTGGCGCGGGCCAGGAAGTAGATGCCCAGCAGCTTGTCGATGGCGGCGGGCACATAGGCCATGAAAGGGGCGCTCGAGTCGGTGGCGGCGTCCGGGATCCAGGTATGGAACGGGAACGCGCCGGCCTTGGAGACCGCGCCGATCATCAGCAGCACGTAGCCGAACACGGCCCAGCTGTAGTCCAGCGTCAGCTTGTTCTGGGCGATCTCGCTCATGCTCATCGTGCCGGCGATGTAGCCGGTGATCGTGATGCCCACGAGCAGGCACAGGTCGGTGACGCCGTTAATAAGGAAGGCCTTCATCGCGGTGCGCTTGGCGGCCTTGTTGGGCTGCGAGAGGGCGATGAAGGTGTAGAGGAACACCAGCAGGCCTTCCCAGAAGAACAGCATGGCCACCATGTTGTCGGCCAGCGCGGCGCCGGCCGCGAAGGCCTGCGTCATCAGCAGGTTGAAGAAGAACCACTTGGAAGGGCCCTTGTCGGCCAGGCTGAAGGAATAGACCGAGATCGCCGCCGAGAACAGAGAGACGGCCAGCAGCAGGAAGGCGCTGAGGCTGTCGGCGCGCAGCGTGAAGCTGATGCCTTCCGTGAGCCACGGCAGGGTGAATTCCTGCGTCGGCAGCATGAAGATGTTGGCGGCGGCCGCGAGCGAGACGAGCGCCGCGGCGGAGGCCAGCAGTTCCTTCAGGTATTTGGTCTTCTCATTTATGAGGAGCAGCGCCAGCGCCGCGGCCAGGGGCAGTACTATCGGGATGAGTATCAGGTTCATTGAAGGTTCACTCCTAAGTTGGCGGTGAGGAGCTGGGTGTAGGCCGACGGATAGTAGATCAGCGCGCCGAGGGCCAGGCCGATCAGGGCCAGGGCCATCACGCTGGCTACCATCGTGTACGAGCCTTCCCTGGGGCTGTCGTGGCCCGCGGGCTCACCGAGGAAGATCTTGTAGAACAGGCGCACCAGGTACAGCAGCGTCATCACGGCGCCCGCGAAGAACATCAGCAGCACGGTCAGGTTGCCGTTCTGGGCCGCGCCGGAGAAGACCATGAACTTGCTGAAGAAGCCGCCGAGGGGCGGGATGCCCATGACGGACAGCGAGCAGAGGGCGAAAGCCACCCCGGTCCACGGCATGGAGGCGAACAGGCCGCCCATCTTGTTGATGTCCTTGGTGTGGGTGTTCTGCTCTATGATGCCGGCGCAGAGGAACAGGCCGCCCTTGGCGACGCTGTGCATCAGGATGTAGAGCAGCGCGCCGGCGAAGGCGGTCTTGTTGCCGCTGGCCAGCCCCAGGAAGATGAAGGCGATCTGGCTCACGGTGGAGTAGGCGATGATCCGCTTGATGTCGGTGTCTATCAGCGCGGCCCCTGCCGAGACCAGCGCGCTGGCGCCGGCGAGGTAGAGCACCAGGTTGGAGAAGGCGTCGGGGGCGGCGAACGTCACGCCGAAGATGCGGGCGTAGGCGTAGACGCCGATCTTGACCAGCACGGCGGCGTGCAGCAGCGAGGTCACGGTAGAAGGCGCGACGCCGGCGTCGGGCAGCCAGGTGGAGAAGGGCAGCGTGGCCGACTTGGACAGGATGCCGGCCAGGATGCAGGCGGCGGCCGCGTAGGAGATGCCGGCGCCGTGCAGGGCGCGCAGGTCCAGCGTGCCGTGTTCGAAGTAGACGATGATGATGCCGACGAGCATGAAGAGCGCGCCGAAGACGGTCACCAGGATCGTCTTGTTGGCCTTGGCCACGTCGCGGTCGGAGCGGAAGAAACCGACCAGCCTCCAGGAGGCGAAGCCGGTCATTTCCCAGAAAATATACATCCAGAGCAGGTTGGCGGAGAAGACCAGGCCCATCATCGAGCCCAGGAACAGGACCACCATAGCGTAGTACTCGGTCTGGTTCTCGTAGTGCGAGATATAGTCGAGCGAGTAGATCAGGATGATCGCGCTGACGAAGGCGGAGACCGAGGCCATGAACACCGACAGCATGTCGGCGTGCAGGATGAAGTCGAAGCCGCGCGGGAAGCTGAGCGCGTATTCGGCCGTCTGGCCGCCCAGCACGGTGCTCAGCAGCGAGGCCGCGGCCGTGAAGGTGAACAGGCCCAGGAGCACTGCGAAGGCGTTCCGGACCGGGACGGAGATCCGGGCGGCGATCGGTATCAGGAACGCGCCGAAGATCGGGACAGCGACTGCGGTGGTAAGCATTTTGATGGGGAGATCCATAGGTTTTCCTTTAACTTATTATACAAAAAGATAAATATTACCTTAAACAAAAAACGCTAATGGCAGTATAAGCCCGGCTAATAGCCCGCCGCGGGGCAGGAAAACGGGCCGGCACCGGGCCGGCCCGTTCTTTTCCGCCGTACCCGCTTACAGCGGGATGTTGCCGGCGCGCTCGTTCTCGCCGGGGCGGCGCTTGCCCGCCAGCATGCGGAACGCGCCGATCAGCCGCGCCCTGGCGTGGGCCGGCTCTATGACCTCGTCGATGGAACCCATCGCCGCGGTCTGGTACGGGGAGGCGAACTTGTCGGAGTATTCCTTGGCGAGTTTGGCCCGCAGGGCTTCCCGATCCTCCTCCTTGGCCTCCTTGATCTGGCGGGAGTAGAGGATCTCCACCGCGCCGCGCGGGCCCATCACGGCGATCTCGGCGGACGGCAGTGAGAAGTTTATGTCTCCCCCCATCAGCTTGGAGCTCATCGCTATGTAGGCGCCGCCGTAGGCCTTGCGCAGCACCAGCGTGATCTTGGGCACGCTGGCTTCGGCGTATGCGTAGAGCAGCTTGGCGCCGTGGCGGATGATGCCGCCGTGCTCCTGGGCCACGCCGGGCCAGTAGCCGGGCACGTCCACGAGCGTCAGGATGGGGATGTTGAAGGCGTTGAGGAAGCGGATGAAGCGCGCGGCCTTGTCCGAAGCGTTGATGTCCAGCGCGCCGGCCATGTGCGCCGGGTTGTTGGCGATAACGCCGACCACCTGGCCGCCCAGGCGGATGAAGCCCACCACGATGTTCTTGGCGTAGTTCTGGTGCACCTCGAGGAACCTGTGCTCGTCCGAGAGCCACCAGATGATATGGTGCACGCGGTAGGACTTGCGCGGGTCGAGCTCGCAGAGCTTTTCCAGCAGCGTGATCTTGCGGTCTGCGGAGTCCTTGGTCTCCAGGGCGGGCGGCGCCTCGAAGCGGTTCTGCGGCAGGAAGCTGAGCAGTTCCTTGACCTGGCGGTAGCAGTCCTGCTCCGAGTTGGCCACGAAATGGCAGACGCCGGACTTGCTGGCGTGCGTCATGGAGCCGCCGAGCGTCTCGAAGTCCACCGTCTCTCCGGTGGCGGCCTTCACCACCTCGGGGCCGGTCACGAACATGTTGCTCATGCCCTTGACCATGAAGACGAAGTCGGTCAGCGCGGGCGAGTACACCGCGCCGCCGGCGCAGGGGCCGACGATGATGGAGATCTGGGGCACGACGCCCGAGTACTTGGTGTTGCGGTAGAAGATCTCGCCGTAGCCGTCCAGGGAGTCGACGCCTTCCTGGATGCGGGCGCCGCCGGAGTCCAGGATGCCGATCACCGGCACCCGCGCGTCCGCGGCCATGTCCATCAGGCGGGAGATCTTGTCGGCGTGCGTGCGGCCTAGCGAGCCGCCCAGCTGCGTGAAGTCCTCGGAGAAGATGGCGGCCAGGCGCCCGTTGATCGTGCCGAAGCCGGTGATCACGCCGTCGCCCTTTATGTGCTTGTCCTTGACGCCGAAATCCGTGCAGCGGGTTTCCATCAGGAGGCCAAGCTCCTGGAAGGAGCCCTCGTCCACGAGGTAGGCTATCCTGTCGCGGGCGGTCAGCTTGCCCTTGGCCTTCTGGGCCGCTATTTTTTCCGGCGGGCCGCCGGCTTCGGCCGCGGCGTGGATCTCCCGGAATTTCTTGAGGGATTCCGGTATCTCCCGTACCTTTTTGGGGTGGTTCTTTTTGCCGGCCTGCTGCGCGGCGTTGGAGCCGGCTCTCGGGTCTTCCATTAAATCAGACATTGTTGCCTCCTGGGCTATTAAGCCCGTGCCGTACCGGGAGCTATGCTCATCTGACGGCCCAAAGTTATATTTTACCTTTTTAGCCGGCCCTTTGGCCGGGTTCCTGCCGTCCGGCGCCCGGTCAGCCCGCGCCCTCCAGGTCCTCCCTGGCGTGGATCCTGGCGCGGGCCACGTAGAAAGAGGTGCCGCCAACCGCATCCGTTTCCTTCGGCGCGGAGAAACGCGCCGCCGCGGCGGCCGGGGCCAGGTACAGCCAGAAATAGGCGGCGTAGCCGAGCCGCGCGGCGGCGGAGAGCGGGCGCGGAGGGTTCACGCCGAAAGGCGGCGCCGACTCCTCGGGGAGTTCCTGCTTAACCGGCTCCCCCCAGCTGCGGGGGTAAAGGGCGGGCCGCTTTATGCCGAAATAGACGTGTCTGGCCGCCAGCGCGGCGCCCGCGGCCTTGCCCTCCGGGGCCGAATACGGCTGCGACCAGATATTGATGAACAGCCCTGCGGCCTTCAATTTGCCCTCGGCAGCCAGCTTCAGCTCCGGCGGCGCGCAGAGGCAGAGGTTGTTGGAGCCCGAGAGGCGCTTGGCCTGGGCGCCCAGGCGGTAGACCAGCTCCTCCATCACGGCTCTGGCGGCGACGGCGAAATCCAGGCGCTCCCCCTCCGGCTCCCCGCCCGAGGCTGGGCCCAGGCCGAACAGCTTGCGCCACTGGGGCAGGTCCGGCCGCATGCCGTCGGCCTCGCGGAAATAGCGCCGGTTCAGGCGTACGGAACCATCTTCCCTCAGGGTGGCCAGGCTGCCTGTCATGCGTTCGTAGAATTCCGCGGCCCTGTCCCGGTCGGCGGCCTCGGGGGCCGTAAAGAGCTCCCAGGCGGCCTCGCCGCCATAGCCCGCGTAGGCGGCCAGCGCCCCGGAGAGCAGCTGCGGCGAGTCCGGATGCATCAGTTCGCGCAGCACCTTGATCTTCTCCCCGGAGCCCATGCAGACGGCGGCCGCGGGACCGTCGCCGGGGCCGTCGAGGCTGAGGATGGCGGAATCTTCGAAAGGCGAGGGGTAGAAAGCGGAGGCGGCGCAGGCCAGCTGGTGTTCCGGGTAAAGGGTAAGGGCCGGGGCTTCGCCCCAGGAGACGGCGGCCAGCTCACGGGCGAGCAGCCCGCCGCCGAGCAGCCGCTTGCCGAAGGCGCCGGGAGCGGTAGCCATGAAGCGCCCGAAGCCGGCAGGCGCGAGGGAGAGCCACTCGCCCCGCAGCCTGGCGTACTCGGCCAGCGGCTTGCCGCAGAAAGCCACGGCGGCCATGTCCTTGACGCCCAATATCACATTCTCGGCCTCGGAGGCCTTCTCGAGGGCGGCGCTGACCACCGCCGAAGGGAAAGAGGCGGCGGCGCCTCCGGCAGGCGGCGGTTCGTAGGCGCTGAAGATCACCTTGCCGTCGCGCAGCATGGCGGCCGCGGCGCCATCGGCGGAGACTGAGACGCCGAGTATGTACTGGGCGGCGGTTTTCCTGGGCGCCGCGGGTGCCGGCTTTTTCCAGGGTATCATGCGGCCACCGCCATCCAGAAGCCCTCGGGCGAGGGCCGGGTCTCCACGGTGAAATCGGGCGAGCCCAGCTCGCGGTAGCGCTCCAGCGCCTTGCCGGTGAAGCGGATCTTCTCGCCGGTGCATATCGCCAGCGGGTCGGCCATCAGGCCCAGCCCCAGCGCCTTGAGCAGCGCCTCTTTTATGGTCCAGAGGCGCGTTGCCTCCGACGGGTCGTGGAGCGGCAGTTCCTGCGGGTGGAAATAATCGGCGTACCAGGCGCGGTGGCGCTCCTCTATCTTCTCCAGGTCCAGGCCGAGGAAAGAGGAGCCGGGTTTGGCCGCGGCCGCGGCCCAGCCGTTGGAATGGGTAATGGAGACCAGCGCGCCGCCGCAGGAGGGGCGGCCCAGTTTGTCCATGCCGATCTCGAAGTCGGCCGGGTTCCCTCCGCCGGCCGCCAGCAGCGCCTTGGCCGCCAGCCGGCCGGCCAGCCATTCCTTGCGGCGTTTCTCTATGCGGAAAGCGGCGTAACGCGCCGCCTCCGGCGCCGAGAGGGCCGTGCCGGGCGAGAGCCCGTCCACCCGGAGCAGCGCTACGCTCGTCCCGGCGGCGGGCCAGAGCTCTATGGAGGCGTCCGTCATTCCTTCTAGATGGGCGTCGGGATCATCGCGTAGTCGCGGATCTCCGCCACCAGGCCGTAGTTCTCGTCGAAAGCCCAGGCGTCGTAGAGGCTGCGGTTGTCCTCGGTGCGGCCCTTGAAGACGCCGTAGAGGAACAGCGTATCGGGGTCCGTCGGCTCGTGGTCGTAGACTATGGCCGCGGCGACCGCGTCGGGCAGGGCCATCGTCCGGTCGAACTGTATGTCGCGCCAGCCGCAGGCCTGGAACAGCGCCTCGAACACCAGCGGGTGGAACACCAGCTTCTGCGAGCCGTTCTTCCACAGGGGCGCCGCGGGGCGCTTGAAGACGGCCAGCACGGAGTTCTTGTCCACCGAGAGGATGCCGTCGAGCACCTGGAAGCTGGGGCCGTGGAAGTAAGTCTGGTAGATCACGGGCGCTTCGGTCTTGTACTTGCGGTTCTTGGGCAGCTGCGGCCGCGCGTCGGGCGTCCACGCGGACGGGAAGTCCGCGGCGGAGACGGCCCTGAAATGCGTGCGTGTCTGGCCCAGGCGCAGCCCCTTCGGGCTGACGAAGTCGGACTCGATGCGCATGGCCGCGCCGTCGCCGGCGGCCTCCGCCTTGATCTTGACGTCGGCGGGCTTGTTGCGCAGCAGCTTGATCGGCACCGCGAAGCGCACCTGCGTCAGCGCCTTGGGCGGCTTGCCGATTACCACCGCCGAGGCCTCGGCGAAGGTCTCCAGGCCCATCACGCCGGGCACGTAAGGCGTGCCGTTGATGGAATGGTCGGCCAGGTACGGGTCCGACTGCAGCGAGAACTCCTTGGCCGCGGCCAGGGTCTGCCCCTTCATCAGGTCCTCGACCTTGGGCGCGAAGTGGAAGCCGGTGGAGCCGGAGGCCGAGAAGCCGGGCTCGTACTGCAGCTGATGGTCCCAGTCCAGCTTGCCGAGGCTGCCTGAGAGGATGATCTCGGGAACCTTGCCGTAGGCGATCTCGTCGACGAAGGCCTGCATGCCTTCCTCGGGGTAGAGGAATTCCATCTCCTGCGACTTGAGGAACGCCTCGACGCCCGGGCGGGCGCCCATGCCGATCTGCGCGTAGCCGGTCATGTCTATGCTGACCGCGCGCACGCCGCGGTTCTGCTGGCTGACGCAGAACTTGGCCACGTAGTCGTTGGCGGCGGCGTAGTCGCTCTGGCCCAGGTTGCCGAACTTGCCGGCGATGGACGAGGCCATGGCCCAGAAGCCCTTCTCCTTGACGATGCCGGCCTTCCAGAGGTTGATCGCGCTGTCGGCCTTCACGGTGAAGATCAGGTTGAACTCCTCAACGGTCTTGTCCACCACCAGCTTGGAGCGCTCCAGGCCGGCGAAGTGCACGACGCCGTCGATGTGGCCGAAGTCCGCCTTGATGGCGCCCATCGTGTCCCTGAACGCCTCCGGGTCGAGCAGGTTGCAGCGGTAATAAGTGACCTTGACGCCGAGGGCGCGCATCGCCTCCATGTTGCGGTGCATGTCGGCGGCGTCCTTGAGGCGCGTGAACTCTTTCTCGAGCAGGGCCGGGGTGGGCTTGTCGTTGGCGGCTTTCAGCTCGTTCCACAGCTCGCCCATCTTGTAGGCCTTCAGCTCCGCCTCGCTCATGCCGGTCAGGCGCTTGGCCTTATCGCTGATCTCCATCATGTCGATGATCAGGATATTGGCCTTGTGCTGCTCGGCGAGCATGCGGGAGAACATGGCGCCCAGGCCGCGGCCCGCGCCGGTGACCAGCACGTTCTTGCCGGCGAGCTCCGTGGTGGCGCGGGACTTGTCCAGCGCCTGAGGCTTGCCCACCAGCGTCCAGCGCTTGCCGTCGGCGTAGCCGATCGCCAGGCGCTTGTCGGAGTAGAGGATCTCGTAGAAGGTCTTCTGCACGATGACCTGGTTCGAGGAGCTGGGCTCGAAGTCCAGCAGCTTCATGGCGCTGTCGGGGAACTCCTTGCGGATGCACAGCGCCGGGCCGTGGATGGCGCCGTATACCGGGTCGTAGGCGTCCTTCGTGCGGTAGCCGAAGCCGCCGTCGAGGGTGGTCACCACGGCCATGAACGTGGTGCAGCCGGGGTCCTGCCTGGTGAGGCCGCCGGCGAGGTGCTTGGCCGCCAGGAACAGCGGCAGCGCGTAGCGCTTGTGATCCTCGAAGGCCGCCGTGTCCTTGGACAGCGACTTCACCATGCAGCCGGTCAGGTAGATGATGCCCTGCGTGTCCGGGTGGGCCGCGGCGAAGTCCTTCAGCGCCTTCTCCAGCGCCGGGATGTCCTTGAAGTCCACCGTGATGGAATCCTTAACCTTGGTCTTGGCCGGGGTGAAGATGTAGGAGTTGGCGCGGTGCTTGTTAAGCTCGGCGCGGAACGCCTTAGCCAAGTCCAGGTCCTCGGCGAAGATCGCCACGGGCCTGGCCGCCAGCTTCTTGATGATCTCCTGCTCCACCGGGGCCGGGACCACTACCGGCACGTGGCGGATATGGCGCTTAGGGTGCTCCTGCTTCGGGGCGGCTTTGGGCGCTGGCTGCTCCCCTGCCGGTTTCGCGGCGAGGTCCAGCAGCTCGGGCTGCTCCGGTTTGGCGGGTTTCTGGGCCGCGGCGGCCGCGGGCGCGGCCTGGACGGGCGCCGCCGCCGGGGCGGCCGACTCCATCACGAACCTTATGCAGTGGCGGATCGTCGGATAATCCTTGAGCGAGACGCTGTCGTTGCGGGGAATGGCGTAATGCTCGCGGATGGCGGCGAACAG
>PHAL01000072.1 GCA_002840355.1 Elusimicrobia bacterium HGW-Elusimicrobia-3 | reverse complement strand
GGGCGGCCGCCGGCCTGGCCGCCCTCGCCGCCGCCGGTCCCCGCCGCCGCGCGCCGCTCGCCGGTTTTGCGGCCAAGTTCGCGCCGCGGCTGCGCGAGCTGGTGGAGCTGCGCGAGAAAGTGGATTATTATTATGCCCAGATTACGGCGGTCTATCACAAGCATGTCTCGGTCAAGACCCGCTACAACGGGGATATTTCCAGGGCCTGCCGGCTGCCGGCCGGCGACATCCCGGCCCTGCTGGCGGGCCGGCTGAATGCGGCGCGCCGTCCGCGTCCCGCGCCCGCCGCCGCGCCGGCTTTCCCTCTGGAAGGGGCGGTGGCCTGCGCCGGCTCGGCCGAGGGCCGCGCCGCGGTTATAAAGAAATTCTCCGATATCCGAAAAGTGAGGAAGGGGGACATCCTGGTGGCCAGGTATACCAGGCCGGACCTGTTCGCCGGCATGCTGCTTGCGGGGGGGGTCGTCACGGCGCAAGGCGGGCTGACGTCGCACGCCGCCATAGTGTCGCGGGAACTGGGCAAGCCCTGTCTCGTCGGGGTTGCCGGCTGCCTGGAGGCTGTCAGGGACGGCGACATGCTGCGCATCCGCGGCGGCCGGTTGTACCGGGCTGGGGCTGCCGGTCAGGGTTTGACGGCGGTGTGCACCGCCACGGCGCCGGGGAAGAGCGCGCGGGCGCGCACTCCTTCGAAGCCCGCTTCGGCCAGCAGCGCGGAGAACTCCTCGGCCCCGTAAAAATTCAGTATGGTGTTCCTCAGGAAAAGGTAGGACTGCCGGCTCTTCGGCGAGATCAGTACCAGCGCGCCGATGGCCGCCTTCACGTACAGCCTCATCAAAGATCTTATCGCCGGGTTCTCCGGGCGCGTGGTCTCGACGTTAAGGAACACGCCGCCCGGTTTGAGCACGCGGCGGAATTCCCGCAGCGCGGCCAGCATCTTTTCCCTGTCCAGGTTGAGGTTGCGCGTGGCGAAGGAGATGGTCACGAGGTCGAACGACGCGGCGGGAAAAGGCAGTTCCTTGGCTTCCGCCTGCACCAGTTTTACGCCGGGCAGCCGAGCCCCGGCCCGGGAAAGCATGGCCGCGCTAAGATCGGCCCCCGTGAGCTGCAGGCCGGGCCCGTAGACCCGCCGCAGGGCCCCGCAGAAGTCGCCGGTACCGCAGCACGCGTCGAGCGCGCTGCGCGCCGACGGCGCCGCCGCGCGGGCCAGGCCGGCGGCCCGGCGCCGCCAGTAGAGGTCCAGCCCGAAGGTCAGGAAGGAGTTGGCGGCCTCGTAAAAAAGATAAATGCCGTCATAAAACCCGGCGACTGCCAGCTCGGTTTTAGACGGCATTTATTACGCGGAAAAAAAGAGAAAAGTTACTTCTTCTCTTCTTTGTTGTCGTTCTCGGCCACGAACTTCTTGATGTCCTCGATGCCCTCGATGATGAGGCGCGCCTTGGAAAGGCCGAAGGAGAACGGGTACTTGTCGTTCTCGTTCCGCTTGAGTATCAGGACGGGCTGCCCTTTGTATTCGGTTCTTTCAACGATCATAATTGTCTTCCTCCACGCGCTGGCCCCCCAGCGGGTCGCGCTTAAGACAAAATATTAACATAAAGTCCGCGGGCTTTTCAATATTAATATTAATTTATTCATATTTATATAGAATAAAGGGCGGTTTGATGTGCCGGTGGCTTTTTTGTTAGAGTCCGTTTATGGGCAAAAAAGAACTGTTGTGGGAACTCGCCGTAAAGGCCGTTAAAACGCTGGTGGCGCTCTTTACCCTGTTCGCCATGGGGATCTTCGTGGAGAGCCTGCCCTACGCCCGCTCCCTTCCCTTCCTGAGCGCCAGCCTGCCCGTCAGCGTCTTTCTCAACGCCGTGGTGTCGCTGCTGGCCGTCATCGTGTTCGTCAGGTTCGGGGCCGAGGCCTCGCCCGCCGCGGACGGGATGTTCTCCTTCATGCCCGAGGCCGGCAGGCTGGGGCGCAGCGTCGTGAAGATCCTGGCGCTGATGTTCTCTTACTACGCTTTCCAGGAGGCGATCTTTCCGTTCATCGAGGGCTTCGATTGGGTTTACCAGTCGGTTTTCCTGGGGTTCACGCTTTTCTTCGTCGTGCGGGCCGGGCTGCAGATCTACGGCTCCAGCGAGGAGATCAGCCGCTTCCTTATAAACGCGCTGCGCCAGGGGTCACAGGTTTCGGCGCCTGCCCCGGCCGAAAAAGACAAGGCCGGGCAGCCGGCCCCGCGGGATCAGAGCGGTACGGCCGCCGATTTGACCGACGCCGAGTAGAGGGAATTCCTGATAAGCTTCACGCAGTACCTGGCGTTGCGCAGGCCCGAGCCGCGCGGCGCGCCCCCGTCCATTTCTTTCCGGAAATCCGCCAGCTCCGCGGCCAGCCAGTCCGGCCTGGCGGCGGCCGGCCCGTCCGCGAATTCCACTTCCTCGCGCGGGGCGCCCGCCACGTCGAGGCGCAGCAGGCCGCCGTCCACCTCCAGGCGGCCGCCGGCGCCGGAGACGGAAACCTTCAGCCGCGGCGCGGCCGCGTTGAAAGAGACGTGCGCGAAACCGTCGGCCCCGCTGAAATGCGCGTGGATAGCCGCGGCCGGGCCGGCGGGGTTCCTCGCGGCTACGGCCAGAGGCGGCCGCCGGACGGAGGAGAGCAGCAGGGCGAGCGGCCGCCAAAGCGCGGCGGCGGGTTCCGCCGGGGGCGGCCCGGCCGCCAGCTCCTGCACGCAGGCGTAATTGATCTCGCCCGCCAGGCCGCGGTCCAGCGCTTTTTCCAGCGCCCGCAGCACCGGTGAGCGCTCCCAGGGCTGCAGCGGGAAGAGGGAGCGGCCGGCTTCTCCGGCGGCGGCGCGCAGGGACTCGAACTCGGTGGTGGAGGCGCAGAAGGGCGGCTCGCAGACCGCGTGCAGGCCGCGCCGCAGCGCGAGTTCCACAATGGGCGCGGCGCGCCCGGCCGGCAGGCTGACCGCGGCGAAGCCCAGCCCCGGTTCCGCGAACAGCTCCTCGGCCGAGCCGAGCAACCGCAGGCCGCGCGGCAGTGGGGCCGCTCCCGCGGCCCCGTCCGGGCAGAAGGCCGAAATCTCCAGACCGGCCGCCGCGAAAACGCCGGCCAGGGAGGAGAGGGCGGACCTGCCGCCAATAAAAGCGCCTTTCATAAACGATATTTAAGCAAAAAGAGGGCCCGCTACAAATGCCGGCCGCTGTCGAGGGGGGGTATTTTGTTGATAACTTTGTTGAAAACTTGTTCATGGGGTGTTGACAACTGTCGATTTCAATGTAATAATTATTTAATATAGATGCTCTATACTGGACTTAAGGCCGGGTAGGGCAGTCAGGGGCGGTATATTTGCCGGAGGGTGCAAAAAAATAAATGCTTTCAAACCTGGTAAAAAAGATGTTCCCATCCAAGGATGTCATAGGCATTGACATCGGGAACTACGCCGTTAAAGTGGTCTGTCTCGGCGAGGAGAAGAAGGTGCTCAAGCTCAAGGACTGGGGCTATATTCCGCTCCAGTTCAAGCCCGACACCACTCCCGAAGAGAAAAAAGAGATCATTTCGCAGGAGATCCGGGCCTACATCAAGAAGAAGAACCTGCAGGCCTCTTACGCCGCCACCTCCATTTCAGGCAACGCCGTCATAGTGCGCTACGTAAAACTTCCCAAGCTCACCCGCCGTGAGCTGGACCTCACGATAGGCGTCGAGGCCGAGCCGTTCATCCCTTTCGACATCAAGGACGTCAACCTGACCTACAGCATCCTCAACGAGGCCGCCGAGGAGGGGGAGCCCAAGATCGACACCGTCCTCGTGGCCGCCAAGAAGGACGCCGTGCAGGACAAGATCGACATCATCTCCGGCGCCGGCCTGGACCCGCTGATCATAGACGTGGACTCTTTCGCGCTGGAGACGCTGTATGAGCGCCTCTCGGTGCCCGGCGAGAATAATTCCGTGCTGCTGCTTAACATCGGGCAGAAGGTGACCAACCTGTCCATCGTCACGCAGGGCGTCACGCGCGTCGTGCGCGACATCTTCATCGCCGGCGCCACGCTGGACAAGGCCATCGCCAAGGCGCTGAAGTGCGACGCCGCCTCGGCCGACACGGTGAAGAAATCCCGCGTTATGCTGGTCTCCGACGAAGACAAGGAAGCCGCGATAGAGAATTTCGACCGCGAGGGCATAGCCGTCAGCAAGGCCGCCTCCGGAGTGATGAGGGACCTCTACACCGAGGTCTCCCGCTCCATAGACTTCTACCTCTCGCAGGGCGTCGAGCATTCCATTTCCAAGATATACCTCTCCGGCGGCATAGCCAACCTCGGGAACCTCAACAGGTTCCTGGCCGCCGAGTTCAAGGTGCCGGTGGAGGTCCTTAACCCGCTGGCCTTCCTGCCCGAAACGCCCAAGAACCTGCCCAAGGACGTGCTGCCGGCCCTGGCCGTGGCCACCGGGCTGGCGCTGCGCAGGATGAAGGATTGGGAATAATGATTAGAATAAACCTGATCCCCCCGGAATACATAGCGAAGATCAACCGCAAGGTGGTCGTCGCCAAGGTCGTCCTCGGCGTAGCGGTGGCGGCGGCGAGCATCCTGATGGTCTCGCTGTGGCACATCGGCCGCTCCAAGGCCATCGAGTCCCGCCTCGCCGGCCTGCAGGCCGAGATGACGGTGCTGCAGAAGGACGTGGACCGCGTCAAGGAGATCGAGAAGCAGATCGCCGAGGTGCAGAAATATCTCGACTCGATAACCCGCATCAACAAGGGGCGCTTCATCTATACCCGCTTCCTGCAGGACCTCGTGAGCGACCTGCCGCCGACGCTCTGGTTCAACAACGTCAGCACCGCCCTGTCCGGCAGCGTCGTAAGCGTGACGATGACGCTCAACGCCAATTCCGCCTACGACCTCGCTTACTGGATCAACTCGCTCGAAGTCTCCGGCCCCTACAGGGACGTGACGGTGGGCGCGATATCGGTCACCGACACCGAGATGGGCAAGAAGTTCACGCTCCCGCTCTCGATGAAGTACGACTATAAATAATATGAACCAGATACAGCTGACCAAAGAGCAGATGGGCCAGATCGCCGGCGCGGTACTGATCGGCGGGCTGTTCATTTACCTGTACCTCTTCTATTTCTGGCTGCCTACGGCCAAGAAGATAGAGGAGAACACCGCCAAGGCCGAGGTGATGCAGCGCGACATCGACAACGCCAAGAAGCAGAAGGCCAAGTTCAAGAACCTCGAGGAGAAGCTCGTCAGCCTCAAGCTCGAGCGCGAGGCCGCGGTGAAGAAGCTGCCCAGCGAGAAGAAGATCCCCGACCTGATCCGCACCGTCACCAGGCTCAGCAAGAAATACCGCGTCAGCGTGACGGCGATAAACCCGTCGGGGCAGGCCAAGGTGGAGTACTTCACCAAGGTCAACTACCTGATCTCGATGAGGGGCAATTACCACGATATCGGGCGCTTCCTGACCGCGCTCGGCCTGGAGGAACGCATCCTGACCTCCGAGAACCTCATCATCACCGGCACCGCCGGCGCCGAGACCTCGGCCACCGGCACGTTCACGCTGGCCGCCTACCAGTACAACGGCTAAATTATGCGCTCGATACTGATAACCTTATTGATCTGCAGCGCGGCCCCCGCCGCGGCCCAGGTGGCCGTCTCGACGGCCATACCGGCCGTGCCCCTCACTACGGAGCGGGCCTACAGGCCCTCCAACGGCCGCGACCCGCTGGTCCCGGCTACCGTGTCCGGCGACACGAAGGGCAGCGCCTTGCCGAAGCCCAAAGGGGAGGCTCCGGCCGTGGTTTCCAGCACTTTCAACGTATACGGCCTCGCGCTGACCGGCATCATGGAAGACTCCAGCGGCCGCCAGGCCCTGCTGCGCGACGCCGCGGGGAACCTCTATACGCTCAAGGCCGGCCGAATAACCGACACGAAGAAGAAGACCATTCCCGGCGTGTCCGGGGTGGTGAAGGGCAAGCAGGTGATACTGATGACGGAGGACAAGAAAGTCCACCATCTCAACCTGCGGGAGAACGAATAAAATGAAAAAATTCACAGCCTTAGCCGTTACCGCGCTGCTGCTGGGCCAGAACCCGGTGATAGCGCTGGCGGCGGAAAACGCCACGGTAAAATCCGTGCGCGTCTCCGCCGGCAGCGTCTACATCAGCACCGACCGCCCGGTGGAATATAAGTCGTTCACCACGGCCAATCCGGACAGGCTGGTCGTGGAGCTGCTGGGCGCCAGGCTTAAGACGCTCCAGGATATCCCGGTCAGCGGCGGCGCGCTGCAGAAGGTGCGCACCGGCCAGTTCCAGACCAGCCCGGTCAGCATCTCCCGCGTGGTCATGGACCTCTCGCAGAAGACCGCCTATGAGATAGTGCGCAAGGGCAACGAACTCGTGGTCATGCTGGGCGGCCGCGCCCCCGCCGCCGTCAAGGACGCTCCTGCCGCCGCTGTCCAGCCCTCCGCGGTCAAGGTGATCACCCCCGAGCCCGTCCCGGCCCCGGCCAGGCCGATAGAGATGACGCTCGAGGCCGCTTCCGCCCCGTCCGCCCGCCCGGCGAAGAAGCGCCCCGTGTTCCCCGTCTACCGCGGCGGCATCATGGAGAGCCTGCCCCGCGACCCGATCAGCTTCGACTACAGCGAGGCCGACGTGCGCGAGGTCATCGACATGCTCGCCGCCAAGGCCAACATCAACATCATCTACGGCGACGACGTTTCCGGTACCGTGACGATCACCCTCAACAAGGTGCCTTTCGACGAAGCCTTCAAGACGCTGCTCAGCGTTAAGGGCCTCGCCGCCCAGCAGGCCGGCGACAACATCCTGCGCATCGCCGCGCCCGCCACGCTGCAGGCCGAGCAGAAAAAGGCGATGCCGCAGACCCGGGTGTTCTACCTCAGCTACTCCAAGGCGCTGGACGTCAAGGCGCAGCTGGACGCGGTATCCAGCGCCGAAAAGCGCTCCGCGAGCATCACCGCCGACGAGGGCAACAACGCCCTCGTCATCACCGACACGCAGATCGGCCTGGATTCCACCGCCCGCCTGATACGCAGCATAGACCGCGTGCCCAAGCAGGTGCTGATCGAGGCCAAGCTCGTGGAGGTCTCGCTGGACAATTCCCTGGATTACGGCATCAGCTGGTCCGGTTCCGCCAACGACCGCGCCGGCTCCTACATCGGCGCGCAGGACATCTCCGCCGCTCCGACCGCCGCCCTGGGCGGCGCCTACGCGGTGAACTCGCCGCTCGGCGGCGCTGCCGGCGGCACCGGCGTCACCCTGCCGGCCAACCTGGTCTACGGCGCTTTCCGCCTGGGCAAAGTAGCCTCCAACTACATGTTCGACGCGGTGATCACCGCCGCGGCCAAGAAGGGAAAGGCCAAGGTGCTCAGCGACCCGAAGGTGGCCACGCTGAACAATAAGGAAGCGAACATCAACATCACCACCCAGGTCCCGTACACCACCACCGAGACCACCGCTTCCACGCCGCCCACGCTGACGACCAAGGTCACTTACCTGACCACCGGCATCGTGCTCAAGGTCACCCCCTCGATCAACTCCGACGGCCGCATCTCGATGAAGATCAACCCGTCCATCAGCCAGGTCTCCCCCACGATCACCCCGGCCGCCGGCGGCGCGCCCGGCATCGACACGCGCTCGGCCGACACCAACGTGATCGTGCGCGACGGCGAGACCATCGTCATCGGCGGCCTGATCTCCGACACCCAGTCCGAGGCTGTCTTCAAGGTGCCGATACTCGGCGATATCCCGCTGCTCGGCTACCTGTTCAAGAAGAAGTCCATCAAGCGAACCAGGATGGAGCTGCTGATCTTCGTGACGCCCAGGATCCTGGAATAATCGGCGGCGGGCGGTTCCGGACAGAGGGCCAGGGCGACGCGTCCTGGCCCTTTGTTCTTGCGGCGCCCGCCGGCGCGCTACGGTTTATAAATGTTCGCATACATCTTCATCTTCCTGCTGGCCCTTACCCCGGCCCTGCAAGCCGTTTTCGACCTTACGCTGCAGCTGGCGCTGCAGCGCGCCGTGCTGTGCGCGGTCGCGGCCTGGCTGCTGCTCAAGGCTTACGGCGAGGGGCTGCCCGGCTGCCTCGGTTCGCGGAAATTCTACCCGCTCTGGGCCGCCGCCCTGCTGACGCTGCTCTCGCTGGTCTTCAGCCCTTTCAGGGGCTGGGTCTATAACGAGTGGGGCAACTACGCGGCCGGGCTGCTGGTCTTCCTGTTCGCCTCCTGCATAGATAAGGAAAGCCGCGAGCGCGTGGAGCGCGGCGTGCTCTACGGGGCCTGGCTGGTCTTCGCCGTCTCGGTGGCGCAGGTTTTCCTGCTGCGCAACTTCGCCGCCCGGCCCCCGCTCACCAACCTTAACGCGCTGGCGCTCTACGCCGTGATGGTGCTGCCGCTGGCCCTCGGCCGGCGCAACTGGGCGCTGGCCGCCGCCATGGTCATACTCGTGGTCTGGACGCAGTCGCTCGGGGCCGCGCTGGCCGCGCTGGCCGCCGCCGGGGCTTACGCCTTGTCACGTCCCGGCGGGCGGCAATGGCGGGAGAACCTGCTGCCGCTGGCGGCGCTGGGCGGGCTGGCGGCCTTAGTCCTCTACCTGCTGCAGGCGGACTCCGTGGCCGGGCGCCTGGCCTGGTGGCGCAGCGCCTGGGAGATGTTCCTGTCGCGGCCGCTGTCCGGCTTCGGCCACGCCTCCTACACCTGGGCGCAGGCCGCTTTCCAGCCGGCCGGCGCTTTCCGCGAGCATTCCATCTACGCTCATAACTATTACCTTGAATTCCTCGCCGAGAACGGCCTGCCCGCCGCCGTGGCCTGGTTCTGGCTGATCGCTGCCGCGCTGCGCCGCAGGCAAGGCCTGGCCAAGTATGCCCTGGTGGCGGCCCTGGCGCATTCTTTCGTTGACTTCGGCCTGTCGGTGCCGGCCAACTTCTGGCTCTTCTGCTGGCTGCTGGCCTCTCCGGTGGAGGCGGCGGCGCCGGAAAAACCCGCGCGTCCGGAGCTGGCGGCAGCCGCCGTGCTGACCGCGCTGCTGGCGGCCGCGCTGCTCACTCTGGACCTGCGGAGCCTGGCTTTCGAGCGGGCCCGGGGCCGCGCCCTGGCCGCCGCCGCGTCGGGCGACCTGCCCGCGGCCGAAGCCGCGCTGGCCCCCGCGCTGGCCCCCGGGCTGCTGCGCGGGCCCGCCCTGGAATTCCTGGGCCGCCTGGCCTCCGGGGACAAAACCGCCCCGCCCGGTTACCGCTCCGCAGTCTACTATGAAATGGCGCTGCTGGAGAACCGCTACTGCGCCGGAGCGTGGGGCGCCCTGCGGCGCATCTACGCGGCGCCCGGCCTGGAGGCGCGGGCCGAAGGCCTGGAAAAACGCCGGCTCGGGGTATACAGGTGAACCGGGCCATGCTCGAAAAAACAGGGCCTTG
>PHAL01000071.1 GCA_002840355.1 Elusimicrobia bacterium HGW-Elusimicrobia-3 | reverse complement strand
CTGCGCCGCCGCGCCGCCGCGGCCGCGCGCTGGGCCGAGCCCCGGACCTGGCTGATAATCCTTCCCCTGCTGGCCGGCCTGTATTTCCGGGCCGACGCGCTGCGCGAGGGAGGGCCGGGCGTGGTGCGCGACGAGGACGGCCGGCAGTATTACGGCATCGCCGGCTCGATAAAGCGCACCGGTCTGTTCGACGATCCCGCCGATCCCGCGGCGGTGTCCGCCTACAGGATGCCGCTCTATCCGTACTTCCTGTCGCTGTTCGCTTCGGCGGACGCGGCCCTGGCCGAAAAGCGCACCGCCGCCGCCCTGGCCGCCGTTTCTCTGGCCCTTATTTTAATCACCTACCTCGTGTCGCGCGCGGTGCTGCCCAACCTGCCGTCCCTGCTGGTAGCGCTGCTGCTGGCCGTGCCGGGCGAGGCCCTGGACAGGGGCCTGGACGCCGAGGTGCAGGGCTTTTACGCCCTCTTCGTGGCGGGGTTCGCGCTCTGCTGCGTCAACTATCTCCGCCGGCCCGGCGCCGCGGGCGCGCTGCTGTGCGGGCTCAGCGCCGGGCTGGCCCTGCAGGTGCGCTCCTCGCTGCTGGCCGGCGCGGCGCTGTGCGCGGGCCTGATGTGGCTGGAAAAAGACCGGCGCAGGCACCTCGCCGTCTTCCTGCTGGCCCTGCTCGCGCTGCTCTCGCCGTGGGCGATCAGGAATTACCGGCAGTTCCACCGCTTTATCCTTTTCGAGGACGCCGCGTCCGCGGTGAACATCTATACCGCCACGCTGGGCATTGACCGCTGCGTCGGAGATAACGACGTCAGGCTGCCGGACCCGGAGAAGGACGCCTTCTACAGGAGCGCCGGCAACGACAGCCGGTTCCGCCTGCTCAAGGGAGAGATCCTGCCCAATCTGATGGCAGCGCCCGGCGTCTATCTCGCCGGCGTGGCGCGCCGGACGGTCAGGGGGCTGCTCAGGTACTGGCTGCTGCTGCCGGGCATGGCGCTGGCGTTCTACCGGAGGGACAGGCTTGCGGTTTTCCTCAGCCTGTTCTGCCTCTTCCATGTCGGCGTGCACGCCACGATGTCGGTGCAGGGCCGCTATTTCTTCCCCATGCTGCCGTTCGCCTACATACTCTCCGCTTACTGGTTATACGCGCTCCTGGTCCCGGCGAGTAACGGGCGGGACGGGTTCAGGCCGGGCGAGACCGGCAAGGCCAGTCTCGGTTTCGTCCTCGCGGGGTTAAGCCTGTACGCGGTGCAGGCCTGGTACCTGTTCAGGGAGAATTGAGAGCCGGGCGCGGGAGAGCGCGAGGATAAAGATTTATGCGGCCAGCGGATAAAAAAAACGAAACTGCTGCGGCGCGCCAACGCGCCGGGGCGCTGCTGTTGGCCGCCGCCGTGCTGCTGGGTTTACTCGCCGCCGAAGCAGGCGTCAGAAACCGGCACGGCGCCGCGGCGCCGGCAACTTCCGGCTTCGACCTGTATGTGGTGGGCGACTCTACGGCCGCCGGGGAGCCTTACGCCCCCGGCATTACCCTGGCGGGCCTGGTCTCCGGCATGTTCGGGGGACGGCTCGCGGGCAGAGAGATCCGCGTGACGGACCTTTCCAGGCCGGGCGAGTCGGTCTATCCCCAATCCATGGCTTTCGAACGCGCCCTGCGCGGCCGTCGGCCCGGCGGCGCCGGCGCCGTCCTGGTGTACGCCGGGCACAACGACTCCGGGCGGGAGGAGGGCCTGGCGCCGTTCGAACTGCTGCGCGAAAGCTTTCTTTCCCGCTCCGCCCTGCTCTCGGAGGCCTTCTTTTACGCCGAGAAACATTTTCCCTTCCTGCGCGCCAGGACCAGGCGGGCCTACTCCCTGCGCCTGCGCCGGGTCATAGAACTGAGCCTTGAACACGGCCTGAGGCCGGTGCTTGCCACCGCGGTCTCCAACCTGGCCGACATGGACCCGGGCCTGGTGCCAGGGCGCGGCCTGACGGCAAGGCAGGCGGCAGGGGTGCTGCGCGCGGGGCTGGCCCTGGAGAAAGCCGGCAAGCCCGCGGAGGCGCTGGCTTTTTACTCCGCGAAGGCCGCCGAAGTTCCAGCCATGCGCGCCTACCTGCAATACCGCTCCGCCAAATGCTGGCAGGAACTGGGCCGCGCCGACAAGGCCCGTGCCGCCTACGCGGCGGCCGCGGCTCCGGGAACCGAGGACAACTTCGGGCGCGCCGGCGAGGAGCAGAACGCCGCGGTGAGGGCGCTGGCGGCCGAATACGGCGTGCCGCTCGTGGACGCGGCGCGGCTGTTCGCCGTCCGGTCGCCCGGCGGGACACCAGGCGCGGCGCTTTTTTCGGACGGGCACCATCCCAACATGGCGGGATACCTGCTGCTGGCCGGCGGCTACGCCGCCGCGCTGGCTGAAAAGTTCGGGGAGCCGGCGCAGCGGCGCTACACCGGGCCGGAGGCCGCCTTCAGGGCTTTCTCCTACGGGGCAGAAGAGAGGGCGCTGGCGCTGGTCAGCAGCGGGCGCTGGTATTTCAGCGCCGCCGCCAGGCACGCCTATCCCTCGCAGCGGCTCTCGCTGGCCCGCGACTCTTTCGGGCGGGCGCTGGCCCTGGCCCCGGGGAATTTCTCGGCGCTGTTCGGCCTGGGGCTAACGGAGGCGGCTGCCCGCTCCGGCCTGCTCACGGACGAGGCGGGCCTGGACTGGCTGGGAAAGAACGGTTTCTTTTACGGCACGCAATACCGCCTCGACCCGGCGCGGCTGGCTGCCGCGCTGGAGCGCTTCTCCGTCGCCGGGGTGCCCCCCGGCCTGCTCGCGAAAATAAAAGCCGCCGCCGGCGGAAAGGCGGCGGCGGAGGAGGAAAGGGGCAGGTCCAAGGCCCTCGCGGACGCGGCGGTGGGCAAGGCCCTCGCTGGCGACTACCCGGGCGCCGAGGCGCTGCTGCGCCGCGCGCTGCGGCTCCATGGCGGGAATGCGGAGGCGCTGATGACGCTCTGCTCCGTGCTCGCGCGGGAGGGCAGGACGGCCGAGGCGGCCGAAGCCTGCGCCGGCGCGGCGCGGGAGGTGGAAGCCGACCCTCGCAACCGGCTGCCCGGCCTGGAGCTGCTGGCGGCCGAGGCCTCCCTGGAGGCCTCCGAACTGCTGGCTTCGCTGGGCAGGAAGAAAGAGGCCGAAGAGATGCTGAAGGCTTGCTTGCGAAAAGCCCCGCCCGGCTGGGCGAGGCTCGGCGAGGCTGAGGCCAGGCTGAAAAAAACCGGCTCTTCCCGGCCTTAAGGTTTCGCGGCTTCTTTTACCGCCGCGCCTACCGCCTTTGCCAGCAGGGCCAGCGGGAGCGAGGGGGAGATATTCCTGCCGGGTTTTTCCTTGAGGGCCATCTCGGTGCTGACGGGGATGTGGATGAAAGCGTAGCGCGCGCCGCAGCCGGCCGCGCCCAGCGCCGCCAGGGCCCGGTACATTAAAGTATTGCAGACATAGCCGCCGGCGTGGTTGCTGACATAGGCCGGCGCCCCGGCGCGCCGCGCCGCCGCGGCCAGCTTTACCGGGTCAGCGGTAACGAAATAAGCGGCCGGGCCCGCCGCATCCAGCTTCTTCCCTTCGGGCTGCCAGCCGGAGTTGTCCTTTATGGCGTAGTCGGCCACGTTCACGGCGAAGCGTTCCACCCTGATGGCCGCCTCCCCGGCGGCCAGGCCGAGCGAGACCACCAGGTCGGGCTTGTAGCGTTCTATCAGCGCGGCCATGCGCGGGCCCACGGCCCTGCCGCTGACCGGCAGCCGCGCCTTGAACAGCCGCGCGCCGGGCGGGGCCTTCAGCGCCGCCAGCACGCCGAGCGTGGGGTTATCTCCCCGCCCGCCGAAAGGTTCGAAAGCCGTTACCAGTATTTTTTTTATCATAAGATCATCCCTCGCTCACCTTCAGCGGCTGACCCAGTCCCGAGGAACGCGGCCCGGGGCGAAACAGCCCGCGGTAAAAAAAACGGCAGCAGAAGCAAGGCTCGTATTTTAATTTCTTTCTCCGGTAACAAAGCGGACAAGGGATAATCACATACGGGCCAGGGCAAACATTTTCCTTGCCGTACCCTATTATACTCTCCACCCGGCCCGTCAGTAAATATATATTCGGGCGGCCTCCGGCTATAAAGAATAACCGTTCGGTTTGATATCATATACAGAGTCGCCTTTGGCCTCAAAATGAAAAAAGAACCCATACCCGTATTTTTCCATCCCGCACAATTGCGGCATAACCCGCTCTACGAATGGTCATTCGGGAAGAAAATAACCCATCCGGAAACCAGCGCCCGCGTCAGCAGGATCCTGGCCGCCATCGAAAAAAGCCCCTCGTTTTCCATGCGCCGGCCCTTGCGCATGCCGCTCAACAGGCTGACCGACCTGCATGATAAAGACCTGGTCAGCGTGCTCAAGACCGCCAGGCAGCTGCCGGAAGGCAAAACCTATTATCCCAGCGTTTTCCCGAGACGCGACCAGGTCAGCAGCGACCCGGGCTCGCTGCCGCGCGCCGGCTACTACTGCTTCGATTCCGGCACCCCGCTCACCGTGCACTCCTGGGACGCGGCCTACTGGAGCGCCGCTTCGGCCTGGTCGGCGGCCAAATGTGTGACCTCCGGGGAGGCCCCGGCGGCGTACGCGCTCAGCCGCCCGCCGGGCCACCACGCCCAGCGCGGCCTGTTCGGCGGCTACTGCTACTTCAACAATGCCGGCCTGGCCGCCAGGCATTTCCGCCACCGCGGCCGGGTCGCCATAGTGGACATAGATTTCCACCACGGCAACGGCACACAGTCCATCTTCTATCCCGATCCCAAGGTCTTCTTCGCCTCCATTCACGGGGACCCGCGGAAATTTTACCCCTATTTCTCCGGCTACGCGGGCGAGACCGGCCGGGGAGAGGGGCGCGGCACCAACCTGAACGTGCCCCTGCCGGCCGAAGCCGACGGGCAGGAATATCTGCGGGCGCTACGCCGCAAGGTGCTGCCGGCCGTGCGCGCTTTCCGGCCTTGCGCCCTGGTGATCTCGGCGGGGTTTGACACTTTTAAACATGATCCCGTAGGGGCCTTTGACCTTGAGACCCAGGACTTCGCGGAGATAGCCTGGGAATTGGCCGGTCTGGGCCTGCCTACCGTTATTGTGCAGGAGGGCGGGTACGCCACTAAGTGGCTCGGCCTCAACGTGTCCGCTTTCCTGCGCGCCTTCCGCGATAAGCACCGCCTCCCCTGACCTGCGCCGTGCGGTCCGTGCCTGCCGGCGGTCAAGGCGGCGGGGGCCCGATTTTGGTATTATAGAGGCATAGTCCTCCCCGGACTATTATTTTTTAAGGCAGCCAGAAGGCATATGAAAAATACTATCCTGGTGGTCGGTTCGGTGGCGCTCGACTCGGTAAAGACCATACACGGCAGCACCAACCACGCCCTCGGGGGCTCGGCCGTGCACTTCTCCCTTTCCGCCTCCAAGTTCAGCCCGGTCAAGATGGTGGGCGTAGTCGGCGAGGATTTCCCGCCGCAGTTCCGCAAGTTCCTCAAGCGCCGCAATATCTGCCAGCAGGGACTGGAGGTCATGCCCGGCAAGACTTTCCACTGGGTGGGCCGGTACGACCAGGACTACAAGAACGCCGAGACCATAGCCACCGAGCTCAACGTCTTCCAGCAGTTCAAGCCCAAGCTCAACGCCGACCACGCCCGCTGCGGCGTGCTGTTCCTCGCCAACATAGACCCCGACCTGCAGCGCGGCGTGCTCGAACAGATGGGCAAGCCCCGCCTGGTGGCCTGCGACACGATGAATTACTGGATCAGCCTCAAGAAGCCCTCGCTGCTCAAGCTGCTCAAAAAGGTGGATATGCTCTTCGTCAACGAGGAGGAAGCCCGCCAGCTCACCGGCGAGTACAACCTGATAAAGGCGGCGCGGCTGATCATGAAGATGGGCCCGCGCGGCATAGTGGTAAAGCGCGGCGACGCCGGCGCCATGCTGTTCTTCAAGGACAACGTGCTCTCCGTGCCCGCCCACCCCATCGAGAAGGTGGTGGACCCCACCGGCGCGGGCGACACGTTCGCCGGCGGCTTCATGGGCTACCTGGCCGCCGCGCCCGACTGGAAGAATTTCGACGTGATCCGCCGCGCGATGAGCTACGGCACCGTGATGAGCTCGTTCTCCGTGGAGGATTTCAGCGTTCAGCGCGTCGGCGGCATTTCCAAAAAAGAGATCTGCTCGCGCTACGGCAAGTACGTGGACGCGCTCCACATCCGGTAGTTTCCCCTCGCCATGGAAAAAACGGCGGACACGATACTCGCCATGCCCAAGGCGGAACTGCACCGCCACATAGAGGGCTGCGTGCGGCTCCCCACCATCCTGGACCTGGCCGCGAAATACAAGTTCAATTTGCCTTCCGCCGACCCGGCCGAGCTGGACCGGGCCTACCGCCTGCGCGCCCCGGGCGCCTCGCTCGCGGCCGTGCTGGGCATGTTCGGCCTGGCCCAGGCCTGCTTCGCCTCCTACGAGGCGGTGGAGCGGATCACCTTCGAGGCCCTCGAGGACGCCTACAAAAAAGAGAACATAAGGCTGCTGGAGCTGCGCTACAGCCCCGACTTCATGCTGGGCCGCGCGGGGCTGGACTGGCAGCGCGCGCACGACCTGATAGCGGCGGTCTGCGCCCGGTTCGAGAAGGACTACCGCATGGTCTGCGGGGTGATAGTGATAGCCTCCCGCAGCTACGGCCTGGAGTCGGCCCGGCGCACCATAGAGTTCGCCGCCGCGAACAAGAAGACCGTCGCCGGCTTCGACCTCGCCGACAGCGAGAGCGACTACCCGCCTGCCCTTTACGCCGGGGCCGTGAAGCAGCTGCACGCTGAGGGCATACCGCTTACCGTGCACTCCGGCGAGGAGGGGCATTACTCGCAGGTCTCCGACACTATAAAGGCGCTGGCGCCGCGGCGCATAGGCCACGGCGTGAAAGCCGCCGAAGACCGCAGCGGCGCGACGGTGGAGCTGGTGAAAAAAGCGGGCGTCACCATAGAGACCAACCCGTGGAGCAATTACCTGACGCGCGCGGTGCCGTCCGTGGAGGCGCACCCGCTGAAAAGTTTCCTGGCCGCCGGCGTGAAATGCACTATCGGCGCCGACGACCCCGAGATCCTCGCCACCGACCTCAATAACGAGTACCGCCTGGCCGTGGAGCGGATGGGCCTGTCGTTGGAAGATATACGCCGCACGCTGCGCTTCGCCGTCGAGGGCTCTTTCCTGAGCCCGGACCGCCGACAGCAGGCCGCGAAAGAGCTGGGCCTTTGATTAAAAGTATGAACAACCTGCGCGCGCGCTGGCGGGACGCCGATCCCGCCTTCAAAGCCTTCCTGCTGGGCGTCTTTTTCCTGGGCATCAACGCCGGGGTGATCTCTTCGGCTTTCAATAACTATCTCAACGATTCTTTCAGCCTGACCTCCAAGCAGCGCGGCTTCCTGGAATTCCCCCGCGAGCTGCCGGGCTTCCTGGTGATCTTCATGACCGGCCTGCTGGCCGCCCTGCCGGTGCGGCACTGGGCCGTGATCACCGGCCTGCTCACCGCCGTAGGCGTGGCCGGCCTGGCCTTCCTGTCGCCGGGCTACAATTCCATGCTGGTCTGGATGCTGCTGTGGAGCGCCGGCAGCCACCTGTTCATGACGGTGGAGAGCGTGATGGGCCTGCGCTTCGCCAAGGCGGGCGGGCACGGCCGCCGGCTGGGCCAGATCAGCGGCATGACCAATTTCGCGGCCATCGCCGGCGCCGGGCTGGTGTGGCTGTTCGCCTCCCTGGCCGGGCCTGCCGTCTACAAATGGTCCTTCGCCGTGGCGGCCGCCGCGGCCCTCGCCTCGGCGGCGCTGTTCGCGAGGATGAAGAAGGGCGGCGAGGAGACCGCGCCCGGCGGGCGGCGCTTCGTCTTCAGGTGGCGCTACAAATGGTATTACCTGCTCAATATCCTGTTCGGCGCCCGCAAGCAGATCTTCCTGACCTTCGCGCCGTGGGTGCTGGTAACGCAGTACGGCGCCAGCCCGGCGGTGATGGCCGCCCTGGCGCTGGCCGCCGCCGCGGCCGGGGTGGTGTTCCGGCAGGCCTTCGGCGCCCTGACCGACCGGATAGGCGAGCGCCGCATGTTCATGGGCGACGCCGTGATCCTGCTGTTCATCTGCGCCGGTTTCGCCTTCTCCACTTTCAGGCCCGTACTGTATTTCTTCTTCATCCTCGACAACCTGATGTTCGCCACCCGCATAGCGCGCACCACCTACCTCAACAGGATAGCCGAGGAGAAGTCGCATATAGCCCCCACCATCTCCTTCGGCGTCACGATAGACCACGCCGTCTCGATGACCATCCCCGCCGCGGGCGGCCTGCTCTGGGCCGCCTACGGCTATAAGTCCGTGTTCCTGGCCGCGTCGCTGTTGGCCGTGGCCGGCTTCTTCGCCGCGCTGGCGGTGGACGACCCCCGGCCGGCAGGGGAGGGGGCGTGAAACAGGCGCTGCTGCCGCTTTTCTGGCTGGCCATAACCGGCGCCGCCGCCGTGAACCTGTGGTTCCTGGCCGCCGGCCTGATTGCCTGGGCCCGCGCCGGGCGCGCGCTGCCCAAGGCGGCCCTGGCGGCGGCTTTCGCCGCGGCTTTCCTGGCGGGGCATTTCGCTTTTTCCGGAATTTCCAACAGGGGCGGTTACGACAACGATCACGATTTTCAATACCTGGGAGCCACTTTCCCCGACCTGCGCGGCCTGAACCGTACTTTTTCCGGCAAGGAGGTCTCGCCGCTGCTGCTGGACGCGGTGGGCGACGCGCTGAGCGGCCGTTCGCTCGCAGCCGTGCCGCTGAAGAACCGCGCGCTGATGTTCCTCGCCGCCGTGCTGCTGTTCGCCTGTCTGCGGGAGCTGGGAGCGGGGCGCGGCGGCGCGTTCCTGGGCTTCGCCCTGTTCTACTTCAACTTCCTCTCCGGGCTGAACGCGCGCACCTTCTCCACTACGCCGGCCAATGTCTTTTACCTCTGCCTGGCGCTCTACGCCGCGGCGCGCTTCGAGGCCGCCAGGCGCGACCCGGGCGGCCTGGCCTGGGCCCTGAGCGCCCTTTTCCTGGTGTGGACCGGGCGCTACGAGCTGGCGCCGCTGCCTGGCGCGCTGCTGGCCGTATCTCTGCTGCGGCCCGGCGGTGCGCTGCGTTCCCTGCTGGCCGCGGGGCCCAGGCGGGCCGCCGCGCTGGCCCTGCTGGCCGCCTGCGCCGTAGTCTGCGGGGCCTGGTTCCTGGTCATGATCGGTTCCGGGGAGTACAACGGCCCCTCCGGAGGTGAACTGTTCAAGCCGGCCGCCCATTTCTCCTACCAGCTGTGGGAGAAGAATGTCGCCGTTTTCTCGCAGCTGCCTCTCTGGGCCTGCTGGCTGGCCGCGGCCGCCGGGACTATAGCCTTGCTCTTCTCCGCCCTGGCCTGGAAGGACGGCCGCAGGTTGTCCGCGGCCGCCGCCGTGCTGGCGGGCTGCGTCTATGTCTCCGTTATCTTCCTGCCGCAGGACCTCTACCCGCTGCACTTCATGCGCCACCAGCTCTACTTCCTGCTGCCATTCTGCGCGCTCGCCGCGCTGGCCTGGGACGCCGTCTGGCGGCAGCGCGCCCCGGCGGCGGAGCTGGCGCTGCTGCTGCTGTTGTGCGGCGGCTACCTGCGCGCCAACGGCGGCGCCGCCGCCGCGCTGGAGGCGGAGCGGCGCACCAACGACGAGGAATGGGCGGTGCTCTCCTCCGCGGCGGCCGCCTGGCCGCGGGGCTGCGCGCTGGCCTACGGCCAGGACGATCACCGCCGGGGCGTGCTCGATAAATATTTTCCGCTGCTGAGCGGCGACTGCTCGGTACCGCCGCCGGCCTGCGTGTTGAAGTACGTGCCGGCGCATTGCCAGGTCTTCGGGGGCCCCGAGGAGAACCGCCCGCGCGGCTGCGCCGGCTCCTGGCTTCCCGGCGCGGCCGACGGGCGCGCCCTGGCCGAAGCCTCTTTTTCACACCGGTTCTATACAATCTTCGCCCGGGAGGAGAACCGCCTGCCGGTCCCGGTGAGTGTGGGTTTCTACCCCGCCGACTCCGGGCCGGACAGGGCGCTGCTGCTGTCCGGGGAAGGGATCTGTGAACTTAAAGGCGGCACCTTGCCCTCCGCGGCGGTAAAATTCCGCGCCGCGCTGGCCGCCGATCCCGGCTGCTCCGGCTGCGCGCTGGGGCTGGCCGGCGCGCTGGCGCTGGACGGCTCTCCGGAGGCT
>PHAL01000070.1 GCA_002840355.1 Elusimicrobia bacterium HGW-Elusimicrobia-3 | reverse complement strand
GGCCTGCGCCATTTCGTCGGGGTCCATGTTGACGTACGGATTCTCCGGCGCGAAACTCTTGACCATCTCCACGTGCGGCGGCACCGGGAAGCTCATCGTCAGGTCTTCCAGGTAGTTGTTGAGGCTCATCACCTTGGGGTTGAGGTCGCGCGTGCGGGCGAAACCCAGGATCTCGTCGATGATGCCGTTGGCCTGCCGGATCTCGGACTCGATGATCGAGATGTGCTTGAGCACCTTGGGCTCCGGGTTGGGCTGCGCGTTGGTCTTGGTCTTGATGAAATAGATGGAGTTGTTGATGACGGCCAGGGGGTTGCGGATCTCGTGGCCTACGACGGAGGACATCTGCCCGATGGCCGCCAGCCGCTCCTTCTTGATCAGCTCGTCCTGCGCGCTCTTGAGTTCCCGGGTGCGGGCTTCCACGCGGTTCTCCAGGCTGCGGTTGAGGCGCTCGAGCTCTTCCTTGGCGCTCATGATCTCGGCGGTCTTGATCTTCAGGCTCTCGCTCATCTGCACGAAGGTGTGCGCCAGTTCGCCAATCTCGTCGTTGGGCATGCTGAGGTCGGGCAGGTAGTCGAAGTCGCCCTCGCCCAGCTTTATCGCGGCCTCGCGCAGCGCCTGGATGGGCTGGGTGATGACCAGCGACACCGCGTAGCCGAGGAACAGCACGAAGACGGAGACGAACAGCATCATGCGCCAGGTGCGGTTGAACATGTCGTCGGAGGCCTTGTAGGCGATCGCGACGGAGCGCTGGATGTAGACCACCCAGCCCAGGTCGGAGACCTCGGCGAAGGCGCCCAGCACCCGCTCGTTGGTGGATTCCAGGATGAGCTCGCCGCCGCCGGTCTTGGCGTCGTTCTGCAGCAGGATGCGCAGCACGTCGTCGGGCAGCTTGGCGTCGGGCTTGAAAATTTCCTTGGAGTTGGAATGGGCGATCAGGAAGCCGTTGGAATCTATCACCGCCGCCTGCGTGTGCGTGCTCTCCGGGAAGCCGGTCTTGAGCAGGCTCGACAGCGCGGTCAGGCTCATCTTGGCCAGCAGCGCGCCCATGGGCTGGTTGTTCTGCGGGTTCACGATCATCACGCCCATCGTGATGGCCGGGTAGGAGCCCATGTATTTCTCGAGCCCGCCCACGAACTCGCCGGCCCGCATCACCTTCACGAACTGCGCGTCGCCGGCGAAGTCGCGCATCTTGGTGTCGTGCACGAAGCGCCCCAGCCGCACGGTCTCGGCCCCGGCGGTGTCCACCACGGAGATCTCCAGGAAGGCCGGGTGCAGCTGCATGATGTGGCTGACCAGGCCGCGCTGCTTTGCGGTGTCCATGGACGCGAAGTCGGCCAGGTGGGCCGCGTCGCTGAGCACGTTGCGGAAATTGACGATGTAGCTGGAGACGGTGTCGGCGAAGCCCACCGCGAGCGCCTCCTGGTCCCTGGAGATGGCGCGGTTGAGCGTGACCTGGCTGAGGCTGACGAGGTAGTACCCCACTATGCCGAGCGGCACCAGCGAAACGATCAGGAAGATCAGCAGCAGTTTATAGAAGAGTCTTCCGCGTTTTCTGGGGGCTTCTGTCATATGGGGTCCGTGTTCCTCGGGATAATAATATTATCCCAAAGAACTGTTACGGAATTGTTACGGCCCGCCGAAAAGACGCCTATTTGGTGGCGCAGCCGCCCGCCGGCTGGCCGGGCTGGGAGATCTTCTCGAAGCCGGGCACCTTCATCAGCTCGCCCAGGCCCACCATGAACTGCCTGCCGTCCACGATGAACGACGGGGAGGTGGAGATGCCCAGCGCGTCGGTGGCGGCGAAGTTGGCCGCCAGCAGTTCCTTGCCTTCGGCCGCGCCCTTCTCCACGGCGGCGGCGTCTATGCCTGCCGCCTTGGCGGCTTTCTGCCAGTCGGGGGAATTATAATCCTTGTTGCGCTCCAGCAGGTAGGCGTGGAACTTGGCGGGGAACCTGGCGGCGATGTAGAGCTGCCGCGCGTTCTCCTCCCACTCGGGCTGGCCGTGCAGGCTGGAGAACTGCCAGCCGCCTTTTTCGTCCTTCTTGGCCTCGCCGATATAATGTATCTCCAGCTCCAGGCCCTCGGGCAGCAGCTTGTTCTTGGCGGCCTCGAGCAGCGCGTTCTCGGCCAGTGCGCCGTAAGGGCACTGGCTCATGACGAAAACTTCCAGCCGGTTCTTCCGCTCGGGGCGGCCGGCGTAGAGGCCGCGGCGCTGCCGGTCCTCGTAGACCAGGTAGTCGCCCGCGTCCTTGAACAGGCCGGCCTTCAGCTCGCCCTCCAGCCTGGTCCTGGCTTCCGGCGTGGCGGCCACGGCGTAGGCCGGCACGAAATCCAGCTTCGGGAACCTGGCGGCGCGGGCGGGCGAGTCGTAATCCAGCGTCTCGGCCTTGATGCCCTCGAAATACCTGTCGAACACGCCCACCAGGGCGTCGTTCTTCTGCATGCCGCTGGAAAGCACCACCCAGAAGCCGGGGGGCGGAGCCTTGGGCTTGGCCACGTAACCGGCGGGCGGGCGCACCCGCTTGGCGGCTGGCAGCGCGGCGTTGACGGCGTTGTAGAGCGGCAGCAGCCGCTGGGACCCCTCGAAGCGCTTGCCGTCGAGCAGCAGCGCGGTGGCGTCCACGCCGGCGGCGGAGGATTTCTTGTAAGCCTCTTCCAGCGCGGCCTCGCCTTCGGCGGCGGCGCGTTTTTCCAGTTCGTCGGGATTGACGCCCGCGAACAGCGCGGCGTCGCGCCAGCCGTCGGCGGCCGGGGAGAGCGAGCGGGCGTTGAGATAGTTCAGCATCCTGGAAGGCCAGACCCTGGCCAGCACGGCCAGGCGGGCGGCCTCGGCCAGCTCGTTCTCGCCCCTGCGCGAGGCGAAGGAGCCGTCTTCGGCTTTGGTCACCAGCGGGGTAACCTTCAGTTCCGCGGCGGGAATGCCGCGGCGCACCGTGTCGGCGAGAAAGAACCACTGCCAGCCCTGGCCGTCCATGGCTTCCAGGTAGAGAGACATCTTGCCGCCGGCGGCCTTGTTCTGGGCCAGCGCGGGCGCGGCGAGCAGCAGTGAAACGAGCAGCAGCGCGAACTTCTTCATGCTATTTCCCCTTCCTGCTGAGCAGCTGGCGGATGCGGATGGACAGCTCCTGGATGTCGAAAGGCTTGGTGATGTACTCGTCGGCGCCCAGGCTGAGGCCCTGCGTCTTCTCCTCGGCGGAGAGGAAGCGGCCGGTCATCATGATCAGGATGAACTCCTTGGAGAACCTGCGCAGCTCCTGGCAGATCTGGAAGCCCGAAGAGTCGGGCAGCTGGATGTCCATGATCACCACGTCGGGCTTGTGCTTCTTGGCGGAGGCGATGCCGTTCTTGGCGTTGGCCGCCTCGCTGCAGGAGAACCCCTCCATGTCCAGCACTTCCGTCAGGCTGTCGCGCAGGTGATTGTCGTCGTCGATTACCAGAATTTTATGGGCCATATGTTCCTCCGTTCCCTATTTGATCGCGGGCACAAGCTTGTAGCCCACGCAGGGCACCGTGTGCACGTAGCGCGCGGCTTTGCCCATCTTGGAGCGCAGGCGCCTCACGTGCACGTCCACCGTGCGCGGGGAGCCGAAATAGTTGTAGCCCCAGACGCGCTCTATCAGGTAGGGCCTGGAGAGCACGCGGTTGGGGGAGCTCAGGAAGACGTACAGGAGGTCGAACTCCTTGGCCGTCACCGTGATCTCTTTCTTGGCGATGTGCACGGTGTAGCTGGACATGTTCAACTCCACCTCGTTCATCTTGAGCACCTCGTCGGGCTGCGCGCTGACCGTGCGCCGAACGACGGCCCGCACCCGGGCTACCGCCTCGTGCAGGTCCTGGCTGTAGGCCAGCACCTCGTCGGCGCCCAGCTGGAAGAAGGCCAGCTTGTAGGAGATCTTGGGCGTCTCGCGCCCGCCGTGCCCGTGCGGGATCAGCGTCTCGGCGGTGAGGCCGGAGGGCATGTGGTCGAGGTAGGTGTCGGGGGATTCGAGCACCGCGATGACCGGGATGTTCTTGTTCTTGGCCCGGAGGTTCTTGAGGAAGGTCAGGCCTTCCTCGTCGGCGAGGTTCTGCCCCACCATCACGATGTCGAAGGATTTTTCCGCCAGCATGCCCATCACTTCGCGGGCGCGCTGGGCCGTGGCCACCGAGTAGCCCTGCCGCGACAGCATCTCCAGCATCAGGGAAGCCCTTGCGAGGTCCTTTGAGGCAAAAATGATGTTTATTTTCACAGAGTTCTCCTGGGCGGGTTCACCTGGCGCGCACGCCGGGCGAAGGCTTCAGCCTCCGCCCGCGCGCCGCGCCGGGCAAGCCCGGCTCCGGTCAGTCTTGGTGTATTTCTTCGATGTCGAGGGTCACGCCGCGCAGGCCGAGCACCCCGGTGAAGATATTGTAAACGAAAGCCGTGAAGACCAGCACCGCCGTGGAGATGACCACGTAGAGCAGCGCGTACAGGCCCACGCTGAGCAGCTTCTGGCCGAAGTTCATCGGCACCAGCTGCGCGTTGGGGATCACCATGAAGGTGACCACGCCGCCGAGCAGGGCGAGGCAGAAGATGACGAGGGGCAGCGAGGACGCCACCAGGGAGCCGACGCCGATATTGCGCACTTCAAGTTTCATGTTTTTCCTCCAAAATAAAGCAACCGGCCGCGCCGCAGCGCGTCCGCTAATATAATACATAATTATTTAATCGAAACAACAAGAGGGGACGCTGATGACTATATGACTATTTATTAACAGTTAGAGATAACAATGTCAGCAATTTAGGAATATAGTCATCAGCGTCCCCTATAACGCACTATAAGCAGCGGGCGGCGAGGGCATTCCTTCGGAGGGGCCTCATGAGGGTTACCTGCGTAGCACGGCACGGCGCGGGCTTGGTCCCGAGCGACTTTGGGGAAGGGAGGCTCAACCGCCGCAGGCGGTTGAGGGGAACCGCGCAACGGTTCCCTGCGGTCAGGAGCGAGGGGCCGTACCGGGCCCAGCGGAGCTACATGCTGACGCCGGCGCGGGGGTAGAAGAGGATCAGGGTGCGGTTGGTCTCGGCCGTCTGGCCCACGTGCAGCACCTTCACGTTGAGGTTCTGACCCTTGAACACGGCCTCGCCCTCCACCGGCTGGTCCGGCATCTCGAAGGCCTGGCCCACCAGGCGCAGCAGCGTCTGCTGCTGGCTGTCCACCACGTCGAGCAGGTGGATGTTCTTGGCGTCCATCCCCTGCGCCAGCTCGAAATTCGCGTACAGGATGCTGTTGTTCTCGTCGACCACGATCACGTAGTTGTTGCCGGGCACGATGATGTTGAGCAGCGAGCGCCACCAGCGCTGTTCCGCCTCCTTGTAGGTGCGGTCGCGGTTGGAGATGCCGTCGATCTCCACCTTCATCTTGCCCATCAGCCGCACGATGGAGCCCGCCAGCTCGCCGAACTCGTCAGTACGCGGCGGGAAGCGCAGGTCGAAATTCTTGAGCGACACCCCCTCCACGCTCTCTCGCAGCGAGTCCATCGGCGAGATCACGTAGTGGTGGAAGAAGAAATACAGCGGCAGCCCCAGCAGGAACAGCACGCCCACCGCGCCGAACATGTACTTGCGCATGGCCGCGCCTATCAGCACCTCGGCGCCGGCGCGCGAGACCAGCAGGTCGATGATGCCGATGATGTCGCCGCGCACGGAGAACGGGATGGCGATCTCGTAGAAAGGCTCGCTCTTGACCTGGCGCACCTTGGGCATTTTCGAAAGGTAGGCCTGGCTGATGGCGTCGGTGGGCGGCGGCACCTGCTTCTGCAGCTCGTCCCAGCCCACGCCGATAAAACGGGACTCCTTGTGCCAGCGCACCTTGCCCTGGCGGCTGAGGTAGATCATGGACGTGATGCGCTCGTCCTTCGACAGCTCCGTCATGATGTCGTACTCTTCGAAAGAGATGGCGTTGGCGTTGTTGAGCAGGCCGCTGCGCATCGTCGGTGCGTAGGTCTTCACCTTGTCGATCACGTCCTGCTTGAGCTTCTCGTCGAAGGTCCACTTGAACAGGTTGTAATAGAAGACGCCGCCGAGGAACATCACGTAGACGCCGATGCCCACGAACCACATCAGCCATTTTATCGTTAGCCGCATAAGTCAGTTCCTTTCCAAATTTGGCGGGCTTATGCAGCCCGCAATATAAGTCTACCAAAACCCTGTTAACAGAGTGTTTCTCAATTATTAAATATTGCCGGAGCGGGTGGCGAGGGGGTGGATAAGCAAAAGCCCCCCGGAAGGCGAGGCTTGCGTAAGCGCCGAGCCTGGGTGGCCGAAGGCCACTGCAGTGAGCGGCAGGCGCGGCCACGGTGTGGCCGACGCCGATTTTGCGTTCCGCCCCCTTGTCAGGACCCGCGAACCTATTGCCCGCCCGCCAGGATCTGCTCTATGCGCTTCAGGCCGGCGGCGGTGTCGGAATTCTCCGGGTCCAGCTGCCTGGCGATGGTCCACTCGTCGCGGGCCTTCTCGTAATTCGAATTCTGGAAGTACTTGAGGCCTTCCAGGTAATGCTGCTGCGAGGCCAGCCGGTTCTCGGTGCTGACGCCGGCGGGCTTTTTCATGACCTCCGTCACGGTCATGCCCTTGCGCTTGGCCTCGGCCTCCGCCTTCAGGCGGGCCTCTTCTTCCTTGGCCCGGCGCTCCTCTTCCTCCCTGGCGCGCCTGGCGGCTTCTTCGGATTTGCGCCGCTTCTCGTCGCTCTCGCGCTTCATCTGCTGGCGGGCGCGGGCGATGAGCTTGTTGATGTAGGACATGTTCCCGGTATAGGGCTTGGCCTTGTCCCATTCGCCGATGGCCTCCGTGTACTTCCGCACGCCGTAGAGCTTCTTGCCCGCGGCTATAAAACCGTTCTCTATCTCCGACTTCACCTCGTTGAGCAGCTTGCCTGCCTTGGAATCTCCGGGCTGCACCTCGAGGGCGCCTTTAAGGCCGCGGTAGGCGGCGAGCAGCTTGCCCTGCGCGTAGTACTCCAGCGCCTCTTTGAGCTTGTCGTTGGCCTTCTGCTGGCGCAGCTCGTCCTCCACGCGGGTGATCCACTCGATGAGCAGCCCGTCGCGGGGCCTGATCAGCAGCGCGTTGTAGAAGTGGTCCAGCGCGCCCTTCAGGTCGCGCTGCCGGTAGGCGTCGGAGCCGGCCTCGAAGTAGTACTCCTTGAGGTCCTCCTTCATGCGGGTGAGCCAGTACTTGGCCTTGATATTGTTGGGCGAGAGCTTGACCACTTCCTGCATCTTGGCGTGCGCCTCCACGATGCGCCCCTCGGTGTAGTAGCCGAGCGCCGTCTTGAAGCGGTCCTCTATCATGATCTTTTCGCTCATGCCCGGGCGGGCGCTGCCGCGCAGCTGGTTGGAAGCCTCCAGCAGCATCTGCGCGTCCTCGTAATTGGGGTCTATGGACAGGATCTTGGCCGCGAGGTCCTTGGCATCCTCGTAGTTGCCGTTCTTGTAGTACTCGAAGGCGTTCTCGTAGATGGCGTCGAGCATCTTGCCCTGGATCTTCTGCTTCTCCAGCTTCACGGTCTCCAGGAACTTGCGCTTCTCGTCGAGCTCGTTGAGCGCGCCCAGGCCGGTCTTCTGCAGGTCCAGGAACAGCGACTCCTCGCTTTTGACCGGCTTGGCGGGGGCGGCCTGCGCGCAGACGGCGGCGGAGAAAATAAAGGCCAGGAATAGTTTGGTCATAAGAGCCTCGTCAGAACGGCATGCCTCCCCTTATCAGGTCGCTCACCATCGGGGACAGCATCAGGATGAACACCGTCGGGAAAATGAAGATGAAGAGCGGGATGAGCATCTTCGTGGAGGCCTGCGCGGCCAGCTTTTCGGCCTTGTTGAGGCGCCTGAAGCGCATGTCGGCGGAATAGTTGCGCAGCAGTTCCACGAGGCTGGTGCCCAGCTCGTCCGACTGCACGATCAGGCCCACGAACGAGCGGACCTCCTGCAGGCCGGTGCGCATGGAGAGGCGGCGCAGCGCGTCGCGGCGGGAGTAGCCCAGCTGCACCTCGTTGATGGTGCGCTCGATCTCCAGTTCCAGGCCGGTCTTCACCGGGGCGATCTTCACGATGCGGTCGAAAGCGGTCATGTAGTCCAGGCCGGACTCGATCATCAGGGCGCCCAGGTCGACGAACGTGGGGAAGTTGTGGATGATGTCTTCCTGGCGGCGGCGGATGCGGCCCGCGTAGATGCCGGCGTCGGGGAGCACGAAGCCCAGCGGCGCGAAGACCAGCACGAAGAAGGACCCGCTCATCACGTAGAACACCGCGGGCAGGGCGGCGGCCAGGATCATCTTCAGGTGCAGCATCTTCAGCGGGTCGGTATTGGGCGGGCGGCCCAGCAGCATGTAGGTCTCTTCCAGCTTCTTCTCCAGGCCCAGCGTTCTGGCGAAGAACAGGTCCAGCTTGTCCCACATATTCTTGCTGTTCTCGAGCTTGGAGAATACCGAGATCTCCTTGCCCTCCATGTCGCTGATGTCGCCGATGGGCGAGCGCTCCTCCTCGCGCGGGGCGAAGAAGCGCTGCACCGCGGTGAAGGCCGCGAAGGACCCCACCACGGAGATGATGATAAGGAAAGCGCTGGTGATCTTGTCAGGGCTCATACGCGTATCTTCCCGAGGCTAGAGACCACTTTCATACCGATGCCTATCCAGATGGCGCAGAACATGAACACGCCCATGCCGAGCGGGCTGCCGTAGAACTTGATCATCACGTCGGGCTGGAACAGGAACATGACGCCGACCATGATCCACGGCATGATGCCGACGACGATGGACTGGATCTTCTGCTGGGCGGTCATGGCCTGCGTCTTCTCCTCGAGCTTCGACTCCTCGCGGATGTCCACGACGATGCGCTCGAAGACCTTGGTCAGGTTGCCGCCCATCTGGCGCTGCAGCACGATGGCGCGGATCATGTAGGAGAGCATCTTGGATTCCACGCGCTCCTCCATCACGCCCAGCGCCTTCTCGAAGCTCATGCCCAGCTGGTAATTCTTAATGACGAGGGCGAACTCGTCGGAGATCGGCGGCAGCAGGTCCTTGGAGACCATCTCGAAGCCCTGCACCACGTCCAGGCCCGAGCGCAGACAGTTGGAGAGCAGGATCAGCGCGTCCATCAGCTGCGCGTCGATCTTGCGGCCGCGCGACGCCTTCATCGTGTTCAGCACGAAGGCCGGGGTGCGCATGCCCACCGCGAGGCCCACCGCGCCCATCAGCAGGAAGACCGGGACGCTCATCGTCAGCAGGCCGACAAAGGCGAAAGCCGCCGCCGGCCCGAGCACGAGGTATTTGACGTTGATGTTGATGAACTGGCGGGAGAAAGCCTCGGTGAAGACGTCCACCTTGCGCTGGTAGTCGCCCATCAGCGCGTTCGTCTTGCTGTCGTTCATCGCGAAGAAGGCCTGCACCGCGAGAAAGACCAGGAAGATGCCCAGGATCGTGAGGGCCATGTTGACGACCTTCACGGAGCCCGCCTCCTTGGGCGGGGCCGCGTACTTGCGCGGCGAGCGGAAGATCACGCGGAAGGAGTCCTGGCAGAGCACGGCGGAGGCGGTGACCGCCTCGGCGTAACGGCGCTGGTTGGTGCTGGAAATGGCGTCCGAGATGGATTCCATCTCCTTGAGGATGATGGCGAACTGGGCCATGATCGTGCGGCCGCGGCCGTCCATCGAGTCGCCCATGTTCACGTCGCGGGTGCGCGCCCGGTAGAGGCGGTCCATGGCCATCTGGAAGCGGATGCGGATGTCGGCGTATTCCTTGACCAGCAGGCCCGGCTGGATATTGGCGCCGCCGGCCTCGGGCGGGAAGGTCTTGCGGGTCAGCTCCAGGTACTCGTAGATGATCGAGACCGGGGTCTGCCAGAGCTGCGCCTCGGAGATCTCCCCCTCCTCGGGGTCGCGCCAGACCTTGCGGCCCAGCATCTCCGGCACCACCGTCTCCAGCCACTTGGGCATGACGAAGGTGGCCTTGGCGCCCTTGCAGGTCATCGTGTAGTTAGCCACTTTCTCGTCCCGCTCGGGCGCGAGGTAATAGTAGAAGAGCTGCATCTTCAGCGCCGCGCAGGAGATCTCGTCCATCTCCTCCTGCGTAAACACGGCGGCCCGCGCGGGGGCGGCCGCGAAGCCCAGCAGTATCAGCGATATGGCTAACAGTTTTTTCATACGGGCATGAATTCCCTAAAAGCTCCGGCCCTACTTGCCGGCCCGCTGCCGCCGCTGCTCCTCCGTCCAGAACATCTCCACCGGGATGTGCAGGCCGTGCGTCTCGAAGTCCTTGTAGA
>PHAL01000008.1 GCA_002840355.1 Elusimicrobia bacterium HGW-Elusimicrobia-3 | reverse complement strand
CCCACCACCTTGCCGTTCTCGTCCATGCCGGTCTGGTGGTAGCGGAAAATGTCGTGGATCAGTATCTGGTTCTCCTCGCGGCCGGTGATCTCGGTGATCGCCGTGATCTTGCGGGTACCGTCGGAGAAACGCGTGAGCTGCACGATCATGTGCACGGCGGACGCGATCATTTCGCGCAGCGCCCAGATGGGCAGGTCGGCGCCGGCCATCAGACACATGGCCTCCATGCGGGTCAGGGCGTCGCGCGGGGTATTGGCGTGGATGGTCGCGAGGGAACCCTCGTGACCCGTGTTCATGGCCTGCAACATGTCCAGGGCCTCGGAGGACCGGACTTCGCCGACGACGATGCGGTCGGGGCGCATACGGAGGCAGTTCTTGACCAGGTCGCGGATGCTGACCTCGCCCTTGCCTTCGATGTTCGGCGGGCGGGACTCCAGGCGCACCCAGTGGTCCTGCTGCAGCCGGAGTTCGGCGGTATCCTCGACCGTCACGATGCGCTCGTCCTCGGGGATGTAGCTCGACAACATGTTCAGGAAGGTGGTTTTACCGGTACCGGTACCGCCGGAAATGATGATATCCTTGCGCAGCTTCACGCAGGCCTGCAAAAAGTCCACGCCGGTCTGCGAGATGGAGCCTTTCTTGATCAGCTCGGCGTCCGTGAACGGCTTGGCCGAGAAGCGCCGGATGGTCAGCGTGGGACCGGAGACCGCAAGCGGCGGAATGATGCCGTTGACGCGCGAGCCGTCCTTCAGGCGGGCGTCCACCAGCGGCACGGATTCGTCGATGCGGCGGCCCAGCGGCGCGACGATGCGCTTCATGACCTGCATGATCTGCTCGTCGTTGCGGAATTTGTACTTGGTCAGCGTCAGCTTGCCGGACTTTTCGATGTAGACCTTGTCGAAGGAGTTCACCATGATTTCGGTGACCGACGGGTCGCGCATCAGCTCTTCCAGCGGGCCGAGGCCCAGGATCTCGTCGAGCAGTTCGTTGATGAACTTCACGCGCTGCTCGCGCGTCAGCGGCATCGCGGCTTCCTTGGCCAGCAGGCCGTTGATGATGCCGTCCACCTTCTTGCGGGTTTCGGCGTTCTGGCCGGCGTCGTCGGAGATCTTGATGCGCTCGGTCTCGAGCGCGGTCACCACGTTGCGGTGCACTTTCATCTTGAGCTCTTCCCAGAACGGGGGCACGTCCACGCGCGGGGCGCTCGCCTGCGCGGCGGCGGAACCGGCGGAAGGGGCCGCCGGGGCCTCCTTCTCGGTCTGGCGCCAGAGCATGTCGGAGCCGTGGGCGAATTCCGCGGTAGAGACGTTGGAGACCCACTGCTTCTCGGAAGGCTTGACCTCGGCCAGGCGGCCCAGCAGCACGCGCAGGATGCGCACCCACTGCGTGTTGGGCTGCTCGGTGATGAGGATCTTGTTCTGGTTGGCGAAGGCCGGGAGGGCGTCCTCCCACGGCATGAAGGCCAGGATGTCCTTGCCCATCTGCTTGTAGAACTTTTCCACTTCTTTGGGGCCCACGGCGCCGGGCATGTCGAAGAGGTTGGCCACCACCTCGAACTTGCTCATCGGGAAGTGCAGCTCGTTGATCTCGCGGAAGATGCCGGCGGTGGCGTTGAGCGACGAGACGTTGGAATTGGAGACCCAGAAGACCAGGTCGGAGATGTCGAAAGCGAAGACCTGCATCGGGAAATAGGGGTCGACGTCGATGAAGATGTCGAAGTTCTGCGACAGGCGCGACAGCATGGGCAGGATGATGTCCGGGGACATCTTGGCCACGTCGGAGCGGCGCTTGGCGAGCGGCAGCACGCCCACGCCCCACTGGGAGATAGGAACCTTGCCCTTGAGCAGCGCGCCCAGCGCGCTGACGGACTCGCGGCCCACCGAGCGGATCAGCTCGGCCATGGACGGCGGGTTGAGGCCCAGCAGCTGCGCGTGCTCGGCGCGGCACATCGGGTCCAGGGGAATGATCAGCACGTTGCGCTTCTGGTAATTGGCCCAGGCCAGCGCCAGGTTCATGACGATGGAGGTCTTGCCCACGCCCTCCTTGGGGCCCGAGAAAGTTATTACCCTTGGCGCTATATTCGGTTGTTCGTCCATATGATCTCGGCTGAACTGCTCACGCTGACTCCCGGCTTTCACCGGGCCGACGGCCGCGCCGTCACTTGATGATGTCGAAAGTCACGAACAGGAACAGCGAGCTCTGCTCCTCAACGATGTCGGTGGAACTGAACAGGGCGCCTATCAGGGGCAGGCTGCCCAGGATCGGCACGCGGTTCTTGGAAACGTTGCGGTTGCTGCGCTTGAGGCCGCCGATGACCAGCGTCTCGCCGCTCTTGAGCTCCACCTCGGTCTGGATCTGGCGCGTGATCATGGACGGGATGGTGGTGCCCGAGGCGATGACCGGCTTGGAATAGTCCGGGTTGGAAACCTCCAGCTGTATCTGCACGTCCACGGTATCCTTCTTCTCGGTCAGCACTACCGGCAGCACCACCAGGATCACGCCGAACTTCTTGAACTCGGCGCCGACGCCCTGGTTGTTGGAATAGGGCACGGGGATCTCGCCGCCCACCGTGAAGTTGGCCTGCGTGCCGCTCTTGGTGATGACCTTGGGGTTGGACAGCATCTGCGCCTTGCCCTCGGTCTCGAGCAGCTTGAGCGAGGCGGCCAGCTGCGTCTTGCGCTCGAAGTCGCCCAGCGTGATGATGCCGGGGATGCTCTTCTCGCTGAAGTCGAAGAACTGGTTCCAGGAGAAGCCCCTGGTCTTCTGTATCGAGCCGCTGATCTCCACGATATCCGCGCTGACCGCGACCATCTGGGTGGACTGCGCGGCGCCCGCGGCGGGCAAGAGCAGCGCGCTCAGGGCGAAAAGGAATTTTTTCATATAAGTATCCTTATTTTATCAGCCTCTTGAAGGAGGCTATCTCCATCGGGTGCAGTTCCACGTCGCCGAGGCCGCGCACCACCACGGCCAGCTCGCCCTGTTTCATCGAGAGCGCCAGGTACTGGGCCTCGTTGGGGTTGAGCGCCAGGCTGAGCGCCGCCTTCTCGGAGAAGGACTGGTCCGCGGCCGCGGCCGCGTCCTTGGCCTTGGCCTGGGCGGCGTTGAGGCCCTGGCCCAGGTTCGTGCCCACGCCCAGCACCAGCACGTTCTGCAGGATCGTCGCGGTCACCTTCTCCTTGCGGCTGTCGCCGAGCACGGCGTCGAAGGTCACCAGGATGTCCACGCGGTCGCCGGGCTTGATGAGCCGCAGCAGGTCGTTCTCGAGCGGCAGCACGCAGCCGCGGTAGCCGGGCGGCACCTTTACCGAGAGGCCGGCCTCGGGGCTGAGCGACACCAGCGCGCTCTGGGTGATCTGGTTGCCCTTGGGGATGCGGACGGCGGTGACCAGGTTGGTCACCAGCTTGATATCGGACTGGCTTTTCACCTCGTAGGCGTCCTGCTCCATGTACATGCGCGGGACTTCCCGGGTCTCCACGAGGTCCACGTTCATGATCGTGCGGGCGGGCAGGTCGAAGCGGGCGTAGAGCACGGTGGCGCGCTCGTGCTGGGCGGCCAGCGAGCGTTCCTTGGAGGTCAGGACCCACCAGTAAATAGCCGCCGCCGCGAGGGCCAGCAGCACGGGAATGAGCATGCCTTTCTTTTCCATATCTATATTCTCCAATTAAACTGTTAACTTACCGTTAAATCCGTGTTAAATCTATAAACCTTACTTGTAGAACGGTTTTTCTATCGGCATCCTGACCTTCACGATGATCTTCTTCTTGCGCGCCTGCTTGGGCGGGTCGGCCAGCACGTGGCTCGAGCCCGGGAAGACCAGCGTGGCCGGGTAGGTCAGCGTGACCAGCAGGTCCTCGCCCATCTGCTCCGACTGCGGGTCCTTGAGGGTCTGCAGGATGGAGCTCTCCACCTTGACCCCGGGGGTATTGGGGAACATCTTCGCCAGCACTTTCCCCATCTTTTCGTCGGCCCGGCTCTTGTCGCTGCCGCTGGAGATGTTGCCGGCGTTGGGGCCGGCCACCAGCGAGCCTACGCGGGCCATCTCGTAGGCGCAGTGATGCGCCAGGATGGTGTGGAACCCAAGGTTGCCCATCTCCATGATAAAGAACAGCAGCAGCATGAACACCGGCAGCACGAGCAACAGCTCGACAGTGACCTGCCCTGCCCTTTTCAGGCGGGCGGCCAAATACGCCGCGGCAGCCCGCGAGCGCGCCGGGAACCGTTTAATAACCATAGACGCAAACCTTCCCGGGCACCGCCCCGGGGAAGACCGCTGCAAAGCCCGGGCCCGGCGCCTGAAACGCCGCGGCCCGGGAGCCGGCAGCTTACTGGTTGCCGCCGGAAGCGCCGAGGCTGGAAGCCGCGCCGTTGATCATGCCCTGGATGCTGGAGAACAGGGTAGGCATGTACTTCTTGAGGGCCATGCCGGCCACCAGCACGACGCCCACTACGACCGCGAGCATCAGCAGGTATTCGACGGTATTCTGGCCTTTGCGATTTTTGAACATCTTATTCATTTTACTTTTCCTCCGTAATTTCCCCCGCCTCGGCCTCTCGGCCCCGGCGCGGGTAGACGATCCTGAAATCAATGCGGCGACTCGGTGTACATCCGTATGATCACTATGCCGCCCCGCTTGAACTGGTTGGCCAGCGCGTAAGCGAGGGCCTTGTACATCACCACGAAGACGACCAGCAAGGAGACCGTCACCAGGAGGTACTCTATGGTCGTCTGACCTTTTTTCTTACCGCGGGCGACGGTCATGCTTTCCCCTAGAACTGGAAGCGCAGCGCCATCTGGCTGGCCTTGCCCAGCGCGCCGTAGGGCGCGAGGGTGTAGTCGAAACCGATGCCGTAGCCCAGCGCCTGGGCGCTGTAAAGGCCCACGCCGAAGGACCAGCCGGACACGTCGTTAAGGCCGAAGCTGTCCAGCGTCTTGTCCGTCATGTTCTTGCCCAGGCTGTCCGAGGGCGAATAGCCGGCCCGCAGCGACACGCGGCCCACCTGCAGCAGCTCTTCCGGCAGGTTCAGTTCCACGCCGCCGCCCAGCCGGCCCTTGCGGTCCGAGTAGGTCTTCTGCTCCAGCGCCAGCGTGACGAAAGGGTTGAAGGCGAAGGCGCCGCCGAGGCGGGTAACCTTGACCACCTGGTGCTTCTTGCCCGAATAATTCTGCCCGGCCCAGCCCAGCGACAGCTTGCGGCCCAGCCGCAGCACCGCGCCCACGTCGAACACCAGGTTCTTGTACTCCGTGGTGTAGTTGTCCTCCAGCACCTCTTTGGCGCTGACGCCCACCAGGAACTTCTCCAGGAAGAAGCCCTTGGCGATGGAGAGGGAGGCGTAGCCGTTGCGCACCTTGACGTCCGCGCCGTACTGCGGCTTGCCCTCGGCGTCGCGCACGTCGAAGTCCTTGATGCCGTAATAGGCCAGGTTGACGCCTATGACGGACTGGCCTATGGGGTGCACGTAGGACATGTACTGGCCGGCATAATCCTGTATCCAGCTGAGGTAGGAGAAAGAGGCCTCGCGCATCTGGGCCGAAGCGATGCCGGCCGGGTTGACGTTCATGGCCTCGCCGCCCTCCACCAGGGAGACGCCGTTGTTGCCGAGGGCCTGCACCCTGGGACTGCCGGTGGGGATCTTCATGAAGGCGGCGCCGTCGGTGCCGACATTGGCGTCGGCCGCGCAAGCCCGCGGCAGCGGCGCCAGCAGCAGCGCCGCCGCGGCGATGAGAAGCGGTAAACTTTTCTTGGTTTTCATAGACTTTCCTCTTAAGCGCCCGGGGCTCGTCACCGGGCGCTACGGGATCAGTATCTTCTTCACCGTCTGGCAGACGTCCCTGGTGCCGTCCGTGGCCTGGAAGCGGAGCACGGCGAAATACACGCCGGGGGCCACCGTCCGGCCGCTGCTGTTGACCTTGGGCCAGCAGGCCTCGTGCGTCTGCGTCGTGACGCACCTGCCGCTGCCGTCGATATTATTGCCGCCCTCGCGCGGGCTGCCCTCGTTGCCGTAGTTGCGCTTGTAGACCAGGTCGCCGGCGATGTTGTAAACCCGCAGGCTGACCCAGCCGTTCATGATGACCGGGATCTTGAACCAGCCGCTGGTGCCGACGTAGGGGTTCGGGGCGAAGAAGGATTCGTTCGCGAAGTCCCCGCACAGGTCGGCCGTGCCGCTGCGCGTGACCGGGATGTTGGCGATGATCACGTCGGGCGCCAGCAGCGTCGTGGGGCCGGTCAGGGCGCCGTTGATGGTGCTGATGGCGTCGGTGACGGTGGAGCCGTAGATCTTGAAGACGTAGTTGCCGTCGCCCACCTTGGAGAGCGTCAGGTCCGTGCCGTCCCAGTACTCGGAGATCTGCGTCCGGGAGGGGCGCACGCCGATGATGCGCTTCACCAGGCCCACGGGAGGGTCCTGGTCGCCCGAAGGCACCACGCTGCCGGGCTTGTAGATCTTGGTTACCACCTTCATAGGCTCGGAGACCTGGTACGAGACCACGGCCATGTTGTCGAGCGTCAGCGGCACGATGGAGATGTCGTAGATGCGCAGCGGGTCCACGTCTATCGTCATCTGCACGGTGGCCATGGAGTTCAGGTCCGGGTCGATGTCGATGTCCTTGGCGGTGATGCGCACGTCGTAGGAGCCGGTGGGCACGAAGTCGCCGCTGATGATATTCCCGTCGCCGTCGAGCGTGGAGTAGCGGCCGTCCCAGAAGTCGTTATAGAGCATGTCGCCGTCGCGCACGCCCCGCTCCTCGGTCACCACGTAGGCCACCGTCTGGCCGTGCTGCGCGCCGCCGTTGGCGTCGAGGATCTCCACGGAGACCAGGGACTGCCGGGTCAGCGCGTAGTCGATCTCGTAGGGGGGCAGCTTGACCGTGTCGGAGGAGTTGTACATCTGCGGGATGTTCGGGATCACGTCGAAGGCCGTGAAGATGATCTTGCCGCGCGAGACGTCCACGTAGCCGTAGGTCCTGTCGGTCGCGTACATGATCTGCGTCGTGCCGGTGCTGTAGGCCACCAGCGTGAACGGGTAGCGCCCGTCCTCCACCATGCGGCCGTTGGTGTCGCGGCCGTCCCAGTACTCGGTTATCCGGTAGCGCCCGGGGCGCATGCCTTCCACGGAATACTTGGGGGTCACGCCCACGCTGGGCGGCCAGACCGACGGATCTATGACGGTGCTGGGCGGGTAGATATTGAACTTCATGTACATCGGCTGCGAAAGCTCGAAGGTGATGCGCGCCATGTCGGAGGTGCCGCCCATCAGCGGGGTGGTATACAGGTCCACGGTGCGGAACATGTGCACCGGGAAGGAGACCGTGTGGGTGGAGGTCTTGAGCACGGAGCACTGGTACGGGTCCGTGGTCACCAGCTCGGCGAGATAGGTGCCGCTGGACACATAGTAGCCGCTGTTGTCCTTGCCGTCCCAGACCTCGCGGTTGATGAAGTTGGCGAAGCGCTGCTCGTCGACCACCAGGTTGCGCACCACGCTGGTGCCGTTCATCTGCTTGATAGTCAGGCTGACGGAAGCGTCGCGGGCCGGGGTGTAGCGGAAATAGAACGGGTTGAGGCCCGCCACCTGCTGCGTGGAGCCTATCACTGTGGAGGACGGGGTAATAAGCGCCACCACGTTGCCTCGGGAGACGGGCACCGTCCCCACCATGGTCTTGCGCGTACGCACAATGCCGCCCACGCCGGCCGCGGAAGGCAGTTCGGCGTAAACTGAATACATGTAGTCGCCATCGCATACCGGGCGGCCCGCGCTGTCGCGGCCGTCCCACAGGGTAGAAACCGTTTTGCGGGTATCCTTCTGCTCCACGAAACGGCGGATGCGCGTGCCGTTGGCATAGGTAGGTTCGCCGCTACTATCATTAACGTCTATTTCCGTGCCGGGGGTATATATGTCCACGTAGACGGTGGCGGCTTCGGTAAGCATATAACTGATAAGGGCCGTATCGGTGGCGGAGGCGCCCAGGGGCTTGACCGCCACGTCGGTTATCTGCAGCGGGTCCAATGAGACCTGAAAGGTGGCCGGCCAGGCCAGGTCCGTGGGAGGCTGAAAAGTGTCGTTGGACGAGGCCTCGATGCGCACCAGATAATTGCCGCCGGGAACGATGTTGCCGTCGTTGTCGCGCCCGTCCCAGAAGTCGCCGTTGGTCAAAGCTCCGTCCGGGGTGCCCTCGCCCACGCGCGGGGTGTTAACCAGAATGTTGCGCACCAGGGGCAGAGCGCCCGCGGTGGTAGCGTTGTAAACGTTGATGTTGACCATCGCGTCTTTGGAAAGACGATAATGAATATTATAGGGCTGCGCGGCGACGCCGGTAATCCTTCCCACCACGGTGGGGCTGGAGCGCACGGAATGGATGTTGGTGACGTTGACCTGTATGGGGATCTGGTTCTGCCCGGGGTAAGCCGAGGTCTGCTCTATGGAAATATTGCCGGCCGTGGCGCTGACCTGGTTGGTGCGCACCTTGGTGCGAAAGCCGAATTGGCCGTTGGTTTTACCGAACATGCCGTTCAGGTTATATGAACCGTCCCAGTTAGCGCAATAGGTGCCGATGGTGGTAGGAGTCGGGTAGGTGGTGTTATTACAGTAACCGATGTTATACATCGAGATGGTCTTTATGGGCGGGGTAGAGGCCGGATCCAGCGGGTTTGAACCGGCGCCGAATTTAAAAATTTCAAACGTCATCTCGTCTATGCCAAAGGCGCCCGCAGTGCTGACGCAGACCACGGTGGCGCAGAGCGAAAGACAGCTGCCGGGATAGGTGCCGGGGCGGGGTCTTTCGAATTCTATCAGGGCGGAGTCGCTCCAGACCTGCCCGGTAAGGCTGGTGTCAAAAGAGCGATCGTTGCCGAGAGTGCCGTTGTCGCAGTAGCCATCCGCGTTAGGGGCATCGTCGCCGACAGCGATATTGCTGATATACAGCTGCTGCGCGGCGGCGGCCGTGGCGAAAACGGCCGTCAGCGCCAGCGCGCCGAAGATCTTTTTAACGTTGTTTAGCATAATCTTCCTCTATCCGACTCCGCGCGTAAAACCGCGGTAAAGCAAAACCTGGCCGCCGCTATGAGGCGGCGCGCCAAAAATCACTTTCAAATTCTGCCATTTTGCTCATAATAAATCAATATAAATAATGCGTTTATTTATATATCTTCAGCGAATACTTCTTCAGCTCGTAGCCGCCGCCCAAAGTGCCCGCCTTTTCCACGGCCCAGAGCGTACCGCCCTCGGCCCAGAAGGCCGCGGCTTTGTTGCGGCCGAAGGCCTGGGAGGATACCTCTTTGAAGCCGGTTTCCTTCAGGGCGTAGCGGCGCAGTTTATTGGCGCCGTCGAGCACCCACAGCTGGCCGTCCACCCACTGCATGGAGGCCAGGCTCTTGAGCCCGGGCAGGGGGTAGGTGGCCGAGGCCCCGGCGGCCGGGTCCAGGCCGTACTTGTAGAGCAGGCCGGAAGAGGCGTCGAAGGCCCAGAGCGAGTAGCCGTCCCAGGCCGCGCCCTGCGGGGCCGGGCCGGGGGTTTTTACGGATTCGGTTATGGCGCCGTCCTGGTAGGACTGGCGGGCGTAGCGCAGCTGGGCCATGTCGAGGGTCCAGAGGCCGCTGCCGGCGGCGGTGATGGCTCCGGGGCGCAGCGGGGCGCCGGCCGGGGCCGGCAGCACGCGCAGGGTGGCCAGGTCCTTACTGTCCTTGAGGGCCAGGCCCTTGTTCCAGTCGGCCAGCCAGACGCCTTCATCGGTCACGGCCAGGCCGGAGGGGTTGGGCAGGTCGAGCGGGGTGGAGGAGAGCAGTTTGTAATGCGCCTTGGCCCGGTAGGAGTACAGCTGCCAGGCGGCCACCGACATCAGCAGCAGGCCGGCCAGACCCATGGCCAGGGCGCGAGAGACATTTTTGCGGGCCCGGATGAAGCCCTGGTCGGGCGAAGCCGAGACGAACACGCTGGGCAGTTCCACTCCCTTGAGGGCGTAAAGCTTGAGTACCTGGGTGACCTTCTCGGACCACTGGCTGCTTTCCTTGAGCACGTTGGCCAGGCTGGCGGCGCTCTCGACGCCTTTCGATTCCTGCTCGCGCATCTTGAGGGTCCAGGCCTCGCGCTCGGAGCGCAGGCGCTCCTCCCAGACGGCGAATTCCTGGCGGTGCGTCTCCCACACGGAGCGCTCGCGGTCCCACAGCTCGCGCCACTGGGTGCGCTCGGCGTCCCAATTGGCCTGCGCGGCCTCGAGGCGGCCGGCCAGGTCCTTGATGCGGGCTTCCTGGTCCTTGAGCTTGGCGGCGTCGTCGCGGCGGTTCTTGCGCTCGGAGAGCAGTTCGGAGAGGGTCTTCTCCACGGCTTCCTTGGAATCGGCCAGCTTGGCCTCCAGGCCGGCCCTGGCGTCGGCCAGGTCGGCTCGCTCCACGGACAGGCCGGTAAATTTTTTATGCCACTCGTCGCGCTCGGTGCGCAGGGCGTCTATGCGGCCCTGCAGGCTGACCATCTCCACCTTGGTGCGCTCGAGGATCTCCTTGAGCAGGGCGATCTCGCGGGCGTGGTTCTTCTTCTGGCTCTCTATCATCGTGCGGGACTCTTCGAGGTTCAGGGCGGTGGCCATCTCCTCGTTGAGCGCGCGCTCGCGGGCTTCCTGGTAATGCTGCTTGATCTCGCCGAGGTGGGCGCGGGTCTCCTCGAGCTGGCCGCTCAGGTCGCGCAGCTGGGCGTCCTTGGCCGCCAGCAGGGATTTCCAGTCGCTTTCGGCTTTGGAGAAATTGGCGCGCAGGAAGCTGACGGTTTCCATGTTGGACTGGCGTATGTCGGGGGGCAGCGGCGAGTTCTCGGGGGCGTAGTCGCTCCCGGCCACTTTCTTCCACATCTCGTTCAAATGCCTGTCTATGTCTTTGCTTTCCATAATTGAAAGTCCCGCCCGGCCGGCTCCCGGCCCAGTCGCTATTTCTCTGTATTAAGTTTAACAGGAGGGTATTAACCGCCAGTGAAGGAATTATTAACAAACTGTTACAGAATTAGCCTGACGGTACCGGCTTCCGCAATCGCATCCAACGCCAAGCGGCCACGGGCGGGCTCGCTGGGAGCGATTTTAGGGCGCAGGGCCAAGGGCCGTAGCGGACCGCCTATCATTAAGGCGGCGGCGAAGAATGTCTGAGCCGAGCACGGTGTGCGAGGCGAGTTCTTCGCCGGCGGAGGACCGCAGGCCCTCTTCCGCCGCGCCCGCTCTATGAGCGAGCGGCGAGCCCGTCCGTGGCTCCCCTACCGCACCAGCCCCTGCAATTCCATGGTAGCTTGGCTGATGTCTATGCCCGAGTCCTGGTACTGGGAGATCATGCGCTGAAGGGAGCTCTTGAGCACGTCGGCCGGGGCGCCGCCGCCTTTGAGTTTGAGGTAGGCCTGCCAGTCCACGCTGAAATCGTAGCGCAGCTGGTTGATCTTGTCGGCGCGGCGCTTCGCGGCCATGGCCTTCAGCTCAGACTCGGCCGCGGCCTGACGGCGCACTATGGCCGACAGGCGCTCTTTCTCGCCGCTCACGGCCGCCTTCTGCTGCTGCGTGTCCTTGAGCCGCTCGGTCAGCGCATCTATCTCGGCCTTCATCGAGGCCAGCTCATCTTTGAGCATGCCTTCGCGGCGGGCCGATTCGTCCAGGGCTTCCACCAGATCTTTGCGGTACTTGATCTCCTGCTTGATCAGGCGCTCGTACTCGGCCTCCACGTCGCGGTCGCCGAAGCGCATGGCCAGCGTCAGCGCGTGGGCCGGCACTATGGGCCCGGTCAGCGGCACAGCTATGGCGTAGGAGATTTCTGAAGCCAGGTGCTTCCAGCCCAGGCCCGCCGAGAGCGCCGAGGCCCGCGCGGCCAGGTTCAGGCCTGCCCGTGAATAGAGCAGGCCGGCGCGCTGCGTGCGCCAGGCATGTTCCAGGCCCGGGTTCAGGCTCACATTGCCGTGCCGCCCGGCCGAGGCCGACCGGTGCGCCAGGTCCAGTGAAAGCGTATAATCCTCCCGCCGCTCGGAGACGCCCAGCCGGATCACCCTGGGGGCGTTGTCCTCGCTGTTGCCCAGGCTGAAGGCGGGGTTATTGAGGTTGAGGATGGAGAAGCCGAGCGAATGCCTGTCGTCGGGGCGGAAGACCGCGCCCAGGTCCAGCGCCGCGCCGGAAGCGGTTTCCCCCGCCGAGTCCAGCGAGGCCGAAAGAATTTTAAGATTAGCGCCCAGGTCCAGCACGCCCGAGTCGCCCCGGAACAAATGCCAGGTGCCCCAGCCCAGCGTCAGGGCCTTCTGTTTCACGCCCGCGCCGTCCTCGCGGTAGACCCCGCCTATAGCCATCGTCCCCATCTTGCCGTAGGCCATGCGGGGCAGCAGCGCCCAGGCGCCGTAGGCGCTGAAGCCGCCGGGGCCCTGCGTGGTGCGGTCCGACGAGAGGAAATGGCCGCCGGTCTCGAACTTGCGCGACGAGCCCGGCAGGGCCGGGTTGGCGTAGAAAGAAAGCGGGTCTTCCAGGCCGGCGGCCTGGCCGCCGAAGCCCAGCTGGCGCGCGCCGGCGGGCACGTCCTCGAACACGGCGCCGGCCGGGGCCGCGAGGGCCAGCAGGCAGGCGGCGAGAAGGGTCTTACTTTGTTGCTGCATCTTTGTTGCCTCCGGCCGCTTCGGCCTGCGCCTTCTCCGCGGCCACTTCGGAATAAAGGGCTATCTTGCCGCGCCCGTGCGACTTCACCCAGTACAGCGCGTCGTCGGCCTTCTCCAGCAGGGCTTCCATGGTGGAGGCGTCCTGCGGGAAGGTGGACACGCCGATGGAAAGGGTCACGCGCAGCTCCTTGGTCTTGGAGAAGGGCACGGGGATGCGCAGCTCGGCCAGCTCGGAGCTGAGGCGCTGCGCCAGGCGCTTAGCTTCCTCGCCGCTGGCCTGCGGCAGCAGGATGATGATCTCGTCGCCGCCGTAGCGGCACGGGAAGTCGATCTTGCGCAGGTTAGAGAGGATCACGCGGCCGGCTTCCTTGAGCACCTTGTCGCCGATCTGGTGGCCGTACGTGTCGTTGACCTCTTTAAAAAAGTCGATGTCCGCCCAGACCATGGCCAGCGGCTGCTTGAAGCGCTCGGCGCGGTAGAACTCCTCCTGGTAGCGCTGGTTGAAATAGCGGCGCAGCGGCAGCTTGGTCAGCTCGTCGTAAAGCGACAGCTCCTCGACCTTGTCGAACAGGCGGGAATTGTCCACGGCCAGGGCGATCTGGCCGCCGAAGGACTTGAGCATGGCCAGCTCCTGCGGCTCTATGCGCTGCTGGCTGAGCAGGTTATCTACGATGAGCAGGCCGATCGTCACGCCCTGCACGGCGAGCGGCATGTACAGCACGCAGTCCTTGTAGCGCTCCATGAAAGCGCCCGACGAGCGGCCCAGCACGATATCGGCGAAGCGGTGCGCGCCGGGCTCCAGCGGGATCTCCTCGTAGGCGATGCTCTTGATCTGGCCGCGGATGTCGGCGCTGAGCTCGCCCTTGAGGCGGCGGTTCTTCTCGTCGATGAGGTAGAGGCGCACGCGGTCGAAGCCGAAATAGGTCTGGATACCCGACAGGATATGGCGGAAGCTCTCGCTGACGCGCAGGGCGGTGGCGAACACCTCGGTCAGCTCGGTGATGGCGGTGACGTTCTTGTCGTACTTGCGGTGCAGCGAGAAGAACTCGGCCTTGTAGTAGTCGCGCAGGTAGGAGCGCAGGAAAGCGTCGGCCTTGGCCGCCTCGGCCTTGGTGAAGCCGCGCCGGCGCGGGGCGCGCTCGAGCCGGAACAGCCCGAAGCACGGGATCACGCCGCGGCCGCCGGCCGGGTCGCAGTAGTCGAAACGGAAAGGGGAATACAGGAAACTGCCGCCCAGCCCCTTGGCCGAAGTCTGTTCGACGGTCTCGACGGCGCGGGCGGCCGCGGACCCGGGCGCGGGGCGCAGGTTCTCCTCGTGCTCGAACGTCACCCCCGAGGCGTGGCGCAGGCTCAGCCGCAGCAGGCCGGTCTTCTCGTCGTACTCGTAGAAGGAGGCCGCGTCCAGCGTGAAGGCGGCGGAGACGGCCTCGAGGGCGCCCTTCATGAAGGCGTCGCGGCCGTCGTAGACGGCCTTGGCGGGCTCGGGCCCGAAAATGGTTTTGGCGCTCTTCTTGTTCATGTCTAGTACAGCGACAGCAGGTAGTCGGCCTCGCCCTGCGCCATGATCATCTCGCGCGTGAGGTCCTCCCGCTCGTAATCGTGCCTGGCTATCTTCAGCGACAGGTTCCACAGCGCGCGCTCCAGCAGCAGCTCGGCCGTGGGGTACACCATGATATTGGGCATCAGCTCCGGCGCCAGGAACAGCCGCCGGTATACGTCCCCCTCCCTGTCCTCGCGCAGCCGCTCCTCGAACACCGGCTTGAGGCAGGGGAACACGCCGAAGCTCTCGGCGAAATAGGAGGCGTTGCGCGGCTCCATCATCCATGAGACGAAGGCCGTCGCCGCGGGCTGGTCCGGCGTGGAGGCCGAGACGGCCAGGTTGTAGACCAGCATCAGGCCGCCGCCCGTCGGGTTGCCGGGGTAAGGCAGCATCTTCAGGCCGGAGCGGCCGTAGCCGGGCAGCTTGCGGGCCGAGATCAGGAAAGCGCAGTCCTCGGCGGGCTGCGGCCCGTTCTCGAACCGGTCCCCGCTGAACAGCTCTATCTTGCCGCTGACGGCCAGCTCCAGCCAGTCCTCGGCGCCGCCCACCGTCTCCTCGCGGTTGAACGTGGCGCGGTTGAAATCGTCGGAGAAGAGGCCGCCGCGGCGCCCCCACATGCGCGGCAGCACGTCGGAGACCGAGACGGACCCGGAGGAGCCGGGCACGGAGAGCGCGCGGAAACCGGCGCGGCGCGACGGGGCCTTGATCCGGTCCAGCGCGGCCCTGAAGCCCTCCCACGAGGCCAGCTCGCGGGCGGGGTCGGTGACGGCGCCCTTGAGCGCCTGCGGCCGGTAGAACAGCGCGGGGGCCTCCAGCCACCAGGGGGCGGAGTAAGCGCGCTCCTCGTCGTGGCGGCACAGCTCCTTGAGCACGAAATCGGGATAGCGCCGGCGGGCCAGCGCGTCTATGCCGCCGCTAAGCTCGGCCAGCATGCCCAGCCGGGTGAACAGCTCGGTCCAGTTCTGCGGCAGCTCTATCACGTCGGCCAGGGGGTTGCGCTTGGGGTCGCGCAGGTGGGCGAACAGGCTCTCCCACATGCTGCGGCGGCTCTTCACGGCGAACTCGGCGCGCACCTCGGGATAGGCGGCGGAAAAGCGGCCCAGCAGGCTCTTGAAAGCCAGGTGTTTCCTGTGGTCGTAATCCGAAAGCAGCCAGATCAGCATTTTAAATTCACCAGCCGGGGTCCGCCAGGCCCGGGGCCACCCTGAGGTTGTTGCGGTACTTCCCGGCCTGCAGCCGGCGCAGGGCGCAGAGGGCCACCATGGCCGCGTTGTCCGAGCAGTAGGCCCGCTCCGAAAAGCGCACCTCGAAGCCCTGCAGCCGCGCGAACGCGGCGCGCAGCGCCCCGTTGGCGGACACGCCGCCGCCCACCGCTATGCGGCTGAGCCCCAGCGAGCGGGCGGTGTCGGCCGTTTTTTTTACCAGCGTCTCGGTCACGGCGTCCTGGAAGGCGCGGCAGACGCGGGCCCTGTCGCCCGGCGGCAGGCGCAGGCCGCGCTTGTAGAAATCCTGGCCCAGCCTGTCGGCCAGGTAATAACTGACGGCGGTCTTGAGGCCGCTGAAAGAGAAATCGCGGGTGCCGGGCATATGCGGGCGCGGGAAGGCCGGCACCTTGCCGCGCGCGCGGGCGGCCGCCTTCTCCACCTCCGGCCCGCCGGGGTAGGGCAGCCCCAGCAGCTTGGCCACCTTGTCGAAAGCCTCGCCGGCGGCGTCGTCGCGGGTGCGGCCCAGCACGCGGTAGTCGCCGTAGCCGCGGGCGTGCCACAGCTCGGTATGGCCGCCGGAAACCAGCAGCGCGACCAGCGGAAATTCAAGGGGCTCGCAGGCGCGGCCGCCGGCGAACTCGCAGGCCAGCAGATGGCCTTCCAGGTGGTTGACGCCCACCAGCGGCGCGCCGGCCAGTTCGGCGGCGGCCTCGGCGGCCACGCGGCCCACCATCAGCGCGCCGGGCAGGCCGGGGCCGCGGGAGAAGGCCACGGCGTCGAAGGCGCCCCGTTTCAGGGGCGCGCGCAGGCCGGCGCGGGCCAGCGCCCCGCCGATGACGAAAGGGATCTTTTCCAGGTGGGCGCGGCTGGCCAGTTCGGGCACGACGCCGCTGTACTTGCGGTGCAGGCTGACCTGCGAGAACACCTCGTTGGAGCGCAGGCGCCCCCCCTCCAGCACGGCAGCGGAGGTCTCGTCGCAGGTGGTCTCGAAAGCCAGTATCCTCATTTTCAAAAACGCGTCCGCCGTGGGGCCGGGGCCGGCGCGGGCCGGCTCCGGACCGCCCGGCCTAGGCGCGCTTCAGGTTGCCCAGTACCTCGCGGGCTTTAAGCAGTTCCACGGCGCGCTCCAACATCTCGTCGCGCGCGGAGTCTTTCTTCTTTTCCGCTTTATCTTCCTTGCCGGGGAAATAGATCTCCTCGGCCTGCTGCAGCAGCTTCTTCTCGGTTTCGACGGGCACCTTGATCTCGATGTCGGGCGTGATGCCGCCGGTCTCGGCCTTCTCGTCGCGCTGTATGGACTTGCCGCTGGGCGTGTAATATTTGGCTATCGTCAGGCGCAGGGCCGACTTGTCGGAGAGCGGGATCATGCTCTGCACGCTGGCCTTGCCGAACGAGCGCTCGCCCACGATGACGGCGCGCTTGTTGTCCTGCATGGCGCCGGCCACGATCTCGCTGGCGCTGGCGGAATAGCGGTTGACGAGCACCACCAGCGGCAGCATCTCGTAGGGCGCCGAGCCGCCGGCCCGGAATTCCTGGTAATTCTCGGGCTTGCGGCCCTTGGTGTAGACGATCATCTTGTTGTTGTTCATGAACAGCTTGCAGATGTCCACGGCCGACGAAAGCAGGCCGCCCGGGTTGTAGCGCAGGTCCAGCACCAGGGCTTCCATGCCCTTGCCCTTCAGCTCGCCCATCGCCTTGTTGAAGTTCTCGGTGGCGTGGCCGGTAAAATCCACGATCTTGATATAGCCGGTCTTGGCGTCCAGCATGCGCCACTTGACGCTCTCGGACTTGATCAGCTCGCGCACCAGCGTGATGTCCTGCGTTATCCACTCGGCTTCCTTGTCGGCGGGCTCGCGGGCGGTGGTGATCTTGACCGGCAGGCCGGGCTTGCCGCGCAGTTTCTTTATGGCCTCGTCGATGATCATGTCCTTGGTGGACACGCCTTCTATCTTGATGATCTTGTCGCCGGGCAGCATCCCGGCCTTCCAGGCCGGGGTATTGGGCAGCGGGGTCACCACGGTCAGCCAGCCCTCGCGGGTGTCCACGCGGATGCCGATGCCGCCGAACTCGCCCTCGGTGTCGCTCTTGACCCGCTCATAGACGTCCGGTTCCATGAACTGGGAAAAATCGTCGAGCTCCTCCACCATGCCCTTGGCCGCGCCGTAGACCAGCTTCTGCGGGTCTATCTTGTCGACGTAGCTGTCCTTGATGAGCTCCATCACGTCCACGATGACCTTGAGCTGGGCGTAGGTCTTGTCCATGGCGAAGTTGACATAGGGGAATACGGCCCCTATGACCAGCGCCGACAGGGTGATGAAAACGAGTTTCCTGACGTTCTTCATATTGCTCCTTGGAAGCATGGCAAAGCGCAGTCCGGCCGCGGCGGCCGGGCTATCTATATTTAATTTATTATAACTAATTTGACAGCCACTTCAGTGGGTCTATGGCGCGGTCGCCCTTGCGGATCTCGAAATAGACGGCGCTGCCGGCGGCCTTCGAGCCGGAACTGACGGCCTGGGTATCCTCGCCGGCCAGACCCAGCGCGGAGCCGGTAGTGACCGCCTGCCCTTTGGCCGCGTCAATGCGGCTGAGCAGGCCGTAGATGGTGAAAAAGCCTTTTTCATGGTCCACTATCACCACGTTGCCGTAGGTGCGGAAAGGCCCGGCGTATATGACCTTGCCCGCCAGCGCGGGCCGCACCGGGGCGGCGGGGTCCGTGGCGATGCGGATGCCTTCGCGCACGATCCAGGTCTTGAGCTCGGGGATCTGCTCGCGGCCGAAGCGGCTGATGACGCGGCCGGAGGCCGGCCAGGCCAGCGAATGCGCCTCCACCGGCAGGTCGGCGCTGAAATCGGTGCTGCGGTACGGGGCCTGCTTCTGCAGCTTCTTGACCAGGCGGTTGAGGCCCAGCGCGGCGTTCTGCAGGTTCTCCAGCTCCCGCTTCAGGCTGGCCTGCCGCTGCCGCGCGCGCTCCAGTTCCACCTGCTTGGTCTTCATCATCGTCTTCTGCCGGGCGCCCTGGCGCCGCAGCACTTCCTGCCTGGACCGCAGTTCCTGTCCCTTCCTGCCGAGGGTGGTGATGTCCTTGTTGACGCGGGCGCTCTCGCCGGTCATGCGGGCCAGCAGCGCCCGCTTGCTGTACATGGCCGAGCGCATCAGCATGTCCTTGGAAATGTCGCGCGCGCCGTAATACGGGTAGTAAAAGTCCTTCTGCAGGGAGAACATCACCAGTTCCCCGGAGATGTCGCCCGAGAGCGTCTTTTTAGCCTTGTCCAGCGACTCGTATTTCTGGCGGGCCTCGCGGGCGCGCGCCCTGGAACCGGACAGCTGCCCCTCCAGCTCCCTGCGCCGCACGGCGGTCTGCTTCTCCTCTTTCTTCAGGCCGGAGAGCTCGGAGGAGATGCGCTCCTCCTCCACCCTCAGGCGCTCCAGCTCGGAACGTTTCTCGTCGAGCTGGCGGTTGATCTCTTCGAGGTTCTTCTTCTTGGCGTCCACCTTCGTCTGCGCCAGGGACGGCGCGGGGAACGCGGCGGCCAGCAGCAAAGCGGCCAGGGCCGCCGGAAGGGCGGCGCGCCAGGCAGGTACGCGCTTCGCTGTTCTCATGTCTTTAATATTTGTCGTTTTTCCACTGGCAGAGGGACCAGCCGAGCAGGGCGCCGGAGAAGATCACCCCGACCTGCCACACCGGGTTGGGCCAGACCCAGACCGGGCTCAGGTACTTGACCGGGTACACCACGGCGTAGGCGGCCAGCGCGGAGAGGGCGCCGCCGCCGGCCCCGGCGAGATACCAGTTGCGGTCCGCGCCCAGCGCGGCGGCCAGCGTGGCCGGGGTATGGCCGTGCGTCAGCGTCATCGCGGCCATGATCATGAAGGCCAGGAAAGAGAGGGCCAGGCCCAGGGTGATCAGGTGGCCGTAGAAGACGGAATGCATGATGGCGTAGGCCTCGAGGGGCTTGTACTTGATGTCGCCCACGCCGGGCAAGCGCCAGGCCGCGTCCGTCCAGGCGTTCAGGTCGCCGAGCGCCTCCTCGCGGATGATCACTTCCCAGGTGTCGGGCATTGGGTTGGTGCCGGGCGGCAGCACGGAGGCCACCAGCTCGGGCTCCTCGGCCTTCAGGCGCGCCAGGCGGTCCTGGCGGCTGACGAAAACGGCCTGCTCGGTGCCGTTGATGGCGGCGAGGGCGGCGGTGACGGTCTCGGGCGTGGCCTTGGAGCGCTGGTCCTTTACCACGACGATGCGGAAATCCTCTTTGAGCAGCACCGTTATCTCGCGCATCTGCGCCTGGAGGAAAAACAGCATTTCGGCCAGCAGGCCGGCGGAGAAGGCCAGCAGGAAAACCACCCTGTAGCCCTTGCGCGGCTTATGCGCGCGGCGCGCGTCGTTTGAATGTTTGTGTTCGTCCATAATTGCACCCGGGCGGCCGGCGGCGGAGCCGCGCCGGCGTTGCCCGAGGATTAATTATAACTTTTATCGGCTGGACATAAAAACGGGCCGCCGGAGCGGCCCGCCGGAGCGCGTCGCGCCAGGGTCAGAGGGAGTTGTCGTTGAATTCCACGGAGGCCACGAACGGGGAGCGGGAGAGCTCGCCTATCATGTCTACCGGCATCGTGCCGACCACGTCGAACACGCTGAACCGGGAGTCCGCGCCCTTATGCGGCAGGCGGAACCAGTTCTCCGCGGCGAAGCCGCCTTCGTCGGTGAGGCGCTTGAGGAAGGCCGGGACGAAGGCGTTGGGCCTGTTCTGGTAGGGCACCTTGAGCGTGAAGCGCACGCGGGCTTTGAGCGGCACGCCCGAACTGCGCTTCTCCACCACCACGCCGGTCACGCCCGCCACCTTGGAGATGCGGGACAGGCTGGCGAGAGGGGCCCAGCCGAGTATCACGGTGCGCTTGTTCCTGGCGGAATAAGAGGTCTTTTCGCCGGCGAAGCGCAGGCCGACGGCCTCCAGCCGGGGCAGCAATTTATCGTAGGAATCGCCCTTGACGGAAACGCCCAACAGCACGTATTCCCTGGCGTAGCGGGCGCCGGCGCCGCTGAGCGGGCGCACGTAAGAACCCACCGGACCGCTGTCGCCGGCGAAAGTCACCTTGTAGTGGCCGGCGGGCAGTACCGGCAGGCCAGCCCTGTCCTCGGGACGCGTGCGGGCGGCCTCGGCGGGGGGCGGGGTCTTGAGCGAAAGTACGGGGGCGGAGATGACGGCGTCGCGGAAATCGCGGAAGTCGGAGCGCACATTCATCGTGTTCTTGGAATTCAGGTAGCCGTCCTCTGAGGTTTCCAGGAAGTCCTGGAAGGCCGGGTCCGAGAAGGGGCCGGTGCCGGCCAGCGGGTCGCCGGCCGAAAGCTCGGACTGCGCGGAGGCCGCGGCGGCCAGCGCCGGGAAGAGGAGGGAGAAGAGCAGGGTTTTGTTCATTCTTATGTTCATCCGACCGAAATAAAAAAAGAGAAACGAACGGTGTTCGTTTCCCCTGGTTACAGCGGGTTAAGGCCCGCCGGTGGATGCTCCCCCGCCTGATCGGGGGATTACAAGGGCTGCGACTACATTACTATTCTATACAACCTTGACCAAAGGCAATAGAGGCATAGGGCCTAAGCAAGAATAAGAAAAGGGCCCAGTCCCGCCTGGGCCCTTTGGGCAAGTTGACAGCCGCGGGGGTGTCTGGTATAATTTATTTACCGGTAGGTAAGTTTCTTATGACCAAACAACCCGCAACCAAGATCACCAAAGGCGACAAGACCCGCCAGCGCATACTGGACGCGACGGTGGAGCTGATGGCCGAAAAAGGCCCCGACGCCGTGTCGATGCGCGAGATATCGGCCAAGCTCAAGATCACCAAGCCGGTGCTCTACTATTATTTCAAGGATAAGGACGAACTGATAAAGGCCACCTTCCTGGAAGGCACCAAGCATTTTCAGGAACTGCAGAACTATATCAGCAAACCCGGCCTCACCCTGGAGCAGCGCCTGGAGAAGATCCTCTCCAACCACCTGGAATTCATCCGGCGCTACCCGGACATGCCCAAATGCGCGCTCAAGATCATGGCCTCCCCCTCCGACGGCGTGCTCTCCGCCATGGCCAAGGAACTTAAGGCCCGCAACCGGGCGTCGCTGCGCGTGATGCTGGAAAAAGAGGTGCTTCCCCGCCAGGGCGCGGCGAACATCATCCACCTGATCAGCGCCGTCATAGGCTATTTCATGATAGAGGCGCGGGAGAACGGCGTGGCCAGCCTCGACAAGGGCCTGCCCGGCCGCCTGGCCAAGGTGATAGTTTGCGGCGCCCGCTCCCTGAAAGCCGCCCTGGTGGTGCTGCTGCTCTCACCGCTGCTGGCCGGCGCGGCCCCGCAGCAGCTCTCGCTGGAGGACGCCGTGAGCGCGGCCCTGAAGAACAACGCTTCCGTCGTGACGGCCGAGGAGACGCGCCGGATTTATAAGGAAAAGGTGAGCGAGTACTGGGGTTCGGTGTTCCCCCAGATCGGCCTGGCCGCTCAGTACTCCCGCAACATAGAGTCCCCCTCCTTCTTCATCGGCGGGACCAAGATCAAATCCGGCCTCAACAATGTCTACTCGGCCTCGCTGGATGCCTCGCAGGTGCTGTGGGCCGGCGGCAAGGTCTCCACCGGCATAAAGATGGCCAACATCTACTCCAGCGCCAGCGAGGAGCAGCTCAAGACCGCCCAGCTGGCCGTGGCCCGCTCGGTAAAGCAGGTTTACTACTCGGTCCTGCTGGCCAAGGCCATGACCGGGGTGCAGAAAGAATCCCTGGACCTCGCGCGCCAGCACCTGGCCACGATAGAGGCGCAGTACAAGCAGGGCATGGCCAGCGACCTGGCCCTGCTGCGCCAGCAGGTGGAGGTCTCCAACACCCAGCCCGCCCTGACGCAGGCGCAGAACCTCTACGAGATCGGCCTGGTGGAGCTCAAGAACCTCATCGGGCTGGACCCGGAAACTGAGATAGACCTGACCGACGGCTTCAGCTGCGGCCAGCGCGCCCCCGGCGACATAACCGAACTTTACAAGGCGGGGCTGGCGGCGCGGCCGGACTACCGCAACATGAAATACCAGCGCGACCTGTACCGCGAGATGGTCAGCATAGAGCGCGCCGGCCATTTCCCCTACCTGAGCGCCTTCGCCAGCCGGGCTTTCCAGGGGCAGGCCGACTCCGGTTTTCCCTCCCCCTCCGACCAGAGCTGGAGCACCACCGCCGGGCTGCGGCTCTCCCTGCCGCTGTTCGCCGGCGGCTCCACCAGCTCCCGCACCCGCCAGGCGAAACTGCAGGAACAAATAGCCGACACCAACCTGCGCGAGATGGAGCGCCGGGTGAAGATAGATCTCAAGAAGGCCTGGCTCTCGCTGAAGGAAGCCGCCCAGCGGCTCGGCTCGCAGGGCACCGCGGTGGAGCAGGCCAGGAAGGCCGTGGCGGCCACCGAGGTCAGGTTCAAGAACGGCCTGGCCGGCCAGCTGGACCTCAACGACGCCACGCTGGCCCTGGCCCGGGCGCAGACCCTTTACAACCAGGCCCAGCACGACGCCTGCTCGGCGGACGCGCAGTTGAAATGGGCCCTGGGCGAATAGTCGGACTTTAAGGAAAATATATGAAAAAAGCGAAACTAAACTTACTCATCCTCACGCTGGCCGCGGCGCTGCCGGCGGCCGGCTGCAAGAACAAGGCGGCCGAGGCCCTCAACAAACTCGAGAAGGACCGCTTCCTGGTAAAAACGGAGAAAGTAGCCGTCCGCAACCTGCAGGAATATATCCTGCTGACCGGCTCCGTGAAGGCGCTCGAAGAGGCCACCCTCTACCCCCGCATCTCCGGCAAACTGCTGCGCAACGTGCTCAAGGAAGGCGACCCGGTGAAGAAGGACGAGACCGTGGCGCTGGTGGAGCGCGACGAGCCCGGCGTGGTCTACGAGCCCGCCCCGGTGCCGTCCACGCTGAGCGGCGTCGTCGGGCGCGTCTACCTCGACTCCGGCGCCAACGTGACGCCCCAGACCCCCGTAGCCCTCGTGGTGAACCAGAGCCAGGTGCGCGTGGCGGTGGACGTGCCCGAGAAGTACATCGGCAAGGTCTTCAGGGACCAGGCGGCCGTCATCAAGGTGGACGCCTTTCCCGACCGCAATTTCAGAGGCAAGGTCTACCGCGTCAGCCCGGTGGTGGACGCCCGCTCGCGCAATACCGTGGTGGAGGTGCTGGTGGATAACACCGAAGCCCGCCTGAAGTCGGGCATGTTCGCCGAAGTGCGCCTGATCACAGCCTCTCGCGGCGCGGCCCTCTCCGTACCGGCCGGCGCCGTTGTCAGCCAGGACGACGGCGATTTCGTCTTCGTGCCGGCCGACGGCGGCCTGGCGGCGCGCAAGCCGGTGAAGACCGGCATACGGACCAGCGAATTCACGCAGGTCAGCGGCCTCAAGGAAGGCTCGGACGTCATCACCTTCGGCCTCTACGGCCTCAAGGAAGGCAGCAAGATAAAAGTGCAGAATTGACGCACCGCCGCGCCGGCCGGCCCGGGCGGGCCGGCAGACCTGGTTTTCCTTACGCCGTTATAAAGAGCCAACCATGAAAATTACCGAGATCTCCATACAGAAACCCGTCTTTACCACGATGATGATACTCACCGTGGTGGTGCTGGGCGCCTTCGCCTACCTGCGCCTGGGCATAGACCTGATGCCTAACGTGGAATTCCCGTACGTGATGGTGCAGACCTCGCTGCGCGGCGCGGGCCCCGAGGAGATAGAATCCTCCGTCACCAAGCCCCTCGAGGAGGCGGTCAATACGATCTCCGGCATAGAGGACATCAACTCCACCAGCTTCGAGGGCCTGAGCCTGGTGATGATCAAGTTCGTGCTGGAGAAGGACGGCGATATCGCCGCCCAGGAAGTGCGCGACAAGGTGAACTCCGTGCTGGCCCAGTTGCCGCAGGGCACCAACCCCCCGGTGATAGGCAAGCTTGACATCGGCGCCCAGGCCGTGCTCAACGTGGTGGTCTCCGGCAACCGGGACCTCATAGACCTGACGCAGATAGCCAAGAAGAAGATCAAGGAGAATATCGAGACCGTCAGCGGCGTGGGCGCCATAGACATCGTGGGCGGCCGCGAGCGCGAGATACACCTGGTGGTCAACCCGCTCAAGCTCTCCGCGATGAACCTCTCCATCCGGGCCGTGAAGGACGCCATCACCCAGCAGAACATAGAGATCCCCGGCGGCAAGGTGGAACAGAAGGAAAAGGAGTTCGTACTGCGCACGCTCGGCCGCATAGAGAGCGTCAAGGATTTCAACGACATCGTCATCGCCAACATCAACGGCGCGCAGGTGCGCGTCTCCGACATCGGCCGCGTGGAGGACACCGGGGCCCGCATGGCCACGGCCTCCTACTACAACGGCAAACCGTCGGTCACGCTGGTGATCAAGAAGCAGTCCGGCACCAACACCGTGGCCGTGGTAAAGAAGATCAAGGAGCGTCTCGAAGAGCTGAAGGGGACCATCCCGTCCGGAGTGGAAACCACGATCATCGGCGACCAGAGCCTCTTCATCAAGGACTCGGTCAACACGGTGACGGAGCACCTGGTGCTGGGCGCCGTGTTCGCGGCGCTGATGGTGCTGCTGTTCCTGGGCGACTTCCGCTCCACCATCATCTCCTCGCTGGCCATCCCCACCTCGCTCATCGGCACCCTCATCTTCATGCAGGCGGCGGGCTTCACGATCAACACCATGACGCTGCTGGGCCTGACGATAGCCGTCGGCATCGTGGTGGACGACGCCATCGTCATGCTGGAGAACATCTACCGCCACATGGAGGAGCACAAGATGAGCCCGCTGAAGGCGGCGCAGGACGGCTCGAAGGAGATCGGCTTCGCCGTGGTGGCCATGTCGGCGGCGCTCCTGGTTATTTTTATCCCGCTGGCGTACATGGGAGGCATCATAGGCCGCTTCCTCAAGAGCTACGGCCTCACGATAGCCTTTGCCGTGTCCATCAGCGTCTTCGTGGCGCTGACGCTGACGCCCATGCTCTGCTCGCTGTTCCTCAAGATCAAGCCGGGCGCCAAGACCCGCCTGGAAATATTCACCGACCACGTCAACGAGTGGCTGGCCGCCAGGTACATCGTGATGCTGGAATGGGCCCTGGCCCGCCGCAAGCGGATGGTGGCCTACGCCGTGCTCATCATGATCTCCATGGTCCCGCTGTTCATGTTCCTCGGCAAGGACTTCATGCCCGCCGACGACACCGGCCTCTACCAGGTCAACATCACCGCCCCCGAAGGCACCAGCCTCGGCATGATGAAGCAGATCTTCGCCCAGGTGGAGACCGAGACGAGGCAGCTGCCGCACGTCAAAAACATCCTCTCCTCCATCGGCACCGGGGTCGGCGGCCACTTCGGCGGGTCCACCACCAACGAGGGCTACGTCCTTGTGGAACTCGACGACCTGGCGGACCGCGACCTGCCCATGCAGAAGCTGCTGCTGGCCTCGCGCGAGATGATGAGCAAGTACAAAGGCCTGCGCGTGGCCGTGATGCCGGCGGGCGGCTTCGGCGGCGGCGACTCAGAGCTGATGTACAACATCTCAGGCCCCGACCTGCAGAAGCTCAACGAATATTCCAGCGCGGTGGCCGACAAGCTGCGCCTGGTCAAAGGCGCCGTGGACGTGGACACCAGTTTCTCCTACGCCAAGCCCGAGTACCGCGTGGAGATAGACCGCCGACGCTCCCACGACCTGGGGGTGAAGGTGGAGGACATCGCCACCTCCCTGCGCACGCTGGTGGGCGGCGAAGAGGACATCACCAAGTTCAAGGACGGCGACGAGCTGTACCAGGTGCGCCTGCGCGCCGAGGAAGGCTTCCGCGACCGCATGGAAGCCATAGAGGCGCTGATGGTGCCGGCTTCGGGCGGCCGCGTTACGCGCCTCGACAGCGTGGCGCGGGTTATCGAGGGGGTGGGCCCCACCCAGATAGCGCGCTTCAACCGCCAGCGCAACGTGCAGGTGAAAGCCAACGTGGACGGCATCCCGGTCAACCGGCTGATCGCGCAGGCGGAGCAGGCTTTTAAAGCGCTGAACGCACCCCCGGAATACAAGGCCGGCATCTACGGCCGCGCCAAGGAGCTGGGCAACATGCTCAAGGAATTCGGCATCGCCTTCGCCCTGGCCTTCATCTTCATCTATATCGTGCTGGCCAGCCAGTTCGAGAGTTTCGTCTACCCGGTCTCTATTATGATCGTGCTGCCGCTGACCATACCGTTCGCCATCATCTCGCTGTTCATCACCGGGCAGAACCTCACGCTGTTCTCCATCATGGGCATGTTCATGCTCTTCGGCATCGTGACCAAGAACTCCATCCTGCAGGTGGACTACACCAACACCCTGCGGGCCAAGGGCCTGCCGCGCCACCAGGCCATGATAGAGGCCAACCGGACCCGGCTGCGCCCCATCCTGATGACCACGCTGACGCTGATAGCCGGCATGATCCCCACGGCGCTGGGGACCGGCGCGGGCTCGGGCACGCGCCGCACGATGGCCATGGTCATCATCGGCGGCCAGACGCTGTCGCTGCTCATCACGCTGCTGATGACGCCGGTCACCTACTCGCTGATGGACGACCTGGAGGTCTGGTTCAGGAAGAAATATATGGGCGGCGAGAGGGAAGACGAGGCCGCCGCCTGACCGCGACAGCCAAAAGAAAAAGGGAGGCGCGAGCCTCCCTTTTTTTATTGCGCGGGAAAGCCTATCTTTCGGTGACCGCGCTCTGGTACTGCAGGCGGGCCTTCTCCAGGTCGGCTGAAGTGGGGGTCTCGGCGGCAAGGAAGAGCCGCTCGAACTGCGCGGCAAAGGCCTCAGTATAGGCCTTGTCGGCGGTATTGAACATGTTCTCGAAATTGTTCTGCTGCGCGTTCACCGACCAGTTGAAGGAGCCGGTCATCAGCAGCTTGGAGTCCAGCACGGCGTACTTGTTGTGCATCACGCCCCTGCCGGCATAGCCCTGGCTCCAGCGGAAAGGCACGCCGTTCTTGATCAGCAGCGCCCCCACCTCGGACTGGCTGGCCTGCACCCTGTCCACCAGCACCCGCACCTTGACCCCGCGCTTATGCGCGTTGACCACCGCGTTGCCGATGTCGAGCGAGTAGAAGCTGAACACCGCTATGTCCGCGCTCTCGCGGGTGAAATTCAGGGCGTTGAGGATGTCGGCCTCGGTGCGGCCGGCGGGTGAGAAGGAATAGGCCGGCAGCAGCGCGCCGTTATAGAAGATGGTCCTGGCCGGGTCTTCGGGCGGCGGGCCATAGTTGGCGACAGGCTGGCCCGGTCCCTGGCCTGCCGGCCTGGCATGGCCCCACATCCAGGCGAAATACTTGCGGTAGCCCGTCACTACGCCCTTGTCGCGGCTGAAAACGATATTCTCGCTGTTGGCCAGATTGGCGGTAACGGCCCAGTTGAAAGAGCCGGCCGAAACCATTCTACCGTCGTAAATGCCCAGCTTATTATGCATGATGCCGTAGTTGCCCGCGCCGCGCAGCGTGCGCAGCTCCAAGCCTTTGTCGATCAGCAGTTCCAGCTGCTCGCTGATCCTGGAGGTATAAACATGGGATTCGTTGACCAGCACGCGCACGGCCAGGCCGCGCTCCTTGGCGTCCACCAGGGCCTGCGCCACGCGGGGCAGTGTGAAGCCGTAGAGGGCCACTTCCACGGATTTTTTGGAGCCGCGTATGGCGCTCTCCAGCAGGGCCTCTATGTCGGCCTGGCCGGAGAAGGCGAAGTCGGGGATCTCCAGGGGTACGAAGGCGCCGGTGGACAATTGGGGCGCGGGCACGGCCGGCGCCTGCGGGGCGCCGTCGAGCGGGAAGAAGGGGATGGTCTGCGCGCCGGCATTAACCAGAGGCAGGGCCAGCAGCAGGACATAGAAGCAACTCTTGATGTATTTGCGCATCTATATAATTATCGCTTAAATCGCCAGCAGGCGCGAGGGCCCATAGACCCAGACCAAAATAGGCCCTAATTCGTTTTATCTTTTCACTTTAAAAGGGCAGGGGGTGTACCCGCGTGAACCCTTTGGGGAAGGGGGGCCCCGCCCCGGGGGGGAACCGCGCAACGGTTCCCTGCAGTCCAGGGTTCACGGGGGGACGCCCCCTGACCGCCCTCTACAGCTGGCGGCGCTGGACGGCTATGTTGAAGAGCTTTATGTAGGCTTCGGCCGACTTGTGCCAGGCATAATCGCCGCGCATGGCGTTGCGCACCATCAGGTTCCAGTTCTCGCGCCAGCCGTACAGCGAGACGATGTGGCCCAGCACGGACCGCAGTTGCCCCTCGTCGGCCTGGTCTATGGCGAAGCCGTTGGAATCCTTGGGCTCGCCGTTGTAGAAGACGGTGTCCTTGAGGCCGCCGGTGCGGGTGACCACCGGCAGCGTGCCGTAGCGCATGGAGATCATCTGGCTGAGGCCGCAGGGCTCGAAACGAGACGGCATGACGAAGATGTCCGCGGCGCCGTAGATCTTGTGCGCCAGGGCCTCGTCCATGCCGGTGCGGAAAGCCACCCGCCTGGGATTGGCCGCGGCCAGCGCGGTGAAGCCGTCGGCCAGGCCCGGGTCGCCGGCGCCCAGCACCACGAACTGCATCTTGTCCACGAATTCGGGGGCCACGCGCAGCAGCGTATCCAGGCCCTTCTGGTGGTCCAGGCGGCTGACCACGCCGGCCAGGATCAGGTCCTTGTTCTCTTCCAGGCCCAATTCTTTCTGCAGCGCCTTCTTGGCGGCGGCCTTGCCGCGCTGGAAGCTCTTGAGCTCGTAGCCGCGCTCGAGGAAAGTGTCGGTGGCCGGGTCCCAGATCTCCTCGTCGATGCCGTTGAGGATGCCGAACAGGTCGGAGGTGCGGTGCTTGAGCAGGCCCTCCATGCCGTGGCCGAACTCCGGGCGGTACTGTATCTCGCTGGCGTAGGTGGGGCTGACGGTGGTGATCAGGTCGGCGAAGACCAGCGCGGCCTTCATATAATTGATGCCGCCGTAGTACTCCAGCTTCTCCGGCGTGAAGTCCAGCCAGGAGAAGCCGGCCTTTAGCAGGGTCTCCTTGGGGAACATGCCCTGATAGGCGATGTTATGGATGGTGAACACGCTGGCCGTCTTGGCGAAGAAGGAGTCTATCTTGTAGAGCGTGCGCAGGTAGGCCGGCACCAGGCCGGTCTGCCAGTCGTGGCAATGGATGACGTCGGGCTTGAAGCCGATGAACTTGGAGCCTTCGAGCACGGCGCGCGAGAAGAAGAGGAAGCGCTCGTCGTTATCCTCGTAGTCGCCGGCGGCGGTGCGGTACATGCCGGGCCGGTCGAAATATTTGGGGTTCTCGATGAAGTAGACGGCCGCCTTGCCCCACTGCACGCGGCTCATCGTGGCGGTCTCCACGCGGTTGCCCACCGGGATCAGAAAGCTGCCGCCGCAGGCCTTGGGCGAGAAAGCCCCGCCGCCCACGTTGCGGTAGCGCGGCAGGAACAGCACCACCTCGGCGTCGGGCGTCCTGGCGAACACCTGCGCCAGCGCGCCGGTGACGTCGGCGAGCCCGCCGGTCTTGCAGAAAGGGAACGCTTCGCTGGCGGCGATAAGGATCTTCATGGGGCCTCCCTAAACCTTGTATCTCTTCCCGGAGTTCAGCATGTCGGCGGCGTCCTCCGGTGACACCGTGTTGATATAGAAGCCGGTACCCCATTCGAAGCCGGCCACGTGGGTCAGCTTGGGCATGATCTCTATGTGCCAGTGGTAATGCCCGGCCGCGGGGTCCTGCGGGGGCATGGTGTGCACGATCAGATTGTAGGACAGGTCCGGCAGCGAGGCGGAGAGCTTGGAGAGCACGGTCTTCACGATCTCGGCCAGCGGCTGCGCCTGCTCGCCGGGCAGATCCTCGAAATGGCTGTTATGCGCCTTGGGCAGTATCCAGGTCTCGAAGGAGAAGCGGCTGGCGTAGGGCGTGACGGCCAGGAAGTCGGCGTTCTCGGCGACGACGCGCCGCTTGAAGGCCTGCTCCTCTTTGACGATGTCGCAGAACACGCAGGTGCCGCGCTCGAGGTGGTACTCGGCCGCGCCCTCTATCTCCTGCAGCACGCGCAGCGGCGCCATCGGCATCGCGATGATCTGCGAATGCGGGTGCAGCAGGCTGGCCCCGGCGTTGCGGCCGTGGTTCTTGAAGATCATCACGTACTTGATGCGCGGGTCTTTCTTTATCTCGCGCATGCGCAGCACGAAAGTGCGCACCACGTCGGCCACACTCTCGGCGGGCATGCTCTCCAGCACGCGGTCGTGCTCCGGGGTCTCTATGACCACCTCGTGGAAGCCCATGCCGTCCATGCTGTCGTAGATGCCGTCGCGGCGGTTGCCCGCGGCGCTCTCGGCCGTCAGGGCCGGGTACTTGTTGCGCACCACGCGCAGGCGCCAGGAACCGGCCGCGCCGGGCAGGGAATAGATGGTGGGCGGGGTCAGGTCCTCGTTGCCCGGGCAGAACGGGCAGACATAACTTTTGCCGTCGGGCCCGGCGCCGGGCCGGAACTCGTTGGGGCGCAGGCCGCGCTCCGAGGCTATGATGACCCAGCGGCCGAAGACGGGGTCCTTTCTTATTTCGGGCATCAGGGCTTAAAGATCATCCTTGGGCTCTTCCGGGGCGGCCTCGGCCTGCTCGGCCACGGCGGCTTCCACGGGGGCCTCGGGCGCCGGCTCTTCTACGGGCGGTTCCTGCATGATCTCTTCGGACGGCTCCGCGGCTATTTCGGCGGCGGCTTCGGGTTCCGGTTCGGTCAGGGGCTCGGCAGCAGGTTCGGCCACAGGCTCGGTTTCAGCCTGGATTTCGGTTTCTGCCGGCGCTTCGGTGTCAGCCGGCGCTTCGTTTTCTGCCGGCGCCTCGGTCAGGGCTTCGCCCACGGCCTCTTCGGCGGCGAAATCGTCGCCTTCCAGGGCGGCCTGGGCCGGGTCCTGCGGGGGCGCGCCTTCGGCCACCGGCTCCGGCATGGAATCCTGCTCTATCAGCTCCACGGCGGTAGACTGGGCCGCGGCGGCCATATTCTCGATATTGAAGCTCTCCAGCTTGGGCAGGTCGTCGAGCGAGTTCAGGCCGAACTGGCGCAGGAATTCGCTGGTGGTGCCGTAAAGGATGGGGCGGCCTATGCTCTCGCGGCGGCCCACCACGGTGATCAGCCTGCGCTGCGTCAGCGTGTCCAGCGGGCCTATCACTTCCACGCCGCGGATGGCCTCCACCTCGGCGCGGGTCAGCGGCTGCTTGTAGGCTATGATGCAGAGGGTTTCCAGCGCGGCCTGCGTGAGGCGCACCGTCATTTTATTGTGGTAGAGCTTGCGCACCCAGATGCCGTATTCGGGGCGGGTGGCCAGCTGCCAGCCGCCGGCCACCTGCATCACCTGCAGCGTGCGGCCCTCGTCGTCGTAGGTCTTGCGCAGCTCCTGCAGGGCGCCTTCGATGCGCTCCTTGTTGCGGATCTCGCACAGCTGGGCTATGCGGGTCACCGGCAGCGGCGCGTCGGTGATGAAGAGCAGGGTCTCGAGCACTTTTTTCAGTTCTACGTCTTCCATATTACCTCGCTAAAGTTGAAATTCAATTCAGGGAACCGGGCGGCGGCTCCGGGCTCTCCGGCTGCGGGGCGGCCTCGACAGCCGGCTGCTCCGGCGCCGCGGCCACGGCGGCGGGCTCGGGGGCGGGCACGGAGACCGGCGCCGGGTAGATGCGCACTTCGGAGTAGGCCTCGTCCTGCGACACCACTATCTTGTGCTGCTTGATGAGCTCGAGCAGGGCCATGAAGCAGGTGATCACGCCCAGGCGCTTCTTCTCCGAAGCGAAGATCTCGTCGAGGATCAGCCAGTCGCGGCCCTCGAGCATCTTCTCTATCTTGGCCACGCGCGACTCGATCGGGAACTGGTCGGCCTCCACCTCGCGGCTGGGCTCGGCGCGTTCGAACGCGCGCTTGACCGCGTCCATCAGCGCGTAGAAATCCAGGTCCAGGTACTTCTCCTCGCTGGTGAACACCGGCGAGCCGCGGTAGAAGGCGTCCTTGAACTTGGAGAAGCGGGTATTCATCTCCTTGGAGGCTTCCTTGTAGCGCTGGTACTCCTCGAGCATGCTGACCAGCGCGCCGCGCGGGTCGGGGCCGTTCTCGCCTTCGGCCGCCTCGGGGGCGGGCAGCAGCATCTTGGCCTTGATCTGCATCAGCGTGGCGGCCATCACCAGGAAGTCGCCGGCCACGTCGAGGTTGAGGCTCTTCATCACCTCGAGGTACTGCAGGTACTCGGCGGTGATCTGCGAGATCGGTATGTCGTAAATATCAAGATTGTTCTTCTTGATAAGGTGCATCAGGAGGTCCAGAGGACCCTCGAAATTCTCCAGGTGTATGTCTATGGCGCTCATATCAGTCCCGCCGCCTTGGAGGCCGCGGCCATCTTCTTGTCCGCCACGGCGCGCGCCCTGACGGCGCCGGCTGCCAGCACCTCGTCCACCTTGCCCGACGCTTCCAGCTCGGCCCGGCGGGCCCTGAAGACGCCTATCTCTTTTTCCATCAGCTCCGTCAGCAGTTTCTTGCAGCCGCCGCAGCCGGTCTTGCCGGTGCGGCAGGCGTCTTCCTGCGCCTTCCAATCCTGGTTGTAGAGCTTGTGGAAGGCGCAGACCACGCAGCCCTCGGGGTGGCCGGGGTCGTCGGCCTTGACCTTGAGCGGGTCGGTGTACATCTTTTTGATCTTGGTCTCGAGGCTCTTGGCGTCCTCGCCGAGCGCTATGGTGTTGCCGTAGGACTTGCTCATCTTGCGGCCGTCTATGCCGGGCACCAGCGTGGCGCTGGTGAACAGCGGCTCCGGCTCGCAGAGCAGGCTGGTGCCGAAAGTGTGGTTGAAGCGGCGGGCTATGTCGCGCGAGATCTCCAAATGCGGCAGCTGGTCCTTGCCTATCGGCACGAACTTGGCGTCATAGAGCAGCACGTCGGCGGCCTGCAGCACCGGGTAGCCCAGGAAACCGAGCACGGCCATGTCGGAGTGCAGGGCCAGCTCGTCGGCGTCGTGACCGTGGGCCTCGGCGAGCTGTTTGGTCACGCCCTCGGCCTTCTTCATCTTGTCTTCCTGGCCCTTGTACTTGGCCTTGTACAGCTCCTGCAGCTGGTCCTTGAAAGTGGGGTTGCGCAGCAGCCAGCTGATGGGCGTCACCATGCCCAGCAGCAGCGCCAGCTCGGCGTGGGGCTTCACGTCGCTCTGGCGGAAGAAGACGGCCTTGACCGGGTCGAGGCCCATGGCCAGCCAGTCCAGCACCATATCGCGGGAATTGCCGGCTATGGTCTCGCTCTTGTCGGCGCCGGTGGTCAGCGCGTGCCAGTCGGCCACGAAAAAGTAGCAGTCGTACTTGTCCTGCAGGGCCAGCCAGTTCTTCATCGTGCCCCAGTAATTGCCAAGATGCAGCCGGCCGGTAGGCCTGGCGCCTGAAACCACCACGGGCTTTTTTTCGTTGTCCATATTCAGAAGGCTCCCATTATAGGCGCGAACACCAGCATGGCCATGTTCAGCAGCGGCCGCAGTATGACCTGCAGCGCCCCGGTGACCACCAGGCCGAGTATGATATACATCCCGTAAGGCAGGTGTTTTTCGTAAATTTCCAGCGCCCGGCCCTTCAGCACCCCCAGCGCCACCTGGCTGCCGTCCAGCGGGAACACCGGGATCATGTTGAAGACGGCCAGCAGCAGGTTTATCACCACCGCAAAGCCCAGCATGCGCAGCAGCGTATAGGCCAGGTCCCCGCCCATGAACATCCCCACCAGCTTGAAACTCACCGCGGCCAGGAGCGCCAGCGTTATATTGGACAGCGGGCCGCTGAGGGCCACCCAGGCCATGTCGCTCTTGGGGCTGTGCATCCGGTACGGGTTCACCGGCACCGGTTTGGCCCAGCCGATGGCCGGGAAACCCATAAAGATGCAGGCGACCGGCACCAGTATAGTCCCAACAGGGTCTATATGCGGCAACGGGTTGAAAGAAAGCCGGCCCGAAAGGTATGCGGTGTCGTCCCCGCGCATGTAGGCCACGTAGCCATGCGCGAATTCATGGAAAACGACCGAAAAAAACAGAACCGGCAACTGTAAAATCCACTCCATATATTCAATTATATTAAATATGGAGGGGACGCTGATGACTATATGACTATTTTCATTCTTTCGGCCAGTATACGCCCCTTGGACGCCAACTTTGAGACGGCGCTCTGCGTTATTCCCAATTCCCCCGTCAATTCCACGGCTGAACCGCCAGCTGCCTCCCGGCACAGGTAGCAATAAATTGCCCGCGCGCTGGCGGGGCCGCGTTCCCGGGTACGCCTTAAAATGTCCTCGCGGGATATGCCGGTGGCCGCCGCTACCTCGCCCAGTACTTCCGCGCGGCTTTTCTTCGCTTTCTGCATGGCTTCACCGGCGGTCCTTAGTACGGCCGCCACAAAATCCCCCTCTCCCAGTATCCTCTGGTCGGACAAAACCTTTTCCCCGGCCCGCATAGCCCTCAGGACGGCACCTTCCCCGCCCAGGCTGCGCAATAGTCCGCCTCCGGAAAGATCCTTCTGGCGCATTTCTTCCGCTTTTTCACGCATAACCTGCATGTACCTGGCGACCGCCGCCCCCTCACTGTCCCCAAGGTGCCATAAAAGCGAGTCCCGGTTAAGGATTCCATCCTCAACTCCGCTGATTGCGGCGCAATGTCCGCACCATTTGTAGGCGGCAAGGCCGTCCAGGTCTTCCACCAGATTGGCGCGCAGTGGATTGAGGTGGATATACGGCACGACTTCCATGAAGTATTCCTCAAGATCGCAGATGATGGCCTTATACCTGTTCTGGAACAAGTGCCCGGCGCGGCGATGCCTCAGGTTGAAGTTAATGGCGTAGCCGGTCATAGCGTGATGCATCAGCTCCGAAAGCGGCCGTTCGCCCCGCAAGACCAGGAAGTGGAAGTGATTCGGCATCAGGCACCACGCAAGGCATTTGGCCCCAGACTTATTAAGCCATACGCCGATGCGCTCCCGGAAGTCCACATAATCGTCTTCGCCGAGGAAGATACTCCCGCGCTCTATACCGCGCGACATCACATGATAAACCTGTCCCGGCACGTCTATTCTCGCTTGTCTGGGCATATTCCCCCCTTCTTCCCGTAAGAATAGAATAGCAGACGTCCCCGACACCGTATTGTCGGGGACGTCATACCCATTTTTTAACAGAGAGACTTAGAGTTCAAGCAAAAGGATAAATATCTTTTCTTTCCAACCCAGGCCTTTATACCGGTCCGGGGCCGCAAGATCCATGAGAGTTCTTTTAAGAGGCCCTTTAAAATGACAGGGGAGCCCGTTTATATAGCCGTCCTTGGCCGAACTCATAATAACGCGTCCAATCTCTTTATTGGCCGCGTCGTAGGCGATAAACCCTTCACGCATATCCAGGCCGAAATGCATGGGAGTTAGCCGAGTATTTTTAATGGCCTTGCACAACTTAGCGGCCTCATCAGTTCCCGGCTTAACGCTCAAAGTTACAGGCAATGAGAAAATATCCTCAGGCTCCATCCGCCTGGCGCTTTCGGCAGACATCGGCATATAAAATATGTCCACCCTTGAAATTGCTCCCTTGTTCAGGGATTCTGCTATGCCCAGCAGCGCCGCCTTTTCTTTAGCCAGTTCCCTGCCCCCAGCCACATTAGAGTAAAGGTAGTATCCCGCGGACAGAATGAGCGCGAACAAGGCCGTCAATTTGAATTTGTTTTTCATTATCAAAAGCAGGTTTTAGGGGACGCTGATGACTATATGACTATTTGATTGGTTCATGGCGGATATGGGGGCGGACGCCCGATTTATATCATAGTAGTCGTACCCCTTGGGATATTATAGCCGCCTGTCAGAAAAAAACAAGTCATATAGTCATCAGCGTCCCCTACAATATATTTATCTATTTAGTATAATTTCCGCTGGATTTGAGGGGACGGAACTAAATGCAAAAAATCGAAAAACTCATTAAAGACAGGAAGGCCCGCATCGGCATAGTGGGCATGGGCTACGTGGGCCTGCCGCTGGCGGTGGAATTCGCCAAGGGCGGCTTCCCGGTGACCGGCTTCGAGGTTGACTCGCAGAAGGTGCGCGACCTCAAGGCCGGCGTCTCCTATATAGGCGACGTGCCTACCGAAGAAGTGGCCGCCCTCAATAAGAAGGGCCTGCTCACCGGCACGCTGGACTTCTCGCTCCTGAAGAAAATGGACGCCGTCATCATCTGCGTGCCCACCCCGCTGCGCAAGAGCAAGGACCCCGACGTTTCCTACATCATCTCCTCCGTGAAAGAGGCCCGCAAGTACCTGAAGCGCGGCCAGGTCATCGTCCTCGAAAGCACCACCTACCCCGGCACCACCAAGGAACTGGTAAAGCCCATGCTCGAAGCCGGCGGCCTGAAAGCCGGCCGGGATTTCTACCTGGCTTTCTCGCCCGAGCGCGTAGACCCGGGCAACCCCAAGTACGGCGTCAAGAACACCCCCAAGGTGGTAGGCGGCCTGACCCCCGCCTGTACCAAATTGGCCGGCGCCCTGTACGCCGCCGTGATAGACAAGGTGCTGCTGGTTTCCAGCACCGAGGCGGCAGAGCTGGTAAAACTCCTCGAGAACACTTTCCGCGCCGTCAACATCGGCATGATCAACGAGATGGCCCTGATGTGCAACAAGCTGGGCCTCGACGTCTGGGAAGTCATCAACGCCGCGGCCTCCAAGCCTTTCGGCTTCATGCCCTTCTACCCCGGCCCCGGCATAGGCGGCCACTGCATACCGCTCGACCCGCATTACCTGGGCTGGAAGATGAAGACGCTCAACTTCGAGCCGCGCTTCATAGAGCTCGCCGGCGCCGTCAATTCCTCCATGCCCGCCCACGTGGTGTCCCGCCTGGGCGAGCTGCTCAACACCAGGGGCAAGGCCCTGAGCAAATCCAAGATACTGATGGTGGGCATGGCCTACAAGCCCGACATCGCCGACCACCGCGAGAGCCCGGCGCACGACGTGCTGATACTGCTCGAGAAGACCGGCGCGCGGGCCGACTACTACGACCCCTACGTTTCCGAGACCGACCTGGAAGGCGAAACCCGCCGCTCCCGGAAGGACGCCTTAAAGAAGATCAAGGAGTACGACTGCGTGATGATAGTGACGCCGCACTCCTGCATAGATTACTCCGACATCGTTAAACGGGCCCGCCTAGTCTTCGACACCAGGAACGCCACCAAAGGCCTCAAAGGAAAGAACTTGTTCCGCTTATGACAGAAACCCAGGACCCGAAGATGCTGTGGTTCAGTTTCCTTAAGGCCTTCACGCGCGCGCTGACCCAGATAAACCTCTACAAGCCCGACCACCCCCAGGTGCGCCAGGCCCTCGACGAGGGTCAAGCGCTGCTGGCGCAGATAGCCGGGTCGCTCGCCGGGGCCGATTTCTCGGTCACGCTCGACAACGACAAGCTGCTCATCAACGGCACGCCGCTGCTGGCCGCCGACAAGCTGCCCAACTCGCTGCGCAACCTGTTCACCAAGTTCCGCATCCAGACCATCACCTTCAAGCCGGGCGTCACCGGCGACGACCTGCTGGCGCTCTGCCAGGTGCAGTCCCATAAGGGCGAGGCCAAGGATTACCTGAAAGAGCGCGGCATAGACCGCGTGAAGATCGATGAAGCCATCTACACCAAGGTGGGCTCCCAGACCTCTCCGGGCCTCGCCGGGCCCGGCCTGGGCGCTGGAGCCGGCGGCGGCCCAGGCAAGGGCGCAGGCCAGGGCGCCGGCGACGGCACGGCCCAGGCTGCCCCGGCGGCCGAGACGCCCGCCGAGGAGAAGATTTCGGAAAAGATAATAGACCTGGGGCTGGAGTCGGCCCTGGCGGCCATCGTGGCGCGCGTCACGCCGGACCCGGCGGAACAGCGCCGCCTGATGGAGCTCCTGACCTCCAAGTTCAAGCAGGAGATGGAAACCACCGTCAACAAGGCCCTGGAAGGCCTGCGCGGCGAGAAGAAGAAGGTCGAGAACGACATGGTGCGCACGCAGTCGGTCATGACCAGCATGGCCGACGGCGTGGTGGTGGTAGACAAGGACGGCAATATCCTGATGATGAACCCCCAGGCCGAGGCCATCTCGGGCAAACCCCTGGCGGCTCTGTCCGGCAAGAAGATCGTGGACCTGTCGCAGATAGAGGACCAGGTGGTCTCGCTGGCCAAAGAGATCACCTCGGACACCAAGACGGACGTCTCCCAGGAAATCGGCAAGACCGGTTCGTCCGACCTGGCCGAGACGGTGAAGAAGGCCACCGCCATCATCCAGAACGAGGACGGCAAAATAGTCGGTACCGTGTCCATCCCCACCGACGCCGCCAAGCTCAAGCAGGCCGAGCAGCTGCAGCAGGATTTCATCGCCAACATGACGCATGAGCTGCGCTCGCCGCTCACCTCCATCAAGGCGGCGCTCGAGATGCTCAAGCTCGACACCGACGCCAGCGCCTCGGGAAAGAGCGTGCTCAATACCGCCATCCGCAATACCGAGCGCCTCAATTCCATCATCACCGACATACTGGATTTCTCCAAGCTGCAGTCCGGCAAGCTGGTCTTCCACCAGGACGAAGAGTCCCCCGAGGACATAGCCAAAGAAGCCGTGGACGCCATGCGCGCCTGGGCCACTTCCAAGGGCCTCGCGCTGGAAGCCAAAACAGAGCCGGGCCTGCCCAGGGTCTACGCCGACCGCCGCCGCACCGTGCAGGTGCTCATCAATTTGATCTCCAACGCCATCAAGTTCACGCCGCAGGGCGGAGCCATAGAGGTATCGGCCGACGCCGGCAAGGATGCCATGAGCGGCTCGGTGTTCTTCTCGGTCAAGGACAACGGCAGCGGCATCAAGAAAGAGGACCAGGCCAAGATCTTCGAGAAGTTCGTGCAGGCCGTCTCGGGAGAGAAGGTGGGCGGCACGGGCCTGGGGCTGGCCATCACCAAGGCCATGGTGGTGCTGCAGGGCGGCAAGCTGCTGCTCGACAGCGAGCCGGGCCGCGGCTCGACGTTCCGGGTGGGCATGCCGGTCTACACGGGCCAGGTGGACCAGCCGGTGTTCGAGAAGCCGCCGCAGACGGCGGTGGAAGAGAAGTCGTGGTGGAAGAAACTGCTCGGAATGTAGAGCGGTATTGTTATCCACCCCCGATAAATCATAAAATATCGTTCTGGCAGTATTTGATCTTTGCGCTCGTATCTCAACGGATAGAGTCCCGCCCTGCGAAGGCGGTTATACAGGTTCGATTCCTGTCGAGCGCACCAAATTTCAGCGTGACGGGAAGGCAACGAGAGTAAGAACCGGAAACTTACAGCGTTGCCTTCTTTTTATTAGGGAGACCATATGGCCGAAGAGAAAGAAACCCAGAAGACCGAACCCAAGACCGGCAAGTACGTCTACGACGCCAAGCTGGGCAAAGTGGTGAAGATCTCCGACGAAGTGCCGGGCCTGAACAAGGGCTCGTCCGCCGGCGAGGGCTGCCCCATCAACCCGGGCGGCCACAAGTGCAACGGCTGCTGCGGCCACTAGCACCACCCGCGCCGGCCCTGCCGGCGCTTCTTTTTAGCCGGGGGATACATGCAAGACAAATTCGACGAGCTTCGTAAGCGTTACGAGGAAGTGGCGGCCCTGGGCGCGGCCGGCTCCCTGCTGGGCTGGGACCAGAACGTCTTCATGCCGCCCGGCGGCGCGGCCGCCAGGGGCAAGGTGCAGTCAGTGGTCAGCGAGGTGGCCCACCTGAAGTTCACCGCCCCCGAGACCGGCGCGCTGATCACCGAGGTTTACGACTGGGCCCAGGCCAAGGGCCAGGAGAGTTTCGAGGCCGCCTTCCTGCGCGCGGTAAAGCGCGACTACGACCACGAGGTCAAACTTCCCTCAGCGCTGGTAAAAGAATTCTCCCTGGCCACCACCGCCTCCTTCGAAGCCTGGCATAAGGCCAAGCAGGCCTCAGACTATTCTATTTTCGCCCCGCACCTGGACAAGGTCCTGGAGCTGAGCCGCCTCAAGGCCGAGGCCCTGGGTTACGCCAAGTCCCCCTACGACGCGCTGCTGGACATGTACGACCCCGGCCTCAACCGCGAGAAGCTCGACAAGGTCTTCGCCGAGCTGGCCGCCGGCCTGACGCCGGTGATAAAGGCCATCAACGAAAGGGCCGACCGGGTTTCGAACGAACCTTTCAAGGGCGACTTCGACCTCCCCGCCCAGCTGCGCCTCTCCGAGGACATACTGAAAGCGATGGGCTACGATTTCTCCCGCGGCCGCCTGGACCAGTCGGCCCACCCGTTCAGCACCGGCATAGTGGCCCCGCACGACGCGCGCATCACCACCTGGACGCAGCGCGACTGGCTGCCGGCCTCCGTCTACGGCTCCATGCACGAGGGCGGCCACGCCCTCTACGAGCAGGGCTTCCCGGCCGAGTTCGCTTTCACCCCGCTGGCCTCCGGCGCTTCGCTGGGCGTGCACGAATCGCAGTCCCGCTTCTGGGAGAACCTGATAGGCCGCAGCCGGCCCTTCGCCGCCTGGGCGCTGCCGCTGTACCGCAAACATTTCCCCGGCAAGTTCGACAAGTACTCCGCCGAGGACCTGTACCGCGCCGCCAACCGCTCCGAGGCTTCGCTGGTGCGCACGGAGGCCGACGAGGTGACCTACAACCTGCACGTGGCTCTGCGCTACGAGATAGAGACCCGGCTGCTCGACGGCAGCCTCAAGGTGAAAGACGCGCCCGAGTTCTGGAACGCCAAGATGCAGGAGTACCTGGGCGTAAAGCCTACAAAGGACTCCGAGGGCATACTGCAGGACGTGCACTGGGGCTTCGGCATGATAGGCTATTTCCCGTCCTACACCATCGGCAATTTAATTTCGGCGCAATTGTTCGCGGCGCTCAAGAAGGACCTGCCCGACCTGGACGCGCGCATAGAGCACGGCGACTTCGCCCCGGTGCTGGCCTGGCTGCGCCGCACCATACACGCCAAGGGCCGCACGCTGCTGCCCGAAGATCTGCTGCAGGAGGCCATAGGGGAAAAGCTCTCCGTCGCGCCTTTCGTGGATTACATAAAGACCAAGTACTCGGGCCTGTACGGCTTCTAAACTAAAGGGGAATAATAATGTTCAAGACCAATGAATACTTCGAGGGGAAAGTGAAGTCCATAGCCTTCAGCGCGGGCGGCGGCCCCGCCACCGTGGGCGTGATGGCCCCCGGCGACTACGAGTTCGGCACCGACAAGAAGGAGATCATGACCGTGGTCAGCGGCAAGCTCACGGTAAAGCTGCCCGGCGAAGCCGACTGGATGGACTTCCCCAAGGGCGGCACCTTCTCCGTGCCCGCCAAGACCAAGTTCCAGGTGAAGGTGGCCGAAGACACCGCCTACCTCTGCCTGTACGTGGACTAAGCCAAAGCCTCAAAAAGAAAAGCCCCGGGCCGTCCCGGGGCTTTTTCATTTACAGCCGGCTATTCTTCTATGCCGGCGAGTTTCAGGGTGATGTTCTTGGACCTCAGCAGGGCCACGAAGGCCGGCTTGTCCACGGCTTTCATGTAGGCCTCTTCGGGCGTCACTATCTTGTCGGTGACCAGTTTGAAGAGGGCGTCGTTGAGCACTACCATGCCCTGCTTGCGGCCGGTTTGCATGATGGACGGGATCTGGTAGATCTTGCCCTCGCGGACCAGGTTGGAGATGGCGCTGGTGACGAACAGCGTCTCCATGGCGGCCACGCGGCCGCCGCCGATCTTCTTGCACAGCGTCTGCGAGATCACGCCCTTGAGCGAGGAGGCCAGCATGGTGCGGATCTGGGACTGGCGGTCGGCCGGGAACTGGTCTATGATGCGGTCCACGGTGGAGGCCGCGGTGGTGGTATGCAGCGTGCCGAACACCAGGTGGCCGGTCTCGGCGGTCTCTATGGCTATCGAGATGGTCTCCAGGTCGCGCATTTCTCCGACGAGGACTATGTCCGGGTCCTCGCGCAGCGCCGCGCGCAGGGCCTGCGAGAAGGATTTGGTATGCACGTGCACCTCGCGCTGGTTGACCAGGCAGTTCTTCTTCTGGTGCACGAACTCTATGGGGTCCTCGATGGTGATGATATGGTCTTTGCGGTGGCGGTTCATGAAATCCACCAGCGCGCACAGCGTGGTGGACTTGCCCGAGCCGGTGGGGCCGGTCACCAGCACCAGGCCCTTGGACAGGTAGCAGAGGTCCACGATCTCTTTGGAAAGCCCCAGCTTCTCGGCCGTCACTATTTCCACCGGGATCTGGCGGAACACCGCGCCCATGCCGAAGCGGTCCATGAAGATATTGGCGCGAAAGCGGGCTAGGCCGGCTATCTCGTAGGCGAAGTCGGTGTCGTGGGTCTTTTCGAACTCCACCGTGTTGAAAGTGGGGATGATGGCGCCGAGCAGGGCGCTCATGCGCTCGGGGCGCAGCACGGCCTGGTCGGACAGCTCCTGCATGTCGCCGTTGACGCGCACCATGGGGCGGTGCGCCGAGGTCAGGTGCAGGTCGGAGGCGCCCAGCGCGGCCATCTTGCGCAGCAGGCCGTTGATCTCCGGCTCGCCGGCCACAGCCGCCGGCAGCGGCGCGTCGCCGCGCCTGGCCGACAGGGTGAGGCGGGTCAGGGCCAGGCCGTTGTCTATGGTAAAAGTGACCGCCAGGGTCTTGGAGGCGCAGACATATTCGAACTTCACCGACTTGCTCTGGGCTATCTGCTCGCGCACGTCGGCCGGGGCTATTTCCCCCGTCAGGCCGTATACCTGCGCGGCCGTGAGCTGCTGCGCCAGCATCGGCGAGGAGGAGCCGGCGCTGATAAGGGCCGGCGGCTTGCCCGCCTCCAGGATGATCTCCTGGCCCGGCTGCAATTTCTCTATGAGTTTATCCAGCTGCGCCATGTCCCCCCCTAGCCGCCGGAATAGATATGCGAGATGACCACCCGGTCCCCGTCGTTTATCCGTTCGTCGTCGCCCACCGCCCGGCCGTTGCGGGTGATGATAGTGGGCCTCTTCCTGTCTATCCGCACGAAAGCCGAAAGTTCCCCGGCCGTCATCGGCCCGGCCAGCTCCAGCACCTTTTCGCTGAAGCCGCCCTCGTAGATCAGCGGACCTATCAGCTTTACGGTGACTTTCATCAGCTCAGGCTAGCCACCTTGGCCGCCTCGGCTGCCTCCGCCTCGAGGCCCAGCTTCTTCAGGGTCTCCATGGTGGGTATACCGCGATGGTCGTAGCCGCGCTGGTCGTAATAATGCTGCAGCAGCGAGTCGTACTTGTCGTGCTCCAGCACCACGCCTTTCTGCGGGCCCTCGGTGTCGGCGTTGGCCTTGTCGAACCAGACCGCCGGCGGGTAGTCGTCCTTGCGGGTGGCCGCCGGGAACTCGCGCAGGTAATGCAGCTTGATCATGGCGTAGCCGCGGTCGGCCGCCGTCCAGAAATTGTCCAGCGTCCAGTCCAGGCCGGTGGCGGCGTTGAAGAATTTGGGATAGTTCTCCAGCTCGTAGCCCACTTCCACCCAGGGGAAACGGCAGGCCACCAGCATCTCGAACAGGCCGCCGCGTATGCGCTGCAGCTCTATCACCTTGGCCGCCTTCTCAGGGCCGTAGCTCTCGCGCTTGCTGTGCTTGAGCTCGAAGGTGATGATCCACGCCTCGCGGTGGTGGCCGCCTATGGCCGCCACACCGAAGGCCAGCGCCTGGCCGGGTATGGACTTGCAGTTGTAGGCGGCCATCTCCAGGCCTTTGACCTGCATGGCATAGTCGGCCGAATTCTTGCCGTAGACCTTGGCGGCCTTCAGGGCGCCGTCGGCCAGCAAGTTGCCGGCTTCGCCCGTGCGGGTGGCTATGTCCCAGAGCAGCGTCTTGCCCTTCTCGGCGTCGCCGAATTTGAAGTCGCCCTTCGTGGCGCCGCGCTCTATGGCGTCGCCGTAGAAGCCCAGCACCGCGCCGGCGGAGATGGTGTCGAGGCCGTAGTCGTCGCACAAATAATTGAGCGAGCCCACCTGCTTGAGGTCGAACACGTTGATGTTCGGGCCCAGCATGCCGATGTTCTCGTAGTCCAGCTCGCTCTCGCGGCCTTCCTTGTCGTGTATGGTGATGCCGCAGTGCATGGTGCAGCTGGGGCAGCCGTAAGTGGCTATGCGGGCGTCGTTGAGGCGCTCGCCGTCCAGCTTCCAGGCTTCGGGGTGTGCGGTATGCCGCATGTTCTGCACCGGCAGGCCGTTGACCTCGTTGCACCAGGCCAGCACGGCGTCGGTGCTCTGCTTCGACCAGCCGCTCGCCTGGTCCAGCTCATGGGCCTTCTTCAGACCTTCTATGCCGAGCTTGCGCATCAGTTCGGGGTCGGCCTGCGGTATCTGTTTGGTGCCTTTTACGACTATGGCCTTGAGCATTTTGGAGCCCATCACGGCGCCAATGCCGGGGCGGCCGCCGGCGCGGCCCTCGAGGCTGCGGATAACGGCGAACAGCACCTTGTTCTCGCCGGCCTGGCCGATGTTCAGCACGCCGGAGTTCTTGCCGTGTTTCTTGTAAATGTATTCGTTGGAGAAATAGGTGCCCTTGCCCCACATCTCGGCGGCGTCGAGGAATTCCACCTTGTCGTCCTCGATATTGAGATAGGTCGGTTTGTCGGCCGCGCCCTCTATTATCATGGCGTCGTAGCCGGCCTTGCGCAGCTGGCTGGAAACGTTGGAGCCCAAATTGCCGTCGCCGTAGAAGCCGGTGAGCGGGCTCTTGGCGGCTACTACCACCTTGCCGGTATTGGGGGCCGGTATGCCGGCTATCGGGCCGAGGGCCACCACCAGCTTGTTCTCCGGGCCGAGCGGGTCTATGCCGGGCTTGAGTTCGTCGAAAAGGATCTTGGCGGCGAAACCGCGCCCGCCCACCCATTTCTGGGCGAATTCTTCGGTAAATGATTCTTTCTTCCAGGTCTTGTCGGTGAGATTAACCCTGAGTATGTAGCCGGTCCAGCCTTTCATGCAAGCCTCCTCGGAACGCTTTTAAATATAATAGATTTTACCCTTTTAAATTAATTAATGGAACCCGCCGGCCGGGCCGCGCGCGGCAAGGCCTACCAGTTGCCGAAGGTGTAGTTGAGGGTGACTGCTGAAGCGAAGCCGCCCATATCCACTTTTGAAATACTCTTCGTTAGGCGCCAGGCTCTGGCCGGAATACTTATAGGAGATGGAGATGTTGTTGCGCGTGTGCCTTTTTTGCCGAGCGCCCGCAATTTGGCCGCGCCGCGGAAAATACTATCCGGGACAGGATCAATTCCAAGGCGGCTCTTTGCCGGTTACTTTAAGCCAGGGGAGGTGAGAGAATTTTTCGGGGGCGTGGCCGGTGGCCATGGTGAGGTCAGTAAAACCTTTCGCATGCAGGGCCTGGGCCGTGTCTTCGCCCTTAACGTCGCCGCCCAGCTCGGAGTCTATATAGATCGGCGTATCTTTGGGCAGGGCCTCAGCGTCGGTGACAAGTTCCTCCGGGGTTTTATACGCCTTGAAATCCACACCGGCTGCCCTGGCGGCCATTTTCCAGTTCATATGCACCAGCAGGTCGTCGTCCAGCAGCACCGCGCGCGCCGGTACGGTTTTAACAGTTGCCGCCGGCAGTTCAAGCGTAACTGCGGTGTCTTTGCCGGCTTCGGATTCTATCTTAAAGCTGCCGCCCCAGGCCTCCACCGTTTTGCGCGCGTGGTAAACGCCCAGTCCGGTGCCGCCGGCCTTGCCATGCGTTTCGCCCTTCTGCCCCAGCCTGGCCAGGATCTCCGGCGGTATACCTTTGCCGTTGTCCTTTACGGTCAGCAGGACCTTATGGTCCACGGCGGACAGGGCGACAGAAACAACGCCCTCACCGCTGAAAGCTTCCACCGAGTTATTTATGAGGTTGGAGATCAGGCGCTGAAATTCTGTAGGCTCAATGGAAGCCTTAAGTTCCGCCTCGCCGGGAGAGAAATCTATACTGATGCCGACCTTGTCCTTGTGCTGCAGGCGCTTCTCCGCGACCACCTGTTCCACAAGACCACCCAGAGCGAGAACCGAGGTTTTAGGTTTGGCCGGCCCAGCGGAAGGCGCGCGGTAACGCGCCAACAGGTCGTCGGCGATGCCCTGCATGCGCGCCACGGCCCCATCTATCATACCGCGCTGCTCCTGCGGGATATCCAGTCCTTTAGCCGCCGCCCCCAGCGCCGCCAGCGGCGACCGTATGTCGTGCGCCAATTGAGACACCATACGCCCCATCTCCACGTCTTTCTCTACACGCATAAGAACATTAGAAGTTTCAAGAGCCAGAATTTTGCGATACCAGTATATGGTAAGCCAAAAAAATGCTCCAAATAGAACCACGAGCAACCCGCCAAATGAAACTATCAAGCGACTCTTGAAGAGGCTTAGCTCCCGCGGCAAATCCGAGATTATAAAGAGAGTCGAGCAAGCCACATCCAGGTTATTACTCGGCAAGGTAGTAATGAGGCTGACCCCACCATGAGTGCTCCCCTCCAACTGGCGCCTTTCACCGCAGTTAAATCCGGCAAGATACTCGCCTGTCGGAGAGACACCCCCTTGCGTTCTATATACGAGACTGTTTCCCCCGTCTTTACCTAGTTGCCGGATTTCCGCAAAACGCAGTATACCATCACGCTTAAGTTTTGAAAGAGTAACCCCCAGCTTGAACAAGTTCCCTTCCGCAAGGTCGTTTGACAAAGCAGAAACAACCTGAGTCTCGACCGAAGCGGCGTGCGACTCGGACACAGCAGTCCACAACCATGCCACCGCGGCATAGAATACACCGGATATCAGGACCGCACCTGCAATCCAGGAAACAATAAGCTGTTTTTTGTGCATTAGTACAAGCTGCGGCTACTGGCGCCAATTTACGGCGCGGAACTCGATAGGGTCCGAGAACAGATTTATCCGTGAAATATCCACATTGCTGTTGCAAATGTAGACAATGCTGGAATGGGCGTAAGTTACCACCGAAGCCTCTTCGTAAATACTCCTGTTTATCTTTTCAGCGAGCTGTTTGCGGGTGGCAGAATCATCCGTAGCCTCCGCTTTTACAATCATTGCGGGAATGGTGTGGGAAGGGTCCGGGATACATGCCCCGATGTCGCTCATGAACATCATCCGGAGTGCGGCGTATGGGTCGTCTATCGACACGCCCGAACCCCGGAACAGGAGATCGAAATCGTTTCTGCGGCGGCGCTCTATCAGCTCTCCGCCGTCGCACCGTATAATGCGAGGCTTGATGGAATGCAGCCGCAAGGTTTCCAGTATGGCGTCCTCGAGAGCCAGCTGTATTTTCTGCCCCTTGCTCTTCGGAGATGGCGGTTTCGGGGTGAGCAGGACTACCGCCTCCCCCCCTCCGGATTTTTTAACCTTCCCTCCGCCCGCTATATCGAAGCCCACATGCCCGACCCCCCCTTTAGGGATAAAAGAAGGGTCCAGCTCAGCCCCCGCAGCGAACGCCTCGTTTTTACGGAGCAGCCACAAAAATGTGTCCCTCACGGATTGACGCAGGGCTCTATCCGCAAAAACATTTTTTTTAGCGTTCAGCTCCATAAAATGCATGCGTGCCGCCGGCTCATACGCGAGTTTAAACTCTGATGTCCGAGTCTTTTCCATTATCTCTTCGGTCAAGTCAAGGCTGGCCATAACAGTAAGGTCTCCGGTCCCGGCCAGCATTTCCTCGCCGGTGTTCTTGTCCACCCTGGCCCTAATCTCCACCACCTCAGGGGCGGCGTCAGTCTCCTCGAATATGTGCCGCGACTGCAGAACAACCTTTTCCGGAGTTATCTCTTTTACCCGGTACTGACCAGAAGCCACGGAGCAGAATAATTCCTTCCAATTGCCCTCGGCATCGAAACACTTGGGACTGGCAATTCCATAAATTGGCATACTGATCTCTTCGAACAGGTTCAACGGGCGCCTGCTGAATTCAAAGATCACGTCGTTTCCATCGACATAGAGGCTCTTGAGCGGCGCGGAATAGTTCTCCCATTTCGCGACCTCGGGCAGGAGAGAGTTGAAAAGCAGCCCGTCTTTCCGGGTCAGCCAGAGGATGCGGCGGAAATTCTGAAGAACTACTTCCGGGGTTATCGGAGAGCCGTCCTCAAAAATGAGGCCTTTCCGGATCGTAAACCGCCAGGTCTTCCCTTCTTTGCCTACCGCCCACTTTTCAGCTATCATCCCCTGCGCCCGGCCGTCCAGGAAGGTAGATACCAGGGGGGCATAGATGTTTTTCGCCACGGCCATGACTCCGGCCCTGTCAGCTTTTGCCGTGTCAAAGGTAGTCGGCAGATACCAGAACCAATAACGCAAAGGGGTTTTTTTCATTATCTCTCCCGCGTAGGAATTGAAACCGCAAAAGACCAGAAGAAGAAAACAATATGCCGCTTTTTTCATATTAGAGCACAAAGCGGTCCGCACCGCCAAAGGTAACCAGCCTGGCATTGTCCACCAGGACCCTGTGAACCAGCACTTCCGGTTCCCATGGCCCGGAAAGCCTTTTCGAGAATATTACCTCCGGGACCTCGCAGGAAGCAGTACCGCCGCTTCTGTTGAGCTTCCCGGAAACCTCTTTATACCCGTCCGGGCGGCTTCCAAAAAAATGCAGCCGCTTTTCTAGAATATCTTCGAACACCCCGATTTTTTTCTTCCGCATGCTGTTGAACGCGGAAAGATTTACAAAGGCTTCGGCTGCGGCCCGCTCAAAAACCGAAGAGCGGTCCGTCCCGCAAGCAGAACCGGGAATCGCCCCCCCTTCGCTGGTTTCAAATATGCAGAGGCAAAAGGTCACTTCCTCCCTGCATACCTGTCCAGGCTTTGCAGCCAGGAATTTTGTCATGAAACAATGTAGCTTTCCCTTGGAACATTCAAAAAGCTCCGTCGCCGGACTCTCCAGAGACTCTGTCTCCATCAACCCGATGTCCCCGTGATCCCACATCCGGCCCAAAGCCCATCTTTCAACAGCTTCACAAAATGCTCCCGTTATAAGGCGGTCTTCTCCAAGAAAAGCGGGTAAAGCGGCGAAACCATTGCTCGTCGGATCTATATCCAGCCCGGCATTCCCCTTCTCGCCACGGCAATAATATCTGAAAGCCCATCGTTCTATCGCTTCAGATACGGCCTTACACTGGCTGACTTCCTTGTCACGGCTCCAGCCTCCCCCGCAAGGCACAAAGATCTTTGTTTTCATCCCGCAAGCGCCGCAATCAGGGTGCAACCGGGCAGCAGATTGCCAGAACCGCCTGCTAAAGAAGCCTGGATAAGGTGTAGAAACTATAGATATAATCGGCCCGGTTTTCGGATTTATAAACCTTGCCAATGTTGACGCGGACATCCCATTAATTATAATATATTTATATTCGTTTTACGGGGGACTTTGGACATGAAAATCAAAAGGTTATTTCTCATCTGTTTTTACTTTGTCGCTGGTCTTGTTTTCACCGGGGAAGTTACTGTTTTCGACAAGCTTGGCGCCACAACCAGCACCGAACCCACACCAACCGAGCATCCTAACTGGGAAACGCAGAAGTAGAACACACTCTTCCCAATATAAAAAGCCGCAAAGAACATTTCTTTGCGGCTTTTTATATTGGGACTAGTTAAACTTACACTTTATCTCGCGTTTCCCAGTTGGGGTGTTCGGTGGGCTGACCAGTTACCCCGAGGCTTGCGACTCCAAGCCGGTCAAAAGCGGTTACTTCATGAGTAAAGAAAAGACCTGCCACAAGATAGAACCCTATAAAAAACATCCGTTTGAAGTCCATTTTATTTCCCCCTGAGCTATAATCCCGAAGATTGTTTCGCATTCCGCAATTTGCCGATAAAAAAAGGGAAAGCAAAGTGACTTTTTTGCTTTCCCTGGATACATCCGATTAAGGTCGGATCGTGGATACTCTGGGGCCAATCCCCCAAATTACAAGGAAGACTACGCTGATGTTATACCTCAAAGAACTTGAGTAGGTAAGGGCCTCAGGGCCCAGGCCGCAATAGGCCTTAAGTCTACCGCGCGCCGTCGGCAGCTGGCGGTCCAAGGCAGAGCCCACAATTATGGCAGAGCGCTTGGCGTCGCAACTCGGGCACAGGCCCCTGCGCTTGCAGGAGAAAGCCACAAAGACGTCATACCCGCATTCGGTGCAGCCGGTAGCGCGGCGCCGTAGCGCAGTACTCCGCATTCACTGAATTTTTCAAAGGCGGTTATTACAGACCGATGCGGGCGGGGTTTGCCGGCCGGAGCATCTTTCCGCCAGGCCTCAAACTCTGCCAGGTTGTCCAGCACCAGACGGTTGAGCGGGTTCTTGAACGGATTGCGGGCGCGGTACTTGCCCTGTGACTGGCAATTAGCCGCGGCGTCTGGTTTGCGACCGCCGACGATAACTGCGGATTCCACAGCGCACATGCCCCCCCCCCCGCGAACATACTGCCGTGGAAAATAGTATAGCAGGCGACCCCAATAAGGGCATGTCGGGGCCTGATGGCAATTAGGAATTAGGAAAGCGTCCCCCATCCCTGTAAAGCAAAACCCCCGCCAGGTTTCAACTTGGCGGGGGTTGCGGGGGCGCCGCGTATTAACTCCAATGCACGTCCGACTTGGGCTTCTGCGGCGGCACGTAGTTGGGGATCGGGATGATGGCTGGCTGCTGGCGCTCCTGGTCGGCCACGCGCTTGCGCAGCATTTTCAGCATGAGGGGCAGAACTTGCCATTGACCTTGCGGTTGATCTCCACCATGGTGGCCTCGTGCGCCATGGCCGGTATGCTGCCGGCTTGCCCCCCTTCCCCGGCGCGTATTTTGCGCGGTAGAACAGCGTCGGACCGGCGCTGATTTACAACCCATATTAAAACTGATAAAGTTAGGCAGGCGCCGGGTTTTTCTCGCCGTGTGCCGCGTGAATTTCGGTCAGGAGGTTTACCATGGCAAAGCTGGCTATAGTAGGGGCGGGGTCGAGCTATACCCCCCTCCTTATCGACCACATACTTAATTCAGGGCTGGACCAGGCGGTATCCGAGGTCTGCCTGATGGACATAGACGCCGGGCGCCTGAAGACCGTGCACGGCTTCACGCAGCGGCTGGCTGAAAAGTCCAAGTCGAAGCTGGTTATTAAGGCCACCCTCAACCTTAACGAAGCGGTGAAGGGCGCCAAAATAGTGGTGCCGCAGATACGCGTGGGCATGATGGCCGCGCGGCGGAAGGACGAGGAGCTCGGCCGCCGTTACGGCATCATCGGCCAGGAGACCACCGGCGTGGGCGGCTTCTCCAAAGCCCTGCGCACCATACCGCAGATCAGGAAGATAGCCGACGCCCTGCTGCGCTACGGCGCCCGGGACCCTTGGCTGGTGAATTTCACTAACCCGGTGGGCATAGTCACCGAGGCGCTGGTGCGCTTCCACGAGATCAGGGCCGTGGGCATCTGCAACGGCTCGCTGACCATGCACAAGGGCGTGAGCGACCTGATCGGCGCGCGCATGGAGGACACCGAGATAGACTATGTCGGCCCCAACCATTTCGCCTGGGTGCTCGACGTGCGCCGCAACGGCCGCACCGTTCTCCCCGCGGTCATAAAGCGGATGATAGAGAAGGAAGGCCTGCCCACGGCGCTCAATATCACCAAGGTGAAAATGACGCCGGAAATAATGGCCCGCGCCAAGATCATCCCCACCGGCTATCACAAATATTTCTTCCACGCCGACGCGGTGGTAGAAGAGGACAAAACCACCCCGTCACGCGCGGCCAAGGTGGCCGAGATAGAGCGGCGCATCTTCGCGGCCTACCGCTCGCCCAAGATCTCGGAGATCCCCGAGGCCGTCAAGGAACGCGGCGGCGCCTTCTACAATGTGGTCGCCTACGACGTCATCGCGTGCCTGCTGGGCCTGCAGAAGAAGCGCGTTACCGTGGCTGTGCCCAATAACGGCACTTATGACGGTTTTGAGCGTGACCATGTGCTCGAAATGCCCTGCATGATAGATAAGGGCGGCTACAAGCCGGTAAAGACCGCGCAGCTGCCGGTATTCGCCAAGGGCCTGTCGCAGCGGATAAAGGCCTACGAGGCGCTTACCGCCGAGGCCGCCTGGCGCTGCGACTTCGACCTGGCCTACCAGGCGCTGCTGCTGAACCCGCTCACCCCCGACGCGGATGTGACTTTCCGCCTGCTCAAGGACGTGCTCGCCCAGAACAAGGCCTTCCTGCCGCCCTACAAGGGGGCCCGGTGAAATATTTCCTCGGCGTGGACAGCGGCGGCACCAAGATAGCGGTAGCCTTGCGCTCTGAAGCCGGGGCGGTGCGCGTGGCCCGGGTGCCCGGCGCGAACCTGGAAACAAAGGGCGTAAAGACCGTTTATGCCCTTATCAAACAGGGCGTGGACCAGCTCGCCCGCGGCAAAAAGATAGAACTGTCCGGCGCCCGCTTCTGCCTCTGCGGCATAGATTTCCCCCGCGACGCCGAGATGGTGGAACCTTATTTCAGGGAGCGCCTGGAGCGCGATTTCGGCTACGCCGGACCCATGAGCTTCGAGAACGACGCCTTCGCCGCGCTGCGCGCGGGCACAACGGCGCGGCCGGGCTTCATAGTTTCACTCGGCACGGGTTTCACCATAGCCGCCATAGACGCTCGTGGCCGCGAGCGCCTGGTCTGCGATTACCAGGTAAAGAATTTGCTCAACACCATGGTGCTCGGCGTCTCGAGCGCGGCCCATGGCCTGCTGCCCGGCAACAAACCCTCGCGCCTGCTCGCTGAGATAATGACTCTCGCGCGCTGCAAGACGCCCTACGACCTGCTGGCGCGGCTGTGGGCCGTAGATTTCAGGAAATACGCCAAGCCCCTGCCGCAGGAACTCAGGTTCAAGTTCGTGCCGCTGTTCTACAAGCATTACGCCAAGGGCGACCCGCTGGCCGTCATGATACTCGGCGAATATATAGAAAGGATTGCTCGCGCCCTCGCCGCCCTGAAGAAATTCTCCGGGAGCGAAGGCACCGTGGTCTTCTCCGGCAGCTTCTTCACCAAGTACTCAAAAGAAAGCGCGTTTTTCAGGAAGGAAATACTGCGCCGTGCCGGCTTCCGCCAGGCGCGCCAGGTAACCCTGGACCGCGAACCCGTCTACGGCGCCGTTCTACCCTAACCATCCCGAACGTTACCAACTGTAGGGAACATAAGCGCGGCGCAGCCGCACCTGACAAAAAGGGGACAGCGGGCTTAAGGTCCATTCAGGATCAAAAGCGCCCGCTGTCCCAGTATACCGCGAGTCTGCCGGCTGGTTAGCGGCTGCCGCTCTTGCCGCGGGTCTCCGGCCTTCCCATTTTCTCAGGCTTGCCGCCTCTGTCTCCCTTCATTCTTTTCATGCCCTTCCTGCCTTCGGCTTTATTAGCTTTTTTGACTTCGGCGGACATCTTGCGAACCTTGCTCCGCACCGGCCCGAGTTTCAAGCCCAGCTCTTTGGCTATTTTACCCCAGCCCATAACGGGCGGCCCCTGGCGCATCGCCATTACCTTGTTGACGTTGGCGTCGGTAATGCCGCCGGGCAGGCCCTGGGCCAGGCCCAGCGCTATGGAGATCCCGCCGTAGCCCATGTTCTTGTCGCGCAGGCTCTGTATCCGCGCGTCATCCACGCCGAACTCGGCTTTGATTTTGTCCGACACGCGAACCTGCCCCTCGGGCTTCGCCGCGTTTTTATCCAGCTCAACGGCGCTGGACTCCAGCTTCTTCTCTTCCCTGGTCTTTTCCTGGGCGAGAGCGGGCATGGCCGCCGCGCAGAGAAAGAGCCCAGCGAGCATCAACTGCAGTTTATTGTTTTTCATTTTTTATCCTTAATTTATCCGTCCCAACATTTTCACTAAAACTTCCGGCTGAAACCCACGCTTATCCCCGCATCGGGGCTGCCGTCGGACAGGCCGAGCGTAAGCCCCCCGGAGAACTGGAACCCGTCAGACGCCCCGTAAGAAAGCGTGCCGCTCAAACTGCGCGGGTCCGTGCCGCCGTCGGTTATGGCGCTTTGGGTCTCAAATAGAACGGTAAGGCCCAGGTCTTGGTTCAGCGATTTATAAAAACCCAGGTCCAGGGCCAACTGGTTGTTATAATCCACGCCTTCCGGATCGCCTATGAGGGTGTAGTAGGCGTCAGCGAGCAGGGTCCAGCCGGAGTTTATCGCCTTGGCGAACTCAAGGCCCGCGCCCGCGTCCAGCTCGCCGGTGCCCAACCCCTTTTTTTCGTCCGCGGTGGGCAGCTTGATCTTGCCGGCCAGCCCTAGGTCGAAGGGCCCCGGGCCTTCCCGCAAGAGGGCATAGGTGCCGCGCAGCATTATATCGCCGAGGCCTGACTCCGAAGACTCGGTCGCGGTGCGCGGCGCCTTGTCCACCCGCACCGGCTTTCCGCCTACCCAGGTTACCTGCCCCGTGGAGCTCTGGCGCAGGTACGGCACCGTCACGGACAGGTCCGCGTCCGGAAAGTAGCGTTTGAGCGTGAAGGGGATATAGACGGAATTAATGCGGTCCGGCGTGCCGTATTTGCCGGTGTCATAATTGAAAGAAGAACTGAATCTCCAGACCTTGGGGCTGCCGGTGTCCTGCGGCGGTTCGGCGCCGGCGCGCGCCGCCGTAAACAAGCAAACCAAGGCCAGTATGATTTTCATTAAGTTGTCTCCCGGCGGACCTTCCGCCTTTGCATCATCTGTAGTTTACCCTGACCGGGCCGCGGCCGCCATTAGGAATAATCCCCCCGCCTATCAGTAATACCCGCAGAGGTTTCGGGGGGACAGGGACGCTTGACTATATGACTGTTTTGCGGTCACGCGGCGCCGCCGGGGGAAGAGGGGAAAGCGGGTAAGCGCAAGGACCGCGCCACTATCAGGGCCGTGAAGAAAAGACTTATCCAGATGCAGTTCGGCGTCATGTCTTTTATTGTCATCTGCCGCTTCCGCGGCGTTTTTCCCCTCTCCCGGCGGTCCAGTGGCATTATTTTGCATTTCATCCCGGGAGCTAACAAGGTAAAGCGCGCGCGGCCGGTCCCGCTAAAATCCCTGAGGCGCCTCCTCGGTCCGCATTTGCGAAGAATACCCGCCTGACGCCATAGAATTCTTTTTGATTGTCAGCCGCCCCTTAAAAGTTGAACAATATAGCCCAATCTATGACCACCCTAAACGAGAAATCCGAAAGAGGCCACGACTTCGGCACCGCGCCGGTATTCCTGGCCGCCATCTCCACCATCCTGGGCGCCATACTTTTCCTGCGCTTCGGCTACGCTGTCGGCCACGTCGGCCTGATGGGAGGGCTGGGAATAATCCTTATCGCCCATATGATCACCATCCCGACGGCCCTTGCCGTCTCGGAGATAGCTACCAACCAGAAAGTTGAAGGCGGCGGGGAATATTTCATCATCAGCCGCTCGTTCGGGCGGTCCATCGGCGGCACCATAGGCATAGCTCTGTATTTTTCCCAGGCGGTTTCCGTGGCCTTCTACCTGCTCGCTTTCGCTGAGGCCTTCGCCCCCATCTTCTCCTGGATCAACTCTACGGGGCTCCTGCCTTTCCCGGTCTCGGACATGCGCCTGGTAAGCGTCCCCTTCGGCGTGCTTCTCATCTACGTCATACTTAAAAAGGGCGCCTCACTGGGCGTCTCCATGCTCTGGGGCGTGTTCGCCGTGCTTGTCGCATCGCTCGTATCCTTCTTCCTGGGTTCCGGCACGGGGCAGGCCCCCCAGACCATATTCGGCCATATTGCCGATCCAGACAGCTTTCAGAAGGTTTTCGCCATTTGTTTCCCCGCGTTCACCGGCATGACGGCCGGTGTGGGACTTTCCGGGGACCTGAAAAACCCGCGCTGGTCCATACCGGCGGGGACCATGCTTGCCACGGTTGTCGGCATGGGTGTCTACGTGGCCGTGGTGTACAAACTTGCAGGGTTCGCGCTGCCGGAGAATCTGGCTTCGGACCAGTTCATAATGGCCAAAATAGCTGCCTGGGGCCCGCTGATCTATTTCGGCCTGGCGGCGGCGACCATCTCCTCCGCCATCGGCTCGCTCATGATAGCCCCGCGCACCCTGCAGGCCCTGGCCAAGGACGGGCTTCTGCCGGGAGCGCAGTTAAATGCGCTGATCGCAAAAGGCCGGGGGAAGGTCAACGAGCCCTACAACGCCACGCTGGTGTCAGGGGTCCTGGCCATAGCCGTGATAATGCTCGGGAATATAGACGCGGTCGCGCAGATAATAAGCATGTTCTTCATGGTCACCTACGGCGCGCTGTGCGGGATCTCCTTCCTGGAGCATTTCGCCGCCAACCCGTCCTACCGGCCGGCCTTCCGCACGCGCTGGTTCCTCTCGCTGTTCGGCGCCGTCATGTGCATCCTGATGATGTTCCAGATGAGCCCGCTCTACGCCATCATAGCCATCGCCTCAATGACGCTGCTCCACCTGGCCCTCAGCCGCTACGCCACGCAAGACAAGAGCCTTACGGCCATCTTCCAGGGCGTGCTTTTTCAGCTTACGCGCCACCTGCACATGGCCGCGCAAAAACGGTACGCATCCTCCCACGCCAAGGATTGGCGCCCCTCCTTTATCATGGTGTCCGAGGACACGCTGGAGCACATCTCCGCCCTTGATTTCCTCCGCTGGATCTCGCACCGCTACGGCTTCAGCACCCTTATCCACTACATCCCCGGCAAGCTCTCTGCGGAAACCACAAAGATATCCAGGCAGATGCTGCGGCGCCTTATAGAAATGACCGCCTCCAGCCGGGCAGCCGTCTTTGTGGATACCGTTGTTTCGCCCACCTACGAGACGGCCCTGGCGCAGATGACCCAGGTGGCCGGCATCTCCGGCCTTGAGAACAACAGCGTGCTCTTCGAGATCCCGCACGGCGAGCCGGACGCCGTAGCCAAGACCGTCAAGAACTGCCGCATCGTCGCCGGGCTGGATATGAACATCTGCATACTGCGGTCCTCCGCGCGCCGCTTCGGCTACCGCCGCCAGCTGCATGTCTGGCTCACGCAGGAAGACGAGGCCAACGCAAGGCTGATGATCCTGCTGGCCTTCATCATAGCCGGCCACCCGGACTGGAAAGATTGCGAGATATCGGTTTTTGCCTCCTTCCCCAAGGAGGAGATGGAGAGCCAGCGCGAAAAACTGACGGAAAGGATACTTTCGGAGCGCCTGCCCATATCGCTGAAGAGGCTGCGGGTCACTCCCTACTCCGGAGATGACCTTTTTGAAAGCCAGGTGGTGCGCACTTCGGCGGAAGCCGACCTGACCCTGCTGGGCTTCGATACAGAAGAACTCGTGGGCAAGGACGGGGGGATGCTCTCGTCATTTACCGGCCTTCATGACGTCCTGTTCGTGGACGGCCGGCAGGAAATAGCGATACGCTAGCCGGGCCGGATCAACGGCCCGCGCCGTAACGGGAACTTCAGGAGCGGCGGGAGAAGGCGCCCAGCATCTCCCCCCAGACGAGTTAACCCCTGCGTATAGTTACACGCTGACCGCCTGAAAACCCGGATATACGCCGCCGTCCTGGCGGCAATGTACTCGCGGACCGTGTCCTCGATACGGCGCCTTGACACGATTGAAAGCAGGCGCGTGGCCGGCAGATAGGCGCCGATTACGGAGAAAGAATAGAAGACCTTCAGCAAAAAGTCTTTGGAGAAGCCGGCACCGAACTCGGCGGTTGAAAGAAGGCTTTCGGGCATATACAAACCTCTGGGCGGCCACCGGCCGCAGGCCTGATTGCAGGCTAATCCGGGTTCCAGAACTGCACGAAACATAAGCGCGGTTATCGTCAGTTCCCCCCGCCTTTTTCCCCTTCCCTGAACGCGTTTCGTAAAATCTTCGCCTGAGCGGCGCGCGTTTTGTTTATAAAATCAAAAACCGGCCGCGTTCGCGCGTGTTTGCGCGCGGTTCTTCCGCCGGGAGGGACGCCGGTGAGTGCAGCGTTAATCTTCAGGCGAAGGCGGGTCTATGTTGTCGTATTGATCCGCCAGCGGATCGAGTTGGCATTCCTCATCCGGCGGGCCGCGTTTTGCGCTGCGCGCCGATCTGAAGCAGTTGGGCGAGAAAGTTAAGGCTGACCTACTGAAAAGCGTCTCCGCGCTGGTGAGCGTGGGCCGCGCCGCCGGTATAAAGCCGCCCAAAGTGCTGTCCGTCCTGACCGAAACCCGGGTCGAAACCGCCCGCCAGGCAGCGCAGCCCGACGCCGCCCGCAAGCTGATGGACGGCGTCTCCAAGAAACTGCTGTCCCGCGACCTCCGGCGCATAGCGTCGAGGCCGGTGTTAACGAGGAGCTGGCCGCCAAACTGCGCGGGGCGCTAGGGATGGAAGAGCCCGCGGCCAGCGCCGGCTGCGGTAAGGACACAGATTATAAGGGGGACCGTATATGCGTTAAGGGGGCGTGCGTGAACCCTTAACGCACTGGCCGCGATCCTTTATCCAAAACAGAACCGCCGGGGATGCCTGGCGGTTTTGTTTTGGTAGAATTATCGGGACGCTATGAGATTCCACTACGGGGAAACAACTGCCGGCGCTACATTCAAGCCGGAAGCGGGCTGGACACTGTTAAGAAAGTCCGGGTCTATGTGGCGCACCCAGCTGGCCGCGCTGCCGGTCGGCGCGGCCGCCGCGTGGGCGACCCTGGCGGCGTGGCTGGAATTTGCCCCGCCGGAAATATCGGGCCCGCGGCTATGGCTGGCCGGGACGCTCGCGGCGGGTGTGGACATTCTCTTCCACGCGGCGCCGTGGGCGGCCAATGGCGTTTTAGCGGTGGCCGCAGGTTCGGCGCTGGCGCTGCTTCTGTTCGCGTCGCTGCTGTTGGCCCTGGCGCTGCCGCTGGCGGTATATTTCCTGGCGCATGAGTTGGTCCACGTGCTGGCCGCGCCGTCCTTTGGTCTTACGGACAGGTCCGTTATCGGTTTATGGCCGGCGGGCGGGGTGGCCTATTCGCACTATGATGGCGAAATGAGCCGCGGGCGGTGGCTGGCTGTGCTGCTCATGCCTTTCCTGGCGCTTTCCGTCCTGCCTCTGGGCGTGGCGGCCGTATCTGGCTGGAACTCCCCGTACCTGGCGGCATTATCGCTGGTGAACGCCGTCGGGTCATACGTGGACCTCTACAATGCCGGTTATATATTGTTCAAGGTGCCGGCCGGGGCCTGTGTGCGGCTTGCGGATGATGGATTGTTTTTCCGGAGGGGCTAGGGGACGCGGTGATTATATGACCATTTGACGGCCACTCTGAACCGCCGGGCTCTCCCGGCGGTTTTGTTTTGCGGGGTCAGCAGCCGAATACCCAGCAGCCATAGCCGTCGATGAACAGGCTGGGGTGTTTGAACTTGAATTTCTTGCCGGGCGCTATCGCCTTGTCTTCCTGCAGTACCCGGATTATCCTGAACTTCAAGTCGCTGCCGTCGAACTGCGGCTCGGCTATCTCCACCGTGATGTCTACGGGTTTGCCGGCCTTCTGAAAGGAGATCACCACGTTGGGCGGGTTGGCTTCGAAGCTGTCGCTGCCTTTCTTCCAGGCCGCCAGGAACGTGTCAGTTCCGAGGTGGCCGGCCAGGCGGTAGGGCCTGTCGGAGAAATACAGCGTGCTGGGGCCGGCATTGTTCAGGAACAGTGTGTCGTCCTTTATATAGCCGTCCGCGGCGTGTATGACGAACAGGTACGCGGCCTGTGACAGGTCTGACTTGGCCTGTATCTTCCACTGGTCGCCAATAGCGGCCGTGTCGGCGGCCTTTACCGGCATTACCGAAAAAGCGGCAAACGCGATGAATATAAGTTTCTTCATTTTATCCCCGTTGTGAAACGATAGTGCTGCTCTATGGATATTATAACCAATAGGCGGCAAAGGATGGCCCGGGCGCTTTGGGCGCGGCGGATCAGATCCACTGCACGTCCGGACGGGGCTTCTGCGGAGGCACGTAGTTGGGGATAGGGATGATGGCCGGCTCCCGACCCTCCTGGTCGGCCACGCGCTTGCGCAGCATATCCAGCATGACGGGGTACAGCTTGCCCTTGGCCTTGCGGTTGAGCTCCACCATGGTGCCCTCGCGCTCTATGGCCGGTATGCTGCCGGCCGGCACGGAGATCTTGGTGCAGACTTCCCCTGTACCCTTGCCCAGGTCGGCCGCGCCGGCGTCCTGCGGGTAGTTGGTCACGCGGTTGCTGCCCGGATTGTCCGGGTCGGCCTCATAATCCTCGTCGCCGCTCACCAGTATGCCTTCCACCAGCAGCGTGTCCAGGTTGAATACCGGGCTGCCCGAATTGCCGTGGAAGGTATCGAGGTTGGTCAGGAAGGCGTGGCCCTTGTCCACCCATTTCATGCTCATGCCGCCGTTGTTCACGTACACGTCGGTGCTGGCGGCTATAACGCTGGCGTCGCCGGCGAGTTTAAGCGGTATGCCGCTCGGATGGCCGATGACCAGGAGCGGCGTCTTGGCCGAGAGGCCGGCGTTCTTCCTGTTTAT
>PHAL01000069.1 GCA_002840355.1 Elusimicrobia bacterium HGW-Elusimicrobia-3 | reverse complement strand
CGCCGGCCAGGCGCAGCAGGGCCAGGGCCGCGTCGCCGGCGTAGACGAAGCGCACCGGCTGCGCGCCGCCGTCGGGCAGCAGCACCGGGCCGCCGTCGCGCATGCGCTGCAGCCAGGCCCACAATCTTCTGGAGTTTTCCCCGTCGGCCTCGCCCTGCACCACCGGCAGGCGCAGCGCCAGCGCCGGCATGCCTCGCGCGGCGGCCCCGGCGGCCAGCGCGGCCTCGGCGGCGCGCTTGCCCATGCCGTAGGTCCAGTTGTGCCAGTCGCGCGTGTCCGGCTCCGGCTCGGGGATCACCGGCGCGGCGGCGGCGGCCTCGGGGAAAGGGGGCCGCTGATCCCGCGTGACCAGGTAGACCTGGCCGGTGGAGATCATGGCCAGCCGGCCGGGCGAGAAGCCGGGCACGGCCAGCAGGCGCTCCACGTCGGCGGCGTCATAGGCGAGGAAGTCGGCGGCGAAATCGAAACGCTCGCCGGAGAGGGCGGCGGCCAGCGAGGCCGCGTCGCGGCGGTCGGCGCGCAGGGCGCGCAGGCGCGGGTGCGGCGGCAGCGGCTTCAAACCGCGGGAGACCACGGTGACCTCGCTGCCGGCCGCGAGGAAGGCCTCGCGGGCCGCCCCGCTCAGCAGGCCGGAGCCGCCCAGCAGCAGCACCCGCGCGCCGGCCGGGCCGCCGGCGGGATGGTCCGGTATATTTAGTTCATTTTCCATAAGCGTTCAGCGCACGCCGAACTTGAACAGCAGGTCCGCGCCGTAGCTGCCTGCGCTGGAGTTTTTCCCTTCCAGGCTGAGATGGCGGGTAAGCGAATACTCGGCGCTGACCCGCTTTTCACCGCCGGGGCCCAGCACCTGCCCGTAACTGACGAAAAGTTTTTTGGTGACGTAGCGGCCCACCGTAACGTCGGCCTGGCTCTCGCCGGTGACTTTCAGGTTTATCATGTCCAGTTCCAGCTTCCTGGCCACCGCGACGGAGGCTTTCTGCGAGAGGTAACCGGCGGCCAGGTTCTGGGCCGCCCGGTTGTCGCCCTGGGCGCCGCCCTGGGAGTTCAGCTCGTACAGCGGCACGCCGGTGACCAGGTAGGAGATGATGTCGCGCTGTTCCAGCGCCGGGTCGGAAGTGAGCTCTATCTTGGGGCTGCGCAGGCGCCCCGAGGCGCTGAACCGCACCTTGTAAGGCCTGCCCCGCTCGTCATGCACGGCCTCGGCCGCGATCTCCGGGTCCGGAGGATTCTCCCCGGTGAAGGTCAGGCGCCCGGAGACGAGGTTGAAGCTGTTGCCGAGGTAGGTGTAGTACCCCTTCAGCGCCTCGATGACGCCCAGCAGCGCGGACTGGCCGTAGGGCTCCTTCTTGTAGACCAGGTCGGCCTTGAGTTCCACCGAGCTGGTACCGTCGCGGTACCAGGCGTTCCTGTCGGCCTTTACCGCTACGTCCAGGTCCATGGATTCGAAGTACGGGCTGGGCTCCGCGGAGGGGCGGTACTTGTCCCAGCGCTCGGCCTCCAGGCGCGCCTCGTCGAAGAACACCTTGCCTCGCAGCGAGGGCGATCGCCAGCCGCCGTCGTAAACCAGCTGCCCCGACGCCTTGCCGGAAAGGCCGGACGGGTGGCTGAAAGGCAGGGCCGAGGCGCGGATAACGATAGCGGGCCCGGCGGCGGAAAGTTCCCCCTCAGCGGAAAGCCGGCCGCCGCCGCGGCTGGCGGCGCCCCTGAAGGCGGCGGAATAACCTTCCCCCGGGGTCAGTTCCAGCCTGACCCCGCGCAGGTCCAGCCCCAGGTCCGGCGCGGCCAGGGCCGGGGCGGTCAGCGAAATGGAACCGGAGGTCTTCAGCCCCGCCTCGTCGAGCGAGATACCGGCCGCGCCGTCGAGCCAGGCTTCGCGCGCTTGCAGCCCGGGAGCGAAGGCCAGCAGCGGGACCACGCTGATGGTGGACGCCTCAACCCGGAAATCGGCGCGGGTGACGCCGCCGCGCCGCCCGGCGCTGCCCGAAACTTTTACGGAGCCGCCGTAGATGCGCCACTCGGCGGAGTCCACCAGCACGCTGCCCGGTCCCAGCGAACCGGCGGCGGCGGCCTCGCCCATCTCCACCCCGTTGAGCCGCAGGCCGGCGGCCTGGAAGGAGAAGGAGCCCGGCCCCCCGGACGAATAATCCAGCGCCGCGTCGGCCAGGCCTTCGGGCCGCAGGGAGGTCAGGCCGCCCTGTTCGAGCAGGGCCAGGTCGAAATCCTTGAGCGAGGCGCGCAGCGCCGCCGGGGAGGAGCCGCGCAGCAGGCCGGAGAAACGGGCCTGGCTGCCGCCGTTGGCCAGGCAGCCCCCCTCCACGGCGGTCTCGCCCGCGTAGGAGACGGCGACGGAGAACGGCGAACAGAGCCGCCAGCCCGGCGCCGGCAGCAGCAGCGAGTTCACCGACGCGCCCCACCCGTTCGCCCCCAGCGAGCCGGTACCGGCCGCCGCCGCCGGGGAGTCGCCCCGGGCCAGCGAGACCGAGAACGAATGCGACGCCCGGCTGCCGCTCGCGGTGACGAGCAGCGACGCCGGGGCGCCGCCGGCGGAAAGATCCGCAGCGCTGAGCCGCAGGTCCAGGAACTCTGGCGTACCGGCCTTGCCCTCGAAGTCCAGCGTCACGGGGCCGGCGCGCAGCCCTCCGGCCGCCAGTCCGGCCGCGCGCGCCGCGCCCCTGAAAGCCGGCGCCAGGAGCTCTCCGGAAAAAGTGCCGGAGGAGGCGAAACCGGCCAGCGCCAGGCCGCCCGCCGCCTGGAAAGAAAGATCTTGCGAAGCCGCGGCCTCCCAGGCCCCTGAGAGGCGGCCCTTCTCGAACGAGGCTGAGACCAGGGCGGAAACCGGCCCCGAGGAGAGCGAGGCCGCGAACCTGGCCGCGCCGGGGCGGAAAGAGAAATCCCCGGAGGCGGCCGCCTGCGGGGCCTCGGCCCTGAAGCGCCCGGTACCCGAGGCCGCGGCGGGACTGAGGCCCGTACCGGAAACCGAAACCTCGGCGTGGCTCAGCGGCAGCGGCGCCAGGCCGGCGCCGAAGATCCCAAGCGGGACATGGCGGGAGAGGCGCAGGTCGCCGGTCCAGGAGAGTCCGCGCAGCGCGCCGGCGAGCCGCAGCGGGGCCCCGCCGGCCTCGCCGGAGGCGGAGAGGGCGTGGCGGCCGGCGCTGAGGGTATAGTTAAAGTCCAGCGACAATTGCCCGGGCGGGTAATCCAGCCGGCCCGAAGCGGCGGCGGACCGGCCGTCCCAGGAGCCGGACAACTCGGCGGCGGCCCCCTCGTAGGACAACAGGCAGCGCTCCGCCCTGAACCCGGCGCGCGAGTAGGAGAAAGAGCAGTCAGACAACAGCGCCGGCGGCGCGCCGGGAGCGGGGCTGAATTCGCCGGCGGTAAGCCGCCCGGAACCTATGGCCGGCAGCCAGGCCGGCAGCCCGGCCTCGCCTCCATCCGCGCCCTTGCCGTCCAGCGAGAGCGTCGGCGAGGAGAAGCGCAGCTGCGCCAGCGCGGCGCGGCCCCTCAGGGCGGCCGCCAGGTCTGGCTTCACAAAAACGCGCGCGGCCGAGAACTCCCCGCCGGGGAAAGAGGCCCTGACTTCGTGGAAGGTGAAACCGGAGGCCGCGCTGCCGGTGACGGAAGCGGCGCTGAAGAAGTCACCGCCGTAAAACCGGGCCAGCGACAGCAGCGCGCGGCCCTGCAGGGCCCAGAGCAGGCCGGCGGCTGCGGCCAGGGCGGCCGCGGCGTAGAGCAGGAGGCGCCGCTTCAGAAAGCCTCCCCGATGCTCAGGTGCACGCGCCAGAGTTCCGGCGTGACCGGCTTGTCCGGGTTGAGCTTGTAGCCGAAATCCAGCCGGATCGGCCCCACCGGGGTGCCGTAGCGCAGGCCTGCGCCGGCCCCGTAGCGCCAGCGCCTGGGCGCGGCGCCGCGCAGGCTGTCGGCCACCTGCCCGCCGTCAACGAAGAGCGCGCCGCGCAGGCGGCGATAAAGCGGGAACCGGGTCTCGGCCGTGGCGCCGAGCAGCACTTTGCCGCCCAGCGGGGCGCCGTCCGCGTCGGCGGGGCCCACGCCGCGCTCGGCGTAGCCGCGCACGGAATTTGCGCCGCCGGAGAACAACCGCTCATAAATGGGCACGTCGGGGGTGGAACCGGTCTCCTGCACGAAGGCCCAGCGGGCCGAGACAAGGCCGGTGACCCCGTCGAACAGGCGCCGGTAGACGGTATTGCGCAACGACACCCGGTAGAGGTTGATGTCGCCGCCCCAGAGGCCGCCCGAGCGCTCCAGCGTCAGTTCGGAGCGCAGGCCGCGGACGGGGTAGAAGAAATCGTCGGTATTGTCGTAGTTAAAAGAGAGGCTGGCCGAGCGCAGCCGCGAAAGGGAAGGCGTCTCGGCGGAGATCTCCGGAGAGACGCTGTAGATCAGGGTGCGCTGCAGGCGATAGCGCACGGTGGCCCGCAGGGCGTCGGTCAGCCGCCGGCCCAGGCTGACGGTATTCTTGACGCTCTCCATGTCGTAGCCTTCGCGCAGTTCCCGGCGCCAGGCGCTGGAGCCGCGCAGCTCGTTGAGGCTGTCGAGGAAACGGCGGTTCAGGAAATCGGCCCGGTACTCCAGCGAGATGCGGGAAACGCTGCCGCCGGCTTCCAGCCGGTAGCCCCGGTCCAGGAAATTATTATGGGTGACGCCCAGCGAGAAGCGCTCCTTTTCCTCGGAGCCGTAGCCGGCGCCGCCCTTCACCCATTTCAGCGGCTTCTCCTCCGTTTCCACCAGTACGTCGATGCGCCTGGCCGATGACGACGGTTCCAGCCTGACGCGCAGGGTCTCGAACCAGTCGGCGGCGTAGAGCCGGCTCTGCGAGGACATCAGCCTGCGCTGGCTGTACGGCTCTCCCTCGCGGTAGTCCAGCTCTTTTCGCACCGACCATTCGCGCAGCTTGCGCAGGCCGGTGATCCGGGTGGAGCCGAAGGCGTACTGCGGGCCTTCGCTCACCTCGACCGTCAGGAATACCGACGCGCCGGCGGCGAGACCGGACATCCTGGCGGAGGCCTCGGCGAAGCCCCGGCTGCGGTAGAGGGACGCTATGATGTCGGCGGCCAGTTTCTCGGCGTCGTGATTCCAGGCCAGGCCGGGCGAGAGGCCCGCCGCGGCCGTGATCTCGTCCGCCGCGATGGCGGTATTGCCGGAGACGGTCACCGAGGCCAGCACGGCGCCGTTCCCGGCGCCATAGGACAGGCGGGGTAGCGACAGCAGCAGCACGGCGACGAGTAGTTTCATAGGCCCGACTTAAGGAGAATTATATCTAATAGCGGGGGCTGCTGTGCCGGCCGGGCGGCAAAGCGAAAAGCCGGGGGACGGCCCCCCGGCTTTAAGCGGGCGGACGAGGGCCTAGGCGGCCTTGCGCTTGCCCAGGTGGCGGTCTATGTACATCAGGCTGCCCAGGGAATTGCCGATCATCTTGAGCTGAACCACCACGGCGTCGGTCTGCGCCTCTTCCTCCACCTGCTCGGTGACGAACCACTCGAGCATCTTGGCCGTGGCGTAGTCCTTCTCGGCCAGCGCGGCCTCCATCAGCTTGTTGATCTCCTTGCTGACGTGCACCTCGTGGTCGAAGGCGGCGGTGAAGGCTTCCAGCGCGCTCTTGTATTTATTGGGGGCGGCGGGCACGCCTTCCACCAGGATGGCGGCGCGGCGCTCTTTGAGGTGATTGTAGATGCGCAGGGCATGGCCGCGCTCCTCTCCGGCCTGCACTTCCATCCACTGGGCGAAACCGGGCAGGTTCTGCCCCTCGAACCAGCCGGCCATGGCCTGGTACAGGTGGGAGTTGTAGAACTCCGCGTTCATCTGCTTGTTGAGCATCGTTTCCATTTTCTTGCTAGGTATCATGATTTTTCTCCTTATATCCCTATATATCTTAAACCCAAGATCTAGGCGCGCCCGCCGCGCTTCCTGCCCTTTATCACCAGGTGGAACTCGAGCACGTCGAAGCCCGGCAGGGCGATGCTGGCGGGGATCTTCACGCTCTCCCACGGTATGTCGTACACGCGGCCGGTAGCCTCGTCCACCAGGTGGTGGTGGGGCCGGGTGACCGGGTCGTAGGCGAAGACGCCGTCCTTGATGGCGCGGCGCAGCACCAGGCCTTTCTCCGCGAACAGGTCCAGCGTATTGTAGACGGTGGCCCGCGAGATGGACGGGAATTCCCGCCGCACCAGTTCCCAGACCCGGTCAGCCGACAGGTGGTCGCGGTTGGGCAGCAGCACCTTGGCCACGGCGAGCCGGTGCAGGGTGGGCCGTATGCCGAGGGCTCTGAGAGAGGCGCTTATCTTTTCCATACTTCTATACTACATCTATTTTTGGACTTTGTCAAGACTTTTCCCGGTCCGCCACAAATACGAGAGGCCGGCCGGCGCCGGAAGCTGTCACGATATAGTTTGAGTACCCCTGCGGCAAGGATATAAATTCCCCCCCGCCCTGTCAAACCGGAGCGCCCGGGCGGGCAACTCGGTTTTTCTCATATTAAGGTAGAATATCCGCAAGTTAACGGAGGGGCCATGAAAAAAGACCTGCACCTGAAATCAGCCAAGGACGCGCTGGCGGAACTTGCCAGCTCGGAGAACGGCCTGTCGGCCGCGGAGGCCGAAAAACGCCTTGCCGAATACGGCCCCAACGCCCTGCCGGAAAAAGCGGGCGCCTCCCCCCTTACCATCTTCCTGTCGCAGTTCGGCAGCCCGCTCAACTGGATACTGCTGGGCGCGGCGGCCCTCAGCGTGGCCATGAAGGAGGTCTCCGACGCCGCGGTCATCGCCTTCATCGTGCTGGTCAACGCCGTCATAGGCTTTTACCAGGAGTACAAGGCCGAGCAGTCGGTGCGGGCGCTCAAGAAAATGGTGGTCTCTTCGGCGCGCGTGCTGCGCGACGGGGCGGAGCTGCAGACCGAAGCGGCCGGCCTGGTGCCCGGCGACGTCATCCTGCTGGCCTCGGGCGACAAGGTGCCCGCCGACTCGCGCCTGCTGTCGGCCAACAGCCTGCGGGTGGAAGAGGCCATGCTGACCGGCGAGTCGGTGGCGGCCTCCAAGGACGCCGACTTTTTACCCGACGCCAAGGCGCAGATAGGCGACCGCCGGAACATGCTCTACATGGCCACCGCCGTGGTCTCTGGCCGGGCCAAGGCCGTGGTGACCGGCACCGGCACCGCCACGGAGATCGGCGCCATAGCCGGCCTGATGCAGGAGACCGACGCCTCCAAAACCCCGCTGCAGGAGAAATTCGAAAGCTTCGCCAAGATGCTGGGCCTGGCCCTGCTCGGCGTGGGCCTGGTCATCCTGGCCGTAGGCGTTTCCCGCGGCGAGCCGCTCAAGGAAATGCTGATGACGGTGATCGCCGTCGTGGTGGCGGCCATCCCCGAGGGCCTGCCCATAGTGGTGACCATCGCCATGGCCATAGGCGTGACGCGCATGTCCAAGCGCGGGGCCATAATACGAAAGCTGCCAGCCGTGGAAACTTTAGGCAGCACCACCGTGATCTGCTCGGACAAGACCGGCACCCTGACCCGCAACGAGATGACCGTGCGCGCCGTTTACGACGGCCAGGAACTCTACCAGGTATCGGGCACCGGTTACTCGCCGGAGGGCGAGATCTTCTGCGGCAAGGCCGACTGCGACGGCGACAGGCGGCTGCGCCTGGACAAGGTGCTGCGCGCCGGGCTGCTCTGCAACGAGTCTTCCGTCTATCACAAGGACGGGGCCTGGAAGGTTACCGGCGACCCCACCGAGGCCGCGCTGATAGTGGCCGCCGGCAAGGGAGGGCTGAAGACCGAAGAGGAAAAGAAGAAATATCCGGAGGCGGGGCTGCTGCCGTTCGAGTCGGAACACGGCTACATGGCCACGCTGCACCGGGACGGCGGCGGCTGCCTGCTGCTGGTCAAGGGCGCGCCCGAGTTCGTGGCCGAGATGTGCGAGCTGAGCGGCACGGCCCGCAAAGACGCCATGGACGCCGCCGAGGACCTGGCCGAGTCCGGCATGCGCGTGCTGATGACGGCGCAGAAGACGCTCCCGGCGGGGACCGAACTTGAACGCGAACTCCTCGAGGGCCTGGAATTCACCGGCCTGCAGGGCATGATAGACCCGCCCAGGCCCGAGGCCGTACAAGCCATAGCCGACTGCCGCGAGGCCGGCATCCGCGCCGTGATGATCACCGGCGACCACGGGGTAACGGCCCGCGCCATCGGCCGCGAGATCGGGATAGGCGGCGAGGAGGCGAAGGTGATAACGGGCAGGGAGCTCTCCGGCATGGACGACGCCGCGCTCTACGAGTCGGTAAAAGACACCTCCATCTTCGCCCGCGTGGCGCCGGAGCATAAGCTGCGCATCGTGCGCCAGCTGATGAAGCGCGGCGAGATAGCGGCCGTCACCGGCGACGGGGTCAACGACGCCCCGGCCCTGAAGGCGGCCCACATCGGCGCGGCTATGGGCATCACCGGCACCGATGTATCCAAGGAAGCGGCGGACATGATCATCACCGACGACAACTTCGCCAGCATTTACAACGCGGTGGTGGAAGGCCGCGTGGTCTTCGACAATATCCGCAAGGCCGTCTTCTTCCTCATCCCCACCGGGCTGTCGGCGGTGCTGTCCATCTTCGTCACCATGTTCGCGGGCCTGCCGCTGCCCTACACGGCCATACAGCTGCTCTGGATCAACGTGGTGACCAACAGCCTGCAGGACCTGGCGCTGGCTTTCGAGCCCGCCGAGCCGTCGGTCTACAAGCGCCCGCCCAACGACCCGAAGGAGGGCATCCTCTCCAGGCTGATGCTGCAGCGCACCCTGCTGGTGGGCACGGTCATCGCCCTGGGCGTGCTCTACAACTTCAAGCTGGCCATCGCCGAGGGCCTGAGCGTGGAAGAATGCCGCACGGTGGCCATGACCACCATGGTCTTCTTCCAGTTCTTCCAGCTATGGAACTCGCGCTCGGAAACGCGCTCGGTGTTCACCATCAACCCGCTGTCCAACCCGTTCCTGGCCTTCAGCATGCTGGCCGCGCTGGTGGCGCAGATCCTGGTGATCTACGAGCCCAACATGCAGCGGCTGTTCCATACCACGGCGCTGACCGAGGCGCAGTGGATACGCATACTGCTCACCGCCTCGACGATAATCGCGGTGGTGGAAGCGGACAAGTTCATAAGGGCGCGGCTGGCCGCCAGGAAAGCCGCCGCCCTGGCCTAGGCGGCGGAAAGGCGCCCGCCTTCCGGGGCGGGCGGCCAGGTCAGGATTTACGGGGGGCCGGTTTGCGGGGCGCGGGCTTGCGTGAAATGGTTCTAACCTGCTTGCGCTGCGCCGGCCTGGCGGCGCGCGGCTTCCTGACCCGGCGGCGGCGCGGCGGGCGGCCCATGACCCAGTAGCGGGCTTTGCCCACGTCCAGATGGGTGAAGCCCTTGTAGGGATAGTAACCGACCCCGCCCGCGCGCTTGCGCCGGGCGTAATTTTTTACCTTGGTGGAGCTGTAGCCGGGAATGCGGATATCGGCGGCCCAGCCCAGCATGTGCAGGCTCTCCCTGGCCGCGCCCCGGGTACGGTGGTTGTTCCTGGAAGTGCGGTAGCCGCTCAGCAGCACCAGGCCGCGCCGGCCGAACCTGTCCTCTATGGCGTCGAGCAGCTCTATGAGCTTCACGGACATACTGATCTCGCGGCCGGTCAGGCTGCAGCGCATGGCCCGGTCCAGCCGCCTTAGTTCGGCCTCGTCGTAGCTGCCGTCCTTGCGGCGGTAGCGGGCGGTGGTCTTCTCGCCGTTGTCGTGGCGGGTCAGGGTGAGGTTGCCGTTGCCGCCCAGGTTTACCGGGGCGGGCGCGTGGGCCAGGCCGCTGCTGACATAGATGTATTCCTCGTCCTCTTCGAGGTCGCTGACCTCGGCCTCGCTGAGCGGGGCGTCGTGGGCGGGATATTCGGGGAGGGCGCCCAGCCTTTCCAGCAGGGCGGGCGAATCCAGTTCGAGCGGGTCCGCCGTCACCGGCCCCAGCCCCTGCGCGTACAGCGGCGCGGGGAGCATGTTGAGGACGATGGAGAAAAGCAGCAGTAGTCTCATGCTCGGCGCTATATTTTACCAAATACGGCGCCGGCGGGGCCTAGAGCCCCGCTTTGATCGCTACGCCGCAGGCGAACACGGCGAAGCCGGCCAGCGCGTGGGAGTAGCGCTCCAGCCTTTGCACCGGGAAGAGTTTTATGCCCCAGAGCAGCAGGAAGACAACGGACAGCATGGTAGCTATGGTCACCGCCGAGAAAACGGCCGCGGCGGCCGCCGCGAGGCCCAGGCCGGTGTTCAGCGCGGGATACATCAGCACCGGGATCAGCGGCTCGCAGGGGCCGAAGACGAAAATGATGAACAGGGCCCAGGGCGTGACCGAAGGCTTTTCGGCGTGAGGATGC
>PHAL01000068.1 GCA_002840355.1 Elusimicrobia bacterium HGW-Elusimicrobia-3 | reverse complement strand
TTTTGTGGGTTTTGAAAATAAAAACCCCGAAGTTTCGGGCGGCTTCGGGTGTTGGGGTTCGGGGCGTTTTTTGGGGTTAGGGACAGGTCGCGACCTGTCTCTACGGACTATCTCATAAAGACAGCAGATAGATAGATAGATAGATAGATAGATAGATAAGGAGCGCGTTTCATTTTAGGGCCTCTTTGGTGTCTGTCATTGCCGTAGGGGCAGGCCCCCGTGCCTGCCCTGTTTTTGGGCGACCACGGGGGGTCGCCCCTACACAATTCCGCGCGATTGCTTCGTTGAGGGCGGGCAAGCCCGCCCCTACGCGACTCGCAATGACAAGGGGTGATGATGGGCTCGCAATGACATCGGTTTTTCGTCAAACTTCTTTTATCTTTTTCGCGGCTTATTTTATCTTTTCAGTGGACTTCTTCATATATTCAAGCGCTTTTTGGTTTGTGGGGTCTGATTCAAGCGCTCTGTTGAACTCTATGACGGCCTCCGGATAACGCCCCTCTTCGTATAATTTAACGGCTCTCTGGTATATCGCGTCGACCGTGTATCCCGATGACATCGTCGGCGGAAGTCCCACCGCCATCGGCAGCGCCTGCCGCCCGAATCTTACGGTTATGCCGGCTCTGTGCGAAATCCCGAGTTCCCCCGCGTGCGCCGAAGCGTAGTCGAACTCGACACCCATAAGATTCAGCCCGAAACCGAACCTCATACCCACGGCATCTTTTATTTCGCCGCCAGTGGTGTATCCGCCTCTTATGGCAAGAAGACCTCTTATGATATATTCCAGGCCGAGGCCCACGGCTGCCTTGTCGCCCTGAGGCGTTGTTATCTCAATCATTGTATTGAGAGGATTTTGCGCCACGTTTACCGAGTAGAGCGCCCCGAATCTTACAGTCGTGGGAGTAGGAAATCCCGCGGACTCCGGATTATATTTAAGAGAGCCGCCCATATTAAGAAAACTCAAGCCCAGAGCCAGCGGGCGATCCGCCACCATCATAGAGTAAATCATTCCTATGTCGAACGCGATGGTATTGGCGGATTTTTTGTCGAGAGTTTCAGACACGCTTTTGATGGTGAGGCCGCCGCCGAGTTTTGAAAGCGCCCGCGCGTCGCCGTAAAGAAAGTTGGCGTAACTTAATCCTATTACGGACGCTCCGGCGGTTACTTCGCGCGTGGCCTCGCCGAAGACGTTGTAGCCCTGGAATTTTCCGACTCCCAGCGAGCCGAAGGACGCCGCGAAAGTTCCCTGCGACGTGGGATAAGCCGCCGCGACGTAGGAATACGATACATCCTGATAATGAGCCACGTGCATAAATGACGCTTCGCCCTGAATTATGCCCGATAGAGCGCCCGGATTGTAATGAGCGGCGGAAACGTCCAGAGATGTTACGCCCGCGTCTCCCAATGCCGCGGCCCTTGCCGAGGGGCTGAGTTTAAGAAATTCGGCGGCGGTTTCTCCGGCAGCCCAAAGAGAGTGGTTAGTGGTTAGTGGATAGTGAATAGTAAAGGCAAGGACAAGGGCAATCCGCCGCAGGAGTCGTCCCCGCCCGCTTATAGCCGCCGGAACACTAGTCAAAAGACACAATTTTCTCATATATTATCCGTTTTATTTACTCGCCACTAACCACTAACCACTAACCACTTTATCTAATCACCATCAACTTACCGATTTTCTTGACTCCGTCGGAATTCTCGACGATGTAGATATAAACTCCGGGCGCGACGGGCTGCTTAGATTCGGTTTTTACGTCCCACGACCATATGCCGGTTCCGTCGTCGACTTCTTTTTCTTTTACCAGAGAGCCGGTTATCGTGTATATTCTTATTGTGCAGACCGACGGTATGGGCGAGGCCGGGACTTTGCCGAAGCGGATTTGCGTATGACCTTCGGCGGTGTCGAACGGCACAGGGTAGGCGTACGCGGCCGATACGTCCGTGGACGGCGAACCTTTAAGAGCGTATACGCTGAAGTGCATAGTGCGGGCGGTCACGATTCTGCGGGAGGTGTCGACTGCGCTTTCAAGTTCTTCCCACTCCTTGGTCGCCTCGTTGAGGTAAACTATCTTGAGCATTTTTGAGAGTATTCCCGGCGACGTTCCGTCGACCACGCCGTCGCGGTCGGAGTCGTCGTAAGGCATTGTCAGTGTTACGGGCGCGTCGAACTTGCTGAGGCGGTTACCCGCGGCGGTGTAGGCGGTAAACTCTCTTGCGCTGCCTGAAATGATTTTCGTAAAACCTCTGGCGTCCGACGATGCGACCTTGGCCGATGCTTCGGTTATGTCCGACGGCGTTACGTGAATGGGAGACGCCACAGGGTCGATATTTATGACGACGTAGACGGGCTCCGACGTCGCGCCGCGTTCCATCTCCACTTTTGTTTTTTCGTCGGCGGCGACTATCGTGTTGGAAATATTTTCGTCGAGCATAGTGTGGAATACGGCTTCGGACGCTTCGGCAAGGTTGTTGCCCATGGAGTCCTTGGCCGCCACGGTGACGACGATACGATAAGTGTAATTCGTAAGAAGCGGCGCCCCCGGCGTAAACACCGCTTTATAGTTTTGCGTGTTGTATACGGTTGCGCCCGATATGTTGGCAAAGATAGTGTTGCCGTTTTTATCTCTTACGGCGTAGAGCGCCACCGACGCCTCGGTGGATTCCTTGTCCATAGATCTGTCGAAAGTCACGGTTATGTGGCTTGAAACGCTGACTCCGTGCCAGCCGCCGTTTATGAATTGTCCCAGCGGCGTTATGGCCGTCACCGACGGACGATCCTCGCCGGAGTTGAACTTGTAGGTGAACGACACGGCGCTTGACCAGTTGCCGGCGGTGTCTTTTGCGCGCGCTCTGAAATACCAGACGCCGCCGGCGGCGATGGGAGCCGATACGTCGTAGAACGCGTCGGTCGTGTCTATAACCGTGTCCGGCGCGGCTTCCGCGTTCGTCGAGAAAGTTATGCTGTAACCGGCTATGGGGCTCTCGTTGACGCCGCCGGAATATGGCTCCGTCCAGTAGAAATACGGCGTTTCTTCGCGTGTCCACGCATTGGTTTCTATGGGAGTCGCATCCGAGGCCGACATCTGAGAGGATACGGCTCCCATCGACGGAGCGGTGTTGTCGTATCTTACCGGCCCGAAAGTCGTCTGTCCGGTCTTGGACGCAGGGTCTCCCGAGAAGCCCGCCACGTGGAAGTACCACGATCCCTCGGAGTCGATGGAGCCGGTGATTTCAGAGATGCCGTCCCAGAGGTCGCTCGACGAAGCGGATACGACGGAATCGAATATTTTGTTCCAGAGCCAGCGGTAAGAATCAGAGTTTGACGCCCTGAACTTCCATGTCGAAGCGTTCGTCCAGACGGGCGAAGCGGCGCCGGGCGAGGTATTCTCGATGATGGGCTGTCCGCCGAGGGTATAGGCGGTGAGAGTCGGGCTCCAAGCCGTAAGAATGCTCAGGGAATTTTGAGCGCGGCTCTTTACTTTGTACTCGGCCGATTTTACAAGTCCGCCTACGATGATGCCAGCCGCGCCGTTCCAGTCCGAGTAAGTGCGCCACACGGGTGTCGCCGATACCGCGTTGCCGGAGGCGTCCACATAACGCTCCACGGGAACGTCGAAGTAAATCGCGTAAAGCGTATGCGTCGGATTGCCGTTGACGGAGACCGCGATTCTGAGCGTGTCGGACGTGGCCACGACGAGGGCGGGCGCGGACGGAGAGTTGGCCCACGTGACCGTCGAGTCGGCGACGGATGAAACCGCCATAACTTCAGCCAAAGCATTTCTGGATTGCGCCTTGAAGTAATATGTCGTGTTGGGGGTAAGGGAACCGGGAAGCTGGAAGTAGGAAGTGGTCTGCGTCCAACTCACCGACGACGAGAATACCGTCGGGCTGACGGAAGGCGAGGTGGAGCACCAGTAGGATATGGCCGATGACCCTTCCTGAATCCGGCTGAATCCGGCGGGGATGTCGTTTACTATCGAGCGGGCGCGCATCGCTATTTGCGTGGATGATGTAACGTTGAGTTCCACCATTTGGGCGCGTTCTATCTGGGTGTATGTCCATGTGGAAGGAGACCATCCGCCGTAGCCGCTTAAGCCCGCTTGTTTGCCCCTGGCCTTCGCCCAGAATTTTTTATTCGGTTTATCGGGATAGTGACCGGTGTAGTAAGACGTAGTCAATTCCGTCGTTATGCCGGCCATTTGTTCGTAGTAGGCGCCGTCCGTGGAAATCCAGAGTTCGTAATAATTCGCGCCGCCTACGTCGGCCCAATCCCACTTTATCCTGTATAGTTCGCCTTCGGCCACCACGCTTCTTTCCGCCGCCGTTATCCAATCTGCGGCTCCCGGCCCGGTCGTGACCGAGCCCGTTGACGACAGCACGGTCTCGATGGCGGCGATGTTGCGCGCTTTCACGCGATACCGGTAGAGAGTGTTGGCGTTAAGGTTGTAATGGTACCACACCGTCGAGGTTGACCATTGGACGGATGCCTGAATTCCGCCAAGTCCGTTGAGCCACTGGCCATCGTTGATGCTCCATACGGCGAAATCCGTTTTGCCCGATCCGACGGGATTGTCGCCTTCGACTATTACTCTCGTAAAGTGGGTTCCGGATGGCGGCGTGTGGTCCCCGGGATTATCCTGAACCGTCGGAGTCGAGGGCAGGACACAGTGCGTATAGGTCGAAAATCCCGTTACCCAGTCGTTGAGTGTGCCTTGGCGGTTTTTGGTTCTTATCTGGAAGTTATAAAGTTTGTTGGGGCTCAGATCGCTCCACAGACGCCAGGTCGACGTTGATTGTATGTACTCTATGTTGTCGTCCGGGCTCAAACTCATCGTGTTTATGCCCCAGTGTTTTATGCCCGATTGACCAAGCCCAAGATTAGCAGGTCCCGATGCGAAAACAGGCCGCGACTGTATCGTCATTGAAGATACGATGAACTCGACTCCCGTCGGATTTTCTATGCGAGTGGCTGTTGTGGAGGTGTAGGGGAGCCAGTCGTTGGCTATATTATCCCAGTTTTTTGATATCGTGCTGAATGTGTAAGTAGTGTTGGGCGTGAGTCCCGAAATATCCCAATAACTTTGCTGCCCGTAGCCCCTGGCGACTCCCGTAACGGCGTTCGAACTATACATTAAGTTTATCGCGGAGCTGTTGCCGCCGTCGGGATTGTTGAGGTTGTAAAATTCTCCGTCGGCGATTGCTCTTAACGCCGTGGTGGTCACAAATTCCGGCGGAACGGTTATACCCGTCGGAGATTCTATCAAGGTTGCGCGGCCGTCGGCGGGTTGGTTGAGGGCGGAATATTGTGTCCACACGGGTATGTCGGCGTTGTTCCTGGCCGCGACGCGGAAGAAATATCTGCGGTTCGGGGCAAGCGCTCCGTCGTAATAATAATAGGTGTTCTGGACGCTGAGTTCGCTTATATTGCCGCCGAAATCCGACGACGTGGCGCGTTGTATTTTATAGTAGGTGCCCGAAGGATTCGCCGGAGAACCCGCCGTCCAGTTTATCTGCATGGAATCCTGAGAGACGCTCGCCGGTGAGTAGAACGGATTGTATGAAACGGGCGGGCTGGCCTGAGTCCACCCATTGGCTTCGTCGGAGAACTCGCTTTCGACGAACCCGACGTTGCGTGATTTTAGCCAGTAATGGTATTTCTTGTTGGGGCTTAATCCTTCGTGCAGCGTCGAAGTGGATATTGCCCAGTCGGAAAGAAGGTTGCGGTTGGCTTCCGTCGCGGAATAAGTCGCGTACCAGAGTTTATATTGATATGCCGCGCCGGAATAATTGACGAGGAGTTTGGACGAGGGGCCGCCTGAGTCCGGCTCGACGGAGACGATTTGAGGCGTCGCCGCGCGCGTGGCTTTGGAACTCGACGGGCCGAAGGCCGTGACTATTCCGTCGCCGTTTCTGGCGACGGCGCTGAAGTAATAGGTCGTATTGGGCGCAAGACCGTTGACGTTTTTGCCGCCCCATCCCGAAGATATCCAGTCAGGCTCCGGCACGATCGCGCCGCCCGCGTCGACGTAATATGTGGTGGGCCATATCGAGGACGTGGCCACCGCGATGGCGAAATCAGTAAACTCAGTGGGACCGTTGGGGTTGGTGTTCGTGTTCAGAGAGTTTATGACAAGCTGCGATGAAAGCGTAGTCGTGGAAACACTCACGGCGCCGGGCGTGGCCGCCAAAGTATATCTGGTAACCCACGATGTCGACGACGGGCTTGCGCCGAACTGGTTGCGGGAGTTAGCGCGGAAAGTATAAGCGGTGTTCGTGGAAAGTCCCACGAACGTGTGCGTATTCTCAGACGGCACCCACACGTGCGACGAGTAGTCGAGGTCGGCGTTGCGGATTTCGGCGGCTACGGCCGAAAGTCCCGCGCCCAGGTTCGACGGGAAGTTCCCCGCTCCGCGGACATCTACGGTCGTGGCCGAGAAGTTTCCGAACGCGACGCCGGTCGCGGGATTTATCAGTGTGCACGACAGCGGCAGGTTGTAGGCGGTATTCGATACGCCGTCGCCGTTTTTGGTGTTCACGCGGAACTGGTAAGTCGTGTTCTGCGTCAGCGAGCCGAATACGTAACTGATATTGGTTATCCAGGTGGAGTTTACGCCCGTGGTGAGGTTCGTGAATATTATTCCGGAACTCCCTTCGTCGAGATTGGACGGCTGGGGCGAGGCGGTTATGCTTATGCTCGACGGATACACGGCGTAGTTCGCCGAGGTTACCTGCTCTATCAGGGTATACTTCATTCCAAGATCCACCCACTCGGACTCGGCGGCGGCGAAGTTGCGCGATTTGACGCGGAAATAATATTTTACGTTCGGCGAAAGATTGTCGAAGTCGCGGTAAATGCTTGTCTGCCATCCGTTGTGATAATTGTACGGGCCGGCGGGCGATACCGACGACGCTTCGACGTAATATTCGGTATTCTCCGGATTCGCGGGCAGCCCGGCCGTCCAACTCGCTCTTACCGTAGTTGTCGTGATTCCGGTGAATACCGACGCCAGAGGCGAACTTGCCAGTGTGTACGTCGATACGTTGAGTGTTTCCCCGCTTGCGACGCCCGCGCGGTTTCTGGAATCGGCCTTGAATGTGTAAACGGTGTTGGGCGAAAGGCCGGAAATTGTGAAGTACGATGTTGTGCCGCGCCATCCGGAATTGGTGGAAGCGCTCAGCGAATAAGTTATCACGCCCGAACCCGTCGACGAAAGATTGGTGAAATTACCGTCGGGAGCGGCCTGTATCGAGGTGTTGGTTATCGCGCCGAACTTGACTCCGGCGGGGCGTTCGATGAGAGTTATCTTGCTTATCGGAGAACTCAGCGTGCCGACGGATTCGTTTTCATCGCCGTCGCCGGAGCGTGAGTTGGCGGTGAAGTAGTATGTGGTGTTGGCGACAAGATTGACGGGTGTATGAGCGGCGCTCGCGTCGTATGGTTTGGAACTGCGCAATTCGGTGTAATATTCGTCTCTGTATACGCCTATGGAAACTCCGGAGAGGCCCGCGCCGGCCCTGGTGAAAGGGCCGCCCAAAGCGCTCAGCGTGGCGCTTGTGCGGAAAACTCCGTCGAAAGAAATGCCGGTGACGAATTCTATATTGGTCCACGCCGCGCCGAGTTGGGTCCAGGCGGTTTCAATGTTTGAAGCGTTCCTGGCTTTGACTCTGAGGTAATAAGATGTGTTGGGCACAAGATTAAGAAGATAGTAGGTGGTATTGGGCAGCCAGCCGCTGGCGTTGGTGGGCTCGCCGCCGTATGACACCGACGAACCCTCGACGTAATAATAGGTATAAGTGGAATTGTTGTTTTCGTACCAGTTGATTTCTATGAAATTCACGCCTCTGCCCGGAATCGAGGGCGACCCGGGGGCGGGAGGATTGGCTCTTGTGTAAGTCGAGAATGCGTTCGACCAGTCGTTGGCAAGGCCGTCGCGGTTTTTGGATCTGGCGCGATAGTAGTAAATGCGCGAAGCGTCGAGCCCGTTGTTCGTCCACGCCGAGGTGGAGTTCTGATAGCCGCTTGAATCCGCCGAGCCGGTTCTCTGTATCTCGACGCCGGAAAGCCCGACATTAAGAGAGCTGAACTCGTTACGGGGAGCGACCTTCACATACCACGTCGAGGTTTCGATAAACTCAAGACCCGTCGGATTTTCTATGCGCGTGGCTTTGAGAGTCACGGCGCTTTCGGCGTTGGCGAGGCCGTCGCCGTTGAAGGATTGCACGGTGAATCCGTAGGTCGTGTTGGGCGCAAGCGTGCCGTCGCAGGTCCAATTTAAATTCCCGCTCGATGTGTGAGTCGAGGACTGGACGGTTCTGGTTTCGCGTAAAATAATTCTGCTTTCGCCGTCGCCTAAGGAAGTGAAACTGTCCGCCGCGGTCGCGGTGATCGACGTCCAGTGAACTGCGAAACTCATATTTGACGCGGTCTCGATACGGGTGTATTTGGCGCCTAAGGAAGCGTGGTCGCTCCAGATATTGTCGCCGTTTTTCGCTCTCGCCCAGAACCATTGACGGTTGTTGGGGTTAAGCGACGCGAAGGTCCCCGACGTTATATCTACGCCGTCGGCATTTTCGACGGAACCCGTGATCTGCGAATGTGTGGCGCGACGCACCTGATAAAACGTGTTTTGCGGGTTTCCCGCGAAAGCGAAGTTCGCCGTTATCGAGGTCGTCCATACTGCAAACGAGCCCGCCTGAGGAACCGCCGCGTAGGTGAATTTCGCCGACCCTGCGGAGAAAGTCGTAGCGATGCCGTTGTTATTGAGAGCGCTCACATCAACGAAATACGACGTATTCGTCAGAAGGCCGACGACGGTCGAACCGGACACCAACCAATCCGATTTTGTTTTCCAGAAAGGTGTATCACCGAGAGCGCCGTCATTCTGAGCGTAGCGAAGAATCCCGTTCGGCGAACTTATTCTCAGGGCATATTTGCTTGACGGCGGATTTCCCGCGTCGTTTATGCCGACCCAAACAGTGTGCGTCGAAGCCGCTACCATCGACGGGGCGGCGGGAGCGGCGCACAGCGTGGAAGTCGAGCCGAGGACGCGGTCGGTGGACTCTATGTTGTTGCCGTTTCTGGCGCGGGCCCAGAAGTAATAGGTCGTGTTCAAGTCAAGGAATTGGAATAGTTGCGACGCGAGGTCGGGCGTATAACCGTAGGATGTTATCGTCGAGACGCCGACGCCTGCCGACGAGACGAAAACTTTGTACTCGGTAAGATCGGGGTTGCCGCCCGAAGTCCAGCCGGCGCGGATTTCCGACGATGAAACGTCGGCGAATGCCGCCGCCGCCGGAAGCGCGGCAAGCGTGTAGCGGTTGACGTTATTGCCGGCCCAGTTGCTCACGCCGACGTCCCCGTCGTTGCCGGCTCGCGCGCGGTACCAGCGGCGCACGTTGGCGCTCAGGCCTTCGTGGTCGAAAGAAGCGCCCGCGCTCCAATCGGAAATTCTTGTCCAGCCGTTCGTCTGGGGCGCGACCGCCGAGGGCGCGTTCCATGTCGCGCGCTCCACTTGATACTTGGGCCCCGTGCCCGTCCATGTTATTCTTATCGTCGATGAAGACAGCGCCGCGGCCGCAAGATTCTCGGGAGCGCTTGAATTGGTAGAGCGCTGGCCGACGGCGGACCACGGGGATATCGTGTTCTGCGGATTTTTCGCTCTTACTTTGAAGTTGTACATCGTGTTGCCGGAAAGTTCCGCCACATTTTTGCCGCCGCCGTCATTGCGCCATACGTCGTGTATGTTCCATGTCGTATTCGGATTCGTTACAAGTATTCCCAGCGTGGCATCGACGTAATAAGTCGTACCCGACGCGAAGCCCTCGACCGTAGAGACGGCAACTTGATAAAGGGTTTCAATGCCGTTGGTGCCGGACGAAATCATAAGGTGTATGGCCGTATCGGTCGGGTCGCCGGTGGAAAGAGAATTTATTGAGACGGCTTCGGGAGCCGTGTAGAAAGTGGAGCCGTCGGCCAGCGGATTGGATTCGATGAGACCGTCGCGGTTGCGGGTTTTTACGTTGAAGCCGTATTTTGTCGACGGAGAAAGACCCGTCAGAGTCCACGTGGTCTGTTGTATCCAGCCGGAATTCGTGGAGATGTTTATTCCCCAGAAGTATATGCCGGAATCGCCGGACGTAAGATTCGAGAACGCATTTCCGCCCTGGGCGTTTTTGACCTTAAGAGTGATGGACGTTTCCAGAGTTTCAATGGTTTCTATGGAACCCGGCGATTCGATTCTGGTGGCTCTGGGCAGAATATCGCTTGACTCATTGAGAGCGCCGTCGCCGTTTTTGGTGGTTATTGTGTAGTTATAAAGAGTGTTGGTCGAAAGTCCCGAGTTGGGCCACGAATTGGTGGTTAGCCATCCTGAATTGGCGGATGTCGTCTGGTTCTCAAAGAAAATCGCTCCCGTAGTAAGACGGCTCGGCGTCGGCGTTCCGGCCAGCGTTATGGCGG
>PHAL01000067.1 GCA_002840355.1 Elusimicrobia bacterium HGW-Elusimicrobia-3 | reverse complement strand
AGGGAGTGTATTACTGGCGTGTGCGCGCGCGGGACGGAGCGCAGAACGTGTCGGGCTATCCGTCGTATTATTCGGTTACCGTCGACACGACGCCGTCGCAGGTGGACAATCAACAGACCGGCGACGACGAATGGCAAAGGGTGAGCGGCAAAACGTACAAGGTATTTTTTCAGGATTCCGGTTACGCCCAAAGCGAGCTTCACAGCATACAGTACGCCGTATCTACGACACCGATACTGGGAGCGCCACTTCGTATCGACTGGACAGACATAGAAATCCCGCCGATAGGCCAGCCCTCTTATCTGTCGGAGTGGCGTGTCTCATTTACGCCCTTAATGGAGAACGTAACCAATTACGTCTCCGTGCGGGCGGTCGATCTTGCCGGTAATGCGACGACATACACGGACGCGTTTTATGTTAAAAAGGATATAACATCGCCGGTTATAGACGACCAGCAATCCGGCGATTCTTCGTGGATAAAAGAATCCCGGGCGGCGGGATACTCCGTATATTTCCAGGACGACGGCGGATCCGCTCTGGCTTCGGCGCAGTACAGGCCGGCGCGCTATCTGGCCGGAGGCGCGACTTATTATCCCGCCGACTGGACGGATATATTTTCGTCGTATCAGCAGAATTATTACGGATTAAACTGGGTCCCCGATTTCGGAACATTGACCGAGGGGGAGAATCACATACTCGTTCGCGTTTATGACGGCGCCGGCAATGCGCAGAGTGTGACGCAGTATCCTCAGCCGTTTTACGTCCGCAAGGATACGACCCCGCCCGTCGCCCTTAATAATCAGTCGGGCGATAATACCTGGCGCACATCCAACAGCGGATTCTATAACGTGGATTTCAGGGACGCCGCTTCCGGATCCGGCGTAATGAGATTCGACATCCGAGTGTCGACGACCGCCGGCGGATTGCCGCCTTACGTTTCCGATTGGACCGCCGTTTTATCCACGTCGACGTATGAATACACTCAGGACTGGGCGCTGCCCGCTTCGGTGTGGAATCAGATGAACTCCTCCTCGCGCCGCTATTACATATCCGCTCGCGCCGTTGATTTTGCCTATAACACGTCGACGGCGCTGACGGACGCTTTTTATGTTTTCAAAGATACCGCGCCGCCCCGCGTTCTGAACAATCAAACGGGCGATGACGTGTGGCAGCGTTATGGCGGATCCGTTTATAATGTCGATTTTGAGGATAAGGAATCGCTTCTGCGAGGCGCTCAATATATCGTAAGGTCGGGTCCGTCTCCGTCGGATACCGCGTGGCCGCGCGGGTGGCTGAACATATTTACATCCACCGGAACTTCGGGATATTACAACGACTGGAGCGTGTCGTTCGCCGATTTATGGGAAGGGACGAACTATGTGTTCGTGCGCTCTTCCGACGGAGCGGGTCATTCTTTTGAGAGTTCGCAGCCGGTGTTCTACGTCAAAAAAGACGCCTCGGAGCCCTGGATTGAAAAGAGCCAGACGGGCGATTTGTCGTGGCGCTCGTCGAGCGGAACGCTTTACGGCGTGTTTTTCAACGATGCGGTGTCGGGTGTTACCACCGCGCAGTACCGGATTACCGATCCGTCCGGATCGACTATTTTTGACTGGACAAATATTTTTTCCGGCACCGCATCTTATCAAAGCTACGCTTCTTCGTGGTCTGTTTCCTCGGCGGCTTTCGTCGTTCTCCCCGAAGGAACGACGAGCCACGTATTCGTAAGGTGTTACGACGCCGCGGGTTACGTAAAGACATTGAGCGAGGCGGCTTTCTTGATTCTCAAAGATACGACTCCTCCGTTTGCCGTCGTCAATAACGACTACTACGAATACACCCATTCCGACTGGTTTGTCGACGCGGATTTGTTCGACGCAAAAACCCCGGGAAGGCAGCCGGGCGCATCGGGATTGTCCTCTGCCCGCTACGCGATATACACTTCGACGGGAATGACGGGAACAGAAAGGAAAGGATGGACGGGTATATCCGGTCTGACGGCGGGCGCGACATATTTTGACACCCCGTGGAAAATCGATTTTACCGCTCTTCCCGTCGGAACGACTTGCTACGTGTCCGTGAATATCGCGGACCTGGCTCAAAATACGTCTACGCATATAGACGCGTTCAGAGTGCTGCGCACAACCCCCACCGCGATGATAATTACCATAAACGAAACGGACACGTACGAATGGCACGGTTCTAGCGACGCTTTTCTGTCGAGATACTTCGACGTCGATTTCGCCGTTGGTCAGGATGCCTTTGTGTCGACGGCTGCGGTCGTGGTTTACGACGCGCCATACGGCGGCGGTAATCTTCTCGTGCCGGAAACAATCGTAATATCTACCGGCGATGTCGTGGAATACAACGATGACTGGCGCGTCATTCCCGCGACTTTCACGCCCGACTACGCCATTTGGGCGCAGTTAATCGAAGGTGTCAATTATGTCGCAATAAAGGCCTACGATTCCGAAGGCGCCACTTCAACACTCTACGACGTATTCGTTGTGCGCAAGGATACCACCCAGCCGACGGTACCGCTGCTTTCCTCGCCGCTCGACGGCGGAGCCACCAATCAGAATTCGGTTGTGTTTTCGTGGCAGGCGTCGTCGGATTTGACGAGCGGCGTAACTTTTTATCAGTTCGAGGTCTCGGCAAGCGGTGATTTTTCACCGCCCGAAATATCCTCGCAGGTATATACGAATCTTGTCATAACCGCGCTTTCGGGCGAGACGACGCATTTCTGGCGGGTCCGCGCAGCCGACGCCGCCGGCAACTTTTCCGCGTGGTCGTCGGTATTTTCCGTCAGGAGAGACACGACGCCGCCGACTGCGCCGGTATTGCAGACGCCCGCGAATGTTTCGGCTGCCAATCAGAATACGGTGTCGTTCGGCTGGGTGTCGTCGGAAGATTCTTTCACCGGTGTCAGAAGATATGTCCTTGAAGTGTCCTCGTCGCAGAATTTCAGCCCGATAAATATTTCGTCGGTTACCTTATCGACGGCGGCCCCGCTTTTGCTTAATCAGGCGACACACTACTGGCGGGTCGCCGCCGAGGATTGGGCCGGCAACCGCGCGACGAGCGCTTCTTACTTCAGTGTGCTTGTGGATACCACGCCGCCGTCGACGCCGGCTCTGTCGTCGCCGCTCGACGGTGAAACCACCGGACAGACGGCTATGTCTTTTTCGTGGGAGCCGTCCGATGATGGCGGTTCGCGCGGCGGCTCGGGCGTCGCGGCTTACGGGTTTTATCTTTCCACCTCGGCGGATTTTGCGATGACGGTTTCTTCGGAGCGCGTGACGTCGGCCGCCAACGCGATTGCCGTCGGCGAGGGAAAGTATTTCTGGAGAGTTCGCGCCGAGGATGCCGCGGGCAATTATTCCGGTTTCACGTCCGCCTATTCGCTTAATATCGACACCTCTCCGCCCGTAATCACGGTTAATCAGACCGGCGGCGGTCAGTGGATAAATAACACGGGCGCTCAATACGATGTCGATTTTTACGACGCCGTCGGAGGACTTGCCGCCGTGCAGTATGCGGTATACACGTCCAGTGAGCGCGCAGGCGGCACGCTTGTAAAGGATTGGACCGATATAACATCGCCCGCCGGCGCGGCGTACTTTACAAACGACTGGCAGATAGATTTTAACGCGCTGCCGCAGGGCGCGACTTGCTTTGTGTCCGCCAGATCATGGGACACTCTTTTGCGGTATGCCACACACTACAATGCGTTCACTGTTCTTAAAGACATAACGAACCCGTCGATATCCGACAATCAGCCGGGCGACGATTCGTGGAGAAAAACCGGCGCCGCCGTCTATTCCGTGGGATTTCAGGACGCTGGCGGAGCGGGACTCAGGGAATTTCAGATTAAGATAATGCGCGGCGCGCTTGGGTCGGGCGCTACTGTGCAGGACTGGACTTCATCGGGGACGTCCGTTGCGGGGACGACTTTCTATCACACGCCGTGGCCGTTATCCGCGGAGTCGTGGAACGCGCTGCCCGAAGGGCGCAACTATGTCTCCGCAAGAGTTTTCGACAATTCGTGGTCTCCGTCGCGGGGTTACAATTCCGACACACTCTCGGACGCTTTTTATGTCAGGAAGGACACCACGCCTCCCGTCGTCGTCAATAATCAAGCGGGAGACGATAATTGGCGAAACGCGAACAACGCTTTCTACAATGTCGATTTCCGCGACGCCGCGTCCGGTTCCGGCGTTCAAAGATTCGACGTAAGGACAGCCAGTTATCCGTCGGCCTCGGTGTTTCTTACCGATTGGATCGCGGTCATTTCCACGGCAACGCACGAGTACACGCCGAACTGGCAGTTGCCGTCCGCCGCGTGGACTTCCATAATATCGGGCTCGACGTCCTGCGTTTGGGTCAGAGTTGTCGACTTCGCCGATAATGAAACGCAGTCGGCCGATGTTTTTTACGTCCTGAAAGACACCGTCCCGCCGACCATAAATAATGCGCAATCCGGCGATGATGTATGGCGAAAAGACGGCGCTTCGGCGTATGCCGTAAGTTTTGAGGATACCGGCGGTTCCCGTCTCGGTAAATATCAAATCCGCGCGTCGAGCGTCGGTTATGCCGCGTCGCCCTATATATTCGACTGGACGGACGGATCGACGGTGATTTCGGGAGCCACTTCATATGCGACTCCGTGGCAGTTGACGTCGCAGCAATGGACGATGCTTGCTTCCGGAACAAACTATATTTCAGTGCGCGTCGTCGACAAATCCTTTTCAACGACGACCGTCGATGCGGCGTTTTATATTTTGAAAGACACTCAGCCGCCGACGGCTTTCCTCGATGTCGCGGGTTTTTCGTCCTCGCTCGCCTTTGAAATACCCTACACAGTTTCCGACGGGGGATTCTCCGGAATAAGTCACGTCAAAATATATTACACTTCCCAGACGGAACCGCCCTACACTTACACGCTGTATGCTTCGACCACGGCGAATCCGGCGTGGTTTGAGGCGTCCGTCGAAGGAACTTACGGATTCAGGTTAGTGCCTTATGATAACGCTCTTAACGCCGGAGCCGCCGACCCGCCGTCTTCGGCGACTGCGCCGGAGGCGACGGTTCTTGTGGACGCGACTCCGCCGTCGATAAATGACCAGCAGGCGGGCGACGATTCATGGCGCGCCGCCGCCAAGCCCGACGGCTACGCGGTTTATTTCAATGACGCCGGTTCGGGACTGGACACCGCGCAGTACATCGTGCGCGCCGGGCCGTCTCAGTATGACACCGTGGTCAAGGGGCATACCGACATATTCTCGGCGCTGGGGCAAAATTCATTCAACGATAAATGGCACCCGGATTTCGCCGCCCTTCAATCAAGCTGGAACTACGTATCGGTGCGCGCATGGGACGTGGCGGGAAAAACGTCTACCCTTGAAAACGTTTTTTACATCAAAAAGGATACTTCGTCTCCGGTGATTTCTTACAGTGATTACGCTTCCGGCGGCGACGAAATATGGCTTGCCGCCGCCCGCTCCGGCGGTTACAACGTGGATTTTTACGACGGACTGTCGATGATTTCCCGCGCCGATTACAGAATCGCGGCCTCCTCCGAGCCCTCGTCTCAGACAATATACGGGCCGCAAGCCATTGCCACGGCTGTCTCTTCGCACGGCTACGTCGCCGACTGGACGGTCAATTTCGCGGCGTTGAGGGAAAACTCCACCAATTATGTCCACGTTATACTTACCGACATAGCGGGCAACTCCGCCACGCACTACGCTTTTTTCGTTCTTAAAGACACTACGCCGCCGACTATAACGAACCAGGAATCCGGCGGCGATTCCGTCTGGCGGCAGACCGGACGGAATTACAGCGTTTTTGCCGGCGACAGAATATCGGCGGGGCGCACCGATAAACTGAAATCGCTGGAATACACGGCGCGCACGGCGCCGGCTTTGGGAGGAACCGCCCTTGTGTCGTGGACCACGCCTCAGGCGTCGGCCGTCAACATCGGGGCCACGTATTACGCCTCGCCGTGGCCTGCCGCGTTTGATTTGCTTCAAAACGGAACCAACTATATTTCCGTGCGCGCGGCGGATATGGCCGGCAACACAACCGCGTGGGTTGACGCCTTCCGCGTGCTTAAAGACACTCTGCCGCCGGTTATAGACGATAACCAGTCGGGCGATACCGCCTGGCGTAAGGCCAACAACGGGTCATACTCCGTTTCGTTCCGCGATGAACATTCCGGCGTAAAGTATTTCCGGACGTCCGTGCGCTCCGCTCCGTCGGGCGGAGGCGATTTGCTCGACGGGTGGCGCACGATTCTCGACAATATCAACGCCACTTACTATATGACGCCGTGGCAATTGAGCGCCGATGCCTTTCTGAATATGTCCGAGGGCGCCGGCAATTATGTTTCGGTCGCCTGTTACGACGCGCTCGGCAATTATTCGGTTTTGGAGGACGCGTTTTATGTCCGCAAGGATACCACCCCTCCCGTAATAACGGATAATGAGACCGATGACGAAACGTGGTATTCATCGTCGAGAAATTACAGCGTGAGCTTCAGAGACGCGGTTTCTCTGCTGGATTCAGCCCAGTACTATGTTTCGACCGGGCCTGCCCGCACGGGCCAACTTGTAAAGGGCTGGACCGCCATATTCTCCGGACTGAATCTTGATGAATACACATCCGCGCATCAGCCGGACTTCTCCGCGCTCTCTCAGGGATACAACTATGTTTCCGTTCGCGCGTTCGACGCGGCGGGAAACGTAACCTCTCTCGACGATGTTTATTTCGTCAAGAAGGACACTGTCCCTCCGTCGGTCATAACGGATATTTCGCAAGAGACGGGCGCCGGCGAAGGCCGGATAAACCTTTCATGGACGTCGCCGCTCGATCCCGCGCCCGGCGGCGGAATTTCTTACTACACGGTAAAATACGCCACATTCCAGATCACTGAATCCGGCTTCGACGGAAATCCCGCCGTCGGGACGTTTCTGCAGAATTGGAGCCCCGCTTTCTCCGGCGGCACGGAATACAGGACTTTGACGGGATTAAGCCAGGGACGTTACTACTATACCGCCGTAAAGAGTGTCGACGCGGTCGGCAATATTTCGCCCGCCGCCTTTTCGCCGCAGCAAACAATGGCCGCTGCGGATTCCTTGTCGCCTTACGCAGTGACCACGCTCGCCGCATCCGCGGGCGATTACGCCGGGCAGATACGACTCTCGTGGCTTGCGCCCGGCGATAACGGTCTCGACGGTAATTTGGCCGGAACCTATGTCGAGGGCGACGCTTATTCCGGATGGTACAGAATCCGCCGCTGGGAAAATACAAATCCCGTGTCAAATTTCGATACGGGCGGATATACCCAAATCGACAATCCGTTTGCGCCCGGAGTTGCCGGAAGCCGCGAGAACTACCTCGTCGAGGGTCTGAATCAGGGATCGACTTATTATTTTATGGCGCGCGCCGTCGATAAAGCCGGTAATTTTTCCACTTCAAACGCGGCATCATCCTTGCCCGCTCCGCCGGGCGCGGCTGCGGGCCATATGTTATGGGGATCGGGAGCGCTAAGCACTCCGAAAGTCAGCCGGTGGACACCTCCCGATTGGAGCGTTTCGGCCAACGCCGCCTCGGCCGCTTCGACGGTAAGGTGGACGCGAGTCGCGGCGTGTCCTGTTCTCAGAAATGAGAAAATAGTCGGTGTCCTGGCGGGTAACGCCGCCGCGGGAAGCGGAAAAATTTATTTGCAGAGGTTCGACGGCTCGTCGTGGACGGACATGCTCGGCCAGGTTAACTCCACGCTTATCGACGACAGATACAGAGCGTTCGACGTGGCTTATGAGCGGAACTCCGGACGGGCGCTGGTGACTTATTACAACGGAACTACCGGCGCCGTCGGTTATCGCGTATGGTCTTCCACGGCCGCCGACTGGGTAGTCGGAAAGGCCGCGCCTGTTTCATATGCGATGAGCGGAATGAGCGGCGCCGTGCAGTGGCTGCGTCTTGCGTCCCGTCCTTCGTCCAATCAGATAATTATGGCTGCGCTTGATTCCAATTCTTATATCTTCAGCGCCGTATGGGACGGCGCGAGCAATAAGTTTCTGTCGGTATCCACTATGGTGCATACGACGGCCGCGGAATCGAATATTTACGAAAGTTTCGACGTTGCGTGGGAAAGAAACTCCGGCCGCGCCATGGTTATGTGGGGGCAGCCGACCAGCACAATACGCTATTCGCTCTGGTCGTCGACGGCGTCCGTATGGGCCACGGTTTCCGCGGGCGGTCCCGCTTTCGGCGACGATATATACTGGGTTAAACTCGCCGCCGACCCGACGTCCGACCGGCTTGCGGTCACGGCGGTGGGAAGAACGCCGCCCCCCAGAAATCCTTCGTGGAACGTAAGCATTTGGGACGGCTCGTCGGCGTGGTCGGCGCCGCCGGCCAAAGATGCAGCCATTGAAACCAACGCCTCCCGCGCTGCGGACATCGCTTGGGAAAAAGATTCGGGACGTTGTGTTTCCGTCGCGGGAGACCTTAACTCGCGCGAGATTTCTTATCTGTTCTGGTCGCCGTCCGACGGGTGGCACGACCCCGTCTCGCAGACGGGAGCCCTCACGCCCAACACCGCGCCCAAGACGTCCGCCGGAACAATGAATCTTTCCGGAGACATCAACACCATAGGACTGCTCGGCGACCCGAATCAGAATAAAATTATGTGCTATGTTCTCGACCAGTCGGGAGCGTTGAGCGTGGTTAATTGGACGGGCTCGGCGTGGGCGGGGAAATCCGTAAGAGACACGGCCGTTTCCGACGGTACGCGCGAACCGTCACATATGGCGCTCGACCGTCACGACATAGTGCCGCCGACAATGGCGAACAATCAGACGGGCGACGACGTATGGCGCAAGGCAAACGACGGCGCATATTCCGTTACTTTCAACGATTCCGGCGGTTCAAATCTTTCAAAATTCCAGGTTAAAGCCACCACCGGTACGGCACAATCGTCGCAGATGATTCTGGATTGGACCGACAATATGACCTTCGCCGCTGCGCTTGATTCCTACGCGACTCCGTGGCAATTATCTTCGAGTGTGTGGAACGGTATCAGGGATGGAACCAATAGAATTCACGTTAAAGTATTCGACGGCGCCGGCGGTTCCGCCGTCGGCGAAAATCTTTTCTATATTAAAAAGGACACGACCGCGCCCACCGCGCCGTCTTTGTCATACCCGCTGACCGGCGCGGCAACCAACCAGACGCCGCTCTCATTCGGCTGGAACGCGTCGAGCGATTCGGCGTCGGGCGTCGCCGGCTATGAGTTTTACGTTTCGACCGCGTCCAACTTTTCGGTGTTTACGTCGTCGGAGTTCGCCGCGGGGCAGTCGGTCTCGCGCCCGCTCGCGTCCGCGTTGTATTACTGGAGAGTCCGCGCTCGGGACGCGGCGGGAAACGTGTCGGTTTATTCTTCGAGTTATTCCGTCGTTATGGATACCGCAGTTCCTTCGCGCATATCAAACGTCGACGGAGATTACGTCTGGAAAAAATCATCGGGGACAGCTTACGACGTAAGATTTTACGACGCCCTCGCCGGTCTGACGAGCGCTTATTACAGGGTCTGGAATTCCACCGGACAAAGCGGAACCATGATTTTCAACTGGACGCCGATAAACTCGCTTCCGATCGGCGCGACATATTACGAACAACCCTGGCCTCTGACGGCCCAGAGATGGGGCTTGCTCCCGAACGGCACGAACTATGTTTCGTTGAGGGTGTTCGATTCTGCGGCGAACTTCGCGGATTTTACCGACGAGTTCTTTATCCGCAAGGACGTCCTTGCTCCTTCGGCGCCCTCGCTTTCGTCTCCCGCTGACGGGAGCACGGGAAACAATACACAGGTCGCTTTCGACTGGTCACAGGCGACAGACGCGCATTCGGGAGTCGCCGGTTACGAATTCTACGTATCGACGGATTCCGCGTTTGCTGTGTTTGCGTCTTCGGAGTACGCATCGGCGCCTCCGGTCGAACGCAATCTTGGTTCCGGCGGCTATTACTGGCGCGTCCGCGCCGTCGACGGAGCGGGCAATTATTCAGCGTATTCGTCAAGCTTTACCCTGACGATTTCGACGTCGCCGCCTACGCCGCCCGTGCCGCTGAGTCCCGCCGACGGCCTGGCGTCCTCAAATCCGCTCCCGGTATTCGACTGGAGCGATTCCTCGTCGGAAAGCGCGGCTATCGCGTCCTACGAATTACACATCTCTACCGACATATTTTTCACGGTTAACGAGCTTTCGGCGCAGAGCGCCACGTCGTATTATGAAACCGTCGACCCGCTGGATTCGGGACGCTACTACTGGCGCGCCCGCGCCGTCGACGGAGCGGACAACTACTCGGAATGGTCGTCTACGCGGAGCATTGTTATCGACACGATATCGCCCTCGATAGACAACAAAGAGGCCGGCGGCGATTCGGTATGGCGAAAC
>PHAL01000066.1 GCA_002840355.1 Elusimicrobia bacterium HGW-Elusimicrobia-3 | reverse complement strand
GCTCGGGCTGCGGCTCGGGCTGCGGCTCTTCGGCGGGAGTCTCGGCCGGGATCTCGGCGGCGGCCTCGGGGGCGGCCTGCTCTTCGGGCGCCTCCGGCAGGTAGGCCTGCTGCTCGCCGGGCGCGAGCACCAGCGTCTTCTCGCCGGCGGGCTCATCGAGGAAAGGGTTCTGTTCCTGCTCTTCCGGCTCGGCGGCGGGGGCGGCGTCTTCCTCCTCCGGTCTTTCGGCTTTAAGCGCCATGTAGCTGCGCAGCGAATAGATCAGGGAGAACAGGGCCGCCGCGAAAACCGCGGCCCAGACGTAGAAATACGGGTCCATCCAGGCGGAGTAGAGGTTGAAGTTTGCGGGCATCATGTTGTACGTCTCCAGCGGTTAGAATTTAACTTCCTGGCCTTCCCTGACCGCGAAACATTTGAGCTTGGAACCGTAGCGCTTGGCGCGGCGCGAGCATTCGTCCACGACGCGGTCCACGTCCCGGTCGAAGCGGTCCTGGTTGTGGTGGAAAAGCCCCAGCGAGCCGACCTCGGCCTTGAGGGCCAGGTCCAGCGCCTGTTCCCAGGTGGAATGGCCCCAGGTCCGGCGCTTGGGGTACTCCGCGGGCAGGTAATCCGCGTCGTGCACCAGCAGGTCGGCGCCGCGGGCGAAAGCCACGTAATCCTCCGGCTGGCGGCCGCCGGGATGCGCGTAGCCGAGTTCGTTGTCGGTCAGGAAAGCGAAAGTCTTGCCGCTCTCGGTGAACTTGTAGCCGAGGCCGTTGTTGGGGTGGCTGAGCTCGATGGGCAGCACCTGCATGCCCTCCACGTCGCAGCCCGAGGCGCAGACGGAGGCGAACTCGAAGCGGGCGGAGATCTCCTCGAACTTCACCGGGAAACCGGGGGGCTGCATCGTCTTGGCGATGATCTCCCTGACCGGGTCGGAGGAGAAGGAGCAGCCCATGATGCGGATCTGCGTCTTCTTGTTGTAGATGGGGGCGAAGAAAGGGAAGCCCAGCACGTGGTCCCAGTGGGAGTGGGTGAACAGCATGTGAAAACTGTTGTGGGAGTTCTTGAGCAGCTCCTTGCCGAGCAGGCGTATGCCCGTGCCCGCGTCAATGATGACGAGCTCGTTCTTCCTGGAGCGGACTTCCACGCAGGTGGTGCTGCCCCCGTATTTGTTGTAGTTCTTCCCCGACACGGGAATGGACCCGCGCGCGCCCCAGAATTTAATTCTCATGTCCCGTTTATATTAGCAAATAACCGCGCGGCCTATTAATTGACTTTTAGTACATACCGCTGCGCTTCAATTCCGCGGCGGACAGCGGGGCCCCGAACACCCGGTGCACCCAGTACTGGTAGGCGACGACCACCGGCAGGAACAGCGCCACCACCCAGGCCATCAGCCGCAGCGTGTACGCGCTGGAGGCGGAATTGTAGACGTTCAGCCCCAGGGCCGGGTCCAGCCGGGAGGGCAGCAGGTCGGGATAGATGCCGGCGAAACCGGCCAGCGAGAACAGGGCTATGGCCCCGAAGGACCAGCCGAAGGCGCAGGCGGCGCGCCCGCGGGCGAGCAGCAGCCGGGCGGCCAGGAGGGAAACTCCGGCCCCCAGCGGCAGCAGCAGCAGCCAGGAGCGCTCGATGAAGTTGGCGGAGAGGCCGGTGTCGGCCCAGCTGTAGACGGCCCAGGCGGCGAACAGGCCCAGCAGCGGGTACCAGGCGCGGCCGGCTATGCGGGCCGCCCTGGCCGCGGCCGGGCCGGCCACTTTGTGCGCGAGCCAGAGCTGGCCGTGGAAGAGGAAGAAGGCGCAGAACAGCAGCCCGGTCAGCAGCGCGTAGGGGTTGAGCAGGCCGAGGAAGGTGCCGGCGTAGCCGTCGGGCCCTATCTGCAGGCCGCGGAAGATGTTGCCGAAGGCCACGCCGAAGAGCAGGGCGGCCAGCAGGCTGGAGACGGCCGCGGTGCGCTCCCAGAATTTTTTCCAGGCCGGGTCCTGCACTTTACCGCGGAACTCCAGCGCCACGCCGCGCGCGATGAGCGAGAAGAGGATGAGCAGCAGCGCGGGGTACAGCCAGCTGAACAGACCGGCGTAGACGGGGGGGAAGGCGGCGAAGGTGGCGCCGCCCGCCGTGACCAGCCACACTTCGTTGCCGTCCCAGAAGGGGCCGATGGACGCGAAGATATCGCGGCGGTCCTCTTCGCCGTCGGCGGCCAGCCAGCCGGAGAAGCCCACGCCGAGGTCGAACCCGTCGAGCGCGAAATACCCCGTCCACAGCACCGCCCACAGCACGAACCAAACCTTAGCGTAATCCATATTTACCTCAGACTCTTATAGTCTCCAGCGGCACGGCATGGGACCGGAACGCAAAATCGGCGTAGGCCACACCGTGGCCGCGCCTGCCGCGCACTGCAGTGGCCTTCGGCCACCCAGGCTCGGCGCTTGCGCAAGCCTCGCCTTCCGGGGGGCTTTTGCTAACCCGATCCCATGCCATGCCGGTCACTGCTCCATCCCTTTTTTGGCGTACCTGGCCAGCAGCCAGACGTCGACGAGGGCCAGCGCGGAATAGAAAACGAAGAAGCCGCCCAGCGACAGCCACACCTGGCCCGGGGTCACCGTTTTGGACACCGCGTCCGCAGTGCGCATCAGGCCGTAGACGGCCCAGGGCTGGCGGCCCATCTCGGTTACTATCCAGCCCAACTGTATAGCGATGTAGGGCAGCGGGATGGCGAACAGCATGACCTTCAGGAACAGCGGGTACTGGTCCAGCCGCTCCTTGTACCACAGCCAGACCGCGAGGCCCGAGAGCAGGATGAACAGCATGCCCAGCCCCACCATGGCCCTGAAGCTCAGGAACACCGGCAGCACCGGCGGGCGGTCCTGCGGCGCGATGTCGTTGAGGCCCTTCACCTCGGCGTGCGGGTCGTGAAAGGCCAGCAGCGACAGCATATAAGGGATCTTGAGCGTTTCCACGGCGTTGCCCTCGCCGGAGAGGCGGGGGACGGTGAGCAGCGCCATCGGGGCCGCGCTGCGCGTCTCCCAGACCGACTCCATGGCGGCGAACTTGGCCGGCTGGTGCTTGGCCGCGTTCACGCCGCTCATGTCGCCCACGACGAAGACCAGCAGCGAGCTGGCCAGCGCGAACACCGCCCCGGCGCCGAAGGACTTCCTGAACAGGTCCTCCTGGTTCTTGCGCAGCAAATGCCACGCCGAGACGCCCATCACGAAAAAGCCGGCTATCACCCAGCCCGCGAAGACGGTGTGGAAGAATTCCAGCCAGCCGTAGGGGTTGGTCACGAGCGCCCAGAAATCCACCATCTCGGCGCGGTTGTTGCGCAGAATGTACCCGACGGGGCGCTGCATCCAGCCGTTGGCCAGCAGGATCCACAGCGCGGACATGTTGGTGGCGAAGGCCACTATCCACATGGCGGCGGCGTGCGCGCGGCGCGAGAGGCGCTCCCAGCCGAACACCCAGACGCCGATGAAAGTGGATTCCAGGAAGAAGGCCACGGTGGCCTCGATGGCCAAGGGCGCGCCGAAGATATCCCCGACGTATTTGGAGTACTCCGCCCAGTTCATGCCGAACTGGAACTCCATCGTGAGCCCGGTGACCACGCCGAGCGCGAAATTGATCAGGAACAGCTTGCCCCAGAAGCGCGTCATTTTGAGGTAACCCTCGTCGCCGGTAAGGGCGTAGCGCGTCTCGAACCAGGCCGTCAGCCAGCCCAGGCCCAGCGTCAGCGGCACGAATAGGAAGTGGAACATCGCGGTCACCGCGAACTGCAGCCTGCTCAAAGCCAAAGTGTCCATAGTCGCCTCCGGGTTCAATTATATTAATTATCCCCTGAAATTTACGCGGCCAGGGACATTTGCTAAACTATCTCCGGTTAGGGGAAAATGGACAGACTCGCGAAATACGCGGCCGCCGGGCTATTTTTAATATTCTGCGCCTCACTGGCGCCGTGGGCTTACGATTTCCCGCTCAACGACGACTGGGCCTACGCCCTGGCCGCGCGCGCGCTGGCCGAAACCGGCCGCCTGACCCTCTCGGACTGGGGATCGGCCACGCAGCTGCCCCACGTGGCGCTCGGCGCGCTCTCCGCCAAAGCTTTCGGCTTCAGCTTCGCCGCGCTGCGCGCCGCCAACCTCCTGGTAGCGGCCGCGGCCGTCTTCGTCTTCGTGCGCCTGCTGGAAGAATTCGAGATCGGGCCTTTCGAGCGGCTGGCGGCCGGCCTGGCCCTGGCGCTGAACCCGCTCTACCTGGTACTGGCCAACTCCTTCATGACCGACATCCACTACCTGTTCTGGATGCTGGCGGCCTGCCTTTTTTACGTCAGGAACATCAAGGATCCGGAAGACGCGAAGGCGCTGTGGCTGGCCGGGGCCTGCGCGGCCGCCGCCTACCTGACGCGCCAGCTGGCCGTCGCGCTGCCGCTGGCCTACACCGCCGCGCTGCTGCGGCAGCGCCGCCTCAAGCCCCGCGTCCTGGCCGCGGCCTGGGCCCTGCCGCTGGCGGCCATGGCCGGCCATTACTTGTGGTTCAAATTCTCGCACGGGCCCACCTGGGCTTCGGAGAACTACGTGGGGGCGTCCACGCTGGCCCACCTGGCCAAGCCGCTCGCCTTCCTCAACGATTCGCTCTACCGACTGTTCTCGTCGATGACGGAGATAGGCCTGCTGCTGCTGCCGCTGGCGGCCGCCTACGCCTTCAGCCTGCGTCAGTTCTATTCCCGCAACGGCACAGGCAAGCGGGTCTTCCCGGCCGGAGTGCTGCTGGGGATGGCGGTCATGGCGGGTTTCGCCCTGCTCAACGGGCCGCTGCCCTACCTGGAGAACAGCCTGTCCGGCTCCGGCCTGGGCGTGTTCACGCTGGCCGGCGGCGCGCTGAAACCCTCAGGCTTTTTCGGCAGCCCCCTGTTCTGGAAGGCGGCCACCGCCGCGGCCGCGCTGGCCGCCGTCTTCCTGCTGTGCTGCTCCAGCCTGGCGCTGCGGGCCGGCGGCCCGCCGCTGCGCTTCCTCTTCCTGGCGGGAGTGCTGCAGCTCGGCGTTTCGCTGATCGGCGCCAAGTTCTTCGACCGCTACCTGCTGACGCTGCTGCCCTGGTTCGCCGCCGCCGCAGTCTATACCGCCAGGGGTGTGAAATTCTCCAGGCCGGCCCTGGGCCTGGCCCTGGCGCTGTACGCCCTCATCGGGTGGGCGGGCATGGCCGATTACCTGGCCTGGAACAGGGCCAAGTGGGAACTGGCCTCCCGGCCCCGGACCGGCCTGGCCCAGGGGGAAATAGCCGCCGGTTTCGACCACGACGCCTGGCTGAACTATCCCGCCAACATGGCCTACCTCAAGTCCATGAAGCCGCTGAAGATGATAGGCGAGTGGGAATGGCAGAAGATAAATAATTACAAAGCCATCATCTCCTATGCCCCCGACCCCCGGCTGGTGCAGCTAGACAAAGCCGAGTACGCCACGCCGCTGGCCAGGGGGAAAGTCACCCTCTACCTGCTTTCACTGCAGCCCCGCTAGGCGCTCCCGGCCCCGGAGCGTTTGCCTTAGCCTCGGGATATTTCCTAAAATATATATATGACATCCTTAAACGGCCCTTTCCGGCCGTTTTACCCACTAAAATTTTAACCCGGGAACCCCTTTTGGGGGTGGGATAGGACAACATGAGAGAGCGAGGCGCCTGAAAAGATTATGAACAATGAAAAAATAGCGATAGTCGGTCTCGGTATCATTGCCCCCAAAGCCCTGAACAAGGAGGCTTTCTGGAAGAACGTCACCGAAGGCCGCAACTGCATAGGCGAAGTGCCGGCCGACCGCTGGGACTGGAAGCTCTATTACTCCGAAGACCACAAAGCCCCGGACAAGACCTATTCCAAGATAGGCGGCTTCATTGAAGATTTTAAGTTCGATTCCATCAGGTACAAGATACCGCCCCAGACCGCCGCGCAGATCTCCCGCCTGCAGCAGATGACCATAGAGGCCGTGCGCATGGCCCTGGAGGATTCCGGCTACGACAAGAAACCCTTCGACCCTAAAATGACCGCCGCCGTCATCGGCAACGCCATGGGCGCGATGCGCAAGGAAATGACCGACCTGCGCGTCTACAAGTTCTACAACGAGGATATCCTCAGGAAGACCTCCGCCTTCTCCTCGCTGCCGCGGGAAAAGCAGGAAGCCATGATCAGGGAGTTCGAGGAGGGCATCGACAACGGCATCATCAAGATCACCGAGGACACCATGCCCGGCGAGCTCAGCAACGTGACCGCCGGCCGCATAGCCAACGTCTTCAATTTCAACGGCCCCAACATGACCATGGACGCGGCCTGCGCCTCCTCCATGGCGGCGCTCGACTACGCGGTGCTCGGCCTGCGCGCCGGCAAGTTCGACATGGCGGTGGCGGGCGGCGCCGACGAGATGATGTCGCCCCCGGCCTTCGTGAAGTTCTGCAAGATCGGCGCGCTGTCGGCCGAAGGATCCTATTCCTTCGACGAGCGGGCCAACGGCTTCGTGATGGCCGAGGCCGTGTCGGTCTATATCCTCAAGCGCCTGTCCGACGCGGTGCGCGACGGCGACAAGATCTACGCGCTCATCAATTCCGTGGGCGCCTCCTCCGACGGCAAGGGCAAGGGCATCACCGCCCCCAACCCCAAGGGCCAGAAGATCGCCATAGAGAACGCCTTCGCGGGCGTGGACTATTCCCCGGCCGACGTGGACTTCGTGGAAGCGCACGGCACCGCCACCAAGGTGGGCGACGCCGCCGAGGTACAGGTGCTGGGCGAAGTGTTCGGCCCGCACATGGGCAACGGCAAGAAGTTGGGCCTCACCTCGGTGAAATCCCAGATCGGCCACAGCAAGGCCGCGGCCGGCGCCGTCTCCATAGCCAAGACCGCGCTCGCCATCTACAACAAGACCCTGCCCACCTCCATCAATTACGTCAAGCCCAACCCCGGCATAGACCTCAACCTCTTCAAGGTCATCGACAAGGCCGCGCCCTGGAACAAGGACGGCATACGCCGCGCCAACGTCTCCTCGTTCGGCTTCGGCGGCACCAACTTCCACGTGACCATGGAAGAGTACACCGGCCCTAACCACCAGCGCTACGCCAAAGCCGGCGCCGCCGCCGAGGCGCCCGCCGCCTCCGTCGAGATAGTGGAAAATCCGCGCGCGCCTTTCGCCAATCTCCAGGGCGAGGCCGTGACCTTTACCGGCAATACCCCGGCCGAAGTGATAAAGAACGCCCAGGACGAAGCCGCCGCCGTGTTCAGCAAGTGGCCCGATGCCTACCCGCTGGCGACTTACGCCCAGCCTTCCATGACCAGACCCAAAGCCGCCTGGGGCGTGAGCATAGTAGCCAAGTCCCCCAAGGACCTGCAGGAGAAGGTCGAGTTCATGGCCAAGAACGCCAAGCCCGAGACCTGGACCGAGCCGCCGCTCAACTTCAAGCTGAAGGGCGTCTACACTTTTAAGACCGGCACCAACCAGGCCAAGGTGGGCCTGCTGTTCCCCGGCCAGGGCTCGCAGTACGTGGACATGATGCGCGACCTCGCCGCCAAGTACGACGTGGTGCAGGAGACCTTTAACGAGGCCGACGGCATCCTGGAGAAGATGATCGGCATCCGCCTGACCGAGGCCATCTGGAGCAAGCCCGGCGAGGGGAAAGAAGAACTCGCCAAGCGCGAAGCCGCCATCAAGCAGACCCAGCTCACCCAGCCGTCCATGATGACGGCCGACATCGCCATGTACCGCCTGTTCCGCGAGTTAGGCATAAAGCCCGACATGGCCATAGGCCACAGCCTCGGCGAGTACGCCGCCGCCACCGCGGCCGGCATCTTCACCTTCGAGAACGGCCTCAAGGCCGTCACCAGCCGCGCCAAGGAGATGGCCAACGTGCAGGTGGCCGACCCGGGCAAGATGGCCAGCATCGCGCTCGGCTGCGACAAGGTGGACGTTGAATTGAAGAAGATCTCCGGTTACGTCATCTGCGCCAACAAGAACTGCCCGCTGCAGACCGTCATCGCCGGCGAGGCCAGGTCCGTGGAAGCCGCCGTGCAGCACTTCAAGGCCATGGGCGTAGAGGCGGGGGAGATCCCCGTGAGCCACGCCTTCCATTCCGAGATCGTGGCGCCGGCCATGGGACCGTACCGCAACTTCCTGCAGAACATCCCGATCAAGCCCGCGGACATGAAGATCCTCTCCAACGTCACGGCGGACTTCTTCCCGACGGACCCGCAGGGCATTTACGACATGCTCATCAAGCAGATGACCAGCCCCGTAGAGTTCATCGCGCAGCTCGAGCGCATGTACGCCGAGGGCGTGCGCACCTTCATAGAGTGCGGCCCCAAGCGCGTGCTCAGCGCCTTCGCCACCGCCACGCTCAAGGACAAGAAGGACATCACCGTGCTGGCGTCCAACCATCCCAAGCGCGGCGGCATCACCGAGCTCAACGACCTGCTGGCCAACATGACGGCCCTCGGCATCCCCGTGAACTGGGACGGCAAGGCTCCCCGCAGCGGCGGGAAGTTCTTCAACCCGTACTACCAGGGTTGGGCGCTGAAGACGGCCGCCCCGGCGGCCGCGCCGGTCTCCGTGAGCGGCCCGGCGGCTACGCTGCCGGCCGACAAGGCCTCCTTCGCCGAGAAGTTCGGCTTCAACTTCAACCCGATGGCCATCTCCGGCATAGCCGGCGGCACCCCGGGCACCTGGGACAAGCTGTTCCGAGAGGGCAACCTCGACGAGATCCTGGCCGGCAAGAACATGATAGAGCCCATCCCTGGCGAGTGGCGGGCCAGGCAGATAGACAAGAACATCATCCGCGTCGTAAAATCCCCGACGGGCAACCACAGCATAGAGAAGATAGACTCGGTGGACCAGGCCATCAAGCTCTCGGCCCGCCGCGGCTCGCTCGACATCGAGGCCGAGTTCGGCCTGCCCAACACGGTGGCCAAGGCGCTGGACTCCACGTTCAAGATGGCCATCGGCGCCGGCGTGCTCGCCCTCAAGGACGCGGGCCTGCCGCTGATCCATTACTACAAGAAGACCACCACCGGCAGCTACCTGCCGCTGAAATGGGCCCTGCCCGAACCGGTAGCCTCGGAGACCGGCGTGGTGTTCGCGTCGGCCTTCCCGGTGACCGAGTCGCTGCTCAAGGAAGTCACCCATTATTTCAACCACAAGTACGCCGGCAAGACCGCCGGGCAGCTGTGGGAGGTCTACCACCGCATAGTGGACAAGCTGCCCACCGAGGCGGACAAGGCCGGGCTGCGCGCCTGGCTGCAGCAGGAATTCGCGGGCTACCAGCCCGGCGAGGGGAAAGACCCGTACTCCTTCAGCCAGAACTTCCTGCTGAAGGTCATCCCGATAGCCGACTCGCAGTTCGCCCAGTGGGTGGGCGCCAAGGGCCCGACGATACACGTCAGCGCGGCCTGCGCCTCCACCACCCAGGCGGTGCATATCGCCGAGAGCTGGATCCGCGCCGGCAAGTGCAAGCGCGTAGTGGTGATAGCCGCCGACGACATCACCAGCGAGACCATACAGGAATGGACGATGCCCGGCTTCCTGGCCAGCGGCACCGCGACCACCAAGGAGAACGTCTCCGAGGCGGCCCTGCCTTTCGACCGCCGCCGCCACGGCCTGATAGTGGGCGCCGGCGCGGTAGGCATGGTAATAGAGGACGAGACCCTCACCCGCGAGCGCGGCATGAAGCCGCTCGCCCGCCTGCTCCTTTCCGAGTGCGCCAACTCCGCCTTCCACGTCACCCGCCTCGATACCGACCACGTGGCGTCCGTGATGGAGAACTTCATAAAGAAAGTGGAGCGCATCTACGGGCTTAAGAAAGAAGAGATCGCCCCGTACACGATGTTCATGTCGCACGAAACCTACACCCCGGCCCGCGGCGGTTCCGCCGCGGCCGAAGTGAAGGCCCTGCGAAAAGCCTTCGGCCCCAGCGCCGACAAGGTGGTGGTGAGCAACGTGAAGGGCTTCACCGGCCACACCATGGGCGCGGGCCTCGAGGACGTGGTAGCCGTGCGCGCTCTCAACACCGGCATCATCCCGCCGATAGCCAATTACAAGGAGGCCGACCCGGAACTGGCCGGCATCAACCTGAGCAAGGGCGGCCATTACGACCTGAAGTACGCGCTGCGTTTCGCGGCCGGCTTCGGCTCGCATATGGCCATGTCCATGACCGAGCGCGTCTGGCGGGCGGGGGAGAGCCGCTACGAGGACCAGGCCCGCTACAACGCCTGGCTCCGCGAAGTCTCCGGCGACCCGGCCGCCGAGCTGGAAGTAGTTTTCAACACCCTCCGGGTGAAGGACAAGAAGACGGCCGGCAAGCCGCCCGCCCTGCCCGCCGCGCCGGTAAAAGAACCCGTAGGCGCAGGTGCCGCCCCGGCGCCCAAGCCGGCTCCCGTCGCCGCCGCCGCGCCTCAGCGTTACGCCGAGCCCAAGCCCGCGCCCGCCCCCAAGCCGGCCCCGGCCGGCGTCAGCGAGGACGCGGTGCGCGA
>PHAL01000065.1 GCA_002840355.1 Elusimicrobia bacterium HGW-Elusimicrobia-3 | reverse complement strand
TGCAGTTCCTCGTCGGCAAGGGCGCGCACCTTGGGGCGTATGGCCCGCGAGAAGTATTCCGCCTCGGTCTTGGTCATGGAGGCGCCGCGCAGGCGCTTGAAGATCAGCTCCGTCTGCCGCGGGGTGAATAGCTGCAGCAGCGAGTCGCTCAGGCCGCCGCGGCTGCGGCGGCAGCGCTTGAAAGCGGCCGTCAGCCTGGCTGCGGGCAGGTTTATCCCCCCGGCCTCCACGGCTTCGCCGCGTTCCAGCCTGGCCGCTATGCCGGCTACCTGCCTGGCCGGCAGGTCCGGGAAAAGGCGCCGGCGCCAGTTAAAATGCTCGCCAATGGCCTCATATAGCCCCAGGGAGACTAAAAACAGCTGATTAAGGGCCTGCTTGCCGCTTTCATCCAGCAGGGCGGCGGTGGCCGCCGGGCTGAATTCTCCCCCCTCGGCGGCATTCACCAGCAGGCCTGGGAAGGCCTCCCAATAGGCTGGTATGCGGCTTTCTATTATCTCCGCCAGCGTCTCGTTGGGGTCGCTGGGCGAGCCCGGCTTGAAACCTAGTTCGGTGGCCCTGCTGATGAAGCTGGCTTTAATCATATTGCATGCTATTATACAGAATATTGTATGTAAACATACAATAACATTAATATCTGGCAATAAAAATAGCCGCATTATGCGGCCATTTTTAGAGGCTATTTACAGTTTATTGTACTTGGTGTGGCGGCCTTTGGCCTTCGAGATGGGGTACTTTTTAGCGTTCTTTAACAGCTTTTTGGACAGGGCCTGGTCCAGGTTTATGCCCAGGTCATGGCCCAGCAGCAGTACCCAGTAGAGCACATCGGCCAGTTCTTCAGATATTTCGGCCTTGCCTGCCTTGGCGTGGCTGGCGGTCTCGGCCGGGTCTTTCCATTGAAAATGCTCCAGCAGTTCGGAGGCCTCCAATGACAGGGAAATGGCCACATCCTTGGGGTTGTGGAACTGGGCCCAGTCGCGGGCGTCCCTGAAAGCAATGACTTTCTTGGTGAGTTTATCCAGGTCGGGCATAGGCAGATTCTACAAAAAGACGGCCCACACCCGCCCGCCGCCCGACGGGTACTCTCTATTTTTATATAATGGTCATATGAGAGGGGCGGCGATCATCACTTTGACACTTTGCCTGGCGGCCGCCGCCGGCTGCGGCTCGCGCTATGGCGACGGGGTGCAGCTGGAGAAGCAGGGCCGCCTGCTGCAGGCCGCCGAGGAGTACCGGGCTTTCGCGCTGCGCAACCCGGCCGACCCGTCCGCCCCGAAGGCGCTGCAGGCCGCGGCCGAGCTGTATGCCGTCAAGCTGGGCCTCTGCGACAAGTCCCGGCCCCTGCTGGAGCGGCTGGCCCGGGAGTACCCCTCCTACAAGCTGCCCGACGACGTTTTCAGGCGCATCTTCGTCTGCCCGGACTATTTCCCGGCGGCCACCGGCAGCAAGTGGCGCTACGGCGACTCGCAGACCCTGGGCCGCAACGCCAGGCAGCTGGCCGAGATCTACGCCCAGACCTCCCGCGGCGCCGTGATGCGCAACTCCTACTACGCCGGCGACGAGTTCGTCAGCAGCCAGAAGAAGACCTACCGCTTCGCCGGGACGAATTTCATGGAGCGGCAGGATGCATGGGATACCCGCGTCCTGGATTACCCGCTGGAGCCGGGCAAGACCTGGACCTCCGTCGGCCCCGAGGGCAAGGCTGAGTTCCGCGTGGAGGCCGCCGGCCTGACGGTCAAGGTCAAAGCCGGGGAATTCTCCAACTGCGTGAAGATAAGGCGCCGCCCCGCCGGCACGCCGTCCTGGATCTACGAGTACTACGCCCCCTGGACCGGCAGGATACTCACCTCCGTCGGCGGGCCGGGCTACGAGAACAGGGTAACGGAACTATTACAGTATGAAGAAAAAAAGTAAACCAGAGACGCCCGCCGTCCAGCCCGCCCCCGCCCTGTTCGGCGAGGCCGTCCCCGCCCCGGCGCCGGCGGTGAAGGGCGGCCTGCTGGCCTTCTCCTATTCCAAGATGTCCCTGTACGAGGAATGCCCCCTCAAGTACAAGTTCAAGTACATCGACAAGATCAAGGAGGAGCCCAAGTTCTACTTCGCCTTCGGATCGGCCATCCACGCCGCGCTGGAATTCCTGTATTCCGTCAAAGCCCCCCCTTTCCCCACCGTAGAGGAGCTCTGCGAGGCCTTCCGCCTGGAATGGAACAGCAAGTCCTACCTGGAGAAGGGCTACCGCACGCCGCAGAAATCCGAAGACGACTACCAGAAGGGCCTGCTGATGCTGCGGGCGTACTACGAGCATAACCGCGCCCGCTTCGCCCCCCCGTTCCTGGTGGAATATTCCACCGACGTGGAAGTGGACGGCCTGCTGGTGCGCATCATCGCCGACAAGATAGAGCACCAGGGCGGCGGCCGCCTGCTGGTCACCGACTACAAGACCGGCAAGGACGTGAAGCGCCAGCCCTCCCAGCTCTACATGTACCAGAAGATCGTCGAGCTGGACCCGCGGCTGAGGGAGAAGATCGCCGAGACCTACGGCGAGCGGGTCGCGTCGGTGCGCGTCTCGCAGATGCTGTACTACCACGTGCCCACCAACAAGGAATACCACTTCGAGCGCGCCGACGACAGGGAGATAGGCGGGTTCTGGGAGCGCGTGCTGGGCGTGGCCGACTCCATCAAGGGGCTCAAGTTCGACCCCACCCCGGGCGAGATGCAGTGCAAGTGGTGCGACTACAAGGCGCTCTGCCCCCATTTCTACGGCGGGCACCCGCGCCCGCTTCAGACGCTGCCGGCCGCGCAGGAGCACATCGAGATCTTAGTGGACCGCTACGGCCGCCTGAAGGAGAAGATGGACGAGATCCAGGCGCAGCTCGCCGAGGTGACCGAGCAGATCGGCCGCGCGGCCAAGGACGGCGGCGAGTACGCCGGGAATTCCTACACGGCGCGCGTCAGCAAGGCGCACAAGTGGGCCTTTCCCGACCGCGAGGCCGTCATCGGCGTGCTCAACCAGTTCGACCTCTACCAGCGGGCGATGAGCCTGACGCTGAGCGGCATCTCGGGCGTCCTCGACAGCGCTGACCTCTCCGAAGAGGCGCGCCGCAAATTGCTCGAGCAGGCCGTAAAAAAGACGGCGGTAGAGATAAAAGTGGAGCGCAAGCCCGGTACCTGATATGGCAGAAAAATTCATCATCGTTCTCGACCAGGGCAGTTCCAGCTCCCGCGCGCTGGCCTTCTCGCCCGAGGGCGAGATCCGCTACAAAGCCCAGCGCAAGCTGGAGGCCGCCTATCCCCGGCCGGGCCTGGCCGAGTATGACGCCGAGAAGCTATACGCCAGCCAGGCCGACAGCCTGGCCGATGTGATGGCCAAGCTGCCCCCCGACGCCGAGGTGATCGCCCTGGGCATAGCCGCGCAGCGCTCCACCACGGTGTTCTGGGACAAGGCCACCGGCGCCCCGCTGGCCCCCGCGCTGAGCTGGCAGGACGGGCGCGCCCTGGACCTGCTCGGCCGCGTGCAGCTGTCCAACACGGCCATCCACGATATCACCGGCCTCTACAAGACGCCGTATTACAGCGCCTCCAAGATGGCCTGGGCGCTGGAGAATTTCCCGGAAGTTAAAGCCGCCGCCGCCTCGGGGCGCCTGCAGATGGGCCCGGTGGCCACCTATGTGGTCTGGCGCCTGTCCGGCGGCAAGGTGTTCGTCACCGACCCGTCCCAGGCGCAGCGCACGCTGCTGTTCAACCTGCGCCGGCTGCGCTGGGAGCCGAAACTGCTCGCCGCCTTCGGCATAGACAAGGCGCTGCTGCCCGAGATAAGGCCCAGCGTGGGGCGCCTGGGCCACGTAGAGCTGGCCGGCCGCCGCGTGCCGGTGACCGCCATGCTGGGCGACCAGCAGGCCGCCATGCTGGGCCTCGGCCTCGAAGCCCCCAACGCCGCCGCCCTCAATTACGGCACCGGCGCCTTCCTGCTGGTGAACACCGGCCGCAAGCCGCTCAAGATCCGCGGCCTGCTCAATTCTTTCGGCTGGCAGGAAGGCAAAGGCCGCAAGAACATCCGCTATTTCACCGAGAGCACCGTGAACTCGGCCGGCACCGCGCTGGAATGGCTGCGGCAGAAGTTCGGTCTCTTCGACGACATCGGCGAGGTGGACGGCATGTGCCGCAAGTCCAGGAACCGCCTGCACTGCCTGCCGGCCATCGGCGGGCTGGGGGCGCCCTACTGGGATTTCTCGGCGTTCACCACTTTCTCCGGCTTCTCCCCCCACTCCGACAAGTACGACGTGGTGCGCGGCGTCACGGAGGGCATCGCCTACATGGTGGCCGACGCCTTCGACCTGGTTAAAAAGAAAGGGCTGAAGATAGAGGAGCTGAAGGTATCCGGCGGGCTGTCGCGCATAGACTGGCTGCTGCAGTTCCAGGCCGACATCACCGGCGCCCGCCTGACGGCGCTCGAGGAGAGCGAGGCTACCGCCATGGGCGCGGGGCTCGCCGCCGCCCGCGGGCTGGGGCTGGCCCCGCAATGGACGTCCAAGGTCTCCACCCGCGTCTTCACCCCCGCCATCGGCGAGGAGGAGCGGCAGAACCTGATCAAGGGCTGGCGCATCTTCGTGCGCAATGTGCGGCGCACCAGCCGCGACCTGCGCAAGCTCAGCATCCTTCCCCACCCTTGACCCCGCCGGGGCAATAAAAAGGACGGGCCGCGGCCCGTCCTTTTTATTTGAATATCCCCTCTCTTATTTGGCGCCGCCTTCTATGAAGGCCAGCGCCTCCAGGGCGGCCTTGCAGCCGGCGCCGGCGGCCACGATGGCCTGCTTGTAGCGGGTGTCCATCACGTCGCCGGCGGCGTAGACGCCCGGCACCGAGGTGGCGGTGTGCTCGTCGGTGACTATGTAGCCGCCCTCGTCGAGCTTGAGCTGGTCCTTGGCCAGTTGCGTCGCCGGGTTGTGGCCGATGGCGATGAAGGCGCCCGGGACCTCCAGGCGGCGGGTCGCGCCGGTCTTGACGTTCTTCAGCATGACGGCGGTGAGCTTGGTCTCGCCGGTGAACTCCTCGGGGATATGGTCGTAGATTATCTCCACCTTGGGATTGGCCTTGAGTTTCTCCTGCAGGCGGAAGTTGGCCCGCAGCGCGTCGCGGCGGTGCACCAGGTAAACCCTGGTGGCGAACTTGGTGAGGAACAGCGCGTCCTCGGCGGCGGTGTCGCCGCCGCCTATCACCGCTACCTCCTTGCCGCGGAAGAAGAAGCCGTCGCAGGTGGCGCAGCCGGAGACGCCCTTGCCCTTGTACTTCTCTTCCGAGGGCGTGCCCAGCCACTTGGCCTGCGCGCCGGTGGCGAGGATCACGGCGTCGGCGGTGTAGTCCTTGCCGTTGGAGGCTTTCAGTTTGAAGGGCCGGGCCGAGAAGTCCGCCGAGGTGACGGATTCCTGCAGGACCGCGGCGCCCAGGCGCTGGGTCTGCCTGAGCATCTTCTGCATCAGGTCCGCGCCCACCACGGGGTCCACGAAGCCCGGGTAGTTCTCTATCTCCATCGTCTGCAGCAGCTGGCCGCCGGGGGCCACGCCGCCGAACAGGGCCGTGGACGCGCCTCCGCGCACGGCGTAGATGGCGGCGGTGAAGCCGGCCGGGCCGGAGCCCACAACGACTATCTCGAAATGGTTCTGTTCTGACATAGAAACTCCTTATTCCCTGTAGGAGGCCATCGCCGTGGGGGTTTCCCAGAAGCCGGTCTCTTCCACCGGCAGCCCCAGGCCGCGGGCCTCGGCGTAGATCAGCCGCGCCAGCTCTTCGGCGGTGGGGTTCTCCTCCGTGAGGTAGCAGGCCTGGCCCTGCGCCGCCAGCACCGGCGCAAGCGGGTCGGCCTTGGCCAGGATCACCTTGTGGTCCAGGTTGTCGTCCAGCCAGGTCTTCATCTTGCGGCCCAGCACCGTGAAATCCATCACCATCCGCTCGGCGTTGAGCCCGGCGGCCTTCAGCGTAACCTCGACGACGCCGTTGTGGCCGTGCAGGTTCTCGCACTTGCCGTTGTAGTTGAGCAGCCTGTGCCCGTAGGCCAGGTGAAAAGTTTTCTTTACTCTGTGTTCAGCCATTAGTTCGCTCCTGCCCGCTTCATGAATTTGCGCACGAGGCTCATCGGCAGCCCCACTACCGTGTCGTAACGCCCCTCTATCTTCTCTATGAAGGCGTCGTCCTTGTCCTGCACGGCGTAGGCGCCGGCCTTGTCGTGATGCTTGGACGCGAAAGACTTCAATTGGGCCTCGGAGAGCTTGCGGGCCTTGCAGCGGGCGACCTCGCTGCCGGCGAGGCAGACGCCCTTGTCCAGCCAGACCAGCGCCACGCCGGTGTGCACGGCCTGCCAGGAGCCGTTGAGCAGCCGGAGCAGGCGCATGGCGTCCTTGTGCCCGGCCGGCTTGCCCAGCACCTCCCCCTTGCAGTAGACCAGCGTGTCCGAGCCCAGCACCGGGGCGCCGGGATGCTTGAGCGCCACGCTGAGGGCCTTCTTGTAGGCCAGCTCGCGCACTATCAGCGCCGGGCGCTTGTAGGCGGAGACCTCCTCGACGTCGCTGGGGACGACGCGGTACTTTATCCCCGCTTCCGATAGCAGCTCCATCCTGCGCGGCGACCTGGAGGCGAGTATCAGCCTGGGCATCATTTCACCAGCTGCTTGTAGATCACGGCGGAGACGAAGATGCCGAGGATGCTCGCGATATTGAATTTGAAGACCAGGCCGGCCGTCACCTCGAGCAGGTTCAGGTCCACGGTGGTGGGCCTCAGCCCGGTGTTGATGCCGGTGTTGATCAGGCCGGCTATCTGGCTGCCGGCCGGGAACCAGATGCCGGTCAGCTTGGTGATGAACATGCCCAGCAGGGAGCCCACCACCACCACCACTATTACGTGCATTATGTTCTTGACGTCCATTTATTTCCTCTCCGGGGTGCGTTTAATCTTCTTCGGGGCCGTGCTCTCACCGAGCCAGTCCAGGTACGGCCGCGAGCCGGCGTCTATCGCGGCGAATATGATCTCGGGCACCTCGTAAGGGTGGTGCCGCTTCACGAAGTCCGTCACGCCGCGGCGCAGCGCGCGGCGCGTTTTGACCACCAGCAGGATCTCCCGCGCCTGCTCCACGCGGCCCTTCCACAGGTACGCCGAGCGCGCGCCGGGCAAGGCGGTCACGCAGGCGGCCAGGCGTTCGCGCAGCAGGCCGGCGGTCAGTTTGTCGGCCGTGGCGCGGTCGCCGGCGGTGACGAAGCAGAGGTCGTACTGTGTGGCCATAGATAGATGATATAAAATCCGCGGACCGCCGTTAACGCATGTTGCAGTCGGAGAATTCGGTCCTGGCCCGGTCTATCTCGGCCTGGTGCGACGCGCGCCAGGCCGCGTCGCGGGCCACCTCCGCCGCGTAGAGCCGGGCGAAGCGCTTGAAGACTTCGTTCTGGTCGTCGTAAAAGGTGCGCTGGAAGCGGTAAACCTCGTAGGTGGGCAGCGCCCGCACGGCTGCGTCCCGCTTCATGGCCTCGCTGGCCGGCATCGAGCCTTTTTTGACGCGGGCCAGGTCGCGCTCGTAGAGCAGCTGGTAAAAAGTCTCGTCGTTGATGGCCTTGCGCGTCTTCTCCAGCCAGACGCGCTGGTTCTCCAGGGTCTCCAGCGGGCGCTGGCAGTCCGCGTCGGGCGTCAGCGCCTCCTTGCGGGCCTGCGCCATGGCGTAGCGCGAGCTCTCCAGCACGTAGGTGCAGAAATCGGTCTTTATCTCGGGGGCCCCGCCGGCCTTTTTAAAGTCGGCGGTGACGAGGTTGATATCCAGCGCTATCCTGGCCTGGAAGAGCGCGCCCAGTTCCTCCTCCTCGGAGATGATCTCCTCCAGCCCGCTCTGCGCGGACAGCCGGTAGATCTGCGCCGCGCGGGCTATGGCCAGCGCCAGCACCAGGTCGGAGCCCTTGTAGTCGGCCGGCATGAAGATCTGCCCGCGCTTGAGGGCGAACTTGTGGCAGAGCCCGGCAGTATTGGAGTATTCGAAGCGCACCGGGTTCTTGTGCAGGAACTTCATCAGCGTCCTGCCCTCGGGCACGGAGGCGATGATGTCCAGCGCGCGCTCGATGGAGGGCTCGCTGGTCAGGCGCACGTCGGGGCGGGTGCCGGCGCAGCCGGCCAGCGCCAGCGCCGCTATCAGGAGAACAGGGTGGTTTTTCATTTCTTAAAAAGGCCTTTCAGCAGCTTCTCCGCCTTGGGGGCGAGGCTCTCCACGGCTTTCTTGACGGCCGGCTGCTGCGCGATGGATTTCACGTCCGGCTTTACCGACGGGTCGGCGAACGGCCCCTTTACGAACAGGCCTACCGGCACGCTCATGCTGATGCCGCTGGCCCGCTTCATGGCCACGCTCAGGCGCATGTCCAGGCGTTCGGCGGGCAGGTCGATGGAGCCGGTGGAGGACACGTCCGCCACCGAGGCCGTCAGCGACGACTTGTTAAGTTTCATCTGCCCTTTGGCGAAGGCGTAGTCGCCTTCCGCCAACTCGAAGTCGATGTTGTCGAAGTCGGGCAGGTTCAGGCCTTTCGCCGCCTTGGAGGCCTTCTGCAGCACCAGCAGCGGGTAGAGGGCCACCTTGGCCGCCTTGTAGCGCCCGGCCAGCTTGTAGAGCTCGGAGAACTTGCCCGGCCCGGCGGAGAAAGACGCTGAGCCGTCGAGCGCCCGCAGGTCGGCCGAGACGTTGCGCAGGTTCAGCCGGAACGAGGCCGGGCCGCAGCGCAGGTTGGGGTGCTCGATGGCCCCGGCGCGGGCCGAACCCGAGATGTCGGCGTAGAAAGGTTTGCCGGCCGGTTTCCCGGCGGGCGCGGCTTTAGCTGGCTGCCCGGGCGCGGGGGTGTCCTTGAGCGTCAGCCGGGTTATGTCCAGGTCGAATTCGGCTTTAGGGTGCTTCAGCGCGTCGCGCAGGCTGAAAGAGGCGGTGAAGTCCCCGCCGTCCAGCCGGCCCTGGATCTTTTTGGAGGCGGCCGAGTCCCCGGTGAAATCCACGTCGCCGCGCAGGCCGCTCAGGCTGTAGCCGGCGTAAGAGGCGCCCGCGTCCTTCAGCGAGGCCTTGCCGGAGAGGGAGAGCGCGCCGGCGTAGGAATAGTCGAGCGCGGCGGATGCGCCTCCGGACAGGCCGTAGGCCGCCAGCGCGGCGGGCGCTATCCCGGCCAGGCGCGCGAGGTTGTGCAGTTCGGCCCTGGCCGAGCCGCTGGCCCTGAGGCGCGGGCCGGAGAAGGCCACCACGGCCTTGCCCGTAACGGAGAACGGCGCGGCGTCGGCGGCGAAAGAGCGGATCTCGGCTTTGCCGTCCCGCAGCCGCAGCGAGGCGGAGACTTCGGTCAGCGGCAGCTTCAGGCCCCGCGGCACCGGGTACATTTTGGCCTTCCTGGCCAGCAGCGTGGTGTCTATCTCTGGCACCTGCGCGCTGGCTTCGGCCTGCAGGTCGTAGGAGAGCCGCGGGTCCCAGGCGGCGCGGCCTTTGAGGGCCGCCTTCAGCGGGCCGGCCCGCAGCCGCGCGGAGCGGATCTTTATGTCCTTCTGCGTGAGCTTGAAATCGGCTTCGGCCTCTATCGCGGGCAGGAGTATCTTGGGCGGCAGACCGCTGAAGACCTGGCGCAGGTCGGCGGTGGAGAACTGGCGGACGGTCAGCTGCAGCCGCGCGTCCGGCTCGCGCAGGTTCTTCAGCGTGCCCTTCAGCTCCGCCTCTACCTTTCCCAGCGAGAAAGAAGCCTTGGCGATTTCGGCGCTGCCTTTCTCCGGCGCGAAGCCGCCCAGCGAGAGGCGGCCTTTTACCCGGGCCGGCACCTCGCCGTTGAAGTACGGGGAAGCCACGGCCAGGGTGAATTCTCCCTCGGCCGGGAAGAGCCCGTCGGGCGAGATGGCCGAAGCGGAAAGGTCTATATCGCGCAGCGTCACCGACATGTCGCCGGCGGCGTTGGTATAGACGAAGCGCGACCCGCGCACCTTGAGGCTGGAGATGGTCAGGCGCGGGGCGGCCGGTTCCGGGTGGGGCTGCCTGTGGGGCTTGACCGGCGGCTCGGCGGCCAGCAGGTCGGAGAAATTGTAGGTCTCCGGCTTCACCTCGGTCACGCGCACGTGGAGGCCCGAGGCGGAGACCGACTCTATGCGCACCTCGCGTCGCAGCAGCGCGCGGAAAGAGGGCCGCAGGGAGAAGGAGTCGGCGCTGAAGAATTCTCCTTTTTTGAAATCGGGATATTCCGAGACCCGCAGCTTGTCGATGGAGATGCCGGAGAGGTTCAGCGTCACCGCCTCGAAGGCTATTTCGCGGCGCAGGTTTTTGCGGGCGTAGTCGGTGGTCAGGGCCTTCAGGCGCTCCTGCGTGAAATAGAGCTTCGCAGCGGCGGCCGCGGCGCCCAGGGCCAGAACGGCACCCGCGGCGGTCCAGAGCAGGATTTTAAGAGCTTTGCCCATTAAGGATATTATATAAAAAGTCAGGTTTTCCCCCTTCCCATAAAAATGCTAAATTTAGAAACGAGTGAAAGCCCTAATCGTAAACCTCAACCTGTCCGTGGATAAAACGGCGCTTATCCCCTCTTTCGAGACCGGCCGCATCTGGCGCATAGGCTCCACCATCACCCTGCCCGGCGGCAAGGGCGTCAACGTGGCGCGCGCGCTGCGCTCGCTGGGCCTGGACTGCCCCATCGCCGGTTTCGCCAGCGGCCACAACGGCCAGTGGATCACCTCCAGCCTGGGCAAGGAGGGCTTCAAGACCTTCATCGAAACCCACCGCGCCGGCGAGTCGCGCGTCTGCTACACGGTGGCCGACGCCGGGGGCCGCACCACGGACCTCAACGAAGAAGGCCCC
>PHAL01000064.1 GCA_002840355.1 Elusimicrobia bacterium HGW-Elusimicrobia-3 | reverse complement strand
TCCGGCAAGAAGAAGGTGGCGCCGGGCTGCACGGCCAGGTGCTGGACGTGCAACACCGGCAGGCCTTCGGACCGAAACATCGCGAGGGCCGCGGCGGCCATGGAGCAGCTGGACCGCCGCCTTGTGGACCGGACGGCCGCGCTGGTGAAACTCTTCGCGCCGCCTTTCGACAAGTGCGCCGCCGACCCCGGCTATATCAAGGGCTACCTGCCCGGCGTGCGCGAGAACGGCGGGCAGTACACGCACGCCGCCGTGTGGGCCGCCATCGCTTTCGCGCGGCTCGGCGACAGGGCGCGCGCCTGGGAACTGCTGGGCCTCATCAACCCGGTGCGCCACTCCGACAATCCGGCCGGCTGCGCCGTCTACAAGGTGGAGCCTTACGTGATGGCCGGCGACGTGTACTCGGTGGGCGCCAACGCCGGGCGGGGCGGCTGGACCTGGTACACCGGCTCGGCGGCCTGGATGTACCAGCTGCTGGTCACCGACCTGCTGGGGCTGAGCCTGCGCGTGGACCGGCTCTTCTTCCGGCCCTGCCTGCCGGCCGACTGGGGCTCTTTTAAAATGCATTACCGCTACAGGGAAACCTTCCACCACATCGCCGTTACCCGCACGGGCCCCGGCGACGCCGTGCTCTCCGTGACGGCCGACGGGGTGGAGCGCGCCGACCACTGCGTGCCCCTCGTCGACGACAGGGCCGAACACAGCGCCGAGATCAAGATAGGCTGACGCCCGCGGCCGCGGGGTTTGCTAAAATAGTGGCGGCCCGCTATGCTGACAAAAGATTTCAACTCATTGCTGTCGCCGGCGCTGGAGCGCCGCAAGCCGCTGCTGGAGGCTCTCGCCGCCGAGGGAACCGACTGCTGGCGCCTTTTCAACGGCGTGGCCGAGGGCCTGCCCGGCCTGACGGTAGACCGCTACGGCGGCCTGTTGCTGGCCCAGACCTTCCGCGACAGCCTGGCCCCGGACGAGATCCCCGCGCTGGAAGAAAGCCTGCGCCGGGCGCTGCCCGGGCCTTTCGCCTTCGCCTATAACCACCGCGGCAAGCGGGCCACGGAATCTTTCGCCAAATGGCATAAGCCCGCGCCCGAAGCGCTGCAGGATTTCATCTGCAGCGAGGGCGGCCTTAAATTCGTCATCAACGCCAGGCACCGCGGCATAGACCCGTGGCTTTTCCTCGACCTGCGGGCGGCCCGGCGGCTGGTGCGCGGCAGCGCCAGGGGCCTGAGCGCGCTGAACCTTTTCTCCTATACCTGCGGCGTGGGCGTCTGCGCCGCCGCCGGGGGGGCTGCCGAGGTCTGGAACGTGGATTTCGCCCAGTCCAGCCTGGACGTGGGCCGCCGCAACGCCGAGCTCAACGGCATAGCCGCCGACCGCTTCCGCCTGGTCAACGAGGATTGCCTGACCGTAGTGCGCCAGCTGGCCGGCCTGCCGGTGGCGGGGCGCTACGGCCAGAAACGGCGCTACGAGCGTTTTCAGCCCCGCTCCTTCGACCTGGTCTTCCTCGACCCGCCGGCCTGGGCCAAGGGCCCGATGAGCGCGGTGGACGTGGCCGGCGACTACCAGAGCATGTTCAAGCCGGCCGTGCTGGCCGCCAAGGCGGGCGGGCGCGTGATCGCCACCAACCATGTGGCCTCCGTGGACTATGCCGCCTGGACCGAAACGCTGCGCCGCTGCGCCGCCAAGGCCGGCCGCCCCGTCAAAAATATAGAGCCCTTAGCGGTGGACGCCGATTTCCCTTCTTTCGACGGCCGACCGCCCCTGAAAGTGGCCGTCTGCGAAGTCTGAAGCGTAAATTGCCGGCCGCCGGCAAGGCCGTAAAGCGACCCTCTTTTTCCAGACGATGAACAACCTTGTATCGCCTCACGCAGTATCCTACGGCCGGCGCGCGCTCTTCGCCGGGCTTTTTGTTTTCTGCCTCACCCCTTACGCCTCGCCGCCGCTGGCGCTGGCCCTCGGCCTGGCGCTGGCGCTCACGGCCGGGCACCCGTTCGGGCGGTATAACGGCCGGGCGGTGAAATACCTGCTGCAGGCTTCAGTGGTGGGCCTCGGCTTCGGCATGAATTTCAGGGCGGTGCTGGCCGCCGGGAGCGCCGGCGCGGGCTACACCGCTTTCACCATCGCCGCCACCCTCGCGGCCGGCCTGCTGGCCGGCCGGCTGCTGGGCGTCGGGCGCAAGACCTCGGCGCTCATCTCCGCGGGTACGGCCGTCTGCGGCGGCAGCGCCATCGCCGCCCTGGCCCCCGTCCTGGACGCCGATGAGCACGAGATCTCGGTGGCGCTGGGCACGGTCTTCATCCTGAACGCCGCGGCCCTGTTCCTCTTTCCGCCGCTGGGGCACGCGGCGGGGCTCACCCAGGGGCAGTTCGGGCTCTGGGCGGCCATCGCCATCCACGACACCAGCTCCGTGGTGGGCGCGGCGGCGCGCTACGGCGGCGAGGCGCTGGAGCTGGCCACCACCGTAAAGCTGGCCCGCGCCCTCTGGATAGTGCCGCTAGCGCTGGGCGCGGCGCTGCTGGCGGGGAAAAAGAACGCTAAAATCTCTGTGCCGTATTTTATCTTCGCTTTCCTGCTGGCTTCGGCGCTGGCCACCGCGCTGCCGGCGCGGGGCGGCCTGTTCTCGGCGCTGTCCTCCGCGGCCAGGCAGGGGCTGACGCTCACCCTGTTCCTGATAGGCGCGGGCCTGTCGCGCGAAGCCGTGCGGCAGGTGGGCCTGCGGCCGGTGCTGCAGGGCGCGGCGCTCTGGTTCGTGGTGGGGGCCGGCTCGCTGCTGGCCATTAAAAACCTGTTCTAGGCGCCGCGCGGCGGTAAACAACAAAACCCCTCGCGGGGTTTTGTTGTTTTCTTCGGGAGAGGGCCGCCGGTTAATCGTAAAGGGGCAGCGAGAGCGTGACCCTGGCGCCGCCGCCGGGGGCGTTGGCCGCCGCGGCGCCGCCGCCCAGCTGCTCCATGTACCTGCGCGCCAGCGTCAGGCCCAGGCCTATGCCGCGCGGCTTGGTGGTGTAGAAAGGGGCGAAGACCTTCTCGCCGTCGGCGTCCGGCAGGCCGGGGCCGCCGTCGGTAACCGAGAAATGCGCCAGCTTGCCCTCATGCGAGGCCGCCAGTTTCACCGCGCCGCCCTCGGGCATGGCCTGCACGGCGTTGTCGAGCAGGCTCCGCAGCGCGTAGGCCAGGGCTTCGGGGTCGGCGCTCACGCAGGGGTCGGCGGGGTCCTCGGCCACCTCAGGCGTCACCGAGGGGGGGAAGGGATAGGCCGAGGCCGCGTCGCGCAGGGCGGCGTTGACCGCTACGCGCGCGGGCTTCATCTCCCGCGCGCGGGTGAAGGCCAGCATCTCTTCTATCACGTCGTTGCTGTGTCTGACCTCGCTCTCTATGATGCCTATGTGCTTGGCGATCTTGGGGTCCAGCGCGGCGCCGCCGGCGGCGAGCTTGGTCTTTACGAAGTAGAGGGAGTTGGAGATGATGGCCAGCGGGTTGCGCAGCTCGTGGCTGACCACGCTCGACATCTGCCTGAGAATATCGGTCTTTTCCTGTTTCTGTTCCATGTTGCGTCCTCTCCCGCTTGTGTGTTTTCCTGCGTCTATATTCTATCCAAAAAAAAGCCGGGTTTACGCTGAAAATCGTAACCGGCCCCGGATCTTTAGCGCGCCGCGAACTTTTACGCGCGCGGGGGGCGGCGGCGCAAATGGTAAAATTTGAATGCGGTTGGATAAAGCATGAAAAGATCCGATTCATTCGCGGTGCTGATGGGCCTGCTGGCCGCCTTCTTCTTCGGCGTCTCCACGCCGCTGAGCAAGGCGCTCATCAGCGACCTCAACCCCTTCCTGCTGGCCGGCCTGCTTTACCTCGGGGCGGGCCTGGGCCTGTCCGTCTATACGCTGCTGCGCGGCGGCAGATTGATGCCGCCTCCGGCGACGCTGAAGTATAAATACATAATCGGCATGATAGTGTTCGGCGGCCTGCTGGGCCCGGTGCTGCTGCTGGCCGCGATAAAGATAGCCCCGGCGGCGTCGGTCTCCATCTGGCTGAACCTGGAGCTGGTGGCCACGGCCATACTGGGCCATTTCCTGTTCAAGGACCACCTGGACAAACGCGGCTGGCTCAGCGTGGCCCTGAGCCTGGCGGCCGGCGTACTGCTTTCTTACAGCGGCGGGGTGGCCGGCTTCACGGCCGGCCTGCTGGTGGCGCTGGCCTGCTTCAGCTGGGGCTTCGACAACCATTTCACCGCCCTCATCGACGATCTCTCGCCGGTGCAGAGCACCATAATAAAGGGCCTGGCCGCCGGCACCACCAATACCCTCATCGGCCTGGCGCTGGCCGGCGGCCTGCCGGAGCTGCCCGCGCTGGGCAAGGCGCTGCTGGTGGGCTTCCTGTGCTACGGCCTGAGCATCACCTTCTATATCTCGGCCGCGCAGAAGCTGGGCGCGGTGCGCAGCCAGCTGATCTTCTCGCTGGCGCCGATCTTCGGCGTGCTGCTCTCGGTGCTGGCACTGCACGAAGGCCTGTCCGCCGTGCAGCTGGTTTCCGGCGCCATGCTGCTGGCCTCGGTCTGGCTGATGCTGGCCGAGAAACACGCGCACGCCCACGAGCACCACGAGATGGAGCACACGCACCAGCACGCCCACGGCGATCTCCACCACGACCATCACGACGGCCCGCAGCAAGAGCCTCACGCCCACCTGCACAGGCACAGCGCGGCTACCCACGTGCATCCTCACTGGCCGGACCTGCACCACCGGCACACCCACTAGCGTGACCGGCGCGGAGGTCGGCCTTCTCTCGCTGCTGGGCGCCAGCTTCCTCGCCTCCACCCTCGTGCCGGTCAGTTCCGAGGCGGCGCTCTTCGCCGTGCTCAAGTTCGACCCCGGCCTGCTCTGGCCCGCCCTCGGCGTGGCCACGCTGGGCAATACCGCCGGCGGTCTTACTACATATCTTATCGGCCGCTACGCCGGCTCCAGGAAGCCGCTGGCCCAATTGGAGCGGGTCAGCCGCTACGGCGCGCCGCTGCTCTTCTTCGCCTGGCTGCCCGTGGTGGGCGACGCCTTCTGCCTGGCCGCCGGCTGGGCCCGCCTCAACTGGCTCGCCGTCGCCCTGTTCTCAGCCGCCGGCCGCGCCCTGCGCTACTGGCTGGTGGCCCAGGGCGCGCTGTACTGATAATTAACATACTATCAGGGGAATGACCCTGAAACGAAAAACCGCCGGAGGACCGGCGGTTTTCTCATTTGGTCATGCGGCCTTAGCCAGCGGGGCGCCAGCGCCGCTTGCGGACATTACTTAGTTAACCGCGTAATAGTCCTAATACCTGCGCCTCTCCCGTATCGTGTATGGTGTAGACGGGGGGGTAACTGGAAAACGAACATATGCCCAAGGAAAAGAAGACCGGGAAACGATCGATGGCGGGCATTGTCCTCCTGCTGGCGGCGCTGCTGGGCGCCGTGCTGCTGGTCGGGGTGATCGTTCCGGAGTTGGTGCGCTGGCGCCTGGGCGCCGCCGTGCGGGCGGGCTGCGCTACCTGCGAGCTCTCGCTCGGCGCGGTCAGGGTTCACCTGGTTCCTCCGGCCCTGGCCTGCAGCCGCATCCGGCTTACCGCCGGCATCACCGGCGCCACTTCGGTCAACCTGGAAGCGGGGAACATCTACGCCCCGGTCTCGCTCTCCCAATTTATGCGCGGGCGCATCAGGGCGGGGATCGTGGTGATAGACAATCTCAATATTACCGTGAAAAAGGGCGACCAGCCGGCTGCCCCGCCGCCGGCCGGCCCCGCGCGGCCCCTGGACCTGGAACTCGAAGGGGTGACGATAAGGGGCGGGTCTTTCCTGTACGTGCGGGAATCCCCGGGCATGCGGGGAAGCCTCGGGGTTTCAGGCCTGAGCGCCGCCCTGGGGCCGGTGGGCACGTCGGAGCGGCTAAGGGGGGCGGCCATAGCCGCCAGCGCCGAAGGCGTACTGGCCGACACCGGCAAGTTCCGCCTGGAAGTAAAGGGAATGCCTTTCCCGGCGGAGCCGGAACTGGACGTGACGCTGCGTATCCTGGGGCAGGACCTGCAGGGGTTCAACCGCTATTTCAAGCCGCTGGAAGGCCTGAGCCTGAAGGGGACCTTGCTGGAGGGCAGGAGCGAGACGGCCATACGCGGCCGCCGCCTGGACGCCTCAGTCTACCTGCGCTACCGCGGACTGGGGCTGCACCTCGATAAAACAAAGGAGCGCGGCGCCCTCTCCTCGTACTTCCAGAACCTCCTGGCCGGCGCGGCGCTGGGCAGGCAGAACGCGGGCGACGGCGGCTACGACCGCACCGGCACGGCCAAGCTGGAGCGGCAGCCCGGCGAGGGACTGGCCGCCTTTACCCTGCGGGGGATGAAAGAGGCGGCGCTGCAAGTGGCCAAACAGGGCGGAAGGTAGTTCGCTCCTCCCCGGCGGTATAACAGATCTGCAAAGCTAGTCTATGAGGAGAATAACATGAAAACTGAAACCATAATAGAAGCGGGGCTGGGAGTGGCGGCGGTAGCCGCGCTGGGAGCGTACTTGCTGTACGGAAAGCACGGCGGCAGCAACCGCGCGAAAGTCTCCGGCTGGATGCTCAGGATGAAAGGCGAGGTGCTGGAAAAAGTAGAGGAGTTCAAGGACATCAACAAGGCGGAGTACAATAAGATCGTAGACGAGGTGACGGCGCATTATGCGAAACTGGGTAAAGTGGGCGAGGATGAGCTGAAGCACCTGGCCCAGGAACTGAAAGACGCGTGGGAACACGTGAAGCAGGCGGCCTGAGCCGCCTCCGCGCCGGCCTGAGCCGCGCGCCGCGGAAATAGTCGCAGACCAGCCGCTACGGACCGGGGCGGCTGCGCGGAGATATCGCCGCATCCTTGCTGCACGCGCCCGCTGTAATCGGCGCGTGAACGGTCTTTGGGAAACGAGGGAGGGAAAATGCTGCGCAATATAAATAGTCTGATAGGGCAGGCAATACAGGCTACGGACGGAGAACTGGGGAAAGTGGACGAATTCTACTTCGACGACAGGACGTGGCAGATCCGCTACATGGTGGTCGAAACCGGGAACTGGCTTTCAGGCCGCAAGGTGCTTATCTCGCCGACCGCCTTTAAAAGGCCGGATGCGGGCCCGGGGCCTTTCCCGGTAGCCCTCACCCGGGAGCAGGTGCGCAACAGTCCGGACATAGATACTAGGAAAACCGTTTCCCGCCAGCATGAGCTGGAGCTGCACGAACATTACGCCTGGCCGCTTTATTGGGGCGGAGGCTTCTATGCCGGCGGCATAACGCTGGGAGCGACGCCACCTGCCGCCTTCGAGAAGCCGGCTGAGGAAGCCGCCGCCGGGCAGGACAAAGAGAATCCGCATTTGCGCGGCACGCGCGCCGTCACGGGCTACAGCCTGCGCGCGGCAGACGGCCCTGTCGGGCAGGTGGAGGATTATATCACCGACATAAGCGGCTGGACGATCCGTTACCTGGTGGTGGATGCGGGCCTCTGGCTGCCCGGGAAAAAGGTGCTGATCTCTCCCCATTGGATAGAAAAAGTGGCCTGGGAAACCTCTGAAATATTCGTCAACCTTTCCATGGAAGCGGTGCGCAAAAGTCCGGAATTCGACCCATCGCAGCCGGTCAGCGAGGATTATGAAAGCGTGCTCTACGGCCACTACGGGCGGCCAAGGTAAGAGCGTCAGGACAGGGCTGTGGGCGAAGGCCAGGAGAACGGCGATGGTCCGGCCTGGAAGTCGGCTATTTCAAGTATGTTGTGAACATCGGCGTCTATTATCGTTTTTGGGAATAATGTTATGAAGTCCTGAGCTGCCGCAATCTGGCGTCAGGTTTATGTAAATAATCGGTAGGAAGATCATGAAAAGAAACAAAACTGTAAGCGCGGTTCCGCAAGTGCTGCCGGCCCTGCCCTACGAGCAAAGCGCGCTGGCCCCGGTGATCTCGGCGAATACGATCGGTTTCCATTACGGAAAGCATCATAAAGGCTACGTTGACAATCTCAATAAGCTGGCGGCGGGAACGGAGTTCGAGGAACTGACGCTGGAAGAAGTAATCGCGGCTACCGCCGGCAAAGCGGACAAGGCCGCGATCTTTAATAATGCCTCGCAGGCCTGGAACCACGCTTTCTACTGGCGCAGCCTGGCGCTGGCGGCGCGGCGCTAAAGCAGGTGGTACAGGACAAACTCGTAGAGCACATGCGCTTCATCCGCGAACATGGCAGGGACATGCCGGAGATCCTGGACTGGAAGTGGACCCGGGGCTGAACAGCGCGGGACCATTGCCGGGGATAGCAAAGCCCGGCCGCGTCAGGCGGCGCATGGCATGGCGGCTTTTTTTGGAAAAAAGGAGATCGTATATGAACAGATACTGGTTAATAGCGGCGGCGCTCATTCCGTTAGCGGGGTGCGTAAGCGCCTCTAAATTCAAGGGGCAGGAATCCGAACTTGCTTCGGTCCGGCAGGAACTGGCGGCGGCGAAGGCGGACTGTTCGGCTTCGGCCGAACTGGCGAAGAACGAGGCCGAGGGCCTCAAGGCGATGAATATCGCCTGCGCCGATTCTTTGACGCTGGCCCGGGAATCCAACGAAGACCTTCACGAAGCTCTTGAAGCCAGGAAGGATGAGTTCTCCCTTAAAGTCTCGGGGCTCATAAAAGAAAAGGACGAACTTTCGCAAAGACTTTCCGCTGCCGCGCAAGAAAACATCGGCATCCGCAGGGCAAATGAGGAAGAGCTGGCGAGGGCCCTGGCGGAAAAGAAAGCCCTTGCGGAGGCCGGGGAAAGGGAAACGGCCCGGGTTAAAAAGAATTACGCGGATCTCGCCGACGGGCTAAAGGCCGAAATAGCCGCGGGCGCGGTAACTATTACCAACCTCAGGGGCAGGCTTACCGTCAACATGGTGGACACCATCCTTTTCGAGTCGGGGATGGCGGCCTTGCGCTCCGGCGGGAACAAGATCCTGGACCAGGTCGGGAAAGTCCTGGCCGGGATAAAGGATAAGGATATAAGGATAGAAGGACACACCGACAATATCCCCATCGGCGGGGAGCTGAAGAACAAGTACCCCACGAACTGGGAACTTTCGGCGGCCCGCGCCACCGCGGTCGCAAGGTATCTTCAGGATAACGCGGGGATAGACCCCGGTTCCCTGATCGCCGCCGGCTTCGGGGAATATCGGCCCGTAGTTCCCAACGACACGCCTGAGCACAGGGGCATGAACCGCAGGATAGAAATAGTCCTGGTGGCGAAAGAATAAAGAACACAAAAGAAGCCGCTATGAAGAAAACGTTGTGCCGGGTTTTAACTCTGGCGCTTTTAGCCGCGTTGGTTCCTTGTGCGCCTTGTGCTGCCGCGGAGACAGCCGCGGCGGGGGCACAGGGAAACAGCCCGCTGCTGTTTGTTATAGAACGCAGCAAGAACGCCAACATCGTGCGTTACGAAGCCAACCTCAAACCGGACGGCAGCCTGGACCCCAAAAAGCCTGTGGTCGCTTACTGGCTGATGCTAGCCAAGGATGGACGCCGCAAGAAACTCAACTGGATAGAAAAAAAGAAGGCCTACGGCATCAAGGCTAAGCCCGATGCGCTGCAGTCCGGCTATATCTTGACTTTGGCGGCCGCCCGTAAGATCAAGTTATTTGTAAGGAATACCGGGAATACCGTGCGCGCCGAAGCCGTTATCAACGGCCGGCCGGCTATTCTGGAGAAGATCTTTATAAAGTCACATGCCAGGCTGTTCGGGCCCAAAGTCGATTATATGGAACTCTACGGAAAAGACCCGCTGACAGGAGAGAGTGTCAGTGAAAAGATAGTCCCATAAACAGCGCCCTTGGCGGTTCAGAATTGAGAGGCGGACGGAAAACTTCGTGGAGCGGTGATATTACTTGGGGGCCAGCGTAGAACTCCGTATATCGGCCAAAGGTTTGCAATGGTATCGTACTTACCGGGAAGTATGTTGAAAAGCTGTTATTTTTGTTTCTATTGGAGGAATATGATGAAGACTAATACTTTTATGCTGCTGGCGCTGTTGCCTTTTCTGGCAAGTTGTTCTTATCAGACAAAAGCCGAAGATTACCGCAAGCGCGCCGAGGCCTGCGAGGCGGAAAAAGCGGCGATGCAGACCACCCGTGACGCCGAGCTGGCCAGGCTCAAAAAGAACCGGCAGATCATCGAGGCCAGCCTGAGGGCGGAAATACAATCCGGCCATGCGCGGGTAACCGAGCTGAAAGGCCGCTTATCGGTCAACCTGGTGGAGAAAATACTCTTCAATTCCGGCGAGGCGGAGCTGCTGCCGCAGGCGCGTGACGTGATGGACCGGGTCGGCGCCTTCCTGAATACGATCCCCGACAAGGACGTACGCATCGAGGGGCATACCGACAGCGTGCCCATCGGCGAGAAACTGAAGTACAAGTACCCGACCAACTGGGGCCTGTCCGCCGCGCGCGCGACCGAGATCGCGCGCTATCTGCAGGATGTCGCGAAGGTGGAGCCGATGCGGCTCTCGGCGGTGGGCTACGGCAAGTTCCGCCCCATCGCCGACAATAACACGGCTGAGGGGCGGGGGATCAACCGGCGCATAGAGATACAGCTCATCTCGCCGGAGTGACCGGCTTTTCTGTCAGACTGAGAGAATGAGCCAGACTCGGACAAATGGAGACTATTCTGAGCAAGGTAAAAGAGCACCCCGAGACCCGAACCGCGGGGGCGGTGAGGGTTAATTTTCCGCAGGAGGGCGAGCATATCAACGGGAATGAATACACCTTCCGCATCGAGGCGCAGGAGGCCGGCCGGGTCGAGGTCTCCATAGACCAGAACGAATGGCATACCTGCCGGCAGGCCGGCGGGTACTGGTGGTAC
>PHAL01000007.1 GCA_002840355.1 Elusimicrobia bacterium HGW-Elusimicrobia-3 | reverse complement strand
CGCGCCCACGCAGGCCGCCCTGTTCGACGCGGCGGCCGCGCTGGTCACCGCGGACAGCCTGCCTCCGGAGGGCAGGGCCGCCGCCCGGCGCGCCATCGGGGAAGCCCGCGCCTACCTCGCCCCCTCCGGCCTGCCCGCCTGGCAGGAGAGCCCGCTGCCGGCGGAAAGAACGCCGCCGCCGGACCTGGCCGTCTACCACGGCGGGGCCCCCGAGATCTCGGCATCTAACCCGGCGGACCTGCGCTGGAAGGACGCCGACGGCTACGCCGCCTCGCGCCTGGGCCCGCTGACCGCCGTGCTCGACGGACTGGGACCGCGCGACCGCATAGTCCTGTCCAACCTGCCGCCGGGGCGCCTGCCCGCGCGCGTGCTGGGGCGGGGACGCCTGCTCTCGCTCAACCTCCCGGTAAGCGGCTATGCCAAGAGCCTCTGGCTGCTGGAAGGCGCCGACGGACGCCGCACGCTGCTGCTGGGCGGCTTCCAGGGCGCGTCCTTCCTGCGCCACTTCGAACTGCTGATAAAGCGCCGCTACGCCGGCAAAAAAGCCCCGTCCATAACGGTGGCCGAGCACCGCGCCGCCTACGAGCCCTACTACCGCGCCCTGACCGGCCTGCGCGCGACCAACCCCGGGGCGCTCGACGGGCTGGAGGGCCTGGCGGCCGGTTACGCCGAGTCCTTCCGCCTGTACTGGAGCTCCTGGTCCGTGTCCTCCGCCGTTGACGCGGCCGGGGACTGGCGGGTGGATATCTACCATCCTCCGGGCGCGGGGTTATGGGGCGTGGTCAGCGCGCGCTCCTCCTACTACGGCGAGACGCTGGGCATGAACATCCGCTACCTGGTGGAGGAGTCCACCGGAATAAAGACGGTGCTGATAGCGGGCTCCGGCGGGTCGCTGGACCCGCGCCCTCTTTACAGCATCACCTACCCGTCGCACGTGCTCGCGCCAGGCGGGCGGCCGGTGCCCAACGCGCTGGCCTCGCGGGCGGATTACACGGCGCATGTCAGCGTGCACTCGCCGCTGGAGGAGACGCCGGCGTGGACCAGCGCCGCCCTGCGGAGCGGCGCCGGCACCGTGGACGTGGAGATGGCGCAGGCGGCCGGGGCGCTCTCCGGGCTGGGCCTGCGGCTGGGCTTCGCGGTGCTGGTCACGGATTTTCCGGCGGACAGGCCGGTCTTCGCCCGCGCGCTGGAGCACGCCAGCCTGGCGCGGCAGGACCCGGCGCTGAAGTACCTCGGCCTGGCCGGTTACGCGAGGGGCGTGGAAGAGTGGCTGCGCGGCGGCCCCCCGCCGGGCTGGCAGCCCATTGAGAAAAGGCTCGGCCGGACACTGGAAGAACAATCCGCCCTGAACCTGCGCGCCGCCAGGGCCGGCCTGACCCCGCTCTCCGCGGAGGAAGAGCGGCTGCTGCGCCGGCTGGAAAAATATTTCGTGGCGAACCCGCCCTCCTTCTCGGTGCGGATGAGCACGCCGAGGGCCGCCAGGGCGCTCGAAGACGAAGCGCTGCTCTCCACCGGCCTGGTAACGGCGCTCAAGGGGACGGCCGTAAATCCCTTCACGCCGGGCTACGAGGACGCCGCCTACGGCGCCTACGACTACCTGTTCGGCACGCTCTCCTATTGGGACGGCCCGGAACGCTACGGCCCCGCCGTGCTGCGCCTGGGCCTCGAAGCCTGGCAGCGGCGGGCCTGGGCCACGCGGCGCTCGGCAATGCGGGCGCTGGCCATGGAGGCCGAAGCCGCCGGCCTTGGCATGGAGGCGGCCGCGGCCGACTCCGAAACGGTAAAAAAAGCCGAAGCCAGGTTCGCCTCGTGGATAATGGTCCCGCGAGACCTGCCCGGGGCGCTGGCCCTGCAGGTGACTGAAGAACTGCGGGCCCTGCCGCCGGCGGCCGCCGCGGAGTTCGCCGCGGCCCGGGACGGGGAGATCCCCGCGCTGATAGCCCGCCACGACGTGGGCTGGCTGGAAGGGAAGATCTGGAAGTCGGCCCGCGTGGAGGAACTGGAACTGGTAAAAGCGCCGACCCCTTACCCGGCCGGGATAGCCGGCCCGGCCGCCAGGCTGGGACTGCGGCTGGCCCCCACAAAATAAAAACCGCGGCCCACAGGGAGCCGCGGCTCGAATTCTTTCTCCGGCCCCCGCCTAGGCCGGCTTGCGGACGCTCTTGCCCCCCGGCTTATACCCGCGCAGCATGGCCGCCAACTGCGGAAAGCGGTTCTTCTCGGCCACCGCGGCCGCGTCCAGCCCGTCGCGGGTCCTGGCGTGCAAGTTGGCGCCGTGGGAAAGCAACAGCGAGACCACGGCCGCGTGCCCGCGCCAGGCGGCCAGGATCAGCGCGGTATTGCCGTCTGAATCCACGGGGTTGGGGCGCGCGCCGGCCTTGAGCAGCTGCTCGGCCACGCCGGCCTTGCCGCGCATGGCGGCCCACATCAGCGGCGTCCAGCCCAGCTCGTCGCGCAGCTCCATGCTCAGGCCGCGCCTGATCAGGCTGGCCATAGCCTTCTCTTTGCCCCACCTGGCCGCCAGGTGCAGCGGCGTCTGCAGCGCATTATTGCGGGCGTAGACGTCGGCCTTGTTGTCGAGCAGTATGTCGGTTATCTCGCCATTGTCCTGCATCACGGCCATCATCAGCGGCGTCCAGCCGCCGTCGCCGCCGGCGTTGGCGGACGCCCCGGAGGCCAGCGCGGCCCGGACCCCGGCGGCGTCGCCGGCGCGCACGGCCGCCGTCAGGCGCTCGGCCGGATCGGCGCGCAGGCCGCAGGCCGCCCCGAACGCGGACAGGCAGAGCAGCCCGCCCAGCAGCGCGCCGTTCAGTTTTTCTTTTCCCGGGTTGGCCATGGTCAAGTTAAGCCTGTGCCGCGGTTCAGGGCTCGTCGTGGAAGGCGGCGTCGCCCACCACTTCGCAGCGTATCGTGTTGGTGGGCAGGCGCTTGCCCAGCGGGCTCGACGCCATGTACACCAGCCGGTCCCCGTTGGAGACCAGGCCGGAGGCGCGCAGCTCGTCCATCGTGCTGCGGGCCACCTCGCTGAACAGCTGGCCGTCGGGGTTGCCGATCAGGAAAGGGGTAACGCCCCAGTTCAGCGACAGCTGGTGGCACAGGGATTCGTGGTGGGTGAAGGCGTAGATCGGCACGCCGGGGCGGAACTTGGACAGCGCCTGCGCGCCGATGCCGCTGGCCGTGATCACGGCCACGGCCTTGGCGTTCCAGTCGTGCGCGGTCTCGACCACGCTGTAGGCCATGATGTTGGTGATATTGTCGCGGTCCACGTAGTCGTGCGTGACGCGCGCCATGGTGTGGTAGTCTATCGACGACTCGGTCTTGTCGATGATGCGGGCCATCATGTTGACGACGCGCGCGGGGTGCGCTCCGTTGGCGGTCTCGCCGGACAGCATCACCGCGGAGGTCAGGTCCATCACGGCGTTGGCTGTGTCGGTCACTTCGGCGCGGGTGGGGTAGGGCTTGTCGGTCATGCTCTCGAGCATCTGCGTGGCCACGATGACCGGCTTGCCGGCCAGGTAGCAGCGCTTGATGATGTTCTTCTGCAGGCCGGGCAGCTCCTCTATGGGCACCTCTATGCCGAGGTCGCCGCGGGCCACCATGATGCCGTCGGAGTCGCGGATGATGTCGTAGATATTGGCCAGCGCCTTCTTGTCCTCGATCTTGGCGATGAGCTTGATCGGGGAGTCGGCCCGCACGCTGCGGACCAGCTCGCGCACGTCGGCGATGTCAGCCGCGGTGCGCACGAAGGAGAGCGCGATGTACTCGAAGCGGTTCTCTACGGCGAAGGCGATGTCCTTGCGGTCCTTCTCGGACATGAAGGGGATCGGATAATCGGCGCCCGGGACGGCCAGGTGGGCCTTGTCCTTAAGCCGGCCGTCGTTGAGCACGCGCACGGTCACGGCGCCCCGGTGCAGCTCCGTCACCTCGGTCTCGATGAAGCCGTCCTGCAGCAGCACGCGGGTGCCTACCTGCACCAGCTTGTCGATGCGCGGCAGGTTGGTGTAGAAATGGCGCTTCTCCGGAGGGAACTCCGCGGCGGCCTCGGGCGCGCCCTCGAAGCTCTCCACGAACAGCCGTTCCCCGGCGGTCAGGACCACAGGCTTGCTGTAGCCGAACATGCGCACCTCGGGGCCCTTGGTGTCGAGCATGAGGGCCAGCGGCACACGGGCCTCGGCCCGGGCCTCGCGCAGCATGGCCACCCGCTTCAGGGCCTCGTCGTACTTGCAGTGGGAGAAATTGATGCGGGCCACGTTCATGCCCTCGCGGATAAGCTCGCGGATGCACTCCGGGTTCTCGGAGGCGGGGCCGATGGTGCAGATTATCTTGGTCCTGCGGAAAGTCTGCTGTTTAACGTTGCTGGGCGCTATCATCATATATCCTTTTGGCGGGCGCTGGCCCGCTGTAACGCGTACAATTTTCCGGATCTAAAATCGGGGGGATAGGTGCATCACTTCTGGCTATATTATACCTTTTTGGAGCCCCCTCATAAAGACGGGCCCCGGGGCGCGGGGCGCCGCCAAATTGTTAACATATACGGGCCTCTTATGAACAGATCAGAACTAACGGACAAAGACGGGGAAAAGGAATTCGCGGACCGGACCTTCGCGGGGCTGGACCTGAAAGGCGCGGAACTGGAGTCCAGGACCTTCTATGCCTGCGTTTTCAGGAACTGCGACCTGACCGGGGCCGGCCTGCGCTTCTGCAAGTTCAGGGAATGCCGGTTCGAGAGCTGCAATCTCAGCCTGGCCAGGCCGCGGGGCGCCGTGTTCGACGGCACGGTTTTCAAGGATTCCAAGCTAAGCGGGATGAACTGGGCCGACGCCGCCTGGCCCAAGCTCAGACTGGCCGGCCCGCCCGCCTTCCGCAACTGCGTGCTCAGCGACTGCGGCTTCCTCGGCTTGCCGCTGGCCGGGGCCGAGTTCAGGAACTGCCTGGCGAAGGAAGCCGATTTCCGCGAAGCGAACCTCGCCGGGGCGAGCCTGGCCGGCACCGACCTCGCCGGCGCGCTGTTCGGCGGCACCGACCTGACGGGGGCCGACCTGGCCGGCGCCCGCAACTACGCCATCAACGTCAAGGAGAACAAGGTCAAGGACGCCAAATTCTCCCTGCCGGAAGCCATGTCCCTCCTCTACTGCCTCGACATCAAGATCGTTTAAAGAAAGACCCCCGGGACTCTCCGGGGGCCTGCGCGCCTTGTCGCGCGGGGTTAAACCCCTTCCTTGGCCAGGTTCACCTTGAACCCCCTGCCTCCGGCCGGCGCGCCCGGCAGGGCCGGGGCGTTGCCGTCGCGCAAACTGTGGAAGGCCGGCGACATGATCTCCACGCCCGCCCCGGCGAACTTGTCCTGGATATTGGCGTGCAGGGCCGAGTAGGCGGCGGCCATGCCCTGCGCCTTGTCGGTATAGGCATTGAGCTCGTAGGAGACGTGGTAATCGTTGAGCGCCTTCTGCAGCACGAACGGGGCCGGCTCGGCCAGTATGCCCGGCACCCCCTCCGCGGCAGCCGTCAGCAGCTGGTGCACCTTGGGCCAGGGCACGTCGTAGCCTATCGTGACGGTGGTGTTCAGGATTATCCCGCCCTCCTCGCAGAGGGCGCTGTAGTTGACGATATGGCTGCTCAGGATCAGCGCGTTGGGCAGGGTGACGATGATATTCTTGATGGTGCGGATGCGGGTCACCAGCAGGGTCTTTTCCAGCACGTCGCCCGTGGTCTCCCCTATCTTCACGCGGTCGCCGGCCTTGAAGGGCCGCATATAGGTCAGCATCACGCCCGCCACCGCGTTGGCGATGGCTGAGCTGGAGCCCAGCGAGAACAGCACGCCCAGGAACACCGAGACGCCCTTGAAGGCCGGGGAACTGGACCCCGGCAGGTAGGGAAAGACCACCACCAGCGTGAAGGCCCAGACGATGAACCTCAGGATCTGGAAAGTGGGCCTGGCCCAGTCGGGATAGAAGCCGCTTATATTAATATGGCCGGCGTGCACCTCCTCCGCCATAGCCTTGAGCAGGCTCAGCAGGTAATGCACCACGGCCACCGTGACCGCCACGAAGATCATGTCGGGGATATAGCCGAGAAAGGCCTTAAACAGCGAAGCCAGCGGGTGCAGGATATAACCGAACAGGATAGGGGAGAGGCCGCGCGTCCAGGGAAAGAAGCTGAAGAGGATAGGGATATAGAAGTAGATCAGCAGCAGCGTGGCCGCCGCGCGGGTCGTCTTGAGCAGCAGCGTCATCAGGCGGGTAATGCGGCCGGCGTTGACCAGTTCGAACTGCTGTATCCTGATGCTCCTGATATTGGTACGGGCCCAGGCGTCCAGGCGCGTCAGCGCGGCCGCGTAGGCCGCGCCTATCAGCCGCAGCGCCAGGGTGAACAGCGCCGCCGACAGCAGCGCCAGCACGCCGCCCAGCATCAGGCTTTTGGCGTCGTAGTCGCTGCGGTGGGCCGCCAGCGCCCCGCGCAGCAGTTCGGCGTTGGAGGCGGCCAGTTCCCGCCGGCTGGTACCGGCGTATTTAGCGTCCTTGTCGGAAACCGACATCAGCACCGCGCCGCGCGAAACTATATCGGAAAAACCCTCGCGCTCCCTGACCTCTATGGTCTCCGGGGAGGCCAGCGGGTCCGCGGCGAGCTTGCGCAGTTTTTCAGCTATGAGGGAGGCGCGCTCCTGGGCGGACAGCGTCACCGGGAGCTCGCGCACCCGCAGCACCTTCTTGTCGTTAAAGACCACCGGGGCCGTTTCAGGCGCGGCGGACGCCTTCTCCTGCGCCGGGGCGGGACAGGCGGCCGCGGCCCAGATCAGCGCCGAAAGGATAAAGGTATTTTTATTCATATTTCCCCCTGACTCCCTGCCCCGCCTTGCGCCGCCCGCACTCCAGGCGGCGGAAGCAAGAGACCAAATGGTCGTTCACCAGGCCGGTGGCCTGCATATGCGCGTACATGATGGTGCTGCCCACGAACTTGAAACCGCGCCGCTTCAGGTCCGCGCTGAGCGCGTCGGATTCCTTGGACGAAGCCGGCAGCTGCGACAACCTGGCCCAGCGGTTCACCTTCGGCCGCCCGCCCACGAAACCCCAGATATAAGCGGAGAAAGTACCGAACTCGGCGCGCACTTCCAGGAAGCGCCTCGCGTTGTTCACCGCGGCGCGCACTTTGAGGCGGTTGCGCACTATGCCGGGGTCTTTGAGCAGCTCCGCTATCTTTTTCTCGCCGAAGCGGGCCACCTTTTCCGGATCGAAGCCGGCAAAGGCGCGGCGGTAGCCCTCGCGCTTGTTGAGCACGGTGCTCCAGCTCAGCCCGGCCTGCGCGCTCTCCAGCGTCAAGAACTCGAACTGCAGGCGGTCGTCGCGCACCGGCACGCCCCATTCCTCGTCGTGGTAGGGGATGTACAAAGGGCTGGAGCCGTAAGCCCAGGGACAGCGTTCCTTCTGTTTCATTTTTCTCCGGAGGGCCGCGGTTACCGCGGTTTCTTCAGGCCGCTGATGGTTTCGGCTATCCTGGCCTTAATGACCTTGTTGGAGGAAAGCGACAGGGCTTTCTCATAGCTGAGCAGGGCGTCGGAGATCTTCCCGCTTTTTTCCTGGCAGTAGGCAAGGCCCAGGTGGGCGTTGGCGAGATCGTTGCCGGAATAACCTATCAGCTTGGCGGTCTCTATGGCCCCGCGGAAGCGCTCCTGGGCCTTGGGCATGTCGCCGGCGCGCAGCAGCATGGCGCCCTGCCTGTCCAGCAGGTGCACCGCGCGCGCGTCCCCGGCCGGGAGATAACCGTTGGCCGCGGCGTATTCGGCCGCGGCCGAGAGGTACTGCTTTTTGCCGGCATAGCGCCGGGCCTCGCCGAAATGAAATTCAAAGTCCTCGGCGGCTTTCTCGGAGAGGGCCGGGGCCTGAGTCTTCGCCGGGGCCGGGCCGGGCCGGGCCGCCGCCTGCTCTACAGGCGCCGCGGGAGCGGCTGCGGTCTCCGCCGGCCGATACCCGGCGGGGCGGGACGGGGCCTCGGTTTTTCTTGCCGGCGCGGCGGCGGGCGCGGGGTCGCTGCGCAGCGGCACGCCGGGCAGGGCGAAGGGCGGCGGCGTACCGTCGCCGTTCCTGCCCCTGGGGTAATCTATGACGATATCCCTGCTGTCGGACTTCCTGGTCCAGGCACAGCCGGAAAGAATTGTCAGGCACAATACCGCGGCGAAGGCTTTTCGCATAACCTTATAATACAAAAAGAAGGCCCCTCTTAAAACCCTAGACGCCCCCCGCCCGCGCCATTGCGCGCGCAGGCGGCCTTGACATGTCAACCCCACGCGGCTATACTATCAAGACAACTTATGAACACCACCGCACTCCCCCTTCTGGCCATCCTGCTCTGCGCGCCTTGCGGCGCCGCGGCGGCCGGCGAATTCGAAGACCTCAGCGGCTCCCTGCGCGAGGCCATCCTGGAGAGCCGGCAGGGGACGCCCGCGGCCTCCGGTATAGCCGCGGAACCGGTGTACGAGAAAAGCGCGCAGGCGCAGCCACCCAAAGACGACCTGCGGGCGGCCGTAAAGAGGCACCTGGCCCGGACGATAGCGTATTGCGACAAGAATATGGGCGACTGCAACGGGGCCGACGGCCGGCTGAGGGATTTCGCCAAGACCATCGGCAACGGGCGCTGCAACAACCGCGGCTACAATTGCGTCAACGGCGTGCTGCAAATGTGCCAGGGCCAACTGGAGGGGGACGAGGTCACGCCCATGTACTACATGGCCTGCGGCGCGATGCTGGGCAGGCTGGGGGAGCGGGACTGCGCCGAAGGCCGCGGTTCCTGCTCCGGGCACCTGCAGGGCTCGCTGTATTTCGGCCTGCGCGCCGCGGCCGGCTGCCATAAAAGCTTCGAGAAAGATAAACCCCGGCAGGCGGCGGCGGACAAAATGGTGCAGAGGTTCGCCAAGGCCGTAAACCAGGACGTAAAAGGCATCTACGTCAAGCACGTCGAGGAATCCAGCACCGCCGGGCACCACCTGGCCTGGCACGCCGGCAAGGAAGCCGGCATCATCGGCGCCGAGAAGGTGCTGGAATTCGCGTTCGAGCGCCTGGCCTGGCACGGCGCGGGCGCGGCGGTAAGCGCGGCCGGGGCGCCCTTGTTCGCCTTCTCCACCGCCATGCTGTTCCACGAGATAGCCGCCGCCGAAATGAACAACCTGGTCTGCCTCGAATGGGGCCATTATTACAGGGAACAAGCGAAAAGCCGCCGGAGTTCCGGCGGCTTTTTTTGTCGCCCCCGGCTCAGGGGCCCGGCTTTTTGCGGCGGAACTTCTTCTCGAATTTTTTGGCGGCCTCCACGCGGGACACTGTGGCGGCGCCGGCCCGCACCGAGAAATGCACCTCCCGGTCGCAAAGGAAAAATTCCAGTTCGGCCCCCTCCTTCATCTGGGTGGCGTCGCGGCGGTTGCGGGGGTCGTGGCGCAGCGCGTCGGTTATCAGCCCGCGCAGCGCCGGCTGCCCCTCGGTATCGGCCAGGGCGCGCGGCGACAGGGCCACTTCCAGCTCCGGGAAGGCGTGGTCCGGGATCCAGCCGGACAGCGGGGCCTGCGCCGCGTCGCTGAAAGGCAGGTACGGCTTGATGTCGAGTATGGGGGTGCCGTTTATCAGGTCTATGCCCGAGAGATAGAGGGTGTCGCCCTCCACCCGCTCCAGCTTGGCCAGCGACAGTCCCAGCGGGTTGGGCCGGTGCGGCGAGCGGGAGGCGAAGACGCCGATCTTGCCGCCCTTCAGGCGGGGCGGGTGTATCTTTGGATGGAAACTCTTATTGGTGTTGAGGTGGAACCAGGAGATCAGCCAGACATGGCTGAATTCGGACAGGCCGGCCAGCGAATGCTCCGGGCTGTAGCGCGGGAGTACGCGCAGCCTGGCCGTGGAGCCGGGCACCAAATGCGGCTGCCGGGGCGTACCGAATTTTTCTTTAAAGCAGGACTCCAGCACGCCTATAGGCTGCAGCCGCGGAAAATCCGTTTCTTCGTTTTGGATGGTCATAAGCGCGCCTGGCCGACAGGCGCACAGCAATTCAACAATACTTCAGCCCTCCCCCGCAATTTACCCTTAGGACCCTTGAAAAAACGGTTTCCGGGAGCTATAGTATTGATAAGGTACGGGCCCCACCCAAGTATAAGCAACTCGGAGCGTGGGACCCCGAGAGGGCAGGTCAGCAACCTGCCCCTCTTTTTTTATAGGCCTTTTTTTGCCCGAAGGGCCCTTGAAATTCGGCGATCAGGAAGCTATAACATAGTAACGGACGGGGTCCCAGAAGCGGTAGTCGCGGTGAGTCGGGACCCCACAGAGGGCGGGCCACAGGGCCCGCCCCGCTTTTTGCCTGCGGCGGCCAGCCGGACGCATACCCAAAGCGCCCCATATTTCCTAAAATATAGGCAGTCACACCGATCTGCCGCAGCGGTATCCGCCAGGCCAAGGACAATTTATGGACAATAAGAAAGTTCTGCTCATCATACGCGACGGCTGGGGCATGTACCGCCCCGACAAGTTCAACGCCGTGGTCAACGCCAAAACCCCCGTCATGCGGCGCCTGCTCAAGCAGTACCCGAACACCGTACTCGAGCCCGCCGGCGAGTCCGTCGGCCTGCCCAAGGGCTACCAGGGCTCCTCGGAGGTCGGCCACCTGAACATCGGCGCCGGCCGCATCGTCATACAGGAGCTCAAGCGCATCAAGGACATGATAGAGGACGGCACCTTCTTCGGCCGCCCCGCCCTCGCCGCGGCGCTCGACAACTGCGTGGCCAAGGGCAGCGCCCTCCATCTAATGGGCCTCGTCCAGGACGAGGGCGTGCACGCGCACCAGGACCACCTGTACTCCATCATGCGCGAGGCTAAAAAGCGCGGCATAAAGAAAGTGTGGATCCATTTCTTCTCCGACGGCCGCGACACGCCCCCCCGCTCGGCCCTGGCTTTCGTGAAAATGCTCGACGAGGTCATAAAAGAAACCGGCAACGCCGCCGTGGGCACCCTCATGGGCCGCTACTACGCCATGGACCGCGGCGAAAAATGGCCGCTCGTGGAGGCCACCTATAACGCCATCACCCGGGCCGAAGGGGCCAAAGCCGTTTCGGCGGAAGCCGCCCTCAACGACGCCTACGCCTCGCTCAAGAACCCCAACGGCCAGCCGATAGTGGACGAGTATATCCCGCCCACGATCATCGGCGATTACCCCGGCATGAACGACGGGGATTCCGTGATCCACTTCAACTTCCGCCAGGACCGGGCCATAGAGCTCACCCGGGCCTTCGTGGAGGATAATTATCCCGGCAGCCGCTGGAAGAAAATGGACGTGGTCTATTGCGGCCTTACGCGTTACTACGACGAGTTCAAGTTCAGCGCCCTGCCCCCGATGGACGAGGGCGGCGGGATGAACAACCTGCTGGGCCAGATCATCGCCGAAAAAGGCCTCAGGCAGCTGCGCCTGGCCGAGACGCAGAAGTTCAAGCATGTCACCTCCTTCTTCAACGGCAAACGCACCGAGCCCTACAAGGGCGAGGACCAGGTGGAGATAAAGGGCAGCTGGGACCCGGCTACTTTCGGCGAGCATCCCGAGATGGACGCCCCTAAGGTGCGCGAGCGCGCCCTCCAGGAGATAGCGTCGGAAAAATACGACTTCATCGTGGTCAACTTCGCCAACTGCGATATGGTGGGCCATACCGGCATCTACGAAGCCACCGAGCGGGCCGTGGAAATAACCGACGCCAGCGTGGGGATGCTCACGGACGAAGCCCTGAAACACGGCTACACCGTGATGATCAGCTCCGACCACGGCAACGCCGAGGAGATGTGGGATTACAAGATCGACATGCCCAAGACCTCCCACACCGTCAACCCGGTGGAATTCATCTATGTCGCCAAAGACGCGGACGGCGTGAAGCTGCGCCCGCACGGCATCCTGTCGGACATAGCCCCGACGGTGCTGCAGGTGATGGGCCTGCCGCAGCCGGCGGACATGACCTCCAAGTCGCTGATAGCCTGATGTTCATAAAGCTCAAGGTGCATCCCGGCGAGCGCCGCGACAAGATCATGAAGAAGGCGCCGGACGCCTACGAGGTCTGGACCAAGGCCCCGCCAGAGCGGGGCCTGGCCAACGCCTCGGCGATTCGGCAGCTCTCGCTGCAGCTGGGCGTGGACGCCAGGAAGATCATGCTCATCAAGGGCGCCACCTCCCCGGCCAAGATAGTTAAAGTGATATAATTCCGCTATGATAGACCAGAAAAGATCCCGCCTGGCCGCCATCGGCGCGGCCCTCGTCTTCGCCTCCACGATAGCGGTGCTGCTGGCCCGCCAGTTCAACCTGGGCCCGGAGCGGCCGGCCCCGGATTTCCGCGCTTTCGGCCCGGCGGACGCCCCCGTGCAGATACACGAGTACACCGATTTCGCCTGCCCCGCCTGCCGCGGCGCGGCCGGCCTGGTAGAAGAGATGCTGAAGGTCTACGGCCCCGGCCTGCGCGTCCACTTCAAGCATTACCCGCTGCTCAACATCCATCCCTGGTCGCTGCACGCGGCGGCCTACGCCGACTGCGCCGGCGCGCAGGGCAAGTTCAAGGAGTACGCGGCGCTGCTCTTCGAGGGCCAGCAGCACTGGGCCGAGGCCAAAGAGGAGCCGAAGCAGTTCGCCGAATACGCGGGCCGTCTGGGCCTGGACCTGGACGCCATGCGCGCCTGCGCCAACGACCCGGAGACCCTTAAGACCATAAAGCTGGAAATAGCCGAGGCGGACATGAAAGGCGTCAACGCCACTCCCACCTTCTTCATAAACGGCAAGCGCGCGGTGGGCTCCGGCCAGCTGCTGGACCAGGCCCGCAAATTCGATTCGGTACTCAGGAAGGCCTCGAACAAATGAACGAAAAAACCGGAACCAAAGAGATCATAGGCCTGCTCGCCCGCCTCGCGGTAGGCGGCCTGTTCGTCTACTCCGGCGCGATCAAGGCGCTCGCCCCGGCCGAGGAGTTCGCCTACGCCATAGAGAGCTACCGCGTGCTCAACGCCCAGCTTTCCCTGTACGCGGCCTACGTGACGCCCTGGGTGGAGCTGTGGGCCGGCATGCTGCTGGCCGCCGGAGTGTTCACGCGCGCCAACGCGCTGTTCATAGGCGCCATGCTGGTTTTCTTCGAGCTGCTGCTGGGCCAGGCCTGGCTGCGCGGCCTGCCCATAACCTCCTGCGGCTGCTTCGGCAGCTCCGGCAGCAACTCCATCGCAGCTGAATTCGCGCAGAACCTGGTCTTCCTGGCCCTGACCTGGGCCGCCTGGAAATTCCCCTCCCGCTGGTCGGCCGACGCCGTAGTGGAGGCTAAATGAAGCGGGGGCTGCTCGCCGCCGCGCTGCTGGCGGTCTGCGTAGCGGGCGTCTGGGCCTACCGCCCCTATAACCGCAAGGCGCCCCCCAAGGCCGCCTGGATGACGGCCTCCTCCATCAAGACCGGCCAGGAATACTACCTGGAAGTGGCGCAGGACGGTCAGGCCCTGATGCGCGAGGAGACCTCCCGGAGCATAATCACCCGGCGCGGGACCATCAAGACCTTCCTCGTCAAAGACTTCTACCGCGAGATCGAGAACTCCGAGATCATCAATTCCCAGAACGTGAAGCAGAGCAAGATGGTCTTCTACCGCGGCGACATCCTGAAGATCTCGGCCTATATCAGCGGCGAGCTGACCCGCACCGAGGCCCCGATGAACAACTTCGGCGAGGCTTTCGCCTATGCTTTCGGCGAAGTGAAGAAGGCCGTGGCCGCGCTGCCGCAGGAGGAGAAGCTGAAAGCCTTCCTGCGAGCCGAGGCGGTGGAAGGCGACGAGCTGTCCTCTTTCCGCTCCAAGGCCGCCACCGACGGCGAGGTAAAGATCATCGAGACGGTAGACCTGCAGAAGGTGAAGCCCCTGATGGCCGCCATCAAAGAGCCCTACCGGCTGATACCGATAGAGAACGAGGCCGGGCTCAAGGAGCTTCAGAAGTTCGTCCACTCGCGCCAGCTGTACGGCCTGCTGACCCAGTTCTACGTCCCCAGCACGCGCGGCACCTTCAAATGCACGCTGCTCGACGCCTCGCGCAAACAGGCGCCGCGGGCCCCCGTAAAAAAGGCCCCCGCCAAAAAGCCGGCTAAAAAGAGTTAAGGCCCGGCTTTTTTTGTTAGAATAGCCCCGAGGTCAATATGGCAGATGAACCCAGGATAAAAGTGGTGGCCGTCGACGACGACGAGACCATTCTAGAGATCTATGAGACCGGCCTGGCCGCCGCCGGCTGCGAGGTGCGCTCTTTCTCGGACCCCAAGAAGGCCCGGGAATTCTTCGCCGCCGCCAAGCCCGGCGACGTTCCCGACGTCATCCTGATGGACATCATGATGCCCGGCGTGGACGGCATCAGCCTCATGGGAGACATCCGCTCCAAGGACGTCGCGGCCCACATACCGATAATCGCCGTCAGCGGCCTCAACGACGCCGCCACCCTCAACGACGCGCTGCTGTTCGGCGCGATGGACTACATGGTGAAGCCGTTCGACCTGGATACGCTCACCGCCAAGATCCGCAAGGCCGCGGAACTGGCCAGGAAGCGGGCCCAGAAGCCCTGACCTCCGCCAGACGCGCGAAAAAAGCCGGCCCCGACAGGCCGGTTTTTTTGCGTCCATTTGCAGTATGGCCACTTATTTTGAATAATATAGTTATTATTCAGATACGGGGAGAATCATGTTAAAGACTCTGCATACTGTTTTCACCCAGAAAACCCATGAAGGCACCACCGAAAGGCTGTTGCAGTATTCTTTCGCCTACTTCGGTCTCTACGTCGTCACCGGCTTCCTGGCCAAGTACTTCGCCAAGACCCTGGGCATGGGCGGCACCACCTACACCGTCTACAACACCATAGGCGGCATGCTGATCTGCAACCTGGTGGTCATCATCTGGGGCTGGTACAAGTTCAAGTCCACGGACCGCATGCAGGTCCTGGGCCTCAGCATACCCCGCGAGTTCCTCTACATCATCCCCTCGGGCATCTGCACCGCGGTCATCATCCCCACCACCACGCTGATGTACGTGCTGCCCATCTCCGTGATGGTCGCCATGATCATCATGCGCGCCAGCGTCATCATCATCAGCCGCATCATCGACGCCATACAGATAAAGCAGGGCGTGCTGCACAAGACCGTCTACTGGGAAGAGAACGTGGCCGTAATTTTCGCGCTGATCGCCGTCAGCATCAAGATGATCTATGTGAAGCCGGGCGACTTCGACTTCATCAACAATACCATGGCGATGACGATACTGGGCGCCTACCTGACCGCCTACTCCATCCGCATCTACATCTTCAACTACTACAAGAACACCCGCAAGAAGGACGCCATCTACGACACCAAGGGTTTCTTCGCGGTGGAGCAGATAGCCTCCACGGTGGCCCTCCTGATAGCCGCCACCCTCCTGTTCTACTCGGTGGACCTCGGCTTCGCCGACCCCAAGACCTTCGGCTTCCAGTTCAAGAACGCGCTGGTCAACACCCCGGCGCTGTGGAAGGAAGGCATCATGTCGGGCCTGCCGTTCGGCGCGGCGGCCTTCTTCTCGGTCTTCCTGTTCATGTTCAAGGGCCGCACCGCCACCTTCGCCGGCCTGGTCAACCGCGTCACCTCGCTGGTGGCCGGCACCGTGGCCACGCTGGTGGTCTGGTGGCTGATAGCCAACCAGAAGCCGCCGGCCATGGAAGACTGGTTCGGCCTGGCCTCCATCTTCGTCGCCATCTACTTCATGGGCCGCGCCGAACAGAAGCGCGCCTGCGAGCTGGCCAAGGCCCACGAGATCGAGCCCGAAAAGGACGACGAGATCTGCAAGCCGGAAGCTACCCAGGCCAAAGCGTAGGATCGGACGAGCCGCTCCCCCGGGAGCGCCAGACAAAGAACCGGCCGGGGCGCGAGCCCCGGCCGGTTCTTTTACGCTCGGGGCCCCGCGCCCGGCCGCGCTTCATCCCCGCACGCAAAAAGGGCCGGCTTACGCCGGCCCTTTTCCTTAACCGAAGCCCTTATTAAGGCTGGTTGATCCAGGTCACGAATTCGTCCCACTGGGAAGCCTTGGCCCAGGCCAGCTCATTGTAGCCGTTGCCCATGCCGTAGCTGGGGAAGTAGGCCGCCATGCCCTTGGACAGGGTGTATTCCTTGGGGCCGCTCCAGTAGCCGCCCTTGTCGTCGCGGGTGCGGTTGACCAGCACCAGCTCGCCGGTGATGAAGTTCATCAGGGCCTGGCCCTTGGCCTTCACTTCGGCGTTCCGGCTGCCTTCCACCACCAGGCGGGTGAAGTCGTACAGGTCGCGGTTCTCGTCCATCGCGTAGTTGATGGCGGAATCGCGGGAGCTCTTGGCCAGCGCCTTCTCGCCGGCGTTCATCACGGCGGCGGTGAAGGCGTCGGTCACGGTCAGCAGCCTGCCGACCGCCGAGGCCCTGGCCAGGCTCTGGGTATGGCCCTGGTCGATGCGGTCGTAATGGTCGGCATAGGCGTTAACGGCCTGCGCGCCGACTTCCCTGGGGGTCATCGTAGGCCGCGCGGCCACGGGGCCGAGGAAGTCGTTGTAGGTGTAGCCGTCGCCGGGCTCGGTCTCCTCGGAGCCCACGATATAGTCCACGCTGTCCTTGATCTCGTAGACCACTTCCGCCATCTGCATCAGGCAGGCGTCGGTGCCGAACACGTCCACCTTGCCGATCTCTTTGAGGGCGAGGCCGAGCTGCGGCGTGTTGATGTGGTTGCCGCTCTGCTCGTCATAGGAGATGCCCTTGTTCTGGACGGCGCGCTGCACGCCTTTCTCCCAGCCGGAGCCGTGGTTGGAAACGATCAGCATATACTTCTTGGCGGGGTAGGCCTGCTTGGCCCACTTGCCGAAGGCGGCCAGGTTGCGGTAGTCGCCCTGGTCTATCATGCCCAGGTCCTGCAGCATCGTGGAGCCCATCTTGGTCTTGTCGCTGTCCTTGGTGATCAGGTAGCGGCGCACGCCGGTCCAGTCCCCGTCGGAGGAATCGTAGCCTTTTATGCGGCCCACTTCGGCCACGATGTTGACCCTGGCGTTGGAGCCGACCAGCTCCATCTCGTTGAGGTCCATCAGCAGGTATTTTTCCAGGTCGTTCTTGGCGCTGGAGAAAACCATGATCGTCCACTCGGCCGGGGCCTTGGGGGCTTCGGGCTTTTTGCCGAACAGCCAGTCGATGATGCCTTTGTCGGCGGCCTCGGGGGTAGCTTCGGGCACGGCCGCGTCCATCGCGGCGATCTGCTCGCGCAAGCCGGCGTTGCCCCTGCCGTCGAAATTGACCTCGGCGGAGACCATCGAGGCGAACAGCGAAAGGGCTGCGGCGGACATATAGATCTTGCGTAACATTGATACCTCCAGGCTGCGGCTGTCGTTGCTTTCCATACTTATAGTTTAGCTGACCCTGGGTTTTCAACAAGGGGCGCTGGACCCGGCCGGCCCTGGGCCCTTTGGGCAGACCTATAAAAAGAAAAGGGCCGGCTGTTTAGGCCGGCCCTCTCTTAAGCCCGATCTTTTAAGGCTGGTTGATCCAGAGCGTGAACTCGTCCCACTTGGAAGCCTTGGCCCAAGCCAGGTCGGTGTAGCCTGCGCCCAGGGAGGCCTTGGGGAAGTAGGCCGCTATACCCTTGGAGAGGGTGTACTCCTTGGGGCCGCTCCAGTAGCCGCCCTTGTCGTCGCGGGTGCGGTTGTGGATCACCAGGGAGCCGGTGATGTGGTTCAGCAGGGCCTGGCCCTTGGTCTTCACCTCGGCGCTCTTGGTGCCCGCCACCACGCGGCGGACGAAGTCTCCAAGGTCGCGGTTCTCATCATAGGCGTAGTTGATGGTGGCGTCCCGGGAGGTCTTGGCCAGGGCCTTCTCGCCGGCTGCCATCACGGCGGCGCCGAAGGCGTCGGTCAGCGCCGGCAGCTGGTTCATGGCGGAAGCTTTGACCAGGCTCTGCGTATACCCCTGGTCTATGCCGTCGTAGTGGTTGGCGTAGCCGTTGACGGCCGCTTTGCCCACTTCCATAGCGGTCATCGTGGGCTTGGCCACCACGGGGCCCAGGAACAGGTCGTAGGTGTAGCCGTCGCCGGGCTCGGTCTCCTCGGAGGCCACGATATATTCAACGGAATCCTTGATCTCGTAGTTGACCTCGGCCATCTGCATCAGGCAGGCGTCCGTGCCCACCACATCGGTCTTGCCCAGGGCCTTCATGATCAGGCCCATCTGGGGGGTATTGATGTGGTTGCCGCTGGACTCGTCATAAGAAATGCCCTTGGTGATGATGCGCTCGCCGCTCTTGGTCCAGCCGGCGCCGTGGTTCCAGAAGATCAGCATGTACTTCTTGGCGGGATAGGCGGTCTTGGCCCACTTGGCGAAGTCTATAACGCTCTGGTAGGCGCCCATGTCCTTGTCGCCCAGGTCGGCGAGCACCTTGGAGCTCACCTTGCGGGTGTCGTTGTCCTTGGTCATGCGATAGCGGCGCACGCCCTTCCAGTCGCCGTCGCTGCCGTCATAGCCCTCTATGCGGCCGGCTTCCACTATGATGTTCACCTTGTCGGTGGAGCCGATCTTCTCCATCTCGTTGAGGTCCTTGAGCAGGAAAGGCTCCAGGTCGTTCTTGCCGTTGCCGAAAACCATGATGGTCCACTCGGCCGGGCCCTTGGGGGCGGGCTTGCCGAACAGCCAGTCGGTCAGTATGCCCTTGTCGGCGTCCACGGCCTCGGCGGCGGCGGGCGCGGGAACGGCGGGATCCATGGCGGCTATCTCGGCCCGGATGTCGGCCGCGCCGTCGAAGCCGATCTCGGCGGCGGCGACAGAGGCTAAAAGCGAAACGGCTATGGCGGATAGGGAGAGCTTGCGTATCATGACTGCCTCCAGGCTAAGCAAGTTGAGTTTCATGGTTATAGTTTACGCATACGGTTGACATTTGTCAAGTGGTCTGGGGCCCAGGCCCCGTCTAGGCCCTTTGGCCTATATAAAAAAGAAAAGCCGGCTGTTAAGCCGGCTTTTCCGTTGGCTAACGCTTGTTATTTAGCCTGATACCACTTTATGAACTCGTCCCACTGGCTGTCCCTGGCCCAGGCCAGGCTGTTGTAGGAGCCGTTGAAGGAGTACGAGGGCATATAGGCGGCTATGCCATGGCTGTTGCCGTTGGCGAAGTTGCCGTTCACGCGGTTGTGCACGATGAGGCTGCCGTCTATGTAGCTCTTGAGGGCCAGGGCCTTCATCTTCACGTCCGCGTTGGCGGTGGTGGCCGCGTAGCGGTCGAAGAAGTGCCCCATGTCCTTGTTGTCGTACACGGCGTAGCTCTGGGAACCGCCGGCGGCGGTCTTGACCAGCGCCTTCTCGCCGGTGTCCATGGCGGAGAGCACGAAGTCGTTGACCAGCACGGTGAAGTCGTTGAGAGCGGAGCTCTTCAGCAGGCTCTGGGTAGAGGCCTGGCCGATGCTCTGGTAATGGTTGCTGTAACCGTCCACGGCGGCCTTGCCCATCTCATACGAGCTCATGTTGCCCTTGGCCACCACGGGGCCCAGCCACAGGTCGTAGGTGTAGCCGTCGCCCGGCTCGGTCTCTTCGGAACCCACGATGTATTCGGTGTAGTTCTTTATCTCGTAGGTGACTTCCGGCATCTGCATCAGGCAGGCGTCGGAGCCGTACACGTTCACGCCGCCCATTTCCTTGAGCGCGAGGCCCAGCTGGGGGGTGCTGATGTGGTTGCCGGTCTCATCGTCGTAGGAGATGCCCTTGGTGACGTCCAGGGCGCGGCTCTTGTCCCAGCCGGAACCGTGGTTCCACACTATCAGGACGTATTTCTTGGCCGGGTAGGCGGCCTTGGCCCACTTCACGAAGTTGACCAGGCTCTTATAGTCGCCCATGTCGGTCTTGCCGAGGTCCGCCAGCACGGGGGAGGTGATCTTGGAGAAGTCGTTGTCCTTCTGTATAAGGAAACGGCGGGTGGTCTTCCAGTCGCCGTCGGCGGTGGAATAGCCGTTAATGCGGCCCATTTCCACTACGACGTTGACCTTGTCGGAGGAACCGATCTTCTCCATCTCGTTTACGTCCAGGAGGCCGTAGCGCTCCAGGTTGTTCTTGGAGTTGAGGAAGACCATGACGGTCCACTCTTTCTGCGCGGCTTTATCCTCGGCCATGGCCGGGGCGGCTTCGGGCAGGGTCAGCTCCATCGCGGAGATTTCCTGCTGCAGGCTGGTGTTGTTGAGGGTGTCGAACTTTATTTCGGCTGACACCAGGGCGGATACTGAGGAAACCAACACTAACGCCAACATTGCTTTCTTGAACATTAACTCCTCCCTACTACTGCGGTTTGGTCTGGTTAAACTGTCTGGTCTTTATAGTTTAGCCTATCGTTGATTATAATCAAGACCAAAGGGCCCAGTCAAGTTTTAGTCTTTAGGCCTATTGCTTTTTGGGCCCAAAGGCCCATAGACAAGTCAAGGCCTCATAGGAGGAATGCCCATCCCGGAGCAGAAAAGCCGCAACATTGTTTTCGGTCAACTACACAGGCTCCGGACCGAAGGGCCCAGGCCCGGCGCCAAAGGGAACCCGGCCGGTAGGCCCTTGGCCTCTCTGCCGGCAGGCGGTATTTTTAATATCCTGATCATATAGTCAAACGGAGGATAAATGAAAATGATTTCGACCTTAGTATTAGCCCTCGCCCTGGCCGCCCCGGCCCTGGCCGCCGACTTCACCAGCCTGCAGACCATGCAAGCGGCCGGCATCTCAAAAGTGAACCCCTTCCCCAACCCGTCCAACCCGGACAGTTGCTACCTTACCGGTCTTAAGGAAGGCCTGTGCAGCTTCAAGTGCCGCAGCGGCGAAACCTTCCAGATAAAGCCGGTCAACCCCGGCGCCGACAGCGTATACGAGAAATGCGGCGGCGGCGACTACAGGGACAGCGCCAAGCAGCTCCCGGACGCCGGCTCCATCTGGAACCAGATCAACAACCAGCACAACCCCTTCCCGCAGCCCCCCGCCACCCTGGACTATTGCTTGTTCACCGAGTTCAAGAACAACAAGTGCCTGTTCAAGTGCGAGAGCGGCGCCATTCTGGTAGAGCCGGCCCAGAAGCCCGATTTCTCCACCGGCGAACCGGCCGGCGCCTGCGCCACCCATATCATCCGCCCCATCAAGCCGGCCTTCGGTCTCAAAGCCGTCTCCACGGAGCAGGTCTACGACAGCTATGGCAAGTACCCCACCGCCGCCAAGGCCTCCGAGGTCATGACCTGGGCCGCCAACTACTTCAAGTTCGCCAAGACCGAGGTGACCAACCAGGCCATAGTGGCCAACGGTCTCGGCGAGTACCGCTTCCGCATAGCCTACAAGGCCCCCGCCCCGCTCGCCATCGAGTCCAGCCAGGTCTTCAAGGTAGAGCTTGACGCCTATGAGCGCATGTTCGAGATGGCCGACCGCCTGGAGTACGACGGCGCCGCCGTGGTCACCCACGAGGTGGTCGCCTACGGCAGCGAAGGCTTCTACTACGTCATCGGCTACTTCGCCCGACCCTAACCACTGCCCGAGTGCCCGAGACAGAGAACAGCCGGCTAAAAGCCGGCTGTTTTTATTTACACCGTCCCGGCCTTGATTTCTAAAAGTTTTAGGCTATAATACAGTCAGGGGGGAAGGACTTCATATATACAGTTAGCGCGCGGCCATGAAGGCCGCGATAGTCCCGCATATGGATATAAAAGACCAGGGATTCGACCATTACGGCCTGCCCACCAGGTTCTTCCTTGCGGCCATGGCCATCACTTTCTTCATAATCGCGGCGCACTCGGTCTACTCCTGGCGCCTGCACAGGGCCTATCACGATATCTACGCCGAGCATGTAGCGCTGGACAAGGACCTGGCGCGCCTGCGCGTGCTGGACCAGGCGATGACGCTGGCGGCCCAGGTGGCCGCGATCTCCGGAGACAGGGAGCAAGCACTGCGCTACAGGGCGCTGGAGCCGAAAACAGAGGAACTGATAGCCTCCCTGCGCGGCAGGCCTTACGGCCCGGCCCTGGCGCCGACCCTGGACCGGCTCGAGGCCGCCAATCTCCGCATGGTGGAAATAGAGCGCGCGGCGATAGCGGGCCGCGGCGCGCGGGGGCCGCTGACTTCTCCGGAATACACCCGGCACAAAAGAGCCTACGCCGAAGCGATGGGCAGCTTGGAAGACGCCTCCGAGGCCCTGACCGGGGAAGATTCCAGCGCCCTGCGGCGCCTGCGCCTCAAGGACACGCTGGCCGGAATACTGGCGCTGGGCTTATCCCTTTTCGCCTGGCTAGCCGCGATGGCCGCCATAAGGCGCTGGCGCCGGAGCGCCCCCGCCACGCTGGAGCTGCTGCGGGAAAAGGAAGAGCTGTACCGCCACCTGTACAACAACGTGCAGGAAGTGGCCTACACCACGGATCTCGCCGGCCGGCTGACGGACATCACCCCGTCGATAAAGAAATACTCCGGTTTCAGCCGGGAAGAACTGCTGGGCAGGCCAGTGCACGAGGTGTACCAGGACCCACGCGAGCGGAGGAAGCTGTTGATGGAACTGCTGGCCAAGGGCGAAGTGGATGATTACGAGGTGAACCTGAAGACGAAGGACGCCAGGCCGATAGTGGTTTCGGTGAACGCTCACCTGCGCCGCGGCCCGGGCGGCATCCCTACCGGGGTGGAGGGCACCCTGCGCGATATCACCGCCCGCAAGCGCAACGAAGCCGCCCTCAGGGAGAACGCGGAAAAGCTGAAGGCGATAATGAACAACTCCCCGGCCGCCATAGTCTGCGCCGACCTGGAGGGCGTCATAAACACCTGGAACCCGGCGGCGGAACGGATGTTCGGCTGGGCGGAGGGCGAAGCGCTGGGCAGGCGCCACCCGCTGGTGCCGGAGCCGCGGGCCGAAGAATTCCGCGCTTTCATGGAGCGGATACGCGCCGGGGAAACGATAAACGACTACGCGGCGGAGGCCCTCAGAAAGGACGGCATCTCCGTCCCGGTCTCTCTGTCCGGCACCCCGCTGCTCGGGCCCGACGGAAAAACCAACGGCTTACTGTGTATGATGGTGGACACCAGCGGCAGAAAGAAGGCCGGCTCCGGGGCGGGCCCCCAGGGCTAGGCGAAGAGCAGCGCCAGCAGGAAAGCCAGCACCAGCAGCAGGGCCGCCCCGGCGACCCAGTGGCCGTAGGCGGGGAAGAAAGCCTGTTCCACATACACAGGAGCCGCCGCGCGCAGCACCGTACGCTCGTTGAGCGCCGTGCGGGCCAGCACGCGCCCCCAGGGATCTATAACCCCGGAAATACCGTTATTGGCGGCCCGCACCACCGAGCGCCGCGTCTCCACGGCCCTGAAGATATTGGCGTTAAAGTGCTGGTACGGCGCGGCGGTGTCCAGGTACCAGCCGTCGTTGGTGATATTCACGTACAGGTCCGCCCCGGCCCGGGAGTCGCCGGCGAACAGGTTAGGGAAGATGGACTCGTAGCAGATGGCGGAACCTATTTTTATCCCGCCGAACTCCGCCAGCCTCTGCCGCGGGGCGCCGGGTTCGAACTCTCCCAGCGCGGCCACCGGCTGAATAAATTTGCCCAGCAGCCCCCGCAGCGGCACATATTCCCCGAACGGCACCAGCTGCCGTTTATTGTACGAGGAGCGCACCGTGCCGGAACTGTCCAGCAGGAAGGCCGACACATGCCGCCCCCCCCCTTTGGAAACCGACCCCACGAAATTCCCCTCCGCGCCCGAACGCGCGGCGGCCCCGCGCAGCCAACCCTCGCAAGCCGGCTCGTCTATCCAGCAGGGCAGGGCGTTCTCCGGCCACACGGCCAGGTCGGCGCCCCCCGCGCCAGCCAGCAGTCCCTCGATGTTCGCCTTTATGTTGTCCGCCTCGGCGGCGTCCCACTTGGCGTAAAGATCTATGGACGGCTGCAGCAGGGCCACCTGCAGCGACCGCTCCGGCACATAGGCGCCGGCCAATTCCCTCTGCCCGAAGTACCAGAGTCCCGCCACCAGCAGCAGGGCCGGCGAGAAGCGCAGCAGCCTGGCCGCGGGCCGGCAGTCGGCGGCCAGCGCCGCGCCGGCCAGCGCCCCGGTAAAACAGACGGCCGCGCTGAGCCCGTAAATGCCCGTCACCGAAACCACCTGCACCAGCGGCAGCAAGTCCGCCTGGGTATAACCCAGCATGAACCAAGGGAACCAGACCGCCTTCTGACTCAGATAAATCTTCCCGTACTCCATGACGAACCAGCCCAGGGCAAAGACATAAGGCCAGGCCTGGAGCCCCGCCTTGCGCAGCCGGTAGCCGAAAGCCGAAACAGCCAGGAACTCGGCGGCCAGCACCAGCGCCAGCAGCGCCAGCCCCAGCGCAGAAACGGCCGGACCCACCCCGCCGGCCCGCATGGTGGGATAGATCCAGTAAAGTATGCCCAGGTAGAACAGGAAACCGCAGCCCAGCCCGCCCAGCGCGGCCGCCCTGAAAGTGCGCACCTTGAGCAGGTAATAGGACAAAGGCGCCAGCCCGACCCAGGCCAGCCACCCCAAATCAAATTTCGGATAGGCGAGGACGAGAAGCAGGGAAGTTAGGAAGGGATAAACGATCAGCGGGATTTTTTTAAACATCTATATTCAGGACTCCGCGCGCGGAGGGCAAGGGTATGCCTTCGCAGGGGCCTCACGAGTGCGAGGCTTGCGCAGCGCCGAGCACGAGTGAAAGAGAGAGGCCACGGTGTGGCCGAACGTACCCGGAGAAGGCGTACCCTTGTCCTCCGCCTTCCCCGGTCTACCGCGATTAGGCGTTAGCGCCGTGGCACTTCTTGTACTTCTTTCCCGAGCCGCAGGGGCAGGGGTCGTTGCGCCCCGTCTTCGCGTCCGCGAACTTGTTGGCCGGCTTCTGCGCCGCCGCCGGCTGGCCGCCCAGCCGCGGCGCGCCGCCGCCGGACTCCCCGCGCGGCTCTCCCTCCTGCACCGCCGGGCGCGCCACCGGGCGCGGCGGCAGCTGGATGCGGAACACGTACTCCACCATCTGGTCGCGCACGCGGCCCAGCATGGCCTCGAAGAGAATGTAGGATTCCTTCTGGTACTCTATCAGCGGGTCCTTCTGGCCGTAGGCGCGCAGGCCCACGCCCTTCTTCAAATGGTCCAGCTCGAAGAGGTGGTTCTTCCAGATATGGTCCATGATCTGCAGCAGCAGCACGCGCTGCAGCTCGGCGAAGTCAACGTTGCGCTCGGCGAAATCGCTGAAGCGGCGCTCGTAGGCCTCGTCCACGCGCTTGGTCACCTCTTCCTGCAGCACGGGGCGGATCAGGCCGTGCAGCTCGTCGGCGGAATACTCCATGGCGAAGCCGAAGTTCTTGCGCAGGTAGATATTCAGGGCTTCCATGTTCCACAGCGTGGAGGCCTGGTCCTGCGGCGCGTTGAGGTCCAGCTGCTCCTCCACGGCCTCGCGGATCATGCTCTTGATGCGGTCCGTCACGCCCTGCCCGTCCAGGATGGCGTTGCGCAGCTCGTAGATGGCCAGGCGCTGCTTGTTCATCACGTTGTCGTAGTCGAGCAGCTGCTTGCGGGCGTCGAAGTTCATGCCCTCGACGCGCTTCTGCGCGCCCTCTATCTGGCGGCTGACGAGGCCGGACTCGATGACCTCGCCCTCCTCCATGCCGAGCTTCTCCATGATCGCGGAGATGCGCTCGCTGCCGAACAGGCGCATCAGCTCGTCCTCGAGCGAGACATAGAAGACCGAGGAACCGGGGTCGCCCTGGCGCGCGCAGCGGCCGCGCAGCTGGTTGTCTATGCGGCGGCTCTCGTGGCGCTCGGTGCCTATCACGCGCAGGCCGCCGATAGAACCCACGTAATCGTGCTCCTCGACGATGGGCGGGTTGCCGCCCAGGATGATGTCGGTGCCGCGGCCGGCCATGTTGGTGGCAATGGTCACCTGGCCCTTGCGGCCGGCCTGGGCGATGATCTGGGCTTCCATCTCGTGGTACTTGGCGTTGAGCACCTGGTGCGGGATGCCCTTCACGCGCAGCATGGTAGCGAGCCGCTCGGACTTCTCGATGGAGCGGGTGCCCACCAGCATCGGCTGGCCCTTGCGCCAGTGCTCGTCGATCTCGGCCACGATCGCGTTGTTCTTCTCGCGCTCCGTGCGGTAGATGCGGTCGGGCGTGTCGCGGCGCACCAGCGGCCGGTTCGGCGGCACTTCCACCACGTCGAGCTTGTAGATCTCCCAGAACTCGTCCGCCTCGGTCATCGCGGTGCCGGTCATGCCCGAGAGCTTGTTGTAAAGCTTGAAATAGTTCTGGAAGGTGATCGTGGCCAGCGTCTGGTTCTCTTCCTTGATCCGCATGTTCTCTTTGGCCTCGATGGCCTGGTGCAGGCCGTCGGACCAGCGACGGCCCGGCATCAGCCGGCCGGTGAATTCGTCGACGATGATGATCTCGCCGTCCTTCACCACGTAGGCCACGTCCTTCTTGAACAGGTGGTAGGCGCGCAGGCCCTGGTTGAGGTGGTGGGCCCACTCGCTGGAGACGTCGTCGTAGATGTTGCCGACGCCCAGGATCTTCTCGGCCTTGTGCACGCCTTCCTCGGTCATCGTGGCGGTGTGGCCCTTCTCGTCTATCACGGCGTCGTAGCCCTTGCCCAGGTCGGCGCCGTCGCGCTTGGCCGCGATCTCCTCCTTCTCGGTGATGAAGCGGACGTTCAGCAGCGGGATGACGCGGTTGACGACATAATATTTATCGGTGGACTCTTCGGCCGGACCGCTGATGATCAGGGGGGTGCGTGCTTCGTCGATCAGGATCGAGTCGACCTCGTCGACTACCGCGTAGTTGCGGTCGCGCATCACTCGCTCTTCCTTGTCCATCACCATGTTGTCGCGCAGGTAGTCGAAGCCGACCTCGTTGTTGGTGATGTAGGTGATGTCGCGGTTGTACATCTCGCGGCGCTCTTCGTTGCGCATGTCGTGCTGCACGGAGCCCACGGTGAGGCCGAGGAACTCGTGCACCGGCCCCATCCACAGGCTGTCGCGCCTGGCCAGGTAGTCGTTGACGGTCACCACGTGCACGCCCTTGCCGGTCAGCGCGTTGAGGTAGGCGGGCAGCGTGGAGACCAGCGTTTTGCCTTCGCCGGTGCGCATCTCGGCGATCTTGCCGCGGTGCAGCACGATGCCGCCGATGAGCTGCACGTCGTAGTGGCGCATCTTCAGCACGCGCTTGGACGCCTCGCGCACGCAGGCGAAAGCCTCGGGCAGCAGGTCGTCGAGGGTCTCTCCCTTGGCCAGGCGCTCCCTGAATTCGGGGGTCTTGGCCTTGAGCTGTTCGTCGGAAAGCTTGGAGATCTCGTCCTCGAGCGCGTTGATGCGGTCGACTATGGGCTGTATAGTCTTCATCGAACGTTCGCTCTTGGAGCCTATGATGGTTTCAACCAGTTTCTTGAGCATGGTGATATTAAACAACTTTTAAACGCGTTTATAAATACCGGACAACTTACTATAATTTCCGTAACCATGGAAAATACCGGCGCCCCCGACAGCGTGAACTGCCCCTACTGCGGCGCGCACAATTCCATAGAAGCCGAGTTTTGCGGCGCCTGCTTCAAGCATTTGCGCATCCCCGCGCAGGAGCGCGCCGAGGCCAGGGCGCGGCGGGCCCTGGAAGAATTCCGCGGCGCCCCGGCGGCCGCCGCCGGGCCAGAGCGGCCGGCCTCCAGGCTCTGGGGGCGGCTCGCGCTGATAGGCGGGCTGTTCGTTTTTTACCTGCAGTGGCTGAGAGAGGACAAGCACTTCTCTTTCCTCGATTACATCAACCTGGCCTTCCACGAGGCGGGCCACGTCTTCCTCGGCTTCTTCGGGCAGTTCATCACGACGCTGGGCGGCACCCTTTTCCAGCTGCTGATCCCGGCCGCCTGCCTGGTCCACTTCCTGCGGCAGGGCGCCAACCTGGGCTGGCAGCTCTGCCTGTTCTGGACAGGCCAGAGCCTGCTCAACGTCAGCATCTACGCCGCCGACGCGATAAAGCAGGAGCTGCCGCTGGTGGGCGGCGGCACGCACGACTGGACCTATTTATTGACGGAGGTAGGCCTGATAGCGCACCCTGAAGGGGTGGGCAGGGCCATTTTCCTCCTGGGCTCCGCGGTCATATTTTACAGTTTTTACCTGATAGGCCGCGACGCGCTGAGGCGCGAGCCGGTGGAACTCGGCAACATGAGGCTATACTGACATGAAAACGCTCCCGCTGGCGCTGCTCCTCCTCCTGCCCTCCTTCGCCGCCGCCCAGGGGCGCGGCCGGCCTCCGGCCGAAGACTCGCTGCTGCTCTCCTCGACTTTCTCCGGCCGCGACGGCTTCGATTCCAGGTCGGCCGGGCTGAGCGCCGCCTTAGGACTGGGCCGCGCCGGAGGCTATTCCTTCTCCGGTTCGGCCGGGGTTGAACATCACCGCACCTGGACCGGCGGCTGGTTCCCCGGCGAAGTTTACGACGCCTCCTTCGGCCTGCGCGCCGCCGGCAGAAAATGGACTTTCGGCGCCGGGGCCAGGAGCAATTCGGACCGGCCCTTCAACTCCCCTTCGGAAACGGACATCAACCTGGACGCAAGCACCGTGCTGCGCCGCCGCGGCCCGCACTCCGTCATGTTCGGCGTGAACTATTCCTCGCGGCGCAGCTTCCTCAAGGGCGTCCCCTTCCCCTACCTGTCCTACAGCTATACGGGCGAGAGGCTCACCGTCTTCTTCCCGTTCGCGCTGCGTTGGAAGATCAGCGAGGCCTCGTCGCTGCAGGCCTCGTATTTCCCGCCCAAGTATTTCTCTCTTTCGATTTCCCGCAAGTTCTCCCCCGCGCTTACGCTGGCTCTCTCCGGCGGCATACAGCTCAGACAGTACCTGCTGGCCGGGAGAGAAGACAAAGACCGGTCCTTATTCCTAGAGCAGACGCAGGCGGGGGCGAAGGCCTCGCTGAGGCCCGCTAAAGGCTGGGAGGCTTCGCTCTGGGCAGGGTGGGGGTTCAGGGGCCGATACTACCTGGGCGAGCAGTACGACGAGCACCGCGCCGTAGTGCGCACCGGCGCGGGCCCGCTGCTGGGGCTCGACCTGAAAAAGCTCTTCTAGCGCCGCCGCCGGCGTTTTTATTTTTTACAGTTGAAATAGATGTTCTGCCGGCCGTCGCTGAGCAGGCCGCAATAAAAAAGGGCGTAATTGAACGCGCCCTGCAGCTTCCCCTTCCAGTTGAGAGCCCCCCACGTCACGAAGAATTTCTTCTCGGTGCTGACCGCGGAGAACCGTCCCGACAGGGACGCCGACAGGGATTCAGGAGTGAAGGACTGCCGGTGCCCCCACCGGTGGAATTTCTCCCCGCACTTCGGGCACAGCGCCTGCTGGTCGGCCAGGGTTTCGTTGCAGGGCACGGTCCCCAGGAAGCGTCCGCCCGGGCGCAGCACCCGGCGCACCTCGGCCAGCGTGGCCAGCATCGCGTCCGGCGCAAGGTGTTCCAGCACCTCGGACATAACTACGGCGTCGAAATGGTCCGACGGAAACGGGATCCTGTCCGAGCCGCCCACCGCGGCCTTCTCCCCCAGCCCCAGCCTGGCCCGCAGGTTCTCGATGGTCCTCTCGCCGGGGTCTAGCGAGTAGACGTCCGCGCCGCGGGACAGCGCAAGTTCTTCCAGCCTACCGTTGCCGACACCGATGTCCAGCACCTTCTCGCCGGCCCTGAAACCGGCGGACAGGAAAGACAGGCGGGACTCGCTGCCCGTGAAGACATCGGCCGCCTCGTTCTGAAAATGTTCCCAAATATTTTTATCGTCCGGCATTTTTCCTCTGGCACGGTCCGGCCTCAAAAGAGATCCCGGGGCCGCGCCAGTTTAGATTATATAAATTACCCGGCTCCGCTCTTTCAATGCGCGGCTACTATTTGATTAAATCAGTTATCCGCCGGCGGCGCGCGCCGCGGCTGGGACAAATGAAAACCATCCTCAGGATGATCTTGCGCAGCGGTTTCTGCTGCGACACACTGCCGGCGCTGCGCCTGTTCCTGCGCGGCATCAATACCCCCGGCCTGCGCCAACTGCTGATTGCCGCCAGGATAAAGTTTACCCCGGACATACTCGAGGGGATCCGCCGGTCCGGTCTGCCGCCCTCCCGACAGGGCGCGCTGTTCTCCGCGGCCATGAACCTCTTCCGCAGCGGGCCGACCTTCAAGACCACCTCGGCCGGGCGAGCCCCGGCCGCCGACCGCGCAGCTCTGGAGAAGGCCGGCCCGGACGGCCTGATCGCGGAAGTCGGAGTATCCGACGGCGTCTCGGCGCTGGGCCTGCTGGAGGCCCGCGGCGGACGCGGCGTGCTCCTGACCGACAGGCAGGACGCTTTCCGGTACAAGGATATCGGCCCTTTCCGCGTCTTCTACGACAAAGAAGACGGCGCCGTCTCGGTCAAGTTCCTCTTCCTGTATCTCTGCCTCGGCCTGCCGGCGCGCGAGGTGCCGGCCGACGCGCGGTCCGTCTCCCTGCTCAACCCCGCAGTAGCCGCCCTGTTCCCCGAGGCGAAACTTCTGCCCTTCGACATTTTCTCCGGTACGCTGCCGGAGACGGCCGCGGCCATCAAGTGCGCCAACGTCCTGAACAAGGCCTATTTCACCCCGGCGCAGATGAAGCGGGCCGTGGCCAACCTGCACGGCAGCCTGCGCGAGGGCGGGTGGCTGATCATCAGCCAGAGCAACCCCAGGTACGAGAACGGCGAGGCCTACGTGGCGCTGCGCCGCGAAAAGGACAGCTTCATCCTCGCCGAGGAACGGCACGGCCATGAACTGCTCCCGGACCTGCGCTCGCCCCTGTTCTCCGGCCTCGTCCTGCCCGGAGGCGCCGCGTGAGGAAAAAAATACTTTTCGTCTCCTACTCCGTCTACGGCGGCGGGGCGGAAAAGCGCACGCTGGCCATCCTGCGCGCGCTGGACAGGGAAAGATTCGAGCCGGAACTCTGTGTTTTCAGCTCCGCTCCCGGCGACAGGGAACGCCTGCCGCCCGGAGTGCCGCTGCACGACCTCTCTACCGCCCTGCGCCCGGCCTCGCTGTTCCTGTTCCTTAAACTCTTCGGCCTGCTGCGCCGCGCGCGGCCGGACCGCGTGTTTTCCTCGCTTTGGAGCGTCAACATCATAACCCTCGCCGCCGCGGCGCTTGCCGGCGTTCCGGCCGTGGTCACCGAGGCCACGACGCCGTCGGTCAGCGTCGGGCTGGAGCCTTTCCCGGGGCTGAAGGCGTTCCTGGTGCGGCGCCTCTACCGGCGCGCGGAAAGGGTCGTAGCGGTAGCCGTTTGCGTCAAACGGGACCTGGAGGGGAATTTCGGTGTGCCGCCGGCGCTGGTCTCCGTAATACTCAACGGAGTAGACGCGGCGGAAACGGAGAGGAAAGCGGCTGAATACCCGACGCCCTTCTCCGGTTATATAGCCGCCTGCGGCGGCCTGAACCGGTGGAAGAATTACGGCCTGCTGATCGAAGCCGCGGCGCGCAGCAGCGTGAAAAAGGTGGTAATAACGGGACGCGGTCCGCTGAAGGCCGAGCTGGAGCGAAGAGCCGCTGAGCTCGGAGTGGAACTGCTGCTGCCGGGCCACCTGGAGAACCCCTACCCCCATATCAAGGCCGCGGCGGTCTTCGCCCTGACCTCGGATTTCGAGGGACTACCGAACGTTATCCTGGAGGCCATGGCCTGCCGTACGCCGGTGGTCTCGGTGGATTGCCCTGGCGCGGTGCGCGAACTTATCGATCACGACCGTACCGGCCTGATAGTACCGCAGAACGACCCGGCCGCCCTGGCCGCGGCCATAGACAGGCTGACCGCCGACCCGGCCCTTGGCCGGGCCCTGGCGGAAAACGCTTACTCGGACCTCGAAAAGAAATTCTCGCTGGCGGGAATGTTGCGTTCCTACGAGGAAGTCCTGGGAGCCTGAGCGGCTCTACTCCTGTTTCACCCCTGTCACGGCGACCGGGAAACCCAGGCGGCGCGGCTTGAGGCCGGCCTCCCTGAACCACCCTTCGACTTCAGAATATGTGTGTTTGAACTGGTACCTCGGGGAATACCAGTCGAAAGTGTCCAGCACCCGCTCCTCGGCCCGGGGGCTCATCGAGGTAGGCAGCACCATCTCCAGCAGGGCCCCGGGCTTGCCCAGGCGCTTGAGGAAATAGAGCGGCACCGCCGCGTGGCAGAGCAGCCACAACAGGCGTATCGGCATGCGGCAGGTGAAGAAGCGGTAGAAGTCGGTGAAGGCGTTGCGCACCCGCTCGTAGCGGGTCTCGGCGGAATACACCCAGATAGAGGCCTCGCCCCGCTGCGCGAGCAGCGGCGGCAGCCGCAGGAAGGCCTCGCGGGTGGACGGCGTATGGTGCAGCACGCCGAGGCTGTAGATGAAATCGAAAGAACCGGGCTTGAACGGCAGGTGAAAGACGTCGGCCTGCACCACATGGGCGTTCGCCCTGCCCTTCATGTTCTCGGCGGCGGTCTCCACCGCGAAAGAGAGGTCCACCCCGACCACTTCGGCGCCGCCGCCGCCGGCGATCTCCATGAAGCGCCCCGTGCCGCAGCCCACGTCCAGCACCAGCTTGCCGGCCAGGTCCGCGGGCGCCCGCCCGGTCTTAAGGATGAAATCGTTCCTGGAGGACTCGGCCCGGTTGTGGCTGTCCAGCTGCGTTTTTCTATAAAAGAGCCACTCGAAGCTGAAATTCCCTACGTACTTGTCGGTCTCCACGAAACGCGGCACGGAGTTGCGGACAGGGTAGGTTTTGCCGCAGCCGCGGCAGGTAAGCTCGCCTTCCAGCACCTCGCCGCCGGCTTCCGCGGCGGCCTTCAGCGCCAGGTCGGCGGCACAGGCCGGGCAGCAAAGAACTCTTAGCAGCTTTTCTTTCATCGGGATATTTTACACTATTGACGAACTTGCCTTAGCCCTTCGTAAAGCGCCACCCCGGCGGAGGTGGAAAGGTTCAGTGAACGCACTCGGTCGGACCACATCGGTATGCGGTACATCCGGTCGGCGTACTTCTCGTAGATCTCGTCCGGAAAGCCCGCCGTCTCGGCGCCGAAGACCAGGCAGGAATCTTCCCGATACGGCGCTTCCCAGTAGGTCTTCCCGCCCCGGGTAGAGAAGAAGATCAGCGACGGGTTTTCGGGCAGGGTCTTCAGGAACGCTTCGAAATCCGCGTGCACCGAGTGCTTCAGGAACTGCCAGTAATCCAGACCCGAGCGGCGTATCTCCTTGTCGCTCAGGTTGAACCCCATCTTCCCGACGAAAGCCAGCTCCGTGCCGGTGGCCACGCAGGTGCGGCCGATATTGCCGGCGTTCCAGGGGATGTCGGGGTTTATCAGCACTATTTTCATAGTTTAAAATCGTCAGCGAACTGCTTGTGCCACAGTTCCAGCATCAGCAGCGTCCAGAGCTTGTAGCCGTGGTCGCGGCGTCCGCTCTGGTGCTCGTCCCAGAGCCGGAACAAATGCGGCGCGTTGAAATAGCCCCGGCCGAGGGCCTTCTGCGAAAGGCAGACCCCGGCCCAGTAATCCTTAAGCTCGCCCTTGAACCAAGGGCCGAGCGGTATGCCGAACCCCATCTTGCCGCGGCCGTAGATCTCCGGCGGCAGCATATCCTTGAAGGACTCCTTGAGCAGCCACTTGGTCCCCCGCAGGCCGCGCAGCTTCAGGTTGCCCGGGAGCCGGAAGGCGAACTCCACCACGTTCTGGTCCAGGAAGGGCGAGCGCGCCTCCAGCGAGTTGGCCATCGAGGCGATGTCCATCTTCACCATCAGGCACTCGGGCAGGTAGGAGCGGAAGTCCACGTAGCTCATCTTGCCGGCCAGGTCCTGCCCCTCGGCCTCCTCGAAAAGTTTGGAGATATAATGCTCGCCGTAGCGGAAGTCGCGGCCCAGCGCGTTGACATAGCCCGGAGAGAAAAGCCCGTCCTTCTCGTTAGGACCGAATATCGATATCGTGGACAGGTAGCGCAGCGGCAGGCTCTCCTGCAGCGAGGCCTTTATGAATTTCTCGGCCCTCCAGAAGAAATTATAGGGGGCCCGCTTCGGGAACAGGTGCGTGGACGCGAGCATCGCCCTTTTCACGGGGTTCGGCATCAGGTGCCAGTAAGAATCTATGTTCATCGCGACGTAGCGCAGGTAGCCGCCGAAGCATTCATCCCCGCCGTCGCCGTTTAGCGCCACCGTCACCGCCTTGCGCGTCTCGCGAGAGACGAAGTAGGAAGGCAGCGCGCTGGAGTCGGCGTAAGGCTCCGAGTAATGCCAAACCAGCTTCTCCAGCACGTCGGCCATTTTCGCCTCTACCGTAAACTCGGTGTGCTCGGTGCCGTACATCTTCGCCACCTGGCGCGCGTAGCTCAGTTCGGAAAACTTCTCCTCTTTGAAGCCTATCGCGAACGTCTTTACCGGCGACGCCGAATGTTTCGCCATCAGCGCCACGATCACCGAAGAATCTATGCCTCCCGACAGGAAAGCGCCCAGGGGCACGTCGGAGATCATCCGTATGCGCGTGGCTTCTTCCAGCTCGTACCGCAGCCGCTCCTTCAGCTCCCCAAGGGGCACATGCCCCAGTTTCTCCGCTCCCAACGGCAGGTTCCAGTACCTGGAAACGGAGACCGCCCCGTCCTCCATCACCAGCACGGAACCGGGCTCCAGCTTTTTAATGCCTTTGAACACGGACAGCGGGCTGGGGACGTACTGCAGCGTCAGGTACGCGTCTATCGCGCGCAGGTCCAGCTCGCGCGGCATATCCTTTACCGCCAGCAGCGCGCGCAGCTCGGAGGCGAAAGCCAGTCCTGCCGGCGTCTGCGCGTAAAAAAGAGGCTTCTTGCCTATGCGGTCCCGGGCCAGCACCAGGCGCCGGCGCCGCTTATCCCAGACGGCCGCGGCGAACATGCCCCGCAGTTCTTTCGGGAAATCCTCCCCCTTCTCCTCGTAAAGGTGCACCAGCACCTCGGTGTCGGTCTTGGTCTTGAATTTATGCCCCCGCGCCAGCAGGCCGGCGCGCAGCTCCTGGAAATTGTAGATCTCGCCGTTGAGCACTACCCACACGGTGCCGTCCTCGTTGGAGAGCGGCTGGTGGCCGGTGGAGAGATCGATGATAGAGAGGCGCCGCATCGCCAGCCCAAGATCGCGGTCCGTGTAGTAACCCTCGTCGTCGGGGCCGCGGTGGACGATCAGGTCGTTCATGGCCTTCAGGTCCGCCTTTTCTACGGGCAGACCCGAACCGTAATTATAGATGCCGCATATTCCGCACATAAATTCTCCGGTAAGCCGGCCGCCCGGCTGTTAACTCGACATTGCCCCCGTTATTCTGCCTTTCAGGCCGGCCACGGCCTGCCGGAAATCCTCGTTGATCCCGAGCCGTACCGACAGCCACGCGAGCAGCCCGAAATAGACGGCCGCGGCCAGCGCGGCGCGGAGCAACGCGTTTTCCGGTCCGAAGCGCGCTGCCGCGTACCAGACCGGCAGCAGCAGCGCGATGTCCAAAGCCGCGACCCTGGCCAGGTACCAGATCCCGCTCCAATACCGTACCCCGGGAAAATGCCGGCCGGTAAGCAGGCCGGCCGTGAAAAGGGTCAGGACATAGAAGGCCAGCAGGCCGGCCGGGTAGCCGAGCGCGCCGAACCTCGCCACGCAGGCCGCTATGATGCCGGCCAGGAGCAGGTTCATCACCAGCTGGTACCAGAACGCCTCCCGCACCTTCCGTGCCGCGAGGAAAAGCCGGGTGACCACGGCGTTAGTGCCGTAGAACGGCAGCAGGAGAGCGAAGAGCAGAAAAAAACCCGAGGCCGCCTCCACCGAAGCGGGGCCAAAAGCGCCCCGGCCGAACAATATCCCCACGATCTCGCGGGAGTAGAAAGCTCCGAACAGGCTCAGGGGCACAAGCGCGAAAGAGAGCCCCCTCATCGAGGCCAGGAACACCCTGCCCGCTTCATCCATGCGGCGCTGGGCGAGAACCTCGTTGAGCTTGATGCCGGCCACGGACGAGAACTGCTGCGTGATGAAATTATTCGGGAACTCCGCCGCTTGCCGGCCGTAGTTCATGGCGCTGACGGTGCCGCGGTCGAAGCCGCTGAGCAGGAACATGGGCACATACGCCGAGACCGCGGTGGCCAGGTTGCCGAGCTGGGCGAAAAGCACGTCCCCGAACATCCGGCGCGACGGGCGCGCCGTCGGGACGGCGAAGCTCCACCCCAGGCTGCCGGCCATGAACCAGCCGAGCGCGAGGGACTGCAGCGCGTGGGCGGCGCACAGGCCGTACAGCGCGCTACTGACGCCCCAGCGCCCGCTGAAAGCCAGCACGAACAGGAGCACAAAAGCGTTGTTGCACATGGCCGCTATCATCGGCATGGTGAAATACTTGCGCGACGCCAGCACGTCGGAGAGGTAGCCGGACACCAGCATCAGCGGGAAGAGCGGCAGGGCCGCGTAGAGCAAACCGGAGTTGGCGGCCAGCAGCCCCGGCTCGAACCGAGACACGGCCCCGAATGCGGCCGCCGGGCTGATCAGGAAGACGCCGGAAACCGCCACCCCGAGGGCCCCGTAAGCGTACAGAAAGAAATTCAGAAATTCCCGGCTGACGCCCTCGCTCTCCTGGCCGGCCAGACGCATCGCCTCCGGGATGATGACCGAGGAGTTCAGCGCCGAAATAAAGGTGGTGACCAGCGCGGCGGCGAAGAACACGTACAGGTAGACGTCCATTTCCCCGCTGGTCCCGAACAGCGCCGCCAGCACCAGGCTGGAGGCCAGCGCTATGAGCTTGGCCAGCAGGCTGAAGCCCACCGACAGGGCTATGCCGGAGCGGTAGGACTCGGTCTTCAGCAGTCCGCGGCGGGCGCTCAAACTTCCCCCTCGTAGATCCGCAGAATATCGTCGGTGACCCGCGCCATGGAATACTTCTCCACGGCGGTCCGGCGGGCGGCCTCGCCCATCCGCAGGGCCAGGCCGCGGTCGGCCAGGTGCCGGCGCAGGCAGGCCTTGAGCTCGGCGCGGCTGAGCGGGTCGAACAGGCAGCCGCTCACGCCTGGCTCTATCGCGTCCCGGGCGCCGCCCACGCGGCTGGCCAGCACCGCCACGCCGCAGGCCATCGCCTCCAGCATGGAGTTGGACAGCCCCTCGGAAATGGACGGCAGGATGAAGACGTCGGCCGCCTGGTAATACGGCAGCAGGTCCTCCTTGCGGCCGGCCAGCGTAACACTGCCGGCCAAGCCCAGGTCGGCCACGGCCCGCTCCAGCGCGGCGCGCTCGGGCCCGTCTCCCACGATAAGCAGCCGGGCTTTGGGCGGGGCGGCTTCCTCGCTGAAGAGCTCGGCCCAAGCCTCTATGAATTCCTTCACGCGCTTCTCAGGCGAGAGCCGGCCCACGAACAGGAACAGCGCCGCGTTATCGAGGCCCAGCGCGGTCTTGGCGTTTATTTTTTCATTATAGAGCGGCGGGGTGTAGCGGCCGGTGTCCACGCCGTTGCGGAACTGGCGCAGCCGCAGTCCGGAAAATTCTTTCGTACCCTTCAGCCAGTCATACACCTCGCCGTTCATCACCAGCAGTTCAGGCCTGGCGGCGCGGAAAAAAGCCAGCTTCAGCCGGCCCAGCAGCGTACCCATGGAAAGAGTGATCTCGTCGACGCCGCGGCCGCCGCCCAGCTTCACCAGGGTGCGCCGGCCGGTCAGGCGCCCGGCCAGCACGGCCGCCACCGCCGGGGAGGAGGCCAGGTGCACGTGCACCGCGTCGTACTCGGAGCGGTGAGCGAGCAGCCAGAAAAAACTTTTCAGCATGAACAGGGCGGAATCCACCGCCCGCGGCCCGAACACCGGCAGCCGCCGCACCAGCACGCCGCCCATGTCCTCCGCGGCCGGAAGACCGCCGGGCTGGCGGGTGAGCACGGTCACGCGCAGCCCCCTCCCGGCCAGGGAGCGAGACAGCGACAGCGCCTGCTTCTCGGAGCCCCCCATCGCCGGATAAAAAGTCTGGCTGAGCATTACCACGGAATTCACGGCGGGGGTCATTTCGCCTCCCGGCGGGCGGTGAACTCGCCCCACACCTTGCCCAGCGACTGGCCCATCTGGTAGAAGAAGAAAATGCCGAGCAGCGTGACCAGCAGGTAGCCGGCCACGTGGGAATAAGAAGCGTAGGCGAAAGCGGTATCCCCGGCTATCCCCCAGGAGACCAGCACCCTGGTCAGCACCAGCTCGAAGTTGCCGAAGTAGCCGGGCATGCCGGGCACGGAGGCGGCCGCCGCGCCGGCGAAGATCAGCGCGACGCCTTTGTAGATATCTATAACGCCGCTCAGGCCGAAAGCGAAGCCCAGCAGCACGAAGTTCACGGCGTCGAGAAGCCACTGCAGCGCGGCGAACAGCAGTATCAGCGCGCCGCTCTTGAAAGAATGAAAGCCTTTAACGCCCATCGCCACCCGCTCGAACAGGGAGCGCAGCCGCGGAAAACGCGAGAAGAAGCCGGAGAACCAGGCGTGGGACACCAGTTCGTCGGCGAAGATCAGGGCGGCCATGGCCGCGGCCACGCCGCCGAACAGCGCCCAGAGCAGGCCGTCATATTCCAGGAAGCCGCCGGTGATGCCCCCCAGCCGCGCCGCGGCCACGAACATAACCATCAGGACTATGACGTCCACGAGCCGCTCCACCAGGATGGTGGCCAGCACGGTCAGCAGCGGAATTTTGAACAGGCGCGACACGAAAGTGGCGCGGGCCAGTTCACCCAGGCGCATGGGCAGGATATTGTTCAGGGCCAGCCCCGCGGTCTCCAGCCTGAAAGCGTCGAGGACGCCGACCGCCGGGTTGGAGGGCTTTAGCAGCAGGCGCCAGCGCGCGCCGCGCACCACGAGTTCCAGCACGCCCACCAGGGCGAAAGGCAGCAGGTAGACCGGGTCCACCCTGGAATAGATGGCCGCGAGGTTGGAGAAATCGATGTTGCGCAGGGCCAGGTAAAGCAGCAGCCCGCTGACAAGGAATCCGGCTACGATGGAAAGCTTCGCCTTCATTCGCTCCTTACTCGCCGGGCGGACCGCCGCGCCGGCGCTATAGATATCTTTATTATACCAATGAGAGCCGTCCAATAGCCACGCGCCGGGGGCCTATCTGATCTATATATATTCCAAAAGGCCTAGGCGGGCCTAGGCCCTAAAACTGCGCCGTTTTGGGCCCTCCGCCTCTACTGCCGGGCCCGGTTAAGCGCTAGACTATAAGCATGATAAACAAAACTTTCGTTTCCGCGGTACTCTCCGCCCTGGTCCTCGGGACCTCCGGCCTGAACGCCCAGGACTTCAACCTCAACGGCCTCAGCGCCGCCGACATCCGCGCGATGCAGGCCGATAAAGGCATCCTCGATTTCATCAAGCCCGATAAGCCGCAGCCGATGCCCGTGAAAGAATGGACCATCATGGTGTTCATGAACGCCAAGAACGACCTCAGCGACAGCCAGCTGATGGGCCTGGTGGGCAAATGGGCCGAGAAAGATATTAAAGAGATGAAGGAAGTCGGCACTTCCGACAAGGTCAACATCGTGGTAGAGCACGGCATCAAGGGCAAAGGCTCCAGGCGCATGCTGATCACCAAGAAGGGCGGCGTCTTCTCCTCCGGCGAGAAGGTGTACGGCGAATACCCCGACGCCGACATGGGCGACTACAAGCGCGTCGTAGAATTCGCGCAGTGGTCCAAGAAAACCTTCCCCGCCAAAAAGACCATGCTGGTGCTCTGGAACCACGGCCTCGGCTGGATCGACCCCAAGATGGAGCAGGCCCCCGCCGGCACCGGCACCGCCAACAAGGGCATCCTCTTCGACGACGAGACCAAGAACTATCTCCGCACCGCGCAGATGAAAGAGATGATGCGCCAGATCGGCTACACCGACATCGTCATGCAGAACGCCTGCCTGCAGCAGATGGCCGAAGTGCTCTACGAGATGAAGGACTACGCCGGCCTGTTCGTGGGCTCCGAGGAGACCATGCTGGCGCAGGGCTTCGACTATACCGGCCTGCTCAACTTCATGAACGCCAACCCGGCCTTCACGCATGAACAGTTCGGCGACTACCTGGTTAAGTGGTACAAAGCTTTCTACGCCGCTGGCATGAACATCGGCCCCATCTCGATGCCCCTCGACGACATGGGCGCCACGCTGTCCCTGGTGCGCCCCGCCGCCCTGGGCGAACTGCCCGGCTACCTGGACGCTTTCGCGAACGCCGCCATGCGCAACAATGAAGAAGCCGCCGCCGCCGCCGCCGTGCAGGGCGTCATCCGCTTCACCAGCCTCGACCCCGCCAACGACAAGCAAAAGCTGATAGCGGCCTACGCCGACCTGGCGGATTTCGCCTCCATCCTTGGCGCCAACGCCAGCTCGCAGGAGACCCGGCAGGCCGCCCAGAACCTGGTGGGCTTCATCAAGGGCGCCCTGGTAGTGCGCAACGTGGGCATCAACGGCGACAAGGTTAACGGCTACGATTACACCAAGGTGGGCGGCATCGCCATCAACACCACGATGAAGATCAAGGCTGTGCCGGCCGCGCTCAACGACCTCCACGAGACCAAGTACAGCGACCTCTCGCTCTCCCGGGCCTCGCAGTGGGACGAGTTCGTGACCTGGACCGACAGCGTCTGGCGCAAGTAACCCTATCGAGGCTTCGCCTCGATAGCGGACAATAAAAAACCCCGGGGCAGCCCGGGGTTTTTTATTCGCTCGGCGGCGCCTAGCGGAAGTGGTCGCGCATCATGCGCACCAGGCCCTCGGTGGCCTTGCCCGGGATCTCCTCTCCCTCCCAGTTGATGGAGAAGTGGGCGTTCTTCTGCGTGGGCTTCACGAAGGTCTCGTACATGGGCAGCACGGTGGACAGGATCTGGTGCTTGATGCCCTCAATGTCGCGGCCGCGCTCGCTGATGTCGCGCTGCACGCGGCGCAGCACGGCCGTCACCATGCCGGTGGACACGAAGATCTTATAGTCGCAGACCTTCAGCAGCTTCGGAAAATGCAGCGTGTAGAGACCTTCCACCACTATCAGCTGCGTCGGCTTGCAGGGCACGCACTCCTGCTCGCGGGTATGCTGCTTGAAGTCGTAGACCGGCTGCTGTATGGTCTTGCCGGAGCAGAGGTCGGTGAGGTGTTTGACGGCGAGGGCGGAGTCTATCGCGTCGGGATGGTCGAAGTTGTAGTTCTTCCTCTCGTCGAAATCCAGGTGGTCGAGCGGCTGGTAGTAGTTGTCGAGGGAGAAGATCTGGCCGGTGATGCCGATCCGGGCGCAATGCTCCACCAGCTTGCCGGCCAGCGTGGTCTTGCCGGAGCCGGAGCCGCCGGCTATGCCGATGATGAAGCGCGATTTCTTGGTGTTGTCCATTGTGGGGCCGCTCCTCGAATTTTGCCGAACCTGCCTCTATCATACAAAAATTAAACGACGGGCGCGGCTTCTCTCCCAATAAGGCCTCTTAATTTTGTAAAATCATTATGATGTCCGCTACACCCCCTCAGGAGACCCTCATGGAAATGGAAAACGAAGAGAATTTCGCTGAACTATTCGAACAGAGCTATAAAGAGCCGTCAAGGATGGAACCCGGCCAGAAGGTCGAAGCCCCCATCGTGAAGATCACCCCCGAATGGGCGCTGATCGAAGTCGGCGGCAAAGGCGAAGGCTACGTAGATATTAACGAGCTGAAAGACGCCGAAGGCAATCTGATTGCCCGCGAAGGCGACACCATCCGCGCCTGGTTCCTGCGCTCCGAGGAAGGCGAGATGCGCTTTACCACCCGCATCGGCACCGGCCCCGCGGCCCGCGCCCAGATGGAAGACGCTTTCAAGGAACACATCCCCGTGGCCGGCCGCGTGGCCAAGGAGATCAAGGGCGGCTTCGAGATCACGCTGCCCGGCGGCGCCCGCGCCTTCTGCCCCTTCTCGCAGATGGGCATGCGCCGCGACGAGAACCACGAAGCCTACGTCGGCTCCGAACTGGCTTTCTACATCATAGAGCTGGACCGCCGCAACGTCGTGCTGTCCCGCCGCGAGATCGTGGAGCAGGAGCGCCAGGTCAAGATCGCCGAGCTCAAAGAGACGCTGCAGGAAGGCCATAAAGTGCGCGGCGTCGTTACCTCCATACAGAAATTCGGCGCCTTCGTCGACATCGGCGGCGTGGAAGGCCTGCTGCCCGTGTCCGAACTGGCCTGGGGCCGCACCGAGAAGGTCAGCGACCTGCTCACCGCCGGCCAGCCGGTGGAAGTCATTATCAAGAACCTGGACTGGGACAACCGCAGGATCTCGCTGAGCCTCAAGGACGCGCTGCCCAACCCGTGGGACACCGCCTCCCAGAACTGGCCGGCCGGCTCCTACCAGAAGGGCCGCGTTTCCCGCCTGGCCCCGTTCGGCGCCTTCGTCTCTCTGGGCGACGGCGTGGACGGTCTCATACACGTTTCCCGCCTGGGCGGCGACCGCCGCATCAACCACCCCGAGGAAGTCCTCCAGGTGGGCCAGGAGATAGAGGTGCTGGTGGAGAACGTCGACACGGCCAACAAGCGCATCTCGCTGGTGCCCGCCGAGGTCAGCCGCCAGGAGCAGGAGACCAACGAGACCATGCAGAAGTACCAGAAGCCGGAATCCCACGAGGAGCCGGTGATGGGTTCGCTGGGCGAGCAGCTCAAGCGCCAGCTGGAGACCAAGAACAAGATAAACAAGTAACCGGAGCAGCCAGTTACGCAGAGCCCCTCCGGAACAAACCGGGGGGGCTCTTTCATTAGCGGCTTACAAGGAGACGGCATGAGCCACATAGACTGGGTCAGGGGCGCGGTGATCTACCAGATCTTCCCGGACCGCTTCGCGCGGTCGGCGGCCGCGGGCATAGACGGCGAATTCGAGCGTTGGGAGACCCCGGAGACCGCCGAGGGCTTCAAGGGGGGCAACCTGAAAGGCGCGGAGGAACGCCTGGACCACATCGCGAGCCTGGGCGCCACGGCCGTCTATTTCAACCCGGTCTTCGCCTCCGCCGCCAACCACCGCTACCACACCCACGACTATTACAAGGTAGATCCCATCCTGGGCGGCGACGCCGCGCTGGACTCCTTCATAAAGGCGGCGCACCGGCGCGGCATAAGGGTCATCCTCGACGGCGTCTTCAATCACGCCAGCCGCGGCTTCTTCCAGTTCAACCACCTGCTGGAGAACGGCGCCGCCTCGCCGTACCGCAAATGGTTCCACCCGCGGGGCTGGCCGCTGAAGGCCTACAACCTCGGCCGGGACGAAAAACCGAACTACTCCTGCTGGTGGAATTTGCCGGCCCTGCCCAAGTTCAACACCAGGAACCCCGAAGTGCGCCGCTTCATCCTGGACGTCGCAAAATACTGGCTGGAGCGGGGCATAGACGGCTGGCGCCTCGACGTGCCGCACGAGATCAACGACGACGCCTTCTGGCGCGAGTTCAGGCGGGTCTGCAAGGGCGTGAACCCGGGCTGCTATATCACCGGCGAGATCTGGGGCGAGGCAAAGCGCTGGCTGGCCGGCGACCAGTTCGACGCGGTGATGAACTACCGGCTCAGCGCGGCCTGCATCGCCTATTTCGGCGGCAAAAAGCTCAGCCTCACCCACGCCTACGGCGGGAGGCGGCTGCGGCCCGGCGGCCAGAAGAAATTCCAGGACGACATCCGCGCGCTGCTCGGGCATTACAAGTACGCCACCACGCTGGTGCAGATGAACATGCTGTCGAGCCACGACACGGACCGCATGCTCAACACCTACGGCGGCGACGAGGCGCTGGTGCAGATGGCGGTGGTGTTCTCGTTCCTGTTCCCGGGCGCGGTGAACGTCTATTACGGCGAGGAGATAGGCATGGAAGGGGCGCTGAACGCCGGCACGCGCAACGCCATGCCGTGGCAGAACCGGAAGGCGTGGAACACGGGCCTGCTTAAACTTTACCGGCAGCTGGGCGCGCTGCGCCGCAACAACCCTGTCATCAAGAGCGGCAGTTTCGAGTTCCTGGAAGAGTATTGCGACGGGGAGATACTGGCATTCCGGCGCCGCCTCGGCCGCGCCGCCATCACCTGCTACATCAACAACAGCCCGGCGGCACGCGAGATCCGCGTAAAGAAAAGCGCGCCGGGCAGTAGCCCGCGCGCGCTGCTAGACTCCGGCGTTGCGATACAAACCGCCGGCAAAGAACTAATTCTCCGGCTGGCCCCCCGCGGCTTCGTCGCCCTGGGCTGACGGCGGCTCGGCGGGCAGGCCGTCGAGCAGCGGGGTCTCGTAGACCTCCAGCTGCACGCGGCGCTTCTTCCCTTCCTGCTCGGCGATGAACTCGTTAAAAAGTTCCAGGCAGGCGGGCCGCAGTTTTACGCAGCCGTTGGTGTCGCGCCAGCGGAAATCCTCTTTCTCGGGCCGGCCCGCGAAGGCCGCATCGGCCAGCCGCTCCGGGTCCTCCCAGCGGTCGGTATGTACGGCGAAGCCGTGGCGCCCGTAGGGCCCGCGGTAATAGCCGGGGTCGGCGGCCAGCTGCCTGGCCCGCAGCGAACCCTGCTCCGGCGTCAGCCCTTGGGGCGGCCGCTCGAACGCCGGCAGGCCCTGCCCCTGCGAGCCGGCCTGGGAGTCCGCCGCCCAGATCATGTCCACCGGCACGGCCGGAGAATTTTTCGGATACCAGTGGCTCCAGACCGCGCTGAAGCGGCGCTTCACTTTCTTCGGGGTCTTTTTCGGCCGGGCGGTGCGGGCCAGCAGCGCCTCGTCGGCCTTGTTAAGAAAATGCACGTCGTAGACCTCCGGAGAGATGTTCCTGATGTCGTAAACCCCGGGGATGGTTGCGCCGCCGGACAGGTGCGCCGGGGCGTAATAGATAGTGGTCCCGCTTATCAGGCCGGCCGTCCACTTATCCCGCGGCTCGCGGACGGTTTCGCCCCGGCCCAGCGCTTCGCACTGGTAGACGCCGGCGCGCTCGCCTTTCTCTATCTCGAAACTCAGCGCGCCTGCCCCCGAGCGGTCGCGCGGCAGCAGCAGCAGCGCCCGCGAGATATTGTTCCTGTTGTTAAGGCCCAGCGTCTTTACCTTGCCGCGCAGGGCGGCCGTCAGTTCCGGTTGGGCGGGGCGGCTCACCGGCAGGTAGGCCGGGGCCAGCGATTCGGGCCTAAAAGCCTCTTCTTCACCGGCTGCGGCGGGGACGGCGCATATCAGGCAGGCGAAAATAATTTTTATCATAAGCTCTCCGTGAAAAATAATAGCATGGGCGGCGTCAGAAAAGGAAGGCCATACCGCCCAGGAAGAAGACGAGCGCGACCATGAGGTAGCCGGACGGCAGGCGCCGCTCCGCCAGGCACTCGAACAGCGAGGCGAACAGGGTGCCGGTGATGGCTATGCCAGACACCGCCGCCAGCGCGCCGGAATAGCGTATGGCGCTGAGGTAGAACATCAGCGACATGTAGGTGCCGGCCACCGAACCCAGCGTGATCCAGAGCAGCGCGGGCCGGCTGAGCCCCCTGAATTTCTCGACGAAACGGAAAGGCTTCACACGCGACAGCAGGGCGAAAAGCAGCAGCGCCCCGGTTGCGCGGTAGAAGTTGCCCTCGGTGGTGCCGATGCCGGGGCTGTTGTTGAAGGCGTAGCGCGTAATCAGCACGCCCAGGCCGTCCAGCGCCACGCCGCCCAGGGCGAACAGGCTGGCCCGCACATTCCAGTGGCCCTGCTTGCGGAAGGACTCCAGCGAGAAAATAAAGAGGCAGACCACGAAGAACAGGATGGCGTAGATCTTCCTGGCGTCTATGGCCTGGCCGAAGGCGAAATAACTGACCACGCCTATGATCAGCGGCTGGAAGCCGAACAGCATCATGGTGCGGCCGGGGCCCATCAGCGAGAAAGCTTTTATAAGGAAGACGTCGGCCACCCCGAGGCCGAGCAGGCCGGAGAGCCCGAACAGCGCGGCGCTGCCGGCGCCCACCTGGTGAAAGCCGCCCTGCAGCAGCACCGTAACCGCGAAAAGCAGGGCGGCCACCAGGCCCTTGAAGCAGTTCACCCACAGGCTGGAGATCCTGCGCGCGTAATGCGTGAAGAACTGCACGCCGATGGCGAAGCTGAGGTTGGCCGCGAAGGCGAAGAGATAGGCTTTTTCCATTTGCCGCTTTGCTAGCGGCTTATATTATAGAAAACTACCCGACACGCGCTTTCCCCTGTCGAGGCGAAGCCTCGACAGCCGACTGCAGCGGCAGAACGTGCCGCTGAAATACCGCCGCAACCTCACCGAGTTCGGCGGCTAGCGCAGTGTGCACTTGGATACAAGTAAACAGCGTCACCTTGCCCCCCCGCCGTGGCGGAGCTACAATCTAGTAGAGCGATACGCGGGGAGGTAACAGTATGAAACTCCATAAGACCATTCTGGCGGCGGCCGCGCTGGCCGTGCTGACCTTGTACCCGGGCGGGCAGGCTTTCTGCGCCGAAAAGATAGCGGCGGTCTCCGTCTTCGTGCAGGGCGACGTCACCTACGCCCGGGCCGGGAGCGAGGCTTACGCCGAACTCAAGGCCAACGACCTGCTGCACCCGGGCGACCTGGTGAAAACCGGGGCCGGGGCCAGGGCCTCCCTGATCACCAAGACCGGCGCCGAGATCCGCATCAACGAAAACTCTGTGCTGGAGATGCCCGGCAAGAAGGGGCTGCGGGAAATGTTCGGGCTGGCCATGGGCCAGGTCTGGAGCCGCATGCTGCACAAGCGGGCCAAACTGACCGTGCGCACCCCGGCCGCGGTCTGCGCGGTGCGCGGCACCGAGGCCGACATAGAGCAGCGCAGCCTGCTGACCGTCAAGGTTTACGAGGGGCACGTGGACCTGGAGAACGCGCTGGGCAAGCAGTCGCTGTTCGCCGGCCAGATCAGCACGGTGGCGGACCCGAGATCGGCCCCGGCGCCGGCGAGGAGCATGACCAAGGGCGAGGCCGGCAACTGGCAGGAGGCCATAGACGTAAAGGACATCGGCAAATACCTCAAGCGCGTGGGCCTGAGCGACAAGAACCTGCGCGTCAAGATAGCCAAGGACGGCCAGGAGAAGGACGTGGACGTGGGGCTGAAGCCCAAGTAAGCCGTTTAACCACAAATAAAAAACCCCGGCAGGAACCGGGGTTTTTTATTGGCAGTAAGGGTTATTTTTTAAGCCGTTTTATAGCCTTTACCACGTGCGGCGGCACCAGTTTGGACACGTCCCCTTTGAAGTGGGCGATGTCGCGCACTATGCTGGAGGAGAGATAGGTATAGCGCTGGCGCGGCATGAAGAACACCGTTTCTATGCCGGGCGACAGCGTCCGGTTCACCGCGGCGATCTGGAACTCGTACTCCAGGTCCGAGATGGCGCGCAGGCCCCTGACTATCACGCCGGTCTTCTTCTTCCTGGCGTAATCCACCAGCAGGCCCTCGAAGCAGTCCACGCTGACGTTCTTTTTGCCTTTCAGGGCGGTCTTGAGCATGGCCACGCGCTGCGGAATATCGAACAGGTGCCGCTTGGCGCTGTGCACGAAAACGCTGACTATCAGGTGGTCGAAGATCTTGGAGGCCCGGTCGATGATATCCAGGTGGCCGAAAGTGACCGGGTCGAAACTGCCGGGGTAAACCGCGACGCGCTTTTTCATGATAATTCGATTATACAAATTTAGTCCGGACGGCCCGGACGGCAAAAATAGTATTATTGGCCTATGATCAGAACCGCTTTTATACTGCTCTTTTCGCTCGCCGCGGGGGCGGCGGCGCAGGAATTAATTCCTTATAACTCCAAGGGCAAATGGGGCTACGCCGCGCCGGGCGGCCGGGTGGTCATACGCCCCGCCTACGGCTACGCCGAGCCGTTCAGCGAGGGCCTGGCCCTGGTGCTGGCCGGCGGCAAGTACGGCTTCATAGACAAGCGGGGCAAAAAGGTCATAGCGCCGCGCTACCAGTCGGCCGGCTCTTTCAGCGGCGGCTGCGCCCCGGTAAAGAGCAGGGGGCGCTGGGGCTGCGTGGACGGCGCCGGCAAAACGGTCATCCCTTTCGACTACGACGAACTGCTGCCTTTCCGCGAGGGCGCCGCCCCCGCCAGGAAGGACGGGCGCTGGGGCCTGCTGCTCAAGGATTCCAGGGAGTTCCGCGGCGGCAGGTACGAAGAGATCTACCCCGTCAGCGAGGGCCTGGCCCGCGTTAAGGTGGACGGCAAGTACGGCTACATAGACCTCTCAGGCAAGGAGGTGCTGCCCCCGGTCTACGCCGAGGCCTTCCCGTTCAGCGGCGGCTACGCCACCGCCCGCCTCGGGGACAGGTACGGCTTCATCAGCCGGGAGGCGCTCACGCTGAAGTACCGCGACTATATTTCCATCGGCCCCTACAGCGAGGGCCTGGCGCACGCGCAAACCCTGGAGGGCGAGGGGCGCTGCGGCTACATAGACAAGGAAGGCAAGCTGGCCATCCCCGTCTCTTTCGCCATGTGCGCCTCTTTCGACGGGGGCCTGGCTCCCGCGCTGAAGGATTTCAAGGGCGGCTGGGGCTATATCGACAGTAACGGAAAAACGGTAATAGATTTTAAATACGAGCAGGCCGGGAGCTTCCGCGGCGGCATAGCCCGGGTTTCGCTTGGCGGCCGCGCCTTCTACGTAGACCAGAAAGGTTTTGAGTACAAAAAATAGGCCGCCGGGCCAAACCCGGCGGCAAAAAGTGAAGAGCCCGCATAACCCACTGAAAGGGGCTGCGGGCTCATTCATAGTATAGCAGACAGGATTAACTTGTCAACCCCCGACCACACGGCTTTCCGCAATTAAAAACGCCGCTGCAACAGCGGCGACGGCACAAAAAGAAAGGGTCCGCGAGAAACCCACTGAGAGGGGCCGCGGACCCATCAATAGTATAGCAGACGAAGGGCAGGTGTCAAGACCCAAAAAAGTCCTACTCAGATCCCGAAGTAAACGGCTTTGGGGTTGTGGAAGACTATGGCGGACACCGAGGCCTCGGGATCCATCATGTAGCCCTCGGTGAGTTTTATGCCGGCGTCCGGCTCCGGGCGCAGCAGGTCGAACAGCCCGCGCTGGTTGGCCAGGTCCGGGGCTACGGGGTAGCCGAAAGAGTAGCGCTTGCCGGCGTACTTGCTGCGCAGCAGCGGTTTGACCGGATTTTCTTCGGCTATGCCCCAGGCCTGCCTGATCCGGTAATGCACCACGTCGGCGGCGGCTTCGGCCAGCGTCAGCGCCAGCGCCTCTATCATGTAGGAGCGGACATAGTTGCCGGCCGCCCGCTCCCGTTTCGAGATCTCCAGCACGCCCTCGCCGCAGGTCACCGCCAGCAGCGCGGCGTAATCCCTCCCGCCCCCAGCCGCGGGCGCCGCGAAATCCGCCAGGCACAATCTTTCGCCGGCGCTCTGGCGCGGAAAATTAAAAACGGCCGCCCGCTCTCCGGCGGGGCCGTAAAAGACCAGATCGTCGCCTTCGGAGTTGACCGCAAAAAAACGGTAGACGCCGCGGGGCTTGATCAGGCCGCCGGCGACTATGTCCGCTTTCAGCGCGGCCAGCAGCTTCTGCGCCTCCAGCCGCTTCTCCTCCTGCGCTTTCTTCAAACCGAGGAAACGCAGGTTGAACAGGTCCTCATCCATATTGTCGAACAGCTCCGTCAGGGACGGCTCGACAAAATGGCGATCCAGGTCCTCGGGGACCGGGATCTGGTCCGGCGAGAAACGATTGCTCACGCGGCGCTCACTTTCTGCAGCGCGTAGTTCAGGCCTTCCATCGCGTCTTTGGCGTAGAAGACGGGGCCTTTATAATTGGGGACTATATTGGTCTCGGTGAATTTGGGGGTCAGCGCGGCGCCGCCCACCAGCAGCGGACATGTCAGCCCCGCCTTGGCGAGTTCGCGCGCGGTCACCGTCATCTGCTCGCAGGAGCGCACCAGCAGGCCGGACAGGCCTATGAAGTCCGGGCGGGACCTGGCGGCCGCGGCGGCTATGTCCTCGGGCGCCACCTTGACGCCCAGGTCCTCCACGTCGAAGCCGTTGCTCTCGAAGATGATGCCCACCAGGTTCTTGCCGATGTCGTGCACGTCGCCCTTTACGGTGGCCAGCAGCACGCGGCCGCGGCGCGGGGCTTTCTGGGCCTTGAGCGCCGGCTCCAGCGCCGTCACGGCGGCCTTGGCAGCCTCGGCGCTCTGCAGCACCTCGGTCACTATCAGGTCGCCGCAGGCGAATTGTTTGCCCACCTCGGCCATGGCCCGCATCACCGGGCCGTTGATGATGTCCAGTGGGTTCTCGGTCTTGAGCAGCGCCGCTACGGCCTCTTCTATGCCGGCGCGCGTGCCGCCCAGCACGGCCAGGCGCAGCGCCTCTGCGGGCGGCGCGCCCGGGGCGGCCGCGGCGGCGGGGCCCTTCTTGGCGTCGCGGTAGCGCGCGGCGAACTTCGCCGCGGCGTCGGGGTGGCGGGCGAAGACCAGGTCCTCGGCCAGCTCCCGCTCCTCGGCGGAGATGCCGGCGTAGCGCTTAAGTTTCTCTATGTTGACTATAGCCAGGTCCAGGCCGGCCTTCACGGCGTGGTGCAGGAAGACGGAATTGAGCACCTCGCGGCTGGCCGGGGGCAGGCCGAACGAGACATTGCTCACGCCCAGTATGGTCTTAACGCCGGGGAATTCTTTCTTGATGGTCTCTATGGCCTTGATGGTCTCGTGCGCGGTGCGGGTATGCTCGCCGCCCACGGCCACGGGGAAGACCAGCGTGTCGAAGATGATGTCGCCGGCCCGCAGGCCGCATTCGCCGGTCAGGAAGGCGTAGGCCCGGCGGGCTATGGCCACCTTGCGCCCGGCGTCCAGGGGCAGGCCGTGCGTCTTGTCGGCGTCTATGCAGCCGAAGACCAGCTTGGCGCCGTAGGTCTTCACCAGCTCGGCGGCCGCGCGCGGCTTGTCCTCGCCGAATTCGAAATTGACCGAGTTGAGCAGTGCCTTGCCGGGCGCGGTCTTGAGCATTTCCTCCATCACGGCGGTATCGGTGGTGTCGGTCATCAGCGGCAGGCGCACGGCGCGGGCCAGCATCGGCGCGAAAGTCTTCACGTCGGCCAGTTCTACCCGCTCCGGGTTGGCCAGGCAGACGTCCAGGATATGCGCGCCGGCCGCGGCCTGGGCCTTGGCCAGCGCCACGGCGCCGGCCCAGTCGCCCGCGGCCACCATGTCGCGGAACTTCTTGGAACCTATGGAATTATTGCGCTCGCCCACCATCGCGGGCGGCTCTATCTCGTCGAAGAACAAGGCCTCCACGCCCGACACCACCCAGGGGCCGCCGGCGCGCGGGGCGCGCGGCTTGATGCCCTTAACGGCTTCGGCCAGGGCCTTGATGTGCCCGGGATTGGTGCCGCAGCAGCCGCCGGCGGCGTTGAGCAGGCCGCCCTTGGCGTAGCCGGCCAGCACGGCCGAAAAACTCTCGGGGGTCTGCAGGTAGGCGCCGTTCTCGTCGGGCAGGCCGGCGTTGGGCATGGCGAAGACGGGGAACTGCGCGCGCGCGGCCAGCCGCTCCAGTCGCAGGCCGAGCCCCTCGGGGCCGGTGGAACAGTTGAAGCCTATGGCCGCCAGCGGGAAATGCTCAACCGCGGCGAAGAAGGCTTCGGCGTCGTGGCCGGAGAGCATCTTGTTGCGCTCGTCCATCGTGGCCGAGACGATCACCGGCAGGTCGCGCCCGGCTTTTTTGAAAGCCAGCCGCGCGGCGGCCAGGCCGGCCTTGAGGTTCAGCACGTCGTGCGCGGTCTCCAGCAGCAGCAGGTCGGCCCCGCCGTCTATCAGGCCGGAGAACTGCTCCAGGTAAATATCCCGCAGGTCGTCGAAGCTCAGGCCGCCGGTAACGAACAGCGCCTTGTTGGTGGGGCCCACAGAACCGGCCACGTAGCGCCGGCGCCCGTCTGAAAACTTATCCGCGGCCGCGCGGGCCAACCGCGCCGAGGCCAGGTTGAACTCGCGCACGCGGCCCTGCAGGCCGTACTCGGCCAGCACCGCGGCGTTGGCCCCGAAAGTGTTGGTCTCTATAAAATCCGCGCCGGCGGCCAGGTAGTCGCCGTGCACACGGCTCACCACGTCAGGCCGCGAGAGCGTGAGCATCTCGTTGAGCCCGTCATGCCCGGAGAAATCCTTCTCGGTCAGGCCGAAGCCGGGCAGGTAGGTCCCCATCGCCCCGTCGAAAACCGGTATCCGCTCCGCGAAAAGTTTCTTAATTTCTTCGTTCGTCATCTCTTTCCCTTATTTGACAAGATCCCCGAACAGCTCGATGGCGTTGGCGGTGGTCTTGTCCGCCATCTCGCGGTTGCTTGACCCCAAATGCCCCGCCACCATGGCCGCTATCTCCGGGATAAAAGAGGGATCGTTGCGCTGGCCGCGGGCGCCCTGCGGCGGCAGGTAGGGGCAGTCCGTCTCCAGCACGATGTTGTCCAGCCCGGCGCGCCGCACCGTCTCGCGCAGGCCGTCGTTCTTCTTATAGGTAAAAGTCCCGTTCACGCCCAGGCACAGGCCCAGGTCCAGGCCCGCCCGCGCGTCCTCCCAGGAGCCCGAGAAGCAGTGCAGCACCCCGCGGAAGCGCCGGGCCGGGCGGTAGTCCCAGGCCTTCAAAGACTCCAGCAGGTCGGCGTAGGCGTTCTCGCCGGAGGTCTTGCCGTTGCGGGCGTGGAACACCGCCGGCTTGTTGAATTTTGAGCAGAGCGGCAGTTGCGAGCCCAGCAGGGCCAGCTGCTCTTCTTTGGTGCCTATGTCCCACCAGTAATCTATGCCCACCTCGCCCAGCGCCGCGGCGCAGGGCTTGGCCATGTAAGTTTCCAGCCGCGCCATCAGGTCGGCCGGCAGGGTGCGGGTATATTCGGGATGCGCGCCGAAGGCGCAGACTACTTTGCCCGGGTAGGCGGCGCAGAACGCCTCGCCCTGCGCCCAGTCGGAGGGCTGGCAGGCGATCTCCACTATCCGCTCCACCCCGGCGGCGAAAACCTTGTCCAGCACCGCGGGCCGGTCGGCGTCGAAAGCCTTGTCGTTGAGATGAGCGTGTGTTTCTATTAGCATTGTAAAAGGGACCTACAGGGGCGTCCTCTCCGGGTACGCCGGGCCACACCGTGGCCCGGCTCTTTCACTCGGCCCTCGCGCTTACGCAAGCTCGGGCCTCGCGAGGCCCCTGCGAGGACGCCCCCGCAGGTCCCTCGGCACGCGTTAATCTTCGGAACTGACGCTGCGCTTCTTCCTGCCGCCGGCCACCCAGGAGAGGTAGGAATGCATGAAAGGGTCCAGCGCGCCGTCCATCACGGCGTCTATCTGCGAACTTTCCTCGCCGGTGCGCAGGTCCTTGACCAGCTGGTAGGGCATGAACACGTAGGAGCGGATCTGGTGCCCCCAGCCTATGTCGCCCTTGGCGTCGTAGTGGCGCTCCATCTCGGTGCGCTTCTTGTCCATCTCTATTTCGTAGAGCTTGGCCCGGAGCAGGCGCATGGCCATCTCGCGGTTCTTCAGCTGGCTGCGCTCCACCTGGCAGCTCACGATGACGCCCGTCGGCACGTGGGTCAGGCGCACGGCCGTTTCCACCTTGTTGACGTTCTGGCCGCCGGCGCCGCCGGAGCGGAACGTGTCCATGTGCACGTCCTTGTCCTCGATCTTGATCACGATGTCGTCGTCGATGTCGGCGAGCACGTCGATGGAGGAGAAAGAGGTATGGCGCCGCTTGTTGGCGTCGAACGGCGAAATGCGCACCAGGCGGTGCACGCCCACCTCGCTCTTGAGGTAGCCGTAAGCGTAGCGGCCGCGTATGATGGCGGTCACGCCGCGCACGCCGGCTTCCTCGCCGGGCAGGAAATCGGTAATGGAAAACGAGAAGCCCTTCTGCTCCGCCCAGCGGGTGTACATGCGCAGCAGCATCTGGGCCCAGTCGCAGGCCTCGGTGCCGCCGGCGCCCGCGTGGATGCTGATGATGGCGTCCAGCTTGTCGTTGGGGTCGGACAGTTTCAGTTCGAAATCCAGGATCCGCAGTTTCTTCTCCACCGCCTGCAGCCCGTCCATGATGACGCCCAGCTCGCTGGCGTCGCCGGCGTCGCGCGCCAGCTCGAAATGCACCTTGAAATCTTCCAGCTCCCGGGCCACGGTATCGAGCAGCTCCACGCCCTTCTTGAGGTCGTTGAGGTCTTTCATGTGCGCCTGGGCCTTGGCCGCGTCGTTCCAGAAGTCGCCCGAGCCTGAGACGGCTTCCTTCTCGCGCAGCTTGGCGCGCTTGTCTTCCAGGCCGTAAAGTTTGCCCAGCGCGGCGAGCAGCGCGTCCAGCTCTTCCAGTTTGTTGCTTATATCCTTAAGTTCCAGCGTTCCAGCCATTTGACTATTTTACAATTTTATTCCCCGCCGTATTTTAATAGAATTCTATATTATGACGGATAAGCTCACAGCGGCTCGCGCGCGGATAGACGCGCTGGACCGCAGGATAGCGGCCCTGCTCTCGCGCAGGTTCGCGCTCGCGGCGCCGCTGCGCGCGCTCAAAGGCCGCGCGGCCGACCCGGCCCGCGAGCGCCGCGTGCTGGCCAACGCCGCGGCCGCCGTCAAAAAAGGCCACGCCCCCCACGCCCGCGCCGTCTTCGCCGAGATCATTCGCCAGTCCAAGCGGCTGCAGGCCCCTGAATGAAAATAATACTCCAAGGCGGTTTGCCCCGCGCGCGGCGCGCCGAACTGGCGCGGGCCGTAGCGGCGCTGCTGCCCGGCTGCCGCATGGGCGCCGTCCCCGGCGGCTTCAGCGCGGCCCTCCCCCGCCCCGAAAAAGCCGCCGACGCCGTACCCGCCATCGAGAACCTGCCGGGAGTGGCGGCCGTGACCTTCACCGACGCCGAGCTCTGCCCGCGAGCGACCGCGCCGGGCAAAAAGATCTTCTCTTCGCCGCTGCCTTTCGGCCGCGGGCCGGTCTTCATCGCCGGCCCCTGCGCCGTGGAGGACGGCCTCTCCTACCTGGCCTCGGCGGCGGCGCTCAAGGCCGCCGGCGCGCACGCGCTGCGCGCGGCCATCTTCAAGCCGCGCTCCTCGCCTTACGCTTTCCAGGGCCTGGGCTGGCCAGGTCTGAAGATAATCGCCGCCGCCCGGCAGTTGACCGGCCTGCCGCTGGTCACCGAGACCACGGACCCGCGCCAGGTGGGCCGCCTGGCCGCCGTCTGCGACGTACTGCAGATCGGCGCGCGCAATATGCGCAACTACGAACTGCTCAAAGAAGCGGCCGGCTCGGGCCGGGCCGTGCTGCTCAAGCGCGCCATGCGCTCCACGCTGCGCGAGTGGCTGCTGTCAGCCGAGTACCTGCTCGCGCACGGCGCCAAAAAGGTGGCCCTCTGCGAGCGCGGCGACGCCAGCCCCGACGGCCGCGGGCCGCTGCTGAATTTCGCCCTGATGGCCGCCGCCCAGAAGATCTCGGGGCTGCCGGTGCTGGCCGATCCCAGCCATGCCGCGCGCAGCCGCGAGCGGGCCGCCGTCCTCGCCGTGCAGGCCCTGCGGGCCGGGGCCGACGGCCTGCTGCTGGAAGCCAGCGCGGAGCCGCTGTCGTCGCGCGTGGACGGCCGGCAGACCGTGGACCTGAAAACCTTCCGCGCCATAGCGGGGACGCCGTGCAAAAAACACCGCTGAAGGCCGGCCTGATCGGCCGCCCCCTCTCCAAATCCCTCTCCCCCGACATTTTCGGCATCTTCGCCGCGCTCACCGGCGAGCGCATCTCCTACGAATTGCGGGAGGTGGAGCAGCAAGGCCTGCGCCCGGCCATAGAGCAGGCGCGGGCCCAGGGCTGGGCCGGCTTCAATGTCACGCTGCCCTACAAAAAAGAAGTCTGCTCGCTGCTGCGCCTGGCCGACCCGGCGGTAAAGGCCGCCGGCGCCGTGAACGCGGTGCGCTTCGGCCGCGGCGGGCTGGAAGGCATGAACACCGACGCGCGCGCCCTGCTGGAAGCCCTGCAGGAACTCTCCTATAACGCCGCGGGCAAAAGCGCCGTGGTCTTCGGCGCCGGCGGGGCCGCGGCCTCGTCGGGCTGGGCGCTGGGCCGGGCCATGGCGGCTGCCGTGGTTTTCCGCGCCCGCGACAAGGCCGCCGCGAGCGCGCTGGCCGCCAGGCTGGCCGACTGCTTCCCCGATACCGCTTTCTCCGCCGCCGGCTGGGAGGCGGAAAAGGGAGAGCCCGACATTCTGGTCAACGCCACGCCGCTGGGCATGTACGAGCCTGGCCGCCCGCCCTGCGAGCCGCGCCGGGGCCAGCTTTGCGCGGACCTGGCCTACGCCCCGGCCGGCGCCGACTTCACGGCTGAGGCCGCCCGGGCCGGCGCCTTGGTCATCGACGGCCTGTCGCTGCTGGTCTGGCAGGCCGCGCTGAGCCTGCGCTTCTGGGCCGGCCTGCCTACCGGCGATATAGTAAAATTCAAGAGGGAAGCTTTCTCCCTGCTGGAGAAAAAGATTAAAGGGGGCTCCTGATGCTGCGCTACCTGACCGCCGGCGAATCGCACGGCAAATACCTGTCCGGCATAATCGAGGGTTTTCCGGCCGGCGTTAAGATAGATCCGGCCTATATAGCGGCGCAGCTCAAGCGCCGCCGCCTGGCGCCAGGCCGCAGCGCCCGCCAGGCCGTGGAGACCGACGAGTTCGAGATCATTTCCGGCCTGCATCGCGGCGCCACCACCGGCGCCCCGGTAGCCGTGCTGTTGCGCAACGCCGGGCGCGCCCTGCCGGCCCCCTCCAGCCTGCCGCGGCCCGGCCACGCCGACCTGCCCGGCATGCTCAAATACGGCACGCCCGACGCGGTACTGATCCGCGAGCGGGCCAGCGCCAGGGAAACGGCCATGCGCGTGGCGCTGGGCTCCTTCGCGCTGCGCCTCAACGAGCTGCTGGGCATAGACATCAATTCCCGCGTGATAGCGCTGGGCTCCCTGCCCTCGGTCACCGCCGCCTCGGCCGCGCAGGAGCTGCTGAAGGCGCGCCGCGCCGGCGACACGCTGGGCGGCATCTTCGAGGTGAGCGCCGCCGGGGTGCCGGCCGGCCTCGGCTCCTGCATGCAGTGGGACCGGCGGCTCTCCTCGCGCCTGGCCGCGGCGCTGACCGGCATCAACGGGGTCAAAGGTTTCGAGATCGGCGGCGGCTTCGAAGCCCCGCTCCTCACCGGCAAGGAGGCCGCGGCCTGCCCCGAGCTCTCCGGCGGCCTCGACGGCGGCATGACCAACGGGCGCGAGCTGCTGCTGCGCTGCGCCGTGAAGCCCGTGCCCGGCCTGCCCGGCGGCGTCCCGGCCACGGACCTCAAAACTTTCAGACAGAAACTCTGCGTTTCCAAAACCTCGGACACCACCGCCGTCTTCGCGGCGGCCGTGGTGGGCGAGCATATGACGGCGCTGGAGCTGGCCGGGGCGCTGCTGAAAAAATTCGGCGGCGACTCGCTGCCGGAACTGAAGCTGCGGGTGGATGAATGGCGCAAAAAAACGGAAAAGATATTACGCCGCCTGTAGGCAACCTCTACCTCACCGGCTTCATGTGCGCCGGCAAGACCAGCGCCGGCCGGGCGCTGGCGAAGGCATTGCGCCGCCCCTTCCGCGACGCCGACTCCCTCTTCGTCAAAGCCTCGGGCCGCAGCGTGGCCGAGTTCGTGCGGGTCGAGGGCCTCGCCGCCTTCCGCCGCGCCGAAGCCGCCATAGCCAAAGAACTGGCGGCGCGGGCCGGCCTGGTGGTAGCGCTGGGCGGCGGCTTCTACCCGTCGGGCACCAGGGCGCCGCTGCTCAAGAAGTCCGGCACCACCGTTTTCCTCTATTGCCCCTGGCAGGAGCTGGAGGACCGACTGAAGGCGGCGCGGCGCGGCCGGCCGCTGCTGGCCGGCTCCTGGGAAAAAGCCGCCCCCCGCGCCAAGAAGCTTTACGAGACGCGCCTGCCCTGCTACCGGCGGGCCGACCTGGTAGTCAACGTAGCCGGCCTGAACGCCGAGCAGGCCGCCGCCAAGATCAAGAGGTCACTAAAACTATGAAAACTTTCAGCTTCAACCTTAAAACCACCGGCACGGTGAAAGCCGCGCTCGGCCGCAACATGGAGAATGTCCCGGCGCAGTTCCCGGAATTGTTCCGCTCGGTGGACAAGGTCTGCCTGGTCACCGGCTCGGACGCCCCGCCCAGCCTGCGCGCGCGGGCGCTGGCCCTGTTCCCCGAGGGCGCGCGGCCCCACGCCTATTTCTGGCTGCCCCCGTCGGAAAAAGCCAAGACCCTGGAGCAGGCCGGGCGGCTGTGCTCCTTCCTGTTCGGCGAGGGCTTCTCTCGCGGCTCGCTGCTGATAGCGGCCGGCGGCGGCGCCGTGACCGACCTGGCCGGTTTCGCTGCCTCCGTCTACATGCGCGGCATACGCTGGGTGAGCGCGCCCACCACCTTCCTGGCGCAGATAGACGCCGGGCTGGGCGGCAAGACCGCCGTGAACCTGGCCGGCGCCAAGAATATCGTGGGCACTTTCCACCAACCGGCCCTGGCGGTCTGCGACACGGCTTTCCTGGACTCGCTGCCGCACGCCGAGCTGCGCTCCGGAGCCGGCGAGCTGGTGAAGTACGCGATGATAGGCCCCGGCGACCTGTTCCGCACGGTCAAGAAGAACCTTTCCAAGGTGCTGGCCGGCGACCGCGCCGCGCTGACCTCCTGCGTCAGCGCCTGCGCGGCCTACAAGCTGAAGCTGGTGGCCAGGGACGAGCGCGACGAGCGCGGCGTGCGCGAGGCCCTGAATTTCGGCCATACCGCCGGTCACGCCTTCGAGGCCATGTCGGCCGGCCGCCTGCCGCACGGCGAGGCCGTGGCCCGCGGCCTGCGCTTCGCGCTGATCGCCTCGCGCGGCGCGGGCATACTCTCCAAGAAAGATCACGACGCCATGGACGCGCTGGTAGGCGCGCTGCGGCTCAAGCCGGCCCTGGTGCGCCGGGACTTCAGGCATTTCCTGTCGCTGGTCTCGCGCGACAAGAAGGCCCGCGGCGCCAACAACCGCTTCGTGCTGGCCGCCGGCCCCGGCCGGCTCTGCCCCGCCGAGGACCTGGACGCCGCGCTGCTGAAAAAGGCTTTCGAAGGAGCCCTGAAATGAACCTGCTCGTCATCCACGGCCCCAATCTGCACCTGCTCGGCCGCCGGGACCCGGAAATATACGGCAGCGCCACGCTGAAAGAACTGAACGCGGCCATAAAGAAACACGCGGCGGCCAGCGGCGCCAGGGTGCGCGCTTTCCAGAGCAACTCCGAAGGGGAGATCATCGACCTGCTCACGGCCAACGCCTCCTGGGCCGACGCGCTGGTGATCAACCCGGCCGCCTACACGCATTACAGCTACGCCATCCGCGACGCGGTAGAAGCTCTCAGCCTGCCCGCCGTGGAAGTGCATTTGAGCGACATCTCCAAACGCGAGCCTTTCCGCCGCGTGTCCGTCATCAAGCCGGTCTGCCTGGCCCAGTTCAAGGGCGAAGGCCCCACCTCCTATTTCAAAGCTGTCGATTATTGTTTAGGGTTAAAGAACAAGAAAGGCGAATGAAGACCTACTGCCCGCCGGCGGACAAATCCATAACCATACGGGCGCTGCTGTTCGGGGCCATTGCCGCCGGCAACTCGCGCGTGGAGAACCCGCTGATCTGCGCCGACACCGAGGCCGCCCTGGCCTGCCTGGAGGCGCTGGGCGTGCGCCACAGCCCCGACGGCAACGCCATCCTCATAGAGGGCCGCGGCCTGAACGGCCTGAAGATGCCGGCCGGGCCGCTCGACGCCGGCGAGTCCGGCGCGCTGGCCCGCCTGCTGGCCGGCCTGCTGGCGGCGCAGCCTTTTCCCTCCGTCCTCTCCGGCCGCGGCACGCTGCTGGGGCGCCCCATGGCCGGGACAGCCGACGCCTTAACCAAGATCGGCGCCAGGATAAATACGGCCGGCGGCTTTCTCCCCTTTACCCTCAAGCCGGCCCTGATAAAAGGCGGCAGTGTTAGCGGCGTGACCAGCGCACAGGTTAAATCGGCGCTGCTGCTGGCGGGGCTGTACGCCGTGCGCCCGGTTCAAATAAGGCAGGCCGCCGCCACCCGCGACCACAGCGAGCGCCTGCTGTCCCTGCTGGGCGCCAGACTGACCACGGACGGCAAAAGATTAATATTGGAAGCGGGGCCCCTCACCGCCAGGCCGGTGACCGTGCCCGGGGATATCTCGTCGGCGGCGCCGTTCATAGCGGCCGCGCTACTGGCCGGCACGCCCTTGCGCGTGACCGGCTGCGGCCTCAACCCGCTGCGCCTGGGTTTCATCGCCGCGCTGCGCCGCATGGGCGCGAAAATAAACATAAAGACCGACAGAGGCTTCCCCGAGCCGGCCGGAGAAATAGAAGTGCTGCCGTCCAAACTCAAGGCCGTAAAGATCAAGCCCGCCGAGATAACGGCGATGATAGACGAGGTGCCGCTATTGGCCGTGCTGGCCGGGGCGGCCAAAGGGAACACGGTCATCGGCGGAGCGGGCGCCTTGCGCGGCAAGGAGTCGGACCGGGTGGAGAGCACGCTGGCCCTGCTGGCCGCTCTCGGCGTGAAGGCCGCCTGCAAGTCCGGTTCGCTGACAGTAACCGGCGCAAAGAAGTTCTCGGCCAAAGCGGCCGCGGACACCTTCGACGACCACCGCATAGCCATGGCCGCGGCCGCCGCCCGCGCGGCCTGCCCCGGCCTGAAGATCAGAAACCCGGGCTGCGTGAACAAGTCATACCCGGGTTTCTGGAAAGATTTCAGGAAAGTTTTCAGCTTTTCTTCTTGAGCAGCCCCTTCATTTTATCGCCGGCCTTCAGCTCGCCCAGGTATTTGCCCGGCGAAGCCTTGAACTTTTCTATCGCCGCTTCCCCCGAGAAGAAATAGGTCTTGCCCTTGAAATCCAGCGCCGGGGTTTTTTCGGTGACCGTCACCTTGGCCTTGGTGACCGGGCAGGAGACCTGCTTGCCCAACTCGGCCTCGAGCACCTTGTGTACGGCTACGGCCGGCCCCTCTCCGCCCACGGTGGCGCCGGCGGCCAGCACCCCCACCTTGGGCATGCGCTCCAGTATCTTCCCGCCGCGGTGTATGCTCTGCGGGGCTTTCTTATGTATATCTTCGCTCAGATCACCCCCGGCGTCGTGCATTTTCATGTGCTTGCCGGTTTTCCAGTACTTGGATTTGGTCAGGTCGTAGACTATCCCGTCCACGGCCGCGTACACCGGCATGCCGTCACGGCCGTTATATTTCTTCAGCTCCTCTGCGGTAAAGGTGCGGGTCTTCCAGGCTTCGGCCGTCTCGGCCGGCTGCTGGGCCGCCGCGGGCGCCGCCAGCGCCGCCGTCATCAGGATAATATTCAGTATTCTCATTTTTTCCCCTTATTTCAGCGCTTCGGCCAGCGCCTGGCCGTATTTTTTGGCCGGCACCGGGCCGCTGGCCGTTATCAATTCCCCGTCCACTTCCAGGTCGGAGCCGGTATACTTGGCCCCGCCTTTCTCCACCTCGGCCGCGCCGTCGGGGAAGCAGGTCACCGTGCGCCCCGCCAGCAGGCCGGCGTGGGCCAGCACCACGGGCGAGATGCAGATGGCGCCGACCACCTTGCCCAGCGCCAGGGCTTCTTTAAAAAGAGCGTGCACCTTGGGATTGTCGAGATGCTCCAGCGCGCCGGGCCCGCCCACCAGCGTCAGCGCGTCGTAGTCGGCGGCCTTTATCTCGTCGACGGTCTTGTCCACCTGCGCTGTCAGCCTGAACTTGCCGCGCGCCTCGCCCCTGGCGGTGGAGACCGTGGTCACCAGGTGGCCGGCCGCCTCCAGCGCCTTCTTGGGCTCGATATATTCCTCGTCCCTGAAACCCTGGAAAGCTATGAACATGGCTATCTTTTTACCCATATTTCCTCCTCGCGGACCGCGCGGTCAGCTCTGCTGCGGCGGCTCGGGCTGGCTGGCCTCAGCCGCTTTCATTTCCGGGGCCGAGGCGGCCGGGGCGGGACCATACTTGTTTTCTCCCGGGTCACCGGCCAGGCAGAACATGACTAGCAGGGCCACGGGGCCGAGAAAGGGAACGATCAGCAGCAGCATCCACCACCCGGCGTAACCGATGTCGTGCAGCCGCCGGACCCCGACGGCAAGGGAGGGCAGCGCGACCGCCAGGCCGTAAGCCAGGCTTACCGGCCGCATCCCCATCAGAATGGCTTCCGATCCGGAAGTCATATCCACAAAGCGGGCCGCTATGGAGAAGATAAGGTTAAAAAGCAGGAACATCCAGTATTCCCGCCGGCCGGCGCGGCCGGAAAAGACAGCGTATTTATTAAGTACCGCCAGGTATTGATCCATATATCCCCCTTAACCTTTCAACTACATATTACCACAGCGCCGCCGGGCCGGGCAACACTGGACGCAGATCGGGCCCCGCGGGAATAGCCGACAAAAAAACCCGCCGGAAAGGCGGGGCTCGCTGCCTGGCGCGTACTCGGCGCGGCGGCGGTCATTCCTGTCTGGTTAGCGTCAGTCGGAAACGGTAGCGGCCTCGCCCCGCAGCTGGTCCAGCGCGGGCGAGTCGGAGTTCATAAGCTCGGCCGGATCCCAGGTCACCGACACCGGCACAAGGCGGGTGAGGGGGCCCATTTCGGCCATCTCTCCGATCTCAGTCCGGATTATCGGCTTTACGGGCCCCGGCAGGTTCTTGTCCGGGGCGGGAATGGTGAAAGACTGCGTGCCGGCCGTGGTCAGGTAGATCTCGGCGCCGGCGTTGATCAGGCGTGACAGGGTGTCCTGGTGGGGGTGGCCGTACTTGTTGTTCTGCCCGACGGAGATGAAAGCGTAGTCCGGCCGCACGCGCGCCAGGAAGGCGTCGCTGGTGGAGGTGCGAGAGCCGTGGTGCCCCACCTTGAGGATATTGGACTGCAGGCCGGACTTGAAGTGGCGCAGCATGTCGGCCTCCATTTCGGAATTCGCGTCGCCGGTAAACAGGACGCCGTTGCCGTTGTAATAAAGGCGCATGACCAGCGAGCAGTTGTTGGTCTCGTCGTTATCGCGCATCTGCACCGGCTCCCAGCAGGCATTGAAGACCTTCACGGTCACCTTGGGATCCCAGTTCAGGATGTCTCCGGGTTTGGGATAATGGGTTTTGCAGCCCGGCTCCGCCGCGGCCAGCTCGCGCAGGTTGTTGTCGCCTTTGGCGTCTATGTTCTCGGCCCGGGTGTCGTAATAATTGTCCACCTGGTAGTTGGAGAAAACTTTCTTCAGGCCCCGGTAATGGTCGCTGTGCGGGTGGGTCAGGGCCACGAAGTCCAGGCGGGTCACGCCCTTGGACCTCAGGAAATTGTCTATCAGCACCCCGGAGTTGCCGCCGTCTATCAGCGCCCTCTTGCCGTTGGGGAACTCGATAAAGATGGCGTCGCCCTGGCCGACGTTCACGAACGTGACGTCCAGCTGCGCCAGCAAGCCGGTTGCGGAGGAGACGATCAGCGCTATCGCGAGAAGAATTTTTTGCATGAGTTCCGTGGCCGCGGCTGTCCTTTTGTTGACTATATTTATATTGTAAGCGAAATAACCGCGCGGGGAGAGGGCCAAAGGGCCCAGGCCCCTGGAGACAATTGCCCTAAACACGGGCGCCCGCGTATTATTGTAAAATAGAGATATCGCCGACTTAGCTCAGCTGGTAGAGCAGCTGTTTTGTAAACAGCAGGTCATCGGTTCGAACCCGATAGTCGGCTTGATTTTTTGCCGCCCGGGCCCGCTATTTGGTAAAATATTGGCTCACGGCCCCTTCGTCTAGCGGTTAGGACGCTGCCCTCTCAAGGCAGAGATCACGGGTTCGAATCCCGTAGGGGCCGCCAAATTTTAGACGGCAAGCCGGTTCCCAGAAGGGGATCGGCTTTTAGTTTATAAGGACCAAACCATGGATATCGGCATCGTCGGTCTGCCCAACGTCGGCAAATCCACCCTGTTCAACGCGCTGACGCGCGCCGGGGCGGCCTCCTCCAACTACCCCTTTACCACCATCGACCCCAACGTGGGCGTGGTGCCCGTGCCGGACAAGCGCCTGGACGCGCTGTTCGACCTGTTCAAGCCGCCCAAGAAAGTGGCCTCCTATATAAAGTTCGTCGACATCGCCGGCCTGATGAAGGGCGCCTCCAAGGGCGAGGGCCTGGGCAACAAGTTCCTCGCTAATATCCGCGAGGTGGACGCCATCGTGCAGGTGGTGCGCGTTTTCAAGGACCCCGACGTGGTGCATGTGCTGGGCGAAGTGGACCCCATCCGCGACATCGAGGTCATCGAGACCGAGCTGCTGCTGGCCGATATGGAAAGCGTGGACAAGGCGCTGGAGAAAAATCAGCGCGACCTGAAGGCCCGCACCAAGGACGCCGAGGAAAAGAAGGTGCGGCTCGAGACCATCAAGGGTCTGCTCGCCGACGGCAAGCCCGCCCGCGAGGCCGGCTACACTATCGACGAGGTGCGCGACTTCAACCTGCTCACCACCAAGCCCGTTTTCTTCGTGGCCAACACCTCCGAGCAGCCCGACCAGGCGGTAGTGGGCAAGCTGCGCGAGTTCATCAAGGCCCGCGGCGCCATCCTGGTGGAGATCTCCGCCAAGATAGAGTCCGAGATCATCGAGCTGCCCGAAGAGGAAAAAGCCGTCTTCCTCAAGGACCTGGGCGAGGACTATACCGGCCTCGAGAAGATGGCCATAGCCGGCTACAAGCTGCTGGACCAGATCAGCTTCTTTACCGCCGGCAGCGAGGACGAGGTGCGCGCCTGGAACCTCAAGCGCGGCCTCAAGGCCCCGCAGGCCGCCGGCCGCATACACACCGACTTCGAGAAAGGCTTCATCCGCGCCGAGGTCTACTCCTTCGACGACATCATGAAGTACAAGGAAGAGAAGGTCCTGAAGGAAAAAGGCCTGATCCGCTCCGAGGGCAAGGAATACGTGATGAAGGACGGCGACATCTGTTTCTTCAAGTTCAACGTCTGACCTGGCCTTGTTAAAAGAAAAAGCCCGCGAGAGCGGGCTTTTTCTTTTTGGGCCGGGTCAGGCCTGCAGCGCGAAGACCTCGGCGGCTTCCCTGTAGCCTTTGAATTCCATCATCCCGGCGCTCTTGTAAGAGAAAGCGCCGTCGGTCTTGGCCTTTACCGCGCCGGAGACGAACACCGCGCCGGCCGGGGCCTTGCCCTGCAGGCGCGAGGCGAAATTCACCGTGTCGCCCATTACCGTGTAGTCCATACGGGACTCTGAGCCCACATTGCCGGCCACCACGGGACCGCAGTGCACGCCTATGCCCACGCCCAGCGTATGCCGGCCGCCGGCAGTTTGCTCGCGGTTGAAGGCCTCTATCTCGCGCTGCATCTCGGCCGCGCAGGCCACAGCGCGCCTCTCGGCGTCGGTCTGCTCGAACGGGTCGTTGAACACCACTATCAGCGCGTCCCCGACGAACTTGTCCAGCGTGCCGTCGTGGCGGAATACCACGTCCACCATGCGGCTGAAATAGGAGTTGAGCAGCGCCACCAGCTCGCCGGGGTCCATGCCCTCGGACAGCGGCGTGAAGCCGCGGATGTCGCTGATCAGCACGGCGGCCTGCGTGCGGCGGCCCACGCCCATGGCCGAGCCCCCGTCCGGGGAATCCAGGATCTTCTTGGCCACCTGGCGCGACACGTAACGCGACAGCGCCCCCTCGGCCATCTCGCGGCGGGCGAAGTTCTCGGCGAACTTGAGCACCAGGCCGCGCATCTTGTTGACCGCGTAGGCGGAGAAGGCGCCCATCATCACCATGATCAGCAGGTGGATAATGGCGGAATAAGTGGGGATGGGCGTCAGCCGCGGGTTGCCGAAGGAGGTGTACCAGACCGCGGCGTAGCCCAGCGCCGAGAAGGCCGAGGCGGCCAGGATCGCGCGGTAGCTGTAGCGCAGGGCGCAGCCGACTATAAGGATATAGAAGACCGGCACCAGCGGGCCGTTATTGCCCTCCACCAGCACTATGGTCAGCGCCAGGAACAGCGCGTCGGCGCCGGCGGAGACGTATTTCACGGCCCGGCCGTACAGGCGGCGGCGGTTGACCAGGTACCAGGCGCCGGCGGCGTAGGCTATCCAGGCCAGCATGGTGGCTACCGCGCGCTGGTGCAGCCAGCCCTCGACCACCTTGAGCAGGTAGTAGTTGGAGAACTCGTTGGCCAGGAACACCAGCAGGAAGACCAGCCGCAGCAGGTTGATCTTGCGCTCGCCGGACTGCTCCTCGGTCAGGAAGAAGGCGTCTAGTTTTTCATTGGTCATAACGGTTAAATCCATGATACTAAAAAGACGGGCCGGGCGGCCGGGGCGGAGGCCCTATTTATGCCGGCCCACAAGGCGCTCGTAAAATTATAAAATTTACACCTGTGAGCCTCGAACTGAACCTTAACCCCGCCATGCTGCCCAAGCTGGGCCTCAACCCGAAACAATCGGAGGCCGTGCAGTATTTCGCCGGCCCGCTGCTGATCCTGGCGGGCGCGGGCACCGGCAAGACCAAGACGCTCACCTCCAAAATAGCGCTGCTCATCGCCTCGGGCATCCCCCCCTCCCGCGTGCTGGCCATCACTTTCACCAATAAGGCCGCGCAGGAGATGCTGCACCGCGTGGGCAAGCTGGTGCCGTACTCCGGCGGCATGTGGATACATACCTTTCACGCGCTGGGCGCGCGCATACTGCGGCAGCACGGGCGGCTCATAGGCATCAAGCAGGACTTCGTCATCTACGACGACGACGACCAGAAGAAGCTCATCGGCCTGGCGATGGAAGAGCTCGGCTTCGAGGCGGAGAAGAACAAGGCCTCCATGTACCTCTCCATCATCTCGCGCGCCAAGGACGACCTGCTGGACTCGGCCAGCTACCTGATCAACGCCCAGGCGGTCAACGACGAACCCCGCCTGAAGGCGGCCAAGATCTACTGCCGCTACCAGAAGAAGCTGGTAGAGGCCGGCGCCATGGACTTCGGCGACCTGATCGTGCGCACCGTGGAACTCCTCAACGAGAAGGAGGAGATCCGGGACTACTTCCAGGAAAATTTCCAGTACATCCTCGTCGACGAGTACCAGGACACCAACCACGCGCAGTACGTGCTGGTAAAGACCCTGTCGGCCAAACACAAGAACCTTTGCGTGGTAGGCGACCCGGACCAGAGCGTGTACGGCTGGCGCGGCGCCGACATCCGCAACATCATGGAATTCGAGAAGGACTTCCCCGACGCCTTCACCGTAGTGCTGGAGGAGAATTACCGCTCCACGGCCCGCATCCTGCACGCCGCCAACGAGCTTATCAAGCACAACCGCAACCGCCGCCCCAAGAATTTGTGGACCAAGGCCGACCACGGCGACGCCCCGGAAGTGCTCGAGTACCAGAACGAGAACGACGAGGCCCGCGGCATCACCGACGAGATCAAGCAGCTCACCGGCCGCGGCAGCTTCACCTACAACGACATCGCCGTCTTCTACCGCACCAACGCGCAGAGCCGCTCCTTCGAAGAGGCCTGCCGCCGCGCGCGCATCCCGTACCGGCTGATAGGCTCGGTGCGCTTCTACGACCGCAAGGAAGTAAAGGACGTGCTGGCCTACCTCAAGCTGCTGGTGAACCCGGGCGACACCATCAGCCTGCTGCGCGTCATCAACACGCCGGCGCGCGGCATCGGCAAGACGGCCATGGACCACGTGATGGCCTACTCGCGCCAGAAGGAGATGCCGCTCTACGACGCGCTGCTCTCGGCCGAACAGGTGCCCGCCATCACCAACACCGCCCGCCGCGGCATCAAGGAATTCCTGGACCTGCTCGAAGGGGTCAAGTCGGACCTGTTCTCCGCCACCCCGTCGGCGATGCTCGCCAATATCCTGGAGAAATCCGGCTACTGGAAGATGACCGAGGATTTGGCCGAGAAGGAGCCGCAGGAGTCCCTGGCGCGGCTGGGCAATTTGCAGGAACTCGTGAACGCCGTGAAGGAATTCGAGGAACACTGCGTGAAGGAAGGCGCCGCGCCCACGCTGCACAAGTACCTCGAGGAGGTCATGCTCTCCTCCCAGGTGGACAAGCTCAACACCGACACCCACGCCGTCACGCTGATGACGGTGCACCTGGCCAAGGGCCTGGAGTTCCCGGCCGTCTTCCTGACCGGCCTGGAAGAGAACCTTTTCCCCATCAACGCCGCCAACGCCTCCGAGGACGACCTGGAGGAGGAGCGGCGCCTGGCCTACGTGGGCATGACCCGCGCCCGCCAGCGCCTGTTCCTGACCTGGGCCAACACGCGCCGCGTCTACGGCACGACCTATCCCAATTTGGGCTCGCGCTTCATCTTCGAAAGCAAGGTGGCCAAGGAGACGGCCACGCGCAGCGGCGAGGAGGACGTGCAGGTGCTGGCGTCCTATACCCCGCCGCCCTCCATCCCGCGCGTGGGCAAGGGCCGCAAGGTGATGCACCCGGTGCATGGCCCCGGCCGCGTCGTAGATATGATCGGGTCCGGAGAGCTCTCCAAGGTGACCGTGGTCTTCGACAGCGGCGTGCGTCAGACTTTCATGCTCAAATACGCCCCGCTGCAGCCCATTTAGCCCGCAGCAAAATGACTACAGACAAAGAACATTCCGCCGGCGGCGTGATCCTGGAAGACGGGCGGTTGCTGCTGATACTCATGCGGACCCTGCGCGGCGACCGGGTGTGGACCTTCCCCAAGGGCCACCTGGACCCGGGCGAAACCCCGGAGCAGGCCGCGCTCCGGGAAGTGCTGGAAGAGACTGGCTGGAATTGCGAGATAGTGTCCGACCTGTACACCGCCCGCTACTCCTTCTCGAGGAACGGGCGGCCGGTGGACAAAGACGTGCGCTGGTACCGGGTGAAGCGCACCGGCGGCGACGGGGTCCCCAAAACCCCCGACGAGGTGCTGGAACTGCGCTGGGCCACGCTGGCCGAGGCCGGCGGGCTGCTCTCCTACCGCAGCGACCTCGAGATCCTGGAACTCCTGAAGAGATCCTAAAAAATGCCGCCGCCCGTCACTTCACGGCGGGGATATATATTGTGTGGCGCTCGTTGAGTTTTTTAAGCAGCGCCGAGAGGCCGCTTATTTTCCCTTTTATTACGGCCGGCTTGCGCCCGGAGATGGACGCGCAGTCCGCTAGGAACACCGGGGCCGCCGCCGGGTAGGCCGCCGCCGCGCGGGCGAGGAAGGTTTTCCTGTGAACCGCGTTCCTGGGCAGGTTCAGGCTGTCGGGCACGAAGAAGAGCGTGTCCATCTCCGGCGTGAACCGGTGGCGGCCCATCGAGTTGGCGGTGTCCACCACCCGCAGGCCGGGGTGGGAATATTTATTCAGGTCGAAGAGGTTCACCAGCGCGTCGAAAGAGGAAACGGCGCCCAGCACCGTCACCTCGGCCTTGCGCGCGGCGGCCGCCTTCATCACTTCGGCGGCCGTCTGGTTGAGGAACAGCGGATTGCCGTAGGTCAGGAAGCCCACCGTGTCGTGGCTGTCCAGCGCCGCCACGGCGGCCCTGGCCGTCTCCTCCCGGCTCAGCCCCGACGTCAGCCGCAGCCCCGGCGCCAGGCGCCCGAACTGCGCCGACGTGGCCTTGTCCAGGCAATGCGTGTAGACGGCGCCGCAGCCGCGCATGGCGGCCAGCGTCTCCAGCGTTACCTGGGCGGGATACAGCCCGTAAGAGAAGATATAAAGTTTTTTCATTTCAGTTCCCCCGCTCCGCGGCCGTTCCGTTTTTTACCGGCGGCCAAGTCCGCTATGCCGAAAGCCGGCCTGAACTTCGGGCGGCCCCGCCCCGGCACCAGCTTCAGCTCCACCGGCCTGAAGATTATTCCCCACGAGAAGAACTGCACCGCGCGGTTACGCGCGGAATAAGCCTCTACGGCGGCGGCGCTGCGCTCCAGCCCGGCGGCGTCCAGGCCCGCCGCGGCCGAGATGTCGCCGGCGGCGGCGCCAGCCAGGGCCGCCTCCAGCGGTGCCGCCGCGGCCGCCAGCTCCGCCAGCGCGCGGGGGTAAGGCGCCGAGGGAAAGAAGGCGGCCTGCAGCCTGTATACCGCGTAATCGTTGAAGCAGGAGAAGCCGGCCCCGGCGGCCCGGCGCCGCAGGTTCTCCAGCGCGTCGTAGACCGTGTAGCGCATGTACAGGCCGGCGAAAGCGTCTTCCCCGGCGTTGACCAGCCTGGTCAGCTCCGCCAGGTCCGCTCCGCCCGAGGCGGCCCTGCCGGCGAGCGCCTCCAGTTTCTCCGCGGCGGCTTGAAGCTCCGCCAGCAGCGCGGCTGCCGGCGCCCCCCCGCCGCCCAGCGCGGCTCCGGCTTCTTCCAGGGCCGAGGACCGCGCGCGCAGCGCCATGGCCGAGAGCAGCGAGCGCAGGCGCCCGCGCAGGGCTTCCAACCGCCTGGCCTCGCGCTCGCTTATCGCCGCGCGCCCCTTCAGGGCCGAAGCGGCCACCACGAAATCCTGGTAGGAGGCGAAGGCCGCCGAGTAAACTCCGGCGGCGTCCCGCCCGCCCTGCGGCCTGGCGGCGGCGAGCCACTCTCCGGCGCGCGCTAGCTCGCGCTCCAGCCCCGCCTTATCCAGCCTGTAATCCGCGTAATCCAACCGGGCCGAGGCGCCGCCTCTTCCGCCCGGCCCGCCGAAAACCACGGCCGGCGCCTCGTCCAGCAGCTGCGCCTCGCCGTACAGCCGCCGCGACGCCATCTCCATCGCCTCCTGCGACACCGAGGCGCTGCCGGCGGCGGCGTTGAGCGCTTTGATCGCCGCCAGGAAGGACGGATTAAATTCCCAGGTCATCTCGCGGGTCTGTATGGAGGTGTGCACCTTGCCGCCGGAACCCTTGAGGCCCAGCCAGGTGTCCGCCGCGCGCCCGGGATTGAGGCGTATCCATTCCATCAGCGCCGAGCGCACGTCGGCGTGGGTCTCCAGGCCTTCGAGGCTGATAAAACGGTCGGCCATACCGGCGTCTACGATCCTGTCGGCCAGGTCGCCGCGGGCGAACAAGCTGGAGGCCAGCTTGTCCCTGACGGCGGCGGCGTCGGCGGGCGCCTCGGCCCGGCCGGGTGCGGGCTGGCAGAAGGCCGGCGCGGCGGGCGCGCACAGCAGCGGCAGCAGGAGCAGGAGTTTCTTCGTCATAGCCAGGAACGGAAAAGGTAAAGCAGCCTGGAAGCAGCCTTGGCCGTCAGCGGCCGCCGGCGCACGTCCTCCAGGGTGACCTGCCTGGAGTTGCGCAGGTCCTCCCGGAAGGCGCGCACCATCGCCGTGCCGAACGGCCGGTCATAAACGTTCAGGTTCAGCTCCAGGTTGTAGGAGAGGCTGCGGTGGTCCAGGTTATGGCTGCCCACCGACGACCAGACCCCGTCTATCACGGCGGTCTTGGAATGCAGTATCGGGCCCTGCCACTCGTAGATCTTAACGCCGTTCTTTATCAGGCGGCCGAAAATGGCCCAGGAGGCCCAGCGCACGTAGGGGTGGTCGGTCTCGCGCGGGCCGATGATGCGCACGTCCACGCCGCGCTGCGCGGCGCGCACCAGCCGCCGCAGCACCAGCTTGTCCGGCAGGAAGTAGGCGTTGGTGATATAGATGTACTCGCTGGCCATGTCGATGGCGTAGCGGTAGGCGTGCCGGATGGACCGCACGTTGCGTATGCCGTTGGCCGAGACTACCGAGGCGGCCCTGGTCCCGGCGGCGGCGGGCGCCGCCAGGGGCAGCGGCGCCTGCGCCGCGGCGTCCACCGGAGTGGAAGCCGTCCAGGCCTCCCAGAATATCCGCTCTATCCCCGCCGCGGCGGGTCCGCAGACGCGCACCTGCGTGTCCTTCCAGCCGCGCCCGCCCATGGACAGCGGCGCGTCGCTCGCCGTGATATTGAAGCCGCCTACGAAGGCGCAGCTCCCGTCGACGCAGACCGTTTTTCGGTGGTCGCGTTTGATCCAGTTCCAGTAGGGCTTCCAGTAGATCACCGGCCGGAACTCGGCCACGCTCACCCCGGCGGCGGCCAGCCCCTGGAAGAAACTGCGGTCGGTCAGGATGGAGCCCACCGAGTCGTAGACCAGGAAGACCTTTACGCCCTCGCGCGCCTTGCGGCGCAGGATCTCGGCGAAGGCGCGGCCCGCCGAATCGTCGGAGAAGGAATAGAACTCCAGCAGCACGTAACGGCGCGCTCCGGCGACGGCCGAGAGCATCGCCGGGAAAGCCTCCTCACCGCCCTTGAGCAGCTCTACTTCGTTGCCCTCGAGGACGTCCTGCGGGGAGACGCAGTAGCGCTTCCAGTTTTCTTTTTGCCGCATAGTTCTTTCTTAAATCTTTCCGCGGCGGGCCGGTCGTAGGCCAGCAGCAGCCGCTCATACTCGCCGCTCGGCCTAGCGGCCGCGTAAGTCTCCAGCCCTTCCGCCGCGGCGCAAGCCTCGGGGTAGCGCCCGGCGGCGGCGTAAACGCCGGCCAGACCCAGCCGCGCCTCGGCGAAGGCCGGCTCCAATTCCAGGGCGCGGGCGAAGGCCGCGGCGGCGGCGGCCAGGTCTCCGGCGGCGGCCAGCGCCGCGCCCTCTTCGGCCGCGTCAAAAGCTCCCCTCGGCCGCGCCGCGGCGCCGCGGCGGGCCAGTGCCACGCCCAGCGCGCGGTTGCCCCCGGCGGAGGACTCCAGCTCGGCGGCGGCGGTAAAGGAACGCGCCCCGGGGGTGTCCGCGGCGGGCACGGCAAGCAGGCCGGCCAGGAGCAGCGCCGCCAGCGCCCGGGCCGTCGAGCCGTTGCCGGCCGGCGTTTCGCCGGCGGCACAGAAGCCGAGCGAGCCCCAGTACAGCAGCCCGACGGCGCCCGAGTAAAAGATCATGTCGGCGCCGCCCTGCAGCAGCGCGGCCAGCGCGGCCAGCGCCAGCGGCAGGTTATTCTTCCAGCCCCTGGCCAGCCCGGCGGCCGCTGCGGCCAGGAACAGCAGCGCGGCCGGGAAACCGGCCTCCGCCGCCAGGTTCAGCGGCTCGCTGTGGGCGTGCAGGGTAGAGTGACCGAAATAGGAAACCCCGTCGAAATAGGGAAACTTGAAAATCTCGAAGACGCCGCCGAACTGACCTGGCCCCCAGCCCAGCAGCGGGCTGGCCAGCGCGGCCTGCAGCGCGGCGTTCCACAGTCTGGGCCTTTCGAAAGCGCGCGCGTCGCCGAGCTTCAGGAATTCCGCCGCGCCGCCGGGAAACGCCAGCGCGGCGGCGGTCAGCACGGCCAGCAGGCCGGCCAGCCAGGACCAGCGGCGCAGCCAGGCCAGGCCGGCCCCGGCGCTCAGCAGCGCGGCCAGCACGGCCCCACGCGAACCGGAGGCCGCAACGCCGGCCACCAACAGCAGCGCCAGCGGCGCGTACAACGCGCGCCGCCGGCCCGAGG
>PHAL01000063.1 GCA_002840355.1 Elusimicrobia bacterium HGW-Elusimicrobia-3 | reverse complement strand
GCCGTCGCCCCGGCGGAAGGTGTGGAAGTTCTGGGTGTGCAGGCTGCAGCGCCCGTTGACATAGACGCAGCCGAAAAAGCGGTAGTCGAAGATCTCGGTGCCGATCCCTTTGGCGCGGCAGAGGCGCAGCAGTTCGCCCGCCTCGCGCGGGGCCAGCTGGCTGGGGAGGATCAGGCGCTTCACGCCGAAGCGCAGGAAGTAGCGCAGCGCCGCCGTGTTGAAGCAGGGCTGTATGGAGCTCAGGTGCAGCTCCGCGGCCCGGCGCCGGCCGGCGCCCAGCAGGGCCAGCAGGGCCGGGGTGGCCACGATGAAGGCGTCGGCGCCGTAATCCTCCAGACGCAGGATGTCGTCGGCGAGCTGCCTCAGCTCCTGCGGGCTGCCGGCCACCTGCAGCGAGTTGACGGCCACGGAAGCTTTTTTGCCGAGGGCGTGGATGTCGCGGAAGGCCGCCTTCAGGTCGGCGGGGCGCCGCAGCCCGGCCTCCGTGAACGAGGGCAGGCCGCCGGCGGAAGTGTAGAGTTCGTCCGCGCCGGCCTCGGCCAGCGGGCCGATCTCGCCGCGAGAGACGAAGCAGGAGACGATCTTCATGCTAGAAGCGCTCCGGCCTGACGGAGGCCGGGTCCTTGGTCGAGGCTTTCAGCTCGCCGAGGCCGCGTACCCGGGCATAGTCGGCCCGGGCGCCGCAGCAGGCCGGCCGCAGCCGGCAGCGCCGGCAGGCGCTCCAGCGCGCGGCCCCGGCCACACCCTCCTCGAGAACTTTGTCGCCGCGCAGCCAGCGCTGGAATTCGAAGGAGAATCCCTCGAACCCGCCGAGCTGGCAGAGCGGCACGTTCTGCGCCACCGCCTTCAGGCCCGCCAGCTTGAACTTGGCCAGCGCGAGCCGGATGAACGGCGCCGCCTCGGAATACGAGGGCACGATGGCGGGGTCGTCCGCCACGCGTCCGGCGTTGCGCACGAAGGTCAGGTTCACCAGTTCGGCCCCGCTGAAATTTTTCGCCGCCCAATCGGCGTAGGCCGGCAGCGTGCGGTAGTTGAAGGCGGAAACGATGACGAAGAGGCGCGTTCGCCCCTCGGCCCCGCAGGCCTTGAGGTTGCGCAGGCCGCGCAGCGCACGCGCGAATTTTACGCTGCGCGTCGCCCGGGCGTAGACCGCCGGCAGGTGGGACGGGAAGTTGACCGTGAAAGAATTTATCTCGCCCGCGGCGCGGGCGCAGAAAGCTTTGTCGGCGAATGTCACCGCGTTGGTGGAGAGCATGAAGTGCTCCACGCCTGCCGCGCGGAGTTTTTTTATGTTTTCGAAGAACTCCGGGTTGGTGGTGGGTTCCCCGCTGCCCTCCAGGCTGACGGCCTTTATGCCGCGGCGCCGCACCGCGGCCAGCGCGCGGGCCAGCGGCGGTGCCGGGGCGCCGGGCGGGTTCTGGCAGCAGGCGCAGTAGAGGTTGCAGGCCGAGGCGGCCTGCACGCAATACTGCTCGCTTATCCAGCCGGGCTTGTTCGCCGTTCTCTTCACGCTTTTATTTTATCATAGTGCCGGGGCGGGCGGGCTATTCCCGGTCTGGGCCGTAGGGCCTAACCGTACCTGGGCCTTTAGGCCCTCGGCAGCCGGCCGGAATATATTACACTATACCTGTGCCGTTATCGGTAAATCCAAAGAACAGATGAGGAACCGCAACATGATGAAAAAATTATTCGGATTCGCGGCCATGCTGGCCCTGCTGGTTAACTCCGCCCCTATTTTCGCCGCCGATGCCGCGGTTAAGAACGCCCCGGCGCCCGCCGCTCTGAGCGAACTGCTCAGCGGTTCCCTCTCCGGCCTGGCCGTTCTTCCGGCCCCCGAAGAGATAAAGATCCCCGAGGCCCTGCCCGCCGGCGAAGACAAAGCCGCCGGCCTGGCGCCCAAGCCCGGCAAGGATTTCACCCCGGTGGTGCAGGACAAGGCCCGCATCAAGGCCATCATGCAGCTGGTCTCCGACGTTTACAACGGCAAGCATCTGCCCTATTCGCAGGACGGCTCCACCTTCAAGAACAAGGAAGGCAGGCTGCCCGCCATGCCCGCCGGCTTCTATAAAGAGTACACGCTGCTCACCGGCAACGCCCCGCACACCGTCACGATAGGCGGGACCACCTACCAGGTGGCCCCCGACCTGAGCGCCCGCGGCTCCGAGCGCGTGATCATCGGCGGCGGCGAGAAGATCTATTACACGCCCGACCATTACTCCAACTTCATACTGCTGACGGTAGTGTACTGACGGTGGCCCAGCCCGGGGAAGAAGGACTTTTCCTGGACCTGAGGGCTTCAGGCGCGGCGGAGGGGATCGCAACACGGTTCCCTCCGCCGGCTTTTTTCACGGCCTTCATAGACGGCGAAGCGGCCCGCGACAAGGCCGGGCTGATGGACCAGATCGGGCCGGCTTTAAAGTTCCCCGCCTATTTCGGCAAGAACTGGGACGCCCTGTTGGACTGTCTGCGCTCCCTGCACGACAATCTCCCCGCCGGCGGCTATGTGCTGGCCGTGCGCAACTCGGAGGCTTTTCTCTCCGCCTCTCCTAAAGACCTGGAGGATTTCGCCGATGTGGCCGGCGAAGCCAGGACCTTCCTAAAAGAAACCTATAAAGCGGTTTTCGTGGTGGCGCTGCTCTAAAAAAGCCGTTTTGGGGCCGGTTTTCCGGCCACGTCGGCCTCCCATTGAAATACGGGAGGTTTTCTGCTATGCTATATTTATAATATAGGGGCCTGCGGGGCCGGTCCCGGGTCTTTTGCGGCCCGGGGCGGCGGAGGTTCTATGGAAAGTTCTAAAGTATTTAATATAACCCTGTCGTTTACGCGGCGCACGGCCGTGCTGCTGCTCTCCCTGTTCTTCCTTTGCTGGCACCCCGGCTTCATCGGCTCCGAAACCCTGACCCTTACCACCTATTATCCCGCCCCCTATGGCGGCTATGTCAGCATACTCACCACCGGCAGGACGCTGCTGGCCAGGGACACCGGCACCGTGGGCATAGGCACCAATAACCCGTTGAATACGGTCAAGCTGGACATCAACGGCAATACCCGCTCCACCGGCCAGATACAGTGGGGCAACAGCCGCGGCACGCTTACCACCGACCAGGGCGGCTCCATGGAGCTGGGCGGCACCGGCACCCCGTACATCGATTTCAGCCAGAACAGCTGGCAGGATTTCTCCGCCCGCATCATGCTCTCCCAGGCCGGGCGCCTCCGGGTCGAGAGCGATCTGGAAATAACGCGCGACCTCTACGTCAACGGCAGCATACGCGGGGTATGCCGCCGCATCCCCTATAGCGTGGGCAGCACGGCCTTTTGTCCCGCGAACCACTCGGTGATAGGCTTTCAGGGCGACGGCGTGGCCAGGGTCACCGGCTTTCTGCCCCGCACCTGGGCCGCGCAGCAGTCGCAGCAGGGCGCGGGCACCGTGGTGATCCTGGGCGAGGACTGGGGCGGTACCATGGTCTGCTGCCGCTTCAACTAGCGTGCGCCTGCAGGTCGGCATAGGCTCAGCCAGGGAACTCGATTATTTCCTCGCCGCCGGCGCGGATGAATTCTACTGCGGCCTCAGCGCCATTCCCAGCCACGTCGAGGGGGCCCGCAACTTTTCCAGCGAAGAAGAGATCCTGACAGCCGCCGCGCGGGCGCGGGCGGCCGGCCGCCGCATGTTCTTCGCCGCCAACGAGGTGCACGCCGGCCTGCTCGCCTCCACCGCCGCCGTCATAAAGCGGCTCGCCGCCGGCGGCGTCGACGGCGTCATCGTCAAGGACCTCGCGCTGCTGGACCTGCTCCGGCGGCGCCGCGTAAAAACCCCCGTCATCCTCAGTACCCTCGCCTGCTGCCTGAACGCCTCCGCGCTGGGCTTTTACCGGCGCTACGGCGTGGCGCGGCTGGCGCTGCCCGAGCAGCTGACCGCCGCGGAGGCGGCCGAACTGGTGCGCAACCCGTGGGACATAGAGACCGAGGTGTTCCTGAAGTCCCGGGAATGCTGCCTGAATTTCAACGGCCTCTGTTTCCTGGACTGCCGCGGCGGGCTGAGCAACGCCTGCAGCAAGCAATACCGGGCCGGAAAAAAAACATTCCGGATGCCCGCAGTCACGCCGGAGGAGCACCTGGGCGAACTGCACGACTACTGCCGCCTGGGCGTGCAGACCCTGAAGGTTGGGCGCTCGCCCTGCGAGCCGATGTCGCGGCTGATCTTCAAGGAGTCGGCCGCGCTGGCGGCGCTGCTGAAAGCGGGCGCGGGCCGGGCGGAGTTCGTGCGGGAGGCCATGCGGGTGCGCCGGGCTTTCGACCGGGCTTACGCCCTGGTGAGGGGGACCTTGTGACCGAGCGCGCCATTGCCCTGACCCCCGCGGAGGCGCGCGCCGCCTCCCCGGCGCTGCTGCGCAAGTACGACCGGGTTTACGTCGGCAGCTCCTTCTGCCAGAACCTGCTGCCGGAGGCGGAGGACCTGCGCCGCCTGCGCGCCGCCGGGGCACGGGCCGTCACGCTGGTCACGCCGCTGCTGACCGGGGCCGGGCTGGAGCGCGCGGCCGCGCTGGTGCGGGCCGCGCTGCGCGGCGAGCGGCGGCTGGAAGTTTCCGTGAACGACCTGGGGCTGCTGGAGCTGCTGCGGCGGCGCTACGCCGGCCGCGTTGTGCCGCTGCTCGGCCGCCCCGTCTCCAGGGATTTCGCCCGCATGGACCCCGCTTTCCTGCGCGGTTTTTTCAGGCATTACGGGATCAAACTGCTCGAGACCGACGAGGAAAATATCGGCGGCATCCTGCCGGCCGCCGGCCTGCGGCTCGCTTTTCACTACCCTTACTGCTGCCTGGCCTTCACGCGGCTCTGCCCCCAGCCAGGCTCGGCCCGCGACGCCTGCCGGCGGCCCTGCGGCCCGGAAACGGCGCTGCTGGGGCCGGCCGGGGAAAAACTGACGCTGCGGGGCAACGCTTATTTCATCGGCAACAAGCCGCCGCGCCTGGCCGCGGTGCGCCGCCTGGTTTATACCCCGCCGGCCGGCCCGGCCTCCGAAATCCGCCCTTGAAAACAGCGATTTATTATATTAAGATATCATTGGGGTTTTGGAGCAGCGACCCTCATATACTGCTATGGCTAAAACACAGAAAACTTCCGTTATCGCGGCCGCCGGCCGTGACGGCCTGAACGCCGTCCGCTACGCGGCTTACTCCCTCTCCGGTTCGGCCTATGTTTTTCTTAAGCCGCTGGCCGGGGGCAAGGTGCTGGCCGAATTCGAGCCCAAGCCCGGCGTGGACGCCCGCGCCGCCGCGGCCCTGCCGGCGCGTTTCAGGCAGGAGCTCGAGGACGAGAAGTTCCGCGAGAAAAATTCCGCCGAGAACTTTTCGCTGCGCGAATTCCTGCTGCTGAAAGCCGTCAATTACGCCCCGAAGGCGCCGGAGCCGGAGCCCGATTCCGGCCTGACGCCCAAGCAGGAGAAAGAACTCAACGACCTGATACACCAGATAGAGAAAGAGATAAAAGCCGAAACCGCCGGCGGCAAGAAAGACCCGCTCGGCATCACGCGCACCTGGGAAGACAAATATGGCACAAAGACCGGCAACAAAAAAAAGCGCTGAGCGCGCCGCGCTGCCCCACTTCAATTTCCGCCGCCTGTCCGGCGGCGCCGTGCTGCTCACCAACGATTCGGGCACGCACGCCTCGCTGAGCGGCGCCCAGTTTAGGCAATTCCGTGACGGGCGCGTAGCCGCCGGTTCCGCGCTTTACAAGGAACTGTCCGCCAAGGGGTTCGTGCGCGACATGATGGACATGGACGGCTACGCCGCCGCCTGCGCCAAGAAGAACTCCTTCCTGGGCGCCGGGCCCGGGCTGCATATCCTGGTGCTGACGCTGCGCTGCAACCATAAATGCGTGTACTGCCAGTCCAGCGCCGTCGGCCAGGCCTCCCGCGGCACCGACATGAGCCCCGCGCTAGCCCGCAAGTGCGTCGATTTCGCGCTGAAGAGCACCAACCCCGGCATCACGATAGAGTTCCAGGGCGGCGAGCCGCTGCTCAACTGGGAGGCCCTCAAGGCCTCCGTGCTGCACGCCCGCCGGCGCGCCAAGGAGCAGGGCCGCGAGGTGCGGCTGGCGCTCGTCTCCAATTTCAGCCTGATGACCGAGGAGAAGGCCCGCTTCCTGCTCGCCAACGAAGTCTCCATCTGCACCTCGCTCGACGGCCCGGCCGACCTGCACGACAAGAACCGCGTTTTCGCCGGCGGCGGCTCGCACGCCGCCGCGGTCAAGTGGCTCAAGTATTTCTCCGCCGCCTACAAGAAGCAGGTGCCCGAGTTCAGGACTTTCAAGCCCAGCGCGCTGCTGACCGTCTCGCGCTATTCCCTCGGCCGCGAGAAGCAGATCGTGGACGAGTACGTGCGCCTCGGCCTCGAGGACGTGTTCCTGCGGCCGCTGGCACCGATAGGCTTCGCCAAACAGCTCTGGGACAAGGTGGGCTACGCCCCCGAAGAGTTCCTGTCCTTCTACCGCGCGGGCCTCGACTATATCCTCAAGCTCAACGCGCGCGGCGTCACGATACGCGAGCGCAACGCGGTGATGATGCTCGAGAAGATCCTCAACGGCACGGACCCCGGCTACCTGGACATGCGCTGCCCGTGCGGCGCCGTGATAGGGCAGCTGGCCTACAACTATAACGGAGATATCTACGCCTGCGACGAGGGCCGCATGGTAGGGTGGCAGGGCGACGACCTGTTCAAGGCCGGCAACGTGGCCCGCGATCCGTATTCCAAGGTGATGCTGAGCCAGGCTTCCAGGGCCTGCGCCTCCGCCTCCAGCCTGGACACGCAGCCCCAGTGCTCCCGCTGCGCCTACAAGCCGTTCTGCGGCGTGTGCCCGGTCTATAATTACGAGACGCAGGGCTCCCTGTCCGGCGAGATGCCGTCCAACGGGCGCTGCGCCCTCTTCATGGGGCTGTTCGACACGCTCTTCTCGCTGCTGGCCAAGCCGGCCTCGGCGAAGATACTCAAAGGCTGGGTCTCAAAATGAACGAAAAGAAAAACTCGCCCCTCTTTTTCAGCGGCGGCATCTATTCCGCCGAGGCCCTGCGGCTGGCCGCGGCCGTGTTCTCCGCCAGGGGCGGCGTGCGGCTGACGGCGGCCAAGGGCGGCACCGAAGCGGCGCTCTCCGGCGGCATCAACCCCGGCGAGTTCGCCAATGAGGCGCTTAACCAGCAGTGCCGCATAGACCTGTCGGCGCGCAACTCGCGCCTGTCCGGCATCATAGTCACCAAGGCGCTGCTGTCGGCTTCCGGTTCTTCGAAGAAGGGGGGAAAATGAAAAAGTGGCTTATCCTCGGTATAGTGGCGCTGCTGGCCCTGATCTACGGGCTGCAGGTGCTGATGCGCGGCCGCCAGGCGGAATTCGTGCCCGCTCCCGGCTCTGCCACGCAGGAACAGCAGGGCGTGGCCCTGCCCGCCGGCGCGGGTGACGCCGGGCTGCCGGATTCCCAGTACGCGGCCGAAGCCGGCCTGCGCGCCTCTTCCACTTACGGCTCCATGCTGGCCATGCAGGGGCAGATCTACGACAAGGAGTTATGCCCCGGCGTCTCCTTCAACAAGATCCTCGCCGATCACGGCCGCGTCTGGGGCCACACGGCCAAGTCCGTGTCCTTCTCGCCGGACGAGAGCAAGCGCGTCTACACGCTGCTGGCCCGCTACGTGGCCTGCTCCGGCCTGGCCCGCAAGGACCCCAACACCTGCGACCACCTGCCCGGCGAGGGCGAGGGCGTTAAGTTCTACGCCAGTCCCAATTACGCCTGCCGCGGCGAGTACACCGAGGTTTCCTTCGGCGCCTACGCCGCCGGCAAGGAAAAGTCCGACCTGCCCTGCGAGATGTTCCTCTACGGGGACATCATAAAGGATTCCGGTCTCAACAAGCCCGAGTTCTGCGGCGCGGCCGTGACCGGGCTCGACAATATGTGCGAGGCGCTGGTCAAACACGCGCCCAAGGTGTCGGCGGCGCAGTGCCGCTCCATCTTCCCGGCCTCTAATTCGGACTGCGACGGCGACGCGCTTTGCCTGAACCGGCGCGGCATCTACCAGGCTTTCAAGGCGGGGAAAACCTCCGCCTGCCCGAAAGGCTACCAGCAGATGTGCGAAGCCTATGAGAAGGGGACTTCCGCCCCCTGCGCCGACCTGCTGGCCGAGACCGGCGAGTTTTACTGCGCCACGCTGGGCAAGCTGCAGAAGAAGACCGGCGGCTTCGCCGGCTTCACCGAGGAAGAGACCAAGGCCCTGATAGCCGAACAGGCGAAGAAGAAGAAAGAGGAAGAGGAACTGCTGAAACAGACTAAGGCGTTGGACGAGCAGGTCAGCAAGCGCGCGAAAGAATTGATGAAGGGCAGGTAACCTTATGGCTGAAAAAAAGAAAAAAAGCGGGATCAAGAAGAACATCCGGATGTTCCTGAACAGCGAAGAGGGCAAGATGCTCGACGCCGACATCGTAAAGACCGGCATCGCGCTCGGGATCATCGGCGGAGCGATGGCCGACCAGGCCTCGGCCGCGATACACTCGAACTACTTCACTTCCAACGCGCACGTCAGCCACCAGAGCCACGGCTCGCACGGCAGCCACGGCTCGCACGGCAGCCACGCTTCGCACGGCAGCCACGGCTCGCACGGCAGCCACGGCTCGCACGGCAGCCACGGCTCGCACGGCAGCCATTCGCGCGGCGGCTGGTGCTGAGCCGCTAGCAGGCGGTCTTTTACTGCGGGGCGCCCTGCGGCGCCCCGCTGTTTGTCGGCAGTTCCCGCCAGGACCCAGTAATGCCCCACTGCGGCGTTGAAATCCAGAAACTCAAGATAGCCCTGACCTCAGGCTGCTGCCTGGCCTGCAGGCATTGCGGCGTGGACAAGGCGCTCGGCGCCAGGGTCTCCCTGCCCGCGGCGCGGGCGGCCGTGCGCGCGCTGCTGGCCTCGCCCGGCAAGGGCAAGCGCCTGGAACTGTACGGCGGCGAACCCTTCATGGAGTTCGGGCTGATGAAGAGCGTCGTGCGCTACGCCAGGGCCCGCGCCCGCGCCGGCGGCAAGGCGCTCTCCGTCTCGGTGGCCTCCAACGGCCTGCTGCTGGACCGCGAGCGCCTGGAGTTCCTGCGCGACAACGCCATCAACCTCTCCGTCAGCTTCTCGGGCCTGGCCGCCACTCACAATTTCACCCGCGTCTTCGGGGACGGCCGCGGCAGCTTCTCCGCGGTGGCCGCCCGGCTGCCGCTGCTGTTCTCGGTGCTGGACCCGCGCGACGTGGTGGCGCTGGACTGCGTGCACCCCGCCAACGCCGCCCGCGCGGCCGCCGACTTCAAGGCGCTGGCCCGGCGCGGCTTCCGCGTGATCAACGTCGAGTGCGTGCACGGCCCGGCCTGGCCCTCCGCCGCGCTGGAGGCGTTCAAGGCCAACCTGGCCGAGATCTGCTCCTTCGTAGAAGAAAAGATCGCCGCCGGCGTCTTCATCTACCCCGAGCCGCTGCTCGAGCTGGCCCGGGCCTCCGCGGCGCCGGCCTCCTCGCTGAATTGCCCCTTCTACCGGGACCTGGAGCTGTATCCGGACGGCTCATACGCTTTTTACCCCTTCGCCTTCATAGACTACGCCCGCGACATCGACAAGGTGCGCATCGGCAAGGCCGCGCGCGGTTTCGAAGGGCGCTACGCCTCGTGCCGCGCCGGCTCCGCCGCCTGCCGCGGCTGCGTCAGTTCCTACTATCGCCTGCCCGGGCTCTCGGATGGCTCCTTCGCCTACCGCGCCCGTGAGGCCGCCTTCCGCCGGCTCTTCGCGGGCGTGCTCAAACGGGCCCGCAAAGCCGGCCCCTACCGCGATTACGCCGCGGGCGTGTTCGCGCTGCTGGAGCGGAATTACGCCGCCGGGGGGGAACTTGCCTAAAAAAGCCCGCCCGCTCGGCATACTCGAGGCCGTCAAGAAATTCGGCTGGCCCGAGCCCGGCTCGGAGATTAAAAGCGTCGAGCTGCTCGTCGGCGAGCCCTGCAACGCCCGCTGCCTGTTCTGCTGCGCCGGCGCCTCGGGCGCCGGCGCCTGGCGCCCGTTCGCCGAGCTGGAGGCCGAGCTGGCGCGCGCCCGCCGGCGCGGCGCCTGGCTGGTGACGCTCTCGGGCGGCGAAGCCACCCTCTCCCCGGACCTGTTCAGGCTGGCCGCCCGCGCCCGCGCGCTGGGCTTCAAATCCGTGCAGGTGCTGACCAACGGCCTCAAGTTCGCTTCGCCGGCCTTCGCCCGCCGCGCCGCGGCCGCGGGCATAGACGAGGTGAAGGTCTCGCTGCACGGGGTGGACGCCGCCACGCACGACCGCCTGACCGGCGTGCCCGGCTCTTTCGACAAGGCCATGCTGGCTTTCGCGAACCTCAACGCCGCCGGCATCAAGGCCTCGGCCAATTTCGCGGTGACGCGCCTGAACTACCGGCAGATGCCGCTCTACGCGCGGCTGGTGGCCGGCCGGCTGGGCCTGACCGGGCTCTGCTTCATGTTCAGCTTCTACGAGGGCGACATGCTGCCCAACAGCTCCCGCCTGAGCGTGCGCTACGGCGAGGTGCTGCCGTACCTGCGCCTGGCGCTGGAATACATCCGGCGCGCCGGGATAAAGATAGAGTCGCGCATGATCTCCAATTTCACGCCGTGCCTGGCCCCCGAGTACGAGAATATCATGATAGACTGGGGCGCCCGCGGCGCGGCCCGCTCCGGGCACGTGTTCAAGGACGGGAAGCGCCGGCGCGCGGCCGAGTTCTACGCGCCGCGCAAGGCGCAGCTGCCGGCCTGCGCCGGCTGCGCCTACGCGGACGCCTGTTACGGCGTGGACCGCAGCTACGTGAGCGCCTACGGCGGCGGCGAGTTCGCCGCGGTGCCCCGGCGGCGCCGCCGCTTCCCGCTCAAGCCGCTCTACCCGTAACCTCCATGCCCAGCCTTCAAGAGATAATTTCGGCCATACACCACCCGCGCTACGGCGGGCTGCCCACGCATTACCCGGCGCTGGCC
>PHAL01000062.1 GCA_002840355.1 Elusimicrobia bacterium HGW-Elusimicrobia-3 | reverse complement strand
GCGGGAATGGCCAGCGCGTACAGCGCCATCACGCGGGCCCGGCGCTCCACCGGGAACCACTCGGCCAGGAAGGACGGGCAGACGGTGCCGTAGCCTGCCTCGCCGATGCCCACCGCCGAGCGGGTGGCTATCAGCTGGCCGTAGTTCTTCACCAGGCCGCTGAACAGGGTGGAGAGGCTCCAGAAGATGGCGCTGACGCCTATGATCAGCGGGCGCCGCACGCGGTCGCCGAAATAGCCGACGAAAGGCGCGAAGCACATGTAGACGATCATGAACGAGGAAGCCAGGAAGCCCAGCTCGGCGTCCGAGAGGCGCAGGTCGGCCTTGATGAGCGGGAAGACGGCGTATAGCACCTGGCGGTCGATGTAGTTGAAGAGGCTGAGGCCGAACACAAGCAGCATCACCCGGCGGGCGTATTTAGGGTCGTTCATTGGCGCTATAAATGATAGCAAAATGATAATATGTATTCGTCAGCTATTAGCTGCCGCCGCCAGATCACCGGAGGAAAACATAATGAAGAAACCCGTCAAGACAACCGCTAAAGCCGCTCCCAGCCTCGCCTATACCAGCCCGAACGGCTACGAGAAGGTCTCGCCCGCCGAACTGAAGCATTGCGAGGAGGTCAACCAGGCCTACCTGCAGTACATCACCAAGGCCAAGACCGAGCGCGAAGCCAGCGACGAGGCCATCCTGCTGCTGGAAGCCGCCGGCTTCCGCGACATGCGCGACCACGAGAAGAGCGGCGTAAAGCTCGTCCCCGGCGACAGGGTTTACCGCTGCAGCGAGGGCAAGACCCTGATGGCCGTGGTGGTCGGCAAAAAGCCGCTTGTCGACGGCATGCACATCGTCGGCGGCCACACCGACGCCCCCCGCATCGACCTCAAGCAGAACCCGCTCTACGAGAATTCCGAGCTGGCCATGTTCGACACCCATTATTACGGCGGCATCAAGAAGTACCAGTGGGTAACCATCCCGCTGGCGCTGCACGGCGTGTTCGTAAAGCCCGACGGCAAGAAGGTGAAGATCGCCATCGGCGAGGACCCCTCCGACCCGGTGCTCTGCATCACCGACCTGCTGCCGCACCTGGCGGCCGACCAGTACAAGAAGACCATCGGCGAAGCCATAACCGGCGAGGGCCTGGACGTGCTGGCCGGCACCATCCCCGCCGCCGGCAAGGACAAGAAGGAGAAGGTCAAGCACAACATCCTCTCCATCCTCAACAAGAAGTACGGCGTCACCGAAGCCGACTTCCTGTCGGCCGAGCTGGAGCTGGTGCCCGCCGCCGCGCCGCGCGAGGCGGGTCTCGACCGCTCCATGATCCTGGGCTACGGCCACGACGACCGCGTCTGCGCCTGGACCGGCCTGCGGGCCATCCTCGACCTCAAGGGCACGCCCGAATACACCTCGTGCGTGCTGCTCTGCGACAAGGAGGAGATCGGCTCCGTCGGCGCCACCGGCATGGCCTCCAACCTCTTCGAGAACGCTTCCGCGGAACTGCTCGACCTCACCACGGACTCCTACAGCGAGCTGACCCTCAAGCGCGCGCTGCACAACAGCTGGATGCTGTCTGCCGACGTCAACGCGCTGTTCGACCCGATGTTCCCCACCGTCTCCGACAAGCGCAACACGCCGCACATCAACCACGGCGTCTGCGTGACCAAGTTCACCGGCAGCCGCGGCAAGTCCGGCTCGTCGGACGCCTCGGCCGAATTCATGGCGCATATCCGCCGCATCTTCGATAAGAACGGCGTGGTCTGGCAGACCGGCGAGCTGGGCAAGGTGGACCAGGGCGGCGGCGGCACCATCGCGCAGTTCATGGCCCGCTACGGCATGCAGGTGGTGGACTGCGGCGTGGGCCTGTTCTCCATGCACGCCCCGATGGAACTGGCCGGCAAGCTGGACATCTACATGGCCTACAAGGGCTACCTGGCCTTCCTCAAGGACGGCAGGAAATAAACCGGAGTCCGGGGAGCGCCCAGCGGCGCTCCCCGGTTCTATTTATGCTCATAAAACTTCTGATAACCGGCGGCACCTTCGACAAGGAGTACAACGAGCTCAACGGCGAGCTCTTTTTCCGCAAGTCCCACCTGCACGAGATGCTGGCGCTGGGCCGCTCGCGCGTGCCCGTGAAGATAAAGACCCTGATGATGATAGACAGCCTCTTCATGACGGCCGCCCACCGCGCCAGGATACTGAAAGAGTGCCTGGCCGCCAGGGAGAAGCATATCGTGATCACGCACGGCACCGACACCATGCCCGAGACGGCGGAGGCGCTGGGCCGGCGCATCACGGACAAGACGGTGGTGCTGACCGGCGCCATGATCCCCTACAAGTTCGGCTCGTCGGACGGGATGTTCAACCTGGGCTCGGCGCTGAGCTTCGCGCAGGTGCTCCCCCCCGGCGTCTACATCGCCATGAACGGCAGGTATTTCAACTGGAACAACGTGCGCAAGAACAGGACCAAGGGCGAATTCGAGGAAGTTAAGTAGCGCCCGCGGCAAAAGAAAAACCCCGGGACCGCCCGGGGTTTTTTCACGCCCTGAAAGCCTAGAACAGACTCCGGGACTTGCTCCATTTCGCCCCGCTGCCTTCGTTGACCAGCACGGTCTCCTTGCCGGAGCCGTCTATCCAGACCGCGGCCGAGCCCTTCAGCCTGCCGATCGCGGCCAGCGCCTTCTCCTTGCCCATCACGGCCAGCACGGCCGAGGCCAGGAAGCTCTCGCTCTCCAGTTTGGGGAAGTAGACGACGAGGCTGGAGAAATCGTTGAGCGGGTAGCCCGTCTTCAGGTCCAGCATGTGGGAGTACAGCTTGCCCTCTATCTGCACGAAATGCTCCCGGCCCGAAGAGGACATCAGCACGCCGTCGCCGAAGGTGAAAGAGCCGAAGGACTTGTCGTCGTTGAAGGGGTCGGTGACGGAATATTCCCAGTCCCGCCGGCCGTAGGCGAGCATGTTGCTGCCCAGGCGCAGCTCCACCGGGTAAGGCGGGGCCATCTGCCGCAGCAGCTCGGCGGCCCGCACGAAGCAGTAGCCGCGCAGTATGCCGCCGAGGTTGATCTGCACCGGCCTGGAAAAGCGCACCATCAGGCGGGCCGGGTCCACCTGTATGTGGCTGGAGCCCATCGTGGCGAGCGCCCGCCCGATGTCCTCTTTGGCCGGCATCTTCTTGGTGGAGGCGGCCTCTTTCCAGATGGGCCACAGCGGGGCGAAGGTGATGTCGAAGGCGCCGTCCGTCAGGCGGTAATAGTCCAGCGCCAGCCGCAGCAGGCCCATGAACTCGGCGTCCACTTTCACCCACTCGCCGTAGGCTTTCCTGTTGACCAGCGAGGTCACGCTGTACGGGTCGCTGAAGCTGAACTCGCCCGAGATGCGGTTCCACTCCCCCAGCACCGCGTCGGCTATGGCCTTGCCCGCGGCCTCGTCGGCGCCGTAGACTATCACCTGGGCCGGCACGTTCATGATGGCCGAAGTCTGCCGGTAGGCGTCCTGCCCGCCTTTACCGCAGCCGGCGAGGGCCAGCGCGGCGGCCAGGGCCGCGGTTTTCAGCGAAGTATTGGTCATGGTCTCCCCCTGCTCATACAAGGAAAATACCTTTTTTAGCGGCAACCGTTCAATACCGCGGCCCGCTGTATAACCGGGCTGAATATTTTGTATTCTAAACTCCATAAAGCCGGCCGCTGCCGGCAAAGCCAAAAGGGGTTACAGATATGAACAAGGTCCTCGCTCTCTTTGTCCTGTTAGGCCTGGCCGCTCCGGCGCCGGCCGTGTCGGCCGCCCCGCCCAAAACACAGGCGCCCGCCGCCCGCGAACTTTCGGACCTCTCCGACAGCCTGGCCAAGGGCCTCAAAAGCCGGCCCGGCCTGAAGCTGGCCGTGCTGGCTTTCCCCTATACCAGCGAGCGTGCCTCGGACGGCCCGGTCATCATACAAGAGCGCCTCACCACGCTGCTGGCCCAGAAGAAGAAGATAGTCCTGGTCGAGCGCGGCCTGCTCAGGAAGGTAATGGAGGAGCTCAAGCTGCAGGCCTCCGGCGCCATGGACGAGGCCACCGTCAGGAAGCTCGGCAAGCAGCTCGGGGCTGACGCCGTGGTCACCGGCACGCTCAACGACCTCTCCGACGCCGAGACCGAGGTCAACGCCCGCGTGGTGGAAAGCGAAACCGGCAAGATCCTGGCCGCCGCCTCGCTGGCGGTGCGGCGCACCTGGAAGGACTCCGGCGCCGTCGTAAAGCCCCCGCAGGACTTCGGCTCCAAGCCGCTGGTGCAGGTGGCCGTGCTGCTCGACACCTCCGGCTCCATGGACGGCCTCATCAACCAGGCCCGCACGCAGCTCTGGAAGATCGTCAACGAGCTGGTCACCGCCGAGAAGAGCGGTTCGAGGCCCCGTATAGAGGTGGCCCTCTACGAGTACGGCAACTCCGGCCTCGGCGCCGACAAAGGCTGGCTGCGGCAGGTGCTGCCCTTCACCACCGACCTCGACGCCGTGGCCAAGGAGCTGTTCGCCCTCAGCACCAACGGCGGTGATGAGTACTGCGGCCAGGCCATAAAGACCGCCGTGGAGGAACTCAAGTGGAGCCCCAAGGCCGACGTCTATAAAGCCATCTTCATCGCCGGCAACGAGCCGTTCACGCAGGGCGCCGTGCCTTTCCAGGACGCTGTGGCCAAGGCCAAGGCGAAGAATATTTTCGTCAACACCATTTTCTGCGGGCCCCGCCAGCAGGGCATAGCCACGCAGTGGAAGGCCGGCTCCGACCTGGCCGACGGCGACTATACCAACATAGACCAGGGCGCGGCGGCCTACGCCGTGAACGCCCCGCAGGACGACCGCATAGCGCAGCTAAGCAGCCAGCTCAACGACACCTACGTGGCCTACGGCTCCTCCGGCAGGAACAAGGTGGCCGAGAAGCGCAGCGTGTTCTCCAAGGTGATGGGCGCCGGCGCGTCCGTGGCCGCCGAGCGCGCGGCCTACCAGTCCAACGCGGCCCCCGCCGTGGCCGAGGCCGACTCCTCCTGGGACGCCGTCTCGGCGCTGGAGAGCGGCAAGATGAGCCAGGACCAGCTCAAGGCCGAGAACCTGCCCGAGGAACTGCAGAAGATGAGCAAGGCCGAGCGCGAGAAATACCTGGAGCAAAAGCTGGCTGAGCGCCGCAAGCTGCAGGCAGAGATCGCCGCCCTGCAGGTACAGCGCAAGGCCCATATCGCGGCCGAGGAAAAGAAAGCCGCCGGCGCCTCGACGCTGGACCGCGCCATGATAGACTCCATACGCAAGCAGGCCGTGACGCGCGGCTACAAGTTCGGCAAGTGACACCCCGCCCCGACCCCGCAGCCGGACGCGCCCGCAGGCCGGGCCGGCTGGCGCGCGCCCTAACGGCGGCGCTGCTGCTGCCGGCGGCCCTGGCCGCCGAGCCGACAATAGAACAGAAAGCGGCGCAGCTGCTCATAGTCTCCACGGAAGCTTCCGACATCGCCGTGGCCTCCGCGGCCGCGGCCTCCGGCGTGGGCGGCATACAGCTGCAGTGGGGCTCCTACTCCCTGGAAGAGACCCGCAGGCTCAGCGAGGCGCTGCAGGCCGCCGCGGCGCGCTCCCCCCTCGGCTCCCCGCTGTTCATAGCCGTGGACTACGAGGGCGGCAGCGTGTACGTGCCCACCACGCTGGGCCTGCTGGAACTGCCCACCAACATGATGCTCGGGGCCGCCGCCGACGAGAACGGCACGGCCTCCCTGTTCTACCTGGCCGGCAAGGAACTGAAGCGGGCCGGCATCAACATGGCCTTCGGCCCGGTGCTGGACATCAACACCAACCCGAAGAACCCCATCATCGGCATCCGCTCGCTGGGCTCCGACCCGGCGGAGGCCGCGCGGCTGGGCGGCGCCATCCTCAACGGCCTCAAGGCGGCGGGCGTGATCGCCGTGGCCAAACATTTCCCCGGGCACGGCGCGGCCGAAAAGGACTCGCACAAGACCCTGCCCGAGATCTCCATCTCCACGGCCGAACTGCACACCGCCCACCTGGTCCCCTTCAAGGCGGCCATAGCCCTGGGCGTGCCGGCCATCATGACGGCCCATATCCGCTACCCGGCGCTGGACTCCGCTCCCGCCACCCTCTCGCGCGCCGTGCTGGCCGGCCTGCTCAAGCATGACCTCGGCTACGGCGGGCTGGTAGTGACCGACAGCCTGGACATGCGCGCCATCACCATGCGCCTGCCGGTGCGCAAAGCCGCGGCCGCCGCGCTCAAGGCCGGCGCCGACCTGCTGCTCATAGGCCGCGGCGACCCCGCCGCCGCCGTGCGCGAGATCGCCAGGCAGGTGCGCTCGGGCGCCATAACCGAAACGCGGCTCAACGACGCCTACCACAAGGTACTGGCCGCCAAGCGCGCGGCCGGCCTGTTCGACCCGGCCGAAACCCCTTCCCCGTTCGACAAGGCCTATCTCGGCGTGACCGGCGAACTGTCGCGGCGGGCCGTGACGCTGGTGCGCCGGGGCGGGCTGGTGCCGCTGCCCAAGGGCAAGAAGATCGCCGTCATCATTTTCTCGCCGCAGCGCTTCGCCGAGAACTCCATACACCTCTACCGCACGCTGCTAGAGGCCGGCTACGAGACCAGCCAGTATTTCTTCGGCATAGGGCTCAAGAAGGGAGAGCTGGGGACCATCACCCGCGCGGCCGCCGAGGCCGACATCCTGGTGCTGGGCAGCTTCCAGTGGACCGGCGTGCAGAACGCCAGCCAGCGCGACGCCATCAACGTGCTCATCAACTCCGGCAAGCCCGCCGTGCTGCTGAGCCTGATGAACCCGTACGACCTGGCCTCCTATCCCGGCGCGCCGGCCGCCCTGGCCCTCTACGGCATGACCGCCCCGTCCATGGAGGCCGCTGGGGAAGTGCTGACCGGCAGCCTGACCCCCTCCGGCCGGCTGCCCGTGGCGCTGCCTGAATAATAATGAACATACGCCGCCTGCTCGCCATAACCCTGGTCACGCTGGCCGCCGGCCTGGCGCTGCGGCAATGGGTGGTCACCCCTATATATGTGGCCAGCGACTCCATGGCGCCTACCATGACCAAGGGCCACCACCTGATACTCGACCGCATGACTTACCGCTTCCGCGCCCCGCGCCGCGGCGAGGTGATCTCCTTCAACTCCCCCGAGGGCGATTACGGCATGGTCAAGCGCGTGATCGCCGTGGGCGGCGACACGGTGGAGCTCAGGGAGAAGCGGGTGTATCTCAACGGGGAGCCGCTCTACGAGGTCTACGCCTACTACGCGCGCCCCGACGAGCTGCTGGTGGGCGACAACCTGGGGCCGCTGACCGTGCCGGAGGGGCACTTCTTCGTGCTGGGCGACAACCGCGACAATTCCTACGACTCCGCCTCCTGGAAGGACCCGGCCACCGGGGAGCCGCTGTACTTCCTCCCCTTCTCCGCCGTCAACGGCAAGGTGCGCGGGGCCTACTGATTTATTTATTTGTATAATTATTCCCGACGCAACAGCGGTTCGCAAAAGGAGCTAGCATGTCACCGAAGATCATCGGCTTTTTCGGAGTATTCGTCCTGCTGGGCATAGCCTGGCTGGCCAGCAAGAACAGGCGGGCCATCAACTACAAGACCATCGGGGCCGGCCTGCTGATACAGATCACCTTCGCCGTCATCGTCCTGAAGCTGCCCATCGGCAGGTACTTCTTCGCCACGATGAACGACGTGATCGTCAAGCTGCTCTCGTTCTCCGACAAGGGCGCGGAATTCGTCTTCGGCACGCTGGTCAGCAACCCGTCGATGGGCTTCATCTTCGCGGTGCGCGTGCTGCCCACCATCATCTTCGTCTCCTCCATCATGGCGGTGCTCTACTACCTCGGCATCATGCAGAAGGTAGTCGTCTTCTTCGCCAAGATCATGGCCAGGCTGATGGGCACTTCCGGGGCGGAATCCCTGTCCGCCAGCGCCAACATCTTCGTGGGCCAGACCGAGGCGCCGCTCGTGGTGCGGCCCTACGTGGCCAGCATGACGCAGTCCGAGCTGATGGCCATCATGACCGGCGGCATGGCCACGATCTCCGGCGGCATCATGGCCGCCTACGTGGGCCTGCTCGTGGATTCTATCCCGACCATCGCCGGCCACCTGCTGGCCGCCTCCATCATGGCCGCCCCGGCGGGCCTGGTGATGGCAAAGATCCTGGTCCCCGAGACCGAAGAGCCGGCGACGAAGGGCATAGTCAAGCTGCAGCTCGAGATCAACGACGCCAACGTGATCGACGCCGCGGCCAACGGCTCCTCCGTGGGCATGCAGCTGGCCATCAACGTGGCCGCCTGCCTGATCGCCTTCATGGCCATCCTGGCGATGGCCAACTTCCTGCTCGGCTACGGCGCCGGCTTCGTCGGCATAGAGGGCCTGACCTTCGAGAAGATCTTCGGCTGGGTCTTCACGCCGCTGGCCTGGGTGATGGGCGTGCCCTCGCACGAGGTGCCGCAGGTGGCCAGCTGGATGGGCCAGAAGACCGTGCTCAACGAGTTCGTGGCCTACCTGAACATGGCCACCTACCTCAAGGCCAACCCCGGCGTGATGAGCGAGCGCTCGGTAGCCATGGCCTCTTACGCCCTCTGCGGCTTCGCCAACTTCCTGTCGATCGCCATCCAGATAGGCGGCATCGGCGCGATGGCGCCCGAACGGCGCCACGACCTGGCCAAGCTCGGCCTCTACGCGCTGCTGGCCAGCTCGCTGGCGGGCTTCCTGTCGGCGACCATCGCCGGCCTGCTCATCTAGTCCTTCCAAGGCGTAAAAAAGGGCGGCCCCGGGGCCGCCCTTTTTCTTTTGCCTGTGCGCCTATTTGCCCAGTTTCCAGAGTTTCACGGTCTTGTCCTTGGAGGCGGAGGCCAGCGTCCGCCCGTCGGGCGAGAAAGCGAGCGCCTCCACGCTGCCGTCGTGGTCCTTGAGTTCCAGCGCCGGCTTCTTCTGCGCGCCGGAAAAGTTCCAGACCTTCACCAGGCTGTCCATGCCGCCGCTGGCTATGCGCCTGCCGTTAGGGGAAACGGCCACCGCCCTGGCCCCGCCGGGATGGGCCGCGAAAGAATTAATCATCGCCCCGTCGGACAGCCGCCACACCTTCACCAGGCCGTCCAGGCCGGCCGAAACCGCGTGCCGGCCGTCCGGGGTCATCGTCACCGCCCTGACCGCCTCGGTGTGGGCCTTGATAGTCCGGGTGATCTTGCCGTCGTTCATGTTCCAGACCGTCACGGTGCCGTTGCTGTTGCCGGAGACCATGTAGCTGACTGACGGGAAGAAGTCCAGGGCGTTGGCGGTCTCCACGGGCCCGTTGAGCACCTTGTGTTTTTCCCCTTCCGGGAAAGTCCACAGCCCCAGCCCGCCGTAGCCGGCCGCGCCCAGGTATTCGCCGCCGGGCGAGAAGCGCAAGCCGAGCACGGTATGCGAGTGGGGCGTGATGCTCTTATAGCTCTTGCCGGAAGGCACGGCCCAGACCTCTATGGTCTTCGTGTCAGAGGAGGCCAGGTAATCCCCGTCCGGCGAGAAGGCCAGCGCCCAGACCCCCTCCCTGTGGCCGCCCATCACCTTCTTCACCTTGCCGGTCTTCGCCACCCAGAGGGCCACGCCGGCGTCCAGGCCGGCGGAGGCCACGTATTTCCCGTCCGGCGAAAAGGCCACGGCCTCCACGGCGTCGCGGTGGCCGAAAAGCGTCAGCGGCGGCTGCGCCGAGACGGTGCCGCACAATAACAGCAATAGAGCGAAATAAGACATTTTCTGTCCCCCTTAGCAGCAATTCTACACAAAACCCGGCCGCCCCGCAACGGCCTGCCGCTAAATATTCTAGAATTGCCTTATGGGCCTGAAGCTCCTGATAAATTCCCTGTTCCGCGGCGGCGCCGAAAAGCAGTTCGCCGCCCTGGCCGCCCTGCTGCCGCACGACGACATCATCCTGCTCGAGGACGAAGTGGCGCTGCCGCTGCCGCGGCGCCCGCTCATCCTTTCCGACCACAGGGCCGCCACCTCCTCCCTGCTCAAGACCGCCTGCATTCCCCTCTACGCCCGCCGCCTGGCCGCCCGGACCGGCCCCGGCGACACCGTGCTCTCCTTCATGGAGCGCGCCAATATCGTCAACGTGCTGGCCGCCGCCCGCAGCGGCCACCGGGCCGTGATCTGCGAGCGCACCAGTCCCTCCGGGGAATTCTCCGGCCTGCGCGGCGCGCTGATGCGCCCGCTGATACGCCGCTACTACCCCCGCGCCGCGCTGGTGGCCGCCAATTCCAGGGGCGTCCGGCGCGACCTGCTGGAAAACTTCTCGGTGCCCGAAGATAAACTGGCCGTGGTGCCCAACGGCTGCGACGCGGCCGGCATAGCGCGCCTGGCCGCGGCCCCGCTGCCGGCCGAGTGGGCCCGGGTCTTCGAACGGCCGATCATAATTACCGGCGGCCGGCTTACCGCGGCCAAGGGACATTGGCATTTGCTGAGGATCTTCCGCGAGCTTTCCAGGGACCTGCCCGGCGCCGCGCTGGTCTTCCTGGGCGAGGGCGAACTGGAGCCCTACCTGCTGAGCCTGTGCCGCGGCCTGGGGCTGCGCGCTTTCGCCGGGCCCGGGGCCCCCCCGCCCGACGCGGACGTCTATTTCGCGGGCTACCGGCCGAACCCGCATATGTTCGTCGCGCGGGCAGGGCTGTTCGCTTTCACCTCGCTCTGGGAAGGTTTCCCGAACGCGCTGCTGGAGGCCATGGCCGCCGGGGCGCCCGTAGTCTCCTCGGACTGCGATTCCGGTCCCCGGGAACTCCTGGCTCCCGCCTCGCCCGCCGGCGCGCGCGCCGCGGCGCCCGAACAGGCCGAGTACGGCATACTGATGCCGCCCCTTTCCGGCGAGCGGCGCCGCCCCTCCGCCCCGCCCGAGGCGGCCGAGCTGGTTTGGGCGGCCAAGCTGGGCGAACTGCTCCGCGCCCCCGCTGCCCTCAGGGCCTACGCCGCCGCCGGCAAAAGAAGAGCGGCGGATTTCGAACTTTCGAAAACCGCCGCGC
>PHAL01000061.1 GCA_002840355.1 Elusimicrobia bacterium HGW-Elusimicrobia-3 | reverse complement strand
CCGCCGCTATCCTGCAAAAAATACAGTCCGCCATTGGCCTATATTATATATTTTAACTGGGCCCCCGGCAATGGGGGGTTAGAAGCCGGAGAGGGGGAGGGATCGCTCGCCGAACTTGCCGGGGTTGCTCTCCAGCGGGTTCACCGAGCCGGGGCTTTTCTTGATGCGCAGGGGCGTCACGCCGGCCTTGCGGGCCTGTATGATCCCTGAATCGGAGGGGGTGGCGTACAGCACGAAGCGGCGCTTCTCCAGCAGCTTGTACTTCTCGTCCTCGCTGCGCGTGAAATAGAAGCTGTCGGCCAGCCGCCGCCACGAGGCCTCCAGGCTGTCGGCGCCCTCGGGGCCGCGGTCCAGTACGAAAGCTATCCTGACGCCGAGCACGCGCAGGGCCCAGGCCGCGGCCCACGGCACCGGCTTCAGGCGCTCGTAGGCGTAGGAGCGGTTGACCGAGTTCCAGTAATCGGGGCCGCCCGGCTCGGCCATGTCCTTCTCCGCGGCCTGGAAGGCGGGGGTGGAGTAGACGATGCCGTCGTCGTACTCGAAGGCGGCCTGGAAGCCTATCAGCGAGTTCACGCTGAACAGGAAGCCCCAGGCCCCGGCCAGCATCGCGAAGGCCCTGAACCTGGAGAACCACGTGGAGAAGAAAAGGGCCAGTGCCTGCATTATTTTTCAGCCTTTATTACGCGGCCGCCGGCCGGTTTGGCGAAGGAGGACCGGAGCGAGAAGCACCAGCTTATGACCTCGCGCAGCGGGCGGCGGGAATTGGCGAATTCCATGGCGCTCGAAAGCACCGGGTTGTCGCGGCCGCTCACCAGGGAATCGGGCACGGCCAGGTGGTAGACGCGGCCCGGGACCAGCGGCCCGGTCTCGCTCTCGGCGCGTTCCAGCGCCGAGTCGCGCAGAAAAAGTTTCAGCCCGGAGACGCTGATCTCCGTCGGGGAAAGCCCGGTCAGGGCGCGCTCCAGGTCGTCGCCGCGGATCTTCACGAAGACCACGCTGGAGTCCAGCGGGAAGGCCCGGTGCAGGTCGCCCACGGTGACGGTGCCGGACGAAAAACCTGCCGCCGGCTCGGAGAGCCCGATTATGGCGGCGTTGCTCCTGGCCCAGCGCCGCATGCAGTCCGCGGCGAAATCGGCCGCCGGGTAAGTCCCGGCCTCCGCCAGCGGCAGCGCCTCTTTCAGCGTCCCGATCTTCCGGCCGAAGTGGGCGGCGGCCGCGGCCTTGTGCCGGGCGAGCACCTTGAGCAGGGCGGCGTCCTCGCCGTATTTTTCGGCGTCCAGCGGGAGGCGCTCCCAGTTCAGACCCTTGACGCGGCCGGAGTCGTCGAGCGCCAGGCCCAGCCTGGCCGCGTGCTGCATCCCCTGGCCCGCCGGCGCCACCCAGGTGCGCTTGGCCTTGAACGGCTTCTTGAGCGACGGCTCGTCGGTGATGAGCAGGTCTATGCGCGGCAGGCGTGCCAGGTAGTCCTTGTAAAATTCGTGCGGGGCCTCTTTGCCGGGGGCTATGGCCACCAGTCCCACCACCAGCTGCGCCCCGGCCGCGCGCAGCGCGCGTACGGCCCGCTCGGTCTCGTAGCTCTCCTTCTCCAGTCTGTAGTTGGGCAGGTACTTGGGCGTGTTGGCCTTGGCGGGGTCGTGGATCACCAGCGAGAAAAAGCCCACCTTGCGGCCGCCGGCTTCGGCGAGGCGCGTGGAAACGAGGAAGTCGGGCTTCTTGTTGTTCTTGAGGTAGAGGTTGGAGGCCAGCAGCGGCAGCGCGGAATTCGCGGCCAGCTTCTGCAGTTCCTTCTGCGGGAGGGCCAGGTCTTCGGCCGAGACGGCCGCGGCCGAGTACGGCACGGCGTTGATGCAGTCCAGCGCGGCGCGTCCGCGGTCCAGCCTGCCTTGCGGAGGAGGGGGGACCCAGCCGCCCAGGTCTACCGCCAGCCTGGGCCCTTTCTCCGCCGCGTAGAGCGATTTAAAGACGGCATAGCCGCCCCGGCCGCCCGCGGCGGCGACCGCGCCTTCCGCGCGCGCGGTGGCGAAAATGACCAGGCTTTCCTTCTTGGCGCAGCCGGCGGCGCCCAGCAGCAGGGCCGCCAGCAGGGACGGGAGTGAGCGGGTTAGTCGGCGCGTATTATCCTCCCGCCTTCCGGAAGCGCTTTCACCGGGTTGGCGGCGATGTCCTTCATCAGCAGGTCGCGTATGGGGAGCATCGTGTCCTCGGCGTCCTTGTCCTCGTTGAAGACCCGGCCGCCGGTGCCGCCGGTGGTGAGGTAGTTGTTGGTGGCCACGGAAAACCTGTCCGTGTCGGCCACGGGCTTGCCGTCGCGTTCCAGCGTTACGCCGGCGGGGTCGCCGTAGGGTTTGCTGAAAGTGACCTTGAGGCCGGAGACCTGCAGCTTGGAGAAGCCCTTCTCGCCCTGGATATTGTCGGCCAGCAGGCGCCGGATCTGCTCCCCGGTAAGCGTGAGTTTAACCAGCGTGTTCTCGAAGGGCATCACCTGGAAGACGTCGCGCACCGTGATCTTGCCGGCCTTCATGTCCGAGCGGATGCCGGCGGTGTTCTGGAAAGCCACGTCGGCGCCGGACTGCCGGCGCATCGCGTCGGTGAACCAGTTGCCGATGTCGGAGTCCAGCCCGGCCTTGGAGGGGCCCAGGTCGGCCGCGCTCTCGCTGACCTGCCGGCCCATCTCCTTCTGCACCTGCTCGCTGAATTTCTTAATGGTGGCGGCCACGGCCTGGTCCTCGCCGGTCACGTCGGTCCAGAGCGGCACGAGCTCTACGGCGGTGGCCTTGAGCTTGCCGCTTTTGTCGTCGAAATCCAGCGTGACGCGGCTTACGTTGGTAAGCGTGGACCCGCTTTCTACCAGCAGGGCGCCGCTGACGGGGTCGCGGTAGCCGCGGGGCAGCGAGGCGTGGATGTGGCCGCCTATGACCACGTCGGCGCGAGAGGCGCGGGCCACAGCCAGCGTGCCGGAAGCGGCCTGGGTCTCGGTCGGCACCCAGGCGGTCATGTCGGTAATGCCGAAGGGCTGGCCGAGCCCGTCGTGGACCAGCACTATCACCGCGTCGGCCTTGTTGGCTTCGCGCAGTTCCTTGGCCACGCGCGCGGCCGCCTCCGGGGCGTCCCGGAATTCCAGGTGTTTGACGTTGAGCGGCAGCGTGGAGGTGACCGTATGCTCGCCGGCCACGCCGATGACGGCGATGCGCTTGCCGCCGGCTTTGACTATGGTGTAGGGCTTGAGATAATCTGCGGGCGCGCCCGTTTCCTTAACGTAGACGTTGGCGCCCAGCCAGGGAAAGCCGGATTCCTTTATCATCGCGCGCAGGCTGGCCTCGGTGTAGTCGTAGTCGTGGTTGCCGACGACGGAGGCGGAGTAGCCCAGCTGGCTCATCAGCTCAGCCGTGGCCAGGCCCTTGGTCAGCGTGCCCTCGGGCGTGCCCTGGAAGGTGTCGCCGGAGTCCAGCAGGATATAGGGGTTCTTGTCGGCTCTCACCAGCGCGGACAGGGCGGGAAAGCCGCCTATGGTCCGGGTGGAGTTCTCTTTGTCCCACTTGGCGGGGCGGGCGGAATACCAGCCGTGCACGTCGCTGGTGTGGTAGACCGAGACGGTCAGCGACCAGGCGGAGAGGGGGAGGGCTAGCAAGAGGGCGGTTATCAGCTTTATCATATGGCTCCAATGCGGACTAGATGCGGAAGAGGGCTTCGGCGCAGCGCTCCAGCGAGTCGAAAGCGCCGTCGAGCCCGGAGTATATACTACTAAATTTGAGATTTTGCGTGAAACCGTCCGGGGACCGGTCGGCCGCGGCCTTCGCCGACGAGAGGCTGCGCCTGCCCGCGGCGCAAGCGGCCCGCAAGCCGGCGTCGGCGCGGGCCCTGCGGGAGGGGGAAAGCAGGCCGTCCGCGGCGCCGCAGGCCCGCTGCAGGCAGGCCAGCGCTTCGAGCGCCGCGCGGTCCGGCGGCGCCTGCAGGAGCGCCATGTCCGAGAAGGTCTTCTCCAGCCTGGCCGCGAAGTCCGCCGCCGCGCCGAGGGCCGGCAGCGAGCGCGGCGGTCCGGCCTGCGCCGCCCGGTCCAGCCTGGCCCTGATCGGGCGAAAAAAAACCGCGGCCTGCCCGGGCGCGGCGGCCAGGTCTCCCAGGCCCCGGCCGGAGAGGCGCAGCGCGGCCAGGGCCGCCCTGAGGCGCTGGTCCGTCAGCAGCAGGTAGAAGCGTCGCAGCATAGGGGTAATTTTACTATATAAATAAACCGGGGGAGGCTTTGGGCCTCCCCCGGTGGGCAGTAAGCCAGGCGCGGTTTAGCGCTTGGAGAACTGGAAGCGTTTGCGGGCTTTCGGCATGCCGGGCTTCTTGCGCTCGACCATGCGGGAGTCGCGGGTCAGGAACCCGGCCTTCTTCATGGACGCGCGGAAGCTGTCGCCGAGGCTGGCGATGGCGCGGGAGATGCCGTGGCGGATCGCGCCGGCCTGGCTGCTCACGCCGCCGCCGTTAACCTTTATCACGCAGTCGAACTTCTGGTCTTTCGTAAGCTCGAAAGGCCTGCAGATCTCGTTGCGGAGGCGGGGGTTGTTGCCGAAGTAGTCCTCGGGGGTCTTGGCGTTGATGGTGATCTTGCCTTCGCCGCCCTGGGACATGCGTATCTGCGCCACGGAGGTCTTGCGGCGGCCGGTGGCCAGTATGAGATTCTTGTTTTCCATGTTTTCAGTTTCCTCTTTTGTTACTTCGCGGCCTTGGCGGCTTTGAACTGGGTCTGGGCGCCGGCGAATATGCGCAGGCGCTTCATGCGCCTGCCGCGCAGGGTGTTGTCATCGAGCATGCGTTTCACGGCCAGCTCGAGCACCTTGGTGGAGTCGTTTTCCATCTGCCTCTTGTAGGGGATGGTCTTCGCGCCGTTGGCGTAGCCGGAGTGGCGGAAATAGAACTTGTCCTCAAGTTTATTGCCGGTGATGCGCACCTTGTCGGTGTTCGTCACGACGACGAAATCGCCGAGGTCCATGTTGGGGGTGAAGTCGCGTTTGTGCTTGCCCATCAGGAGCACGGCGATCTTGGTCGAAAGGCGCCCGAGCACCTGGTCAGAAGCGTCAAGGAAATGCCATTTCCTGGTTTTTTCGGCCGTGTCGGCTTTGGGCAAAGTGGTTTTCTGTATCATAGTCATATTATGATACAAAATTCCTGAGCTTTTTGCAAAACAGACCTTTCGACTTTATTTGGGGGAGGGCGGCTCGGGCACCGCGCCGGCGGCCGGAGGGGCGTTCGTTTCGCCGCCCCAGATCTTGCCGTCCTCGCAGAAGCGCCGCTTCTTGACGGGTTTGCTCCCGAAGAAACCGGAGTGCACCTGGTCTCCCGGGATGTCGTCGCTGCCGGTGCGGTACGACTCGATATAGGGAGGGAGTTTCTCGTTGACCGGGTTCATGCACAGCGAACCGTGGGTGTAGCAGAGCAGGTAGCGCACCCTGGCGCCGTCGCTGATCACGCGCAGGCTCACGGGGGGCTGCGCCATCACGTCCTCGGGGCAGTCGGTGGCGCGCAGCAGCCACAGGTATTCCGGCTCCGAGATCTCGCGGTAGCCCTCTTTCTCCGCCGCGGAGATGTCCTTGTTGGCCTGCAGGGCCTGCGGGCTTTCCGGGACGGGTTCGTAGTGGAGCAGCCAGCTCTTGGCGCCGGGCACCAGGCCGCGCCAGAGGGTCTCGCCCTCGTAGGTCAGCTTGCCCGCTTTGTCGAAGACAGGATCGCCGGAGCGGTTGCGCAGTTTAAAAATGTCGCGCAGGCCCACGCGCTCGGCCTCGAAGAATTTTACCGCGTCCCGCGTGGCGTGGAAATTATAAACCTTGTAGCCGTGGCCGGTCATCAGTATCTTCGGGCCCTCTGGGGTCTCGTGGCGGAACATCAGGCCCGCGGCGCTCGGGGCTTTCCGCTTGAGGTAATCCACGCCGCCGTCGATCTCGGCGGCCCTGAGCGCCTTGAAAAGCTTTATATCGCCGGGCAGCAGCATGGTCTTGTTCTCGGCTGCCGCGTTGCGCAGTTTCAGCTCCTGCAGTATCTGGTCGTTGCTCAGCGCCGAGGACTTGAGTTCCTCGCGCCTGGTCCTGGCCTGGGAATCGGCCGGCTGCAGCTCGAGTATGGCGTCGTAAGTTTCAACCGCGCCGCTGAAATCGGAGCGGGCCTCCAGCGCGGCGGCCAGGCCTTTGAGGGCGCCGAGGTCCTGCGGGCTGGCCTGTACCGCCAGCCTGTACTGCGCCAGCGCGTCGTCCGGCTTGCCCAGCTTCTGCCAGGTTTGCGCCGCCTTGAGGCGGCACAGGGCGGCCGGCTGCCCTGCCGCGCCGTAGAGGCCCGCGGCGCGCTCGTATTCCCGGGCTCCCTCCTCGTACCGGCCCAGGCGCACCAAAATGGGAGCGCGCTCTGCGGCGAGGTCCGGGTCGGAGGGGGAAAACTTGAGGCAGTCTTCGCTCTGGTCCAGGGCCGTGCCGAGGTTGTCTTTAAGGAATTCGTCGCGGAATTTCTGCATGCAGGCGGCGGCCAGCCGCTTGCGCTCCGTCCCCGAGACTCTGGCGGCCGCGGCCCTGGCCCTGCGCTTGCCCGCTTCGGCGCGCCGCAGCCCGGCCCGCATCAGCGCCCTGTAGTAGGCGGCGTCGCTGCCTGCCCCGCCTCCGGGCAGGTCTATTCCTTTCTTATAAGAGGCGGCGGCCCGGACATGGTCGCCGCGCTTCTCCAGCACCCGGCCCAGGTGGTAGTAGGCCTGGCTGGTGGAGGAGGAGATCTCCACTCCCTGGGACAGCGTTTCGGCCGCCTTGCGGGGGTTGCCGGCCGCGGCGTAGGCCAGGCCCAGCTCGCGGTAAGACGAATAGGCGGTAGGCTCGAGCTCCAGCGCTTTTCTGCAGTTGGCCACGGCCTCCTGCACTTTGCCCAGGATGCGCTGGGCCGTGCAGACGCCCAGGTGGGCGGCGTAATCCGAGGGGTCGACCGCCAGCCTGGCGGCGGCCGCCTGGGCCAGCCGCCTGGCCCGCGGCGCGGAGCCTTCCGGCAGCTGCTCTACGGCGTAAAGGAAAAGCTGCCTGTCGCCCGGGGCGGCCTTGAGGCCTTCCATGGCTATGTCGAAAGCGCGCGCCCCGGAACCGAGCGCGGCCGCGGCGCGCGCCCGCTCAAGCTCGCCGGCCGCGAGGGCCGGAGAGGCCGGCAGCAGGCAGGCCGATAGCAGCAGGGCGGCGCGCAGTTTCATGGGTCAGCGGGGCTTGAGGATGCGCGGCAGCGTGACGCCGCGCTGGGCCTGGTACTTGCCCTTCCTATCCTTATAGGAGGTCTCGCACTCGCTTTCGGCCCCGAGGAAGACCAGCTGGGCTATGCCCTCGTTGGAGTAGATCTTGGCCGGCAGCGGCGTGGTGTTGGAGATCTCCAGCGTCAGGTGGCCTTCCCACTCGGGCTCGAGCGGGGTGATGTTGACGACGATGCCGCAGCGGGCGTAGGTGCTCTTGCCGATGCACAGCCCTATCACGCCGCGCGGTATCCTGAAGTATTCCACCGAGCGGGCCAGCGCGAAGGAATGCGCCGGCACGATGCAGTGCGGGCCCTTGATGTCCACGAAAGACTTGTCGTTGAATTCCTTGGGGTCCACCACGCAGTTGTGCACGTCGGTGAACACCTTGTACTCGTTGGAGACGCGGATGTCGTAGCCGTAGGAGGAGAGGCCGTAGGAGACCTTGCCCTTGGCCACCAGGCCCTCCACGTAGGGGGTTATCATCTTGCGCTTGCGGCACATCTCGCGTATCCAGGCGTCAGGTTTCAGCATAGTCAGATCCTCCCGTAGTCCAGCAGGGCTTTAAAAAGCGCTTTTATCTTTTGCGCGCGGTTCAGGCGCACCCGCCCCTCTTTGATCCTGAAGCCGCCGGCCTCTATCCTGCCCAGCAGCTCCCGGTACAGCGCGCCCATGGCCAGGGCCGGCGCGAGGCGGCGCTTCTGCCCCCGAACCGCCAGGGCCAGCGCCCCGGCGTAATACTCGCGCGCGCGCGCGGCCTCGAATTTCATCAATTCTATAAAATTGGGGCTGTATTGGGAACCGCCGAGGTCCTCCGGCCGGCAGCCGAAGCGCTCGAGGTCCTCCAGGGGCAGGTAGACCCGGCCCGCCGCGAGGTCTTCCGCCGCGTCCCGGATGATGTTGGTGAGCTGCACGGCATAACCCATCCGCTCGGCCAGCTCCGGCGCCCGCGCGGCGTCGTAGCGGCAGACGGCCAGGCAGGCCAGGCCCACCGCCGAGGCCACCCGGTACATGTAGCGCTCCAGGTCGGCCGCCGTCCCGAACGGGGCGGGGGCGACGTCCATCTCTACCCCGTCGAGCAGCAGCAGGAAATGCTCGCGTTTTAGCGGGAAGGCGGCGATGGCGCGGGCCAGGTCGCGGGCCAGGGGCGTGTCCGGCACGTCGCCGGAGAAAAGCCCTTCCACGCCGGCGCGCCAGGCGGCCAGCCGCGCGCGCTTCTCTGCCGCCGGGGCGGCCGGGTCGTCGGCGATGTCGTCGGCGGCGCGGGCGAAGCCGTAGTAGGCCGAGAGCGCGGCGCGCTGGTCTTTGTCGAGGAAGAAAAAAGCGGGCCCGAACGACGAGCCCGCTTCGTACGGCTGCGCCATGGTTTACCTGTTCTCTATACCGTCTAGGTATTTCATGAAGTTTTCCCAGCCGCTGTCTTTGGCGAAAGAGAGCTTGGAATAGGTGGGGTAATATTCTATCAGCGTGCCGGGGCGGCCGGGGATGTTGATGGCCACGCCTTTGACGGCCGAGAAATCCTTGCCGGTGCGGTCCTTGCCCACGGCCGCGTTGCGGATGACGAGCTCGGAGGAGATGAACTTGTTGAGGCTCTCTCCGGCGGCGATCGCGGCGGCGGCTCCGGGCAGCGACTTGTCGGCGTGGCGGGCGGCCAGTTCCACGAAATTATGCAGGTCGCCGTAGAAGGCGATCTTTTTCTCCGGGTCGGTGGAGGCGTCGCCGATCTCGAAGCGCACCACGTCCGCCTTGGCCCGCGCCAGCGCGGGCTTGTCGCCCGCGGCCATCGCCAGGCGGGCCCACGCCTTTATTTTGGCCGCCAGCGGGCGCAGTTTGGCCCCGCGGATGGCCGATAGCTGAGTGCCGTAGCCGCCCTCGCGCAGCAGTTCCTGCATCTCGGGGCGGGAATACATTTCCCTGAAAGTGTCCACCATATAGGTGCCGGCGGCCTCGGCCCCGGCGGCGGGATCGGCGGCGAGCGCGGAGAAGAAGCCCTCCCAGTTGAGGCTGGGCAGCTGTATCACTTCCTCGGCGCCCACTATCACGGCGGCGCCGTCCTTGATCTCGTAGGCCACCTCGGCCATCTGCATGAAGCAGGCCATCGAGACGTACATGTCCACCCGGCCGGCCTCGCGGAAGATGTCGCCCATCTCGCGGGTGCCGATATAGTTGCCGGTCACGAAATCGTGCGAGATGGATTTATCGCCGCGCGCGGCCTTGCCCGGCTTCACCGGGTCCAGCCAGCCCCAGCCGTGGTCCCAGATGATGAAGAGGTATTTCTTGGCGGGGTATTCGGCGCGGGCCCATTTCAGGAAGGCCGCCGCCTGGCGCCAGTCGCCCATGTCGGGGTTGCCGAGGTCGGCCAGCAGCGGCGAGGCGATATGTTCCGCGTCGGCGTCCTGCGTCACGTAATAACGGCGCACGCCGGCCCAGTCGCCGTCGGCGGCGGTGTCGTTGTCGAGGCCTTTGGAGCGGCCTATCTCGGCGACGATGGCCACCTTGTCGGTGGAGCCCACGGTCTCGAAGCGGTTGAGGTCGGCCAGCGCGAAAGGTTCGATATTGCTCTTGCCGTTCATGTACACCATGACGGTCCACTCGCGCAGCGCGGGGCGGGCGGGTTCGGGGGCGGCGGCCGGAGCGGCGGAGCCGGCCTGGGCGGCGAGGGAATTGATGGCGGGGGAGGCGCCGGCGCCGGCCAGCAGCAGCGATGAAAGCAGTGAGAATAACATTTGCGCTCCGTTCCTTGAACTCTGGATGACTATATTAATTATTACCGAAAAGGGGCGGCGGAATCAAGGTCAAAAGGCCTAATGGGCGCTGGGCCCCTGCAGGCGCAGCTTGTCGTTCATCAGCGCCTCGTAGTATGCGTCCAGGTCGTCGCGCAGGGAGGCCGTCTTGTAGATCTTGCCCAGCGGGAAGACGAAGGTCTTCCAGGGCAGCTGCATGGACCAGCCGCCGTCCTCGCCGTCCACGTTGTACCAAACGGCCTTGAAATCCTTGGCCAGGATGGCCGCCAGCAGGTGGCCGTAACAGCGCAGCAGTTTCCAGCCGTCGCCGGTGGGGGGGATGTTGGGCCTGAAATTGTTCTTTATCGCGGCCTCCATCTTGGCCAGGCCCGTGCGCGAGAGCTCTATGTGGGAGGTCTCGGTGAGGGAAGTGAGCAGTACCAGCATGCGCCGGTGCTCGGTCAGGGCGTCGGCCAGCTTTTCGGGGTGGCTGCGCACCTTGGACTTTACCGCGGCCGCGCCGTTGACCGGGACCGCGGTCTCTTTAAGCGCGTCGGCCAGCCACTGTGCGTATTTAGTAAGCCAGCCGGGCTCGGGCACCGTCTCCTCCCAGAGCAGGCGCCAGACGCGCTGCACCGGGTAGGTGGTGAATTTCCGGCCGGGCTGCTCGAAGACCATCGGCCAGCCCCAGGGGTCGAAATCCTGGAATTTCAGCAGGCGGCCCTTGTAGCGCTCCTGCAGGAAATAGCAGAGAAAGGCCGCGCTGCTGCGCACGGTTTCCGTGCCGCCCTGCTGGTTGTTCCGGGCTTTGATGAACTGCAGCCGCAGGCGCTTCTCCACCTCGTTGAGGCCGTCGAGATTGAAATAGACTTTACGGCCCAGGTCCTCCTCCAGGTCGGAGGCCAGCCGGAAGGCCCGGGAGATGAAATCGTCCTTGCGGCTCTCCTCCTCGGTGGGGACGGCGGCGGCCATGATATCGCGGAAGGTTTCTATCTGCGGCGCGGCCGGCTGGGGCGCGGGCTGGGCCGGCCGGGGGCGGCCGGAGACCGAGGCGTCGCGGGGCTGCGCGGGGGCCAGCGTGAGCTGCTCTCCCTGGGCGGCCGCCGCCTGCATGGGCTCTGCCGGGTTTATGAACTGGAAGCCCGCGCCGGCGGCTTCCAGGCCGGGAGTCGCGCCGGGCCCGGGGGCCGGGGCGGGTGCGGGGGCTGGCTCGGGAGCAGGCTGGAAAGCGGGCGGCTGCGCGGCCTGCGGGGCCGGCTGCGGCGGCGGGGGGGCGGCCTGGGGGAGCGGCGCGGCGGGTTCGGCCGCGGGCTGCTCGCGGAACAAGGCAGCCAGCTTGTCGCCGGGGAACTGTGCCGCCAGGCGCCT
>PHAL01000094.1 GCA_002840355.1 Elusimicrobia bacterium HGW-Elusimicrobia-3 | reverse complement strand
GGCCGCAGGCGCGGCCCAGCTGGGCGCGCGCACCCTGCTGGTCACCCAGGACCTGGACACGGTGGCGCAGATGTCGTGCAACCCGTCCATCGGCGGGGTGGGCAAGGGCCAGCTGGTGCGCGAACTCGACGCGCTCGGCGGGCAGATGGGCCGGACGGCAGACCATTCCATGCTCAGCGGCCACATGCTCAACACCTCCAAGGGAGCGGCCGTGCGCTCGCCGCGCGCGCAGTGCGACAAGAAGATGTACCAGTTCGCGATGAAGGCCGCGCTGGAGCGGCAGCCCGGCCTGTGCCTGATACAGGACGAGGCCGCAGATATCGTCACCAAGGGCGGCCGGGCCGCCGGCCTGCGCACGGTGCGCAACACCGTCTACCGCTCCAAGGCCGTCGTGCTGGCAGCCGGCACCTTCCTGCGCGGCGTGATCCACATAGGCCTGCAGTCCTTCCCCGGCGGCAGGTACAATCACCCGCCGTCCGACGCGCTCGGAAAGAACCTGACGGAGCTGGGCTTCCGGCTGGGCCGGCTCAAGACGGGCACCCCGATGCGCCTCAACGGCAGAAGCATCGATTACTCCAGGTGCGAGCGGCAGGCCCCCGACAGCCCGCCGGCGCCTTTCTCCCATTTCACAGGCGCGGTCACCAACCCGCAGCTGCCGTGCTGGCTGACGCGCACCTCGGCCCGCACGGCCGCGGTCATACAGGGCGGCCTGCACCGCTCGCCGCTCTACAGCGGCAAGATCAAGTCCACCGGCCCGCGCTACTGCCCGTCGATAGAGGACAAGATCGTCAAGTTCCCGCACCACGGCGCGCACCACCTGTTCCTGGAGCCGGAAGGCTTCGACACGGCGGAATATTACGTCAACGGCCTCTCCACCAGCCTGCCCGAAGAGCTGCAGCGCGAGATCGTGCGCTCCGTCCCCGGCCTGGAAAAAGCCGAGATCGTGCGCCCCGCCTACGCCATAGAATACGATTACTCGGACCCCGGCCAGCTGGACTACACGCTGGAGACGCGCCTGCTGCCGGGCCTCTACACGGCGGGCCAGGTCAACGGCACCACCGGCTACGAAGAGGCCGCCGCGCAGGGCCTGGTGGCCGGCATCAACGCGGCGCTGCGGGCCGCGGGCCGCGAGCCGCTGGTGCTGAAGCGCGACGAGGCCTATATCGGCGTGATGATAGACGACCTGGTCTCCAAGGGCGTGGACGAGCCTTACCGGATCTTCACCTCGCGCGCCGAATACCGCCTGCTGCTGCGGGCCGACAACGCCGACCTGCGCCTGGCCCCGGCCGGCTTCAGGCTGGGCCTGCTGGACGCCGGGCTGAAAAATAATTTCGCCGCCTACAAGGCCTCGGTGGAAGCGGCGGTGGCGGGGGAGAAGCCGCCGGCCATGCCGGAGGGCCCCTGGA
>PHAL01000060.1 GCA_002840355.1 Elusimicrobia bacterium HGW-Elusimicrobia-3 | reverse complement strand
ATTGTATCCCCAGGTTGTTTGACTTTAACACCTTCCCGGTTCGGGTGCCGCGCAGCGGCACCGCAGTGTCCGGCCCGACAAGTTCCGCCCTCCGCTTCTCTTTATCCTCGCACTCCGCATTTTTCGGTTGAAACTGCTATAATTTCACCTTACTTTAAATACAGGAGACAACAATGACCGAACAGAATTCCACGCTGACCATCACCGACACCACCGCCAATCCCGCGCCCCTGGGCCTGCTTGGTTTCGGCATGACCACCATACTACTGAACCTTCACAATGCCGGCTTCTACCCGCTCGACACGATGATACTCGGCATGGGCATCTGCATCGGCGGCCTGGCCCAGGTCATAGCCGGTTGCATGGAGTGGAAGAAAAAGAACACCTTCGGCACCACGGCCTTCACCCTTTACGGCTTCTTCTGGCTGTCCCTGGTGGCCCTGCTGGTCCTGCCCAAGCTCGGCCTCGGCGAGGCTTCCTCGCCCGTGGCGATGGGCTGGTACCTGTCGGTCTGGGGCCTGTTCACCGCCTGCATGTTCGTGGGCACGCTGAAGCTTAGCCGGGCGCTGCAGGTGGTTTTCCTGTCGCTGACCGTGCTGTTCTTCATGCTTGCCTACGCCGACTTCACCGGAGGGTCCAAGACTCTGGCCGGCTACGAGGGTATCTTCTGCGGCCTTTCTGCCTTCTACGCGGCCATAGCCCAGATCCTCAACGAGGTCTATAACCGCAAAGTGCTGCCCCTCTAAAAGAGCGCCAGATAAAAAAAGACCCGGCCGCGAGCCGGGTCTTTTTTTATGTCTAGCCGTCAGAACGGGAACTTGAAACTCAGCTGGTAGTGCAGGTTCTCCCTGTCCTCATAGCCCGCGGCCAGTTTATACTCCGTCACCTGGCGGGCCGCCTCCAGCGTGACGCCGACCCGCTCGTACACCTGGCAGGCGGCGTTGGCCAGCAGCGTGGCGTTCCTGGTCCTGCTGCCGGCGGTCAGGCGGGAATTAACCGGGTTGTCCACGCCGTAAGCGATGTTGTACGAGAAGCGCCCGGCGGGCTTTATCTGCAGGTTGGCGAAGCCGCCCGAGGCTTTGGCCTCGGCCGAGCCGTAACCCATGTTCCCTATGCCGCCGAGGAAGTCGTAGAGGTTCTGGCCGGTCCAGACCTGGCCGTTGAGCGTGAGCGCCGGGGTGAGGGGGACGCTGTAGCCGAAGTCCGCCAGCTGCACCTCGCCGCGCTGCATGGTTGCGGTGTTGCGCCACTGGCCGTAGGCGCCCATCAGCGTCAGCCTGGCCTTGCCCAGCTTCAGCTGGGCCTGGGCCTGCGCCTGCGGCAGGCCGGAGGCGGTGCCCTCGGCGTCCGTCAGCTTGCGGGTGGGCCGCACGGCGGCCGCGGCGAAAGAGAGGCGCTCGCTGGCGGCGTAGGTCAGGCGCAGCTGCGGGGCGCGGTACCAGAGCGCGCCGCTGTAGCCCAGGGCGAACTCGTTATTTGTGCCGGATAATTCCAGCGGCAGCAGATGCCAGGTCTGGCCGGCCAGCACCTGGAACTTGCCCGCCCTGAAACTGACATAGGCGTGGCGCAGCCGCAGGTCCGTGGTGGGGCCGCCGGCGCTGGTGGTCTCGGCGTTCTCGCTGAGGCCGAGGAAGTCCGCCTCTACCTTGCCGGACACTTTGTCCCCGTCGCTCAGGTCCAGGCCGAGGCGCGTGCCGCGCGCGCTGGCCCTGAAATCCCTGTCCAGGGACCGCTCGGTGGCCACGTACTGGGTATAGTCGTCGCCGGCCACGCCCTTGGTATCGTAGGCGAAGTCGGTTTTAATGTGCCCGTAAAAGCTGATCTTATAGGGAGGGGGCGTTTGCTGGGCCCGGGCGGGGGCGGCACCGCAGGCCGCGATGGTCAGTATGGCCGCTGACAGCAGGATCTTGTTCATTGTTGGCTCCTATCGCTGTTGCTTTCGGCCCGGAGCTCTCCGGGTAATACGATAATACAATTTTGGCCGTCGCTCTGTCCCCGGGCCCTTGACCCCCGTCAACCATTACAATATAATTACCCCGTGATCAAAACCCTCCTGCTCGCCGTGTCGCTGCTGGCCGCCGGCCGGCTTTCAGCCCAGGCCGTTTCGGGCCCTTCTTATCTGCTGCTCTCTCACGACCCGGCCTTTCTCGTCGAGGTCGCTAAAATTTCCGAGACCGTCTACGCCAAGGGCCGCGCCCGCCTGGTGCGGCTGACCGTGCCGGAGGGGGAAGTGCCCGCCGCCGTCAGGGCCCTGCTCCGGCCCGCTTCGCCCGCCGACATCCGCTATTCTCCCGCCGCCGCGCCAGCCGACAAGAGCACTGACCCGGCCGTGCTGGCCCTGCTCGCCGGCGTAAATTCCGCCCGGCTGATGGGCTACGCCGATACTATCACTATGAGCGGAAAACGCGGCGCCCGCGACCTGGACGCCTCCGCGGCCTCCGGCAACCGCCTCGCCGCCGATTACATGGAGAACGCCCTGCGCGGCATGGGCTACGCCACCGAGCGCCATTGCTACAAGGACCGCAAGAAGGACAAGGAGTGCAATATCCTCGCCCGCTCCGCCGCGGCCTCCGGCGCCAGGACCATAGCCGTGGTCGGCCACATGGATTCCGTGGGCCACGAGAACGCCGGCGCCGACGACAATGCCTCCGGCGCCGCCGGCGTGCTGGAGATGGCGAAAGTGCTCTCGGCCTACAAGGCCGACCATAACCTGCTCTTTATCGCGGCCAACGGCGAGGAGACCGGGATTGCCGGCACCTACGCCCTGGCGAAGAAACTGAAGGCTTCCGGCGAGATGTCGTCCATCGCCTGGGCCATCAACATGGACATGATAGCCTGGAACCGCAACGGCAGCGTGGACATAGAGACCAACAGGGAATTCTCCGCCCACGCAGAATGGGTGGCCGGCCTGGCCTCGGTTTACACTCGCCTCAAGCCCAATATCTCCATGCCCGCCTGGGGCAGCGACCACGTGCCCTTCCTCGACGCCGGCGTGCCCACCTATCTCTCCATCGAGAGCTGGGAGGACCATAACCCCTGCTACCACCAGGCCTGCGACAGGATGGCCCCGCTGTCCTGGGATTACGCCGCCGACATCGTGCGGCTTAACCTGGCGGTCATCGCCGGCAAGGCGCGGCTTACACCGAAGAAATAACCGTTAGTCCCGTATAAAAGAAAAAGCCCGGGCAGCCCGGGCTTTTCTCTTTTTCGCTGTCGGCTTAGTGTGACTGGAAAACCTTGGCGCCTATTTTCTCCGCCAGGCGGGGATCGTCCACGAAGGGGTTGCGGTTGCCCTGGAAGGCCTCTATCAGGTCGTTGCGCCGGCGCTCGTCGGCGTCGGGCGGGTCCTGGCGGTTCCATTCCAGGAACAGGCCCACGCGGCTGGTCCAGAAATTCCCGTAGTCCATCCCGTCACGGATGTCGCGGTCGTGGTAGCGCGTAAAGAAATACAGCATCGCGCGCGCCACGTCGCCCTTCACGGCGTCGCAGGGTTCGAACCCCTCGTAGCCGAGCCGGGAGCCGCTGAGCGTGGCGTAGTCGGGGGCGGAAACCTCGCCGAAGGGCTCGTTGCCGCGCTTGCCGTTGACCATGATGAAGGTGGGGAAAAGGTGGTGCAGGTCGGACTTCATGGGGGCGGCCTTGTTGAAGTAGCCCTGCGGCCAGGTATGCTCCGCGTTCATGCCGTCGCTGTCGTAGTAGCCGTCGCCGTTGGCGTCGCCGGACTCCTTATAGGAACCGCCGTGTTCGCCGCTGCCGGGCACGCAGACCTGCGAGTAGAACGCCACCACGCCGGGCCTGCCGCCGCAGCCGGTATTGTCGGCCACGGAGAACATGTACTTCTTGGCTTTCAGGTAGTCGGTGCCGGTGCCGGCGGTGGGATAGTCGGTGGCGGCATGCAGGTACTGGAAAAGTCTCTCGCCGGTCAGCGAGGCCGCCTGGGCGAGGTACTGAGGCTGAACTCTGTAAGGGGGGAGGGGCGCGGGAACCGCCTGCGCGGGCAGGGCGGCCAGGAAATTTTCAAATGTCGGCAGGCTCTGGGCCGAAACGGCCGGGCTCCAGAAACCCGCGGCGGACAAGACAACTGCTAAGAGCGACGAGATGCGTTTCAAAACGCCTCCGGTATCCCGCGATTTAACGCCAGGAAAATTATAACATTATTTTGACAAAAATCAGTAGCCCGCCCGCACGGCGGTTTGCTATATTCAGTTTAAGGTATAAATGAAAAAAGTTCTACTCACCCTGCTCCTGCCGCTGCTCGTTACTGCCGCCGCCGCCGGCCCCCTGGACCAGCTGCGCCGCGGCCTGCCGCTGCCGGCCGCGCCCGAGCCGGCGCAAAGCAGCGCCGCCGTCTCCCACCTGGCCGGAGACGACCGTTACTGGGTGACCGTCTCCGCCGACGACAAGTACGACAGGACCGCCCTGCTGCGCGCCGGCCTGGATATAGTGGAGATAGAGAAAGGCTTTGTCTCCGGTTTCATCCCGCGAGGCGCGCTGGAGCAGCTGGCGGCCAAGGGCTTCATGGTCCGGAGCCGGCTGCCCATCGCCGATTATGCCGCCGGGCACCTCAGGGATTTTCCGGCCGCCGACGCCGTCTACCACAATTACTCCGAGACCGAGGCCGAGCTGAGGGCCCTGGCCGCCGCCAACCCCGGCGAGGCGTCCCTTTTCTCGCTGGGCAAGACCACCGAGGGCAGGGAGATCTGGTGCCTGCGCCTCAATAACGCCGAGAAAGGCGAAGCCCCTTCGGCGCGCCCGGCGGTGTTTTTCATGGGCAACCACCACGGCCGCGAGCATTTGACCAACGAGGTGGCCCTGGCCCTGGCGCGCCACCTGCTCGCCAACAAGGCGGACCCGGCCATAAGCAAGTACCTGGGCACGCTGGACATCTATATCGCCCCGCTGACCAATCCCGACGGCGCCGAGTACGACATCAGGACCGGCAAGTACCGCTGGCACCGCAAGAACACCCGGATCAACGCCGACCGCAGCGTGGGCGTGGACCTCAACCGCAATTACGACTCGCTCTGGTGCACGGCGGGCGCCTCGCAGTACCCGCCGGCCGATACCTACTGCGGCCCTTACGCTTTCTCGGAACCGGAAACGCGGGCCATAAGGGACTTTGTCCTGGCCAGGCCCAATCTCAAGACCCTGATGAGCTACCACTCCTACTCCAGCCTGCTGCTCTACCCGTGGGCCGGCCGCGACGAGGACGTGTCCGACGCCAGGGACCGCAAGGTCTTCGAGACCATGGCGCGCGCCATGGGCGCCCTGACCGCCTACAGGCCCCAGCGCGCCAGCGACCTCTATGTCGCCGCCGGCGATACCGGCGACTGGGCCTACTCCGCCCGGGGTATTTTCGCTTTTACCGCGGAGCTCGACGGCAGCACTTTTTACCCGGGCGCGGCCATGATAGAGCGGGCCTCGGCCAAGAACATAAAGGCCGCCCTGTACCTGCTGGGCGTATCGGACGATCCGTACAAACTGGCCCGCTGACGGCGGGCCTTGGGGTGGGGGGATATGAAACTATTGCTGATTTCGCTGCTGTTCTGCGCCGCGCCCGCCGCGGCGCAGCAGTCGCCCGGCGACGTGGACTTCTTCCAGTCCTCGCTGGGCGACATCCTGGACACGCCGCTGCTGGCCGCCTCCTACGCCGCCGAGCGGCCCTCCGACGCCGCCGCGGCGGCGTACGTGCTTAACGCCGAGACCCTGGCCAAGAGGGGTTACTCTACCCTGGCCGACCTGCTGGGCGACATGCCGCAGTTCCAGCTGCAGCGCAATTCCGACGCCCGCCGCCTGCACCTCGTCAGCGTGCGCGGCATTCCCAACAACGAGCGGCTGGTGATCCTCTACGACGGCATCCGCGTTTCCCCGCCTACCGGGGACCTGATGGCCATCTCCGGGCAGTACTCGCTGCGCAACGCCGAGCGTGTGGAGGTGGTACTGGGCCCTATGTCCTCGGTTTACGGCGCCGACGCCTTCAGCGGCGTCATCAACGTGGTCAGCCGTTCCGCGGGCGTCTCGGCCGCCGGCCTCTCCTACGGCTCTTTCGACGGCCGGTCCGCAGGCTTCTCGGCCATGACGCACCCTTCCGAAAGGTCCCGCGGCGCCACTTCCGCCTCCCTGACCTACGAGACCTACGGCGCGCCCAACCCGCGGCTGCCCGAATACTATAAGGAAGACTACGCCTGGTTCAACGGCCAGTACCAGGCCGGCCAGGCCAGGCTGCCCGACGGCTCGGTGGTGGGCGGCGTCCCGGTAACCAGGTACGACGCGGCGGCCAAGTCCTCCTTCCTGCAGGCGCGGCTCAACGTGGGGGAGGTGGAGCTGGGCCTGGTGCGGATGGACGAGGAGCATTCCTCCTCCACGGGCGTCAAGCCGGAATACACCCTCTACTCCAAAGACGCCCGCTTCGGTACCGGGACCTGGACGCTCTACGGCCGCCACGCCTATACCTCTCCCGACGAGAGCTGGAAGCTCAACACCGTGTGCTCCTATTTCGACTACGAGATCAGTCCCGAAACAAGGTTCATCAACAGTTTTTCCGGCTACGACGACGCCTACAAGTACGCCTCCTCCAAGACGACCTACCTGGAGCAGACCCTCTCGCTGCAGGCGGCCGAGGATTTCCCCGTGCTGCTGGGCTACACCTACCAGGAGAACTCGGTGCTGCCCTATACCGCCGACCTCGGGCACAAGTTCGACACGGAGGCCAGCCCGCTGTCGCAGGACTTCGTCTACAACGGCTCCACCATCCCCGTCGATTTCCATTCGCTGCGCTACAGCAATACCGGCGCCTTCCTGCGCCTGCAGCTGCCGAGGTTCGGCCACGCCGTGCTCTCCCTGGGCCTGCGCTACGACAGCAACACCGCCTACGGCGAGACCTGGAACCCGCGCGCGGGCCTGGTCTGGCGGCCCGGCGGCAGCGAGCATACCGTGCTGAAGGCGCTGTACGGCGAGGCCTACCTGGCCCCGTCCCCTTTCTACACCCATAAGCATTTCGGCTCCTTCGTCTCCTCTCCTTCCGCGCCTTCCGGCTACCACAGCTTCTTCTTTCACGTGCCCAACGATAGCCTGAAGCCGGAGAAACTGCGCTCGGCCGAGGCCTCGCTGGCGCACGACCTGAGCCGCCATTTGCGCCTGTCGCTAAACCCCTATTACAACAAGGTGCGCAACCTCATCCAGGACGTCGTAGTCGGACCGGGCACCTTTCACGGCGTGGACGTGGATACCCTCGAGCGAGCCGAGAACTCCGGCACGATGGAAACCTACGGCGCCACCGCCAAGGTCGACGCCGTCTTCCGCGCGGCCGGCTGGGGCTTCGAGCCTTGGGCGGCCTATACCCATTCCGAGGGGCGGCTGGCGGGGGGGGCCATCCCCTTCAACTCCCGCCACGTGGTGCAGGCGGGCTTTTCCGCCGCCCGCGGCAGGTGGGTGCTTACGCCCAAGGCCGTCTACCGCTCTTATACCCGCAACCAGGACGGCGGGCGCGTGGCGCCCTACACCGTGGCGGACCTTTACGTGAATTATTCCCGCTCGTCGGCCGGCTTTTGCGCCTGGCTCAAGCTCAACAATATCTTCGACCGGCGCTACTATAACGCGGCTTACGGCGGCGGCGCGGACCACCTGGCCGGCGCGCCGCAGACCCCTTTCGAGGCCTCTGCCGGCATGACGTTCAAGTTCTAAGGAAAGGATGAACAGGAGCAAGTTAATCTTGTGCGGTATGACGGCGCTGCTGTGCTGCCGCGCCCTGCCGTCCGCGGCCGGCGAGGTCGCCGCCGTGCTCTCCTCCGATTCCGGCCATTACGCCGACGCCTACGCCGCCTTCAAGGCCGGCCCGAACAGCGGCGCCGAGCGGCTCGACGCTTCGGCGCCGGGCTTCACCATTCCTCCGGACGTGAAGTACGTGGCGGCCTTCGGAGTTAAAGCGGCCGCCTTGCGCTACCCGCCCGGCACGCGCCTGGTCTACGCCCTGGCCCCCGTGGAGGGCCGCGCGCGCTCGCACGAGATCTCCATGGTGCCCCGGCCGTCCGAGGCCCTGGCCGCTTACAAAAAACTGCAGCCGGGCCTTAAGCGTCTGGCCGTCTTCTGGACGGCCTACCCCGGCGAGGATTATATAGAGGAACTGCGGGCCGCCGGCATAGGGGCGGGCGTGGAGATAATCTCCGCCCGGCTCAGTTCCCCGGATTCCCTGCCCGAACGTTTGCGCCGGCTGATGGGAAAAATGGACGCTTTCTGGCTTATGCCGGACCCGGCCCTGATAACGCAGTCCAGCGTCATGGTCCTGTCCGCTTTCGCCTGCGCCAACTCGGTGCCCTACTACGCGCCCACCTACGCGCTGGCGCTGGCCGGGGGGACGGCCGCCTTCGCCCCGGATTTCGCCGAGGCCGGAGCGGCGGCCGGCCGCGCCTTGGCGGTGCTCGTCTCCGGCGGAAATCTGCCGCGCGTAGTCTACCCCGAACACGTGGAGCTGCGTGTGAACGAGGCCCTGCTCGGCAAATGCAAGTGGCCGCTCTCCAGATAGCGGCGCAATCAAAAAAAGAAAAGGCCCCTTACGGGGCCTTTTATTTTGGGCGGCGGTCTTTAGTGGGACCTGAAAACCATCTCGCCTACCTGCTCCGCCAGTGACGGGTCGTCGATGAAAGGGTTGCGGTTGCCCTGAAAGCCCTCTACCAGGTCGTTGCGGCGGCGCTCGGCGGCGTCGGGCGGGTCCTGGCGGTTCCACTGCATCAGCATCGGCACGTTTTTGGTCCAGAAGGAGTTGTAGTCCATGCCCTGGCGGATGTTCTTGTCGTGGTAGCGCACTACGAAGTACATCAGGGCGCGGGCCACGTTGCCCTTCACGGCGTCGGCGGGCTCGAAGCCCTCCTTGCCCAGCTTGGAACCGGCGGAAGTGCTGTAGATCGCGCCGGAAACCTCGGCGAACTTGAGGTTGCTGCGGCGGCCGTTGGGGGTGACGAAGGTAGGGGCCAGGTGGTGCAGGTCGGCCACCATGGGCAGCTTGCGGTCGAAGTAGCCCTGGGGCCAGATATGCTCGGCGTTGATAAAGGAATCCACCACGCCGTCGTCGTTGATGTCGCCGCGCTCCGGGTAGTCGTTGCCGCTGTCGCTGGAGCCGTTAACGCAGACCTGGGAGTAGAAGGTGATGATGCCGGGCTTGCCGTTGCAGCCGGTATTGTCGCCCTCGGAGTACATGAACTTCCTGGAGGCCGAGTAGGAGTAGGGCGCGCGCTTGGCGGGCTGGGTGGCTTCGTGCAGGTAAGTGAAAAGCTGCTCGCCGGCTATGCCGCTTTTGGGCAGCTCGAAGATCCTGTAGGTGAGGGGGGGCTGCGCCGCGGGGACTACGGCTTCAAATGATAACCCCGCCGCGGACTCGTTAAGAGTGTCCAGGGCGGGCTGTGCCGCGTAGAGAGATGAAACCGAGAATATTACGAGGGAGAAGAGTGCGATGATGCGTTTCAAAATTCCTCCTGCCATTGTCCAAAATCAACTGACTAATATCAATAGTTTAGCCGATTAGGCCTAGACTGCAAGGGCCAAAGGGCCTAGGGATTATCTAGGTCCTTTGGGTAAAATTTAATTTGTGGGGATAAAATAAAGAAGAGGGCCGGGCCCTCTTCAGTATTTACGCGGCGCTTATGGTCTTCAGCTGAGGCCCAGTAAGCCCCGTATGCCGTCCCAGATTATCTGCACGCCAATGGCCAGCAGGATGAAGGCCGAGATCTTGGAGATGGTCTGCGCCCCCGCCCTGCCCAGGCGGCGCAGCAGGTTCTCGGAGTAGCGGTAGAAGAAGAATACGCTGAGCGCGGCCAGGGCTATGCCGGCTGCGTCTGCGGCGAACTTGAGCCAGGTATAGGAGTTCAGCAGGGACCCCGCCGGCACCAGCGTCAGGGTAACGGCTATGGAGCCGGGGCCCGCCGTGACCGGCATGGTCATCGGGAAAAAGGCGCGGGCTGTCATCTTGGTCTTCAGCTCTTCCTGCTCCGCCTGCGAGAACCTGGCCTCGTTGTTGAGCATCTGCCAGGCGGTATTGAACAGCAGCAGGCCGCCGGCTATCCTTATTACCGGCACCGAGATGCCGAAGATCTTGAGCAGCCAGCCCCCGGCCACCAGCACGCAGAAGAGCAGCATGAAGGTGTACTTGCCGATGAGCCAGGCCAGGTGGTGCCGGTCTTCGTCGGGCAGGGCCGAGGTCATGTCCAGGAAGATCGGGGCCATGGCCGGCGGGTTGAGGATGGGGAACAGGGCCAGGAAGGAGAAAGCGGCGAGGGAGGCGAATTCGTGGAGCATACCCGTATTATCCCACTTTTCTCGCGTCCGACGCTAATTTAGTATGATTTAGGCGTGAGCCGCCCGGTCCCGCTGGCCCGGGGACGGCAAGGCGCTCGCGCGCAGACCCCCGGCCAGCCGCATTCTTTCAGACCAAGGAGCAAATATCATGTCAAATCCCAAAATATCTTTCCACGGCGCGGCAGGCGAGGTGACCGGCTCGCGGCATTTGCTGCAGACCGAAAGCGGCGCGCTGCTGCTCGACTGCGGCATGTTCCAGGGCCACCGCAACGACGCGGAGCGCAAGAACCGCGAGTTCTCCTTTCCGCCCGCCTCCGTCGACGCCGTGCTGCTCAGTCACGGCCACATTGACCATTGCGGCCTGCTGCCCTCCCTGTACCGCGACGGCTGCGCGGGCCCGCTCTACGCCACGCGCGGCACGGCGGAGATAGCCGGCATCATGCTGGCGGACTCGGCCCGCCTGCAGGAGTCGGACGCCAAGTTCTACAACAAGGTGCACGCGGCGGAAAATCTGACCATAGAGCCGCTCTACCGGGAAGAGGACGCCCTGCTGGCCCTCTCGCACCTCCAGCCGGAGGATTACAACAAGGACTTCGCCCCGCTGCCCGGCGTAACGGCCCGTTTCCTTAATTCCGGCCACGTGCTGGGCGCGGCCCTGACGCAGCTGGATATCGATACGTCAGGCGGCCGCCGCCGGCTGCTCTATACCGGGGACCTGGGCCGCCGGGAAGGCCTGCTGATGGAATCTCCCGCCGCCCCGAAGGACGTGGACTACCTGGTGGTCGAGACCACCTACGGCGGCCGCACCCACGAGAAGATCTCCGACGCCGGCGCAAAGCTGGGCGAGGTGATCAGGCGCGCCGTTAAGAGCGGCGGCAAGATCATCGTCCCCAGCTTCGCGCTGGAGCGCACGCAGGAGATAGTCTTTATCCTCGACCGCCTCTTCCGGGAAAAAGCCATCCCCGAGATCCCCGTGTACGTGGACAGCCCCATGGCCATCAGCCTTACTGAGATCTTTAACAAGCGCCGCGACGACTTCTCCTTCGACGACAAGTTCAAGGCCTACGCCCGCATGGACGGCGACCCGTTCGGCTTCGACTATATCCGCTACCTGCGCGAGACCGACGAATCCAAGGCCATCAACAACAAGAAAGGCCCGATGCTCATCATCTCGGCCTCCGGCATGTGCGAGGGCGGCCGCGTGCTGCACCACCTGCGCAACAATATCGGCGGGGAGGAGAACATCGTCCTGCTGGTGGGCTACCAGGCGCAGGGCACCCTGGGCCGCCGCCTGCAGGAAGGCCAGAAAAAAGTGAAGATCTTCGGGCTTGAGCACGAGGTCGTGGCCAGCATAGAGACCATGCACTTCTTCTCCTCGCACGCCGATCACGGCGACATCGTCTCCTTCGTCAGGAACGCCAGCCCCGCGCGCGGCGTCTTCCTGGTGCACGGCGATAACGAAGCCCGGGCCGCCATCGCCGAAGCCCTCGCCAAAGAAGGCATCAGGAACATAAAGTCCCCGGAGATGGGCGAAACCTTCGACCTGGATTAGGCTGGAGCGCGGGCCAGGCCCCTGCCGGCCACAGTGAGAAGGCCTCGGCGCGTGTTCGGAGGCAGATATATCCTTATGCAGTTACGGAACGGGCCGCAAATGGGATATAATATAGATAATCTATGAAAAAACTGTTAAAGAAAATTGGGACCGGGGCGCTGCGCGCGCTCGGCCTCAAGAAAAAGTCCGGCTTCTACGGGCTGGGCATCGCCCCGAAGCTGATGGACATCCTGGACAAGAAAGGGTTCGTGGTCCCCACGCCCATACAGCAGAAATCCATCCCGATAGCCACCGAAGGCAAGGACATGGTCGGCATCGCCCAGACCGGCACCGGCAAGACCATCGCCTTCTCTATCCCGATGATACAGCGCCTCACGCAGGGTCCCGGCAAGGCCCTGGTGCTCCTGCCCACCCGCGAACTCGCGGTGCAGGTGGCCGAGGTCTGCCGCGATTTCGCGCCCGCCTTCAACCTGGGCGTCGCCTGCCTCATCGGCGGCGAGGGCAAGGAATCCCAGCTGCGCGACCTCAACAAGAAGGCGCGCATCCTCATCGGCACGCCGGGCCGCGTTTACGACCATATCGAGCGCGGCGCCGCCAAGGTGCACGACGCCCGCATCCTGGTCCTCGACGAGGCCGACCGCATGTTCGACATGGGTTTCGCCCCGCAGATCAGCCGCATCATCCGCGAGCTGCCCAAGGAGCGGCAGACCATGCTGTTCTCCGCCACCATCCCCGACGAGGTGATGAAACTGGCCAGCCATCATATGAAGCTGCCCATCCGCATAGAGGTGGCCAAGAGCGGCACGGCGGCGGCCAACGTCATCCAGGAACTCTACGTCGTGCGCTCCGGCTCCAAGCCGATGCTGCTGATGAAGCTGCTCGAGAAGTACGCCGGCACCGTGCTCGTCTTCGTGGAGACGCGCTACGACGCGATGAAGGTGGCGGGCTTCCTGCAGTACGCCGGCCACCCCGTGGCCGAGCTGCACTCCGACCGGACCATGGGCCAGCGCAAAGAGGCCATGGAAGGCTTCAAGAACGGCAAGTACCGCATCCTGGTGGCCACCGACATCGCCGCCCGCGGCATCGACGTCACCGGCATTGAGGCCGTCATCAATTACGAGATGCCCTCCGAGGACGACGCCTACGTGCACCGCATAGGCCGCACCGGCCGCGCCGGCCAGGCCGGCCGCGCCATCACCTTCGCCACGCCCGAGCAGGGCGGCGACGTGCGCAGCATCGAGACCCTCACCGGCATCCCGATGAACCAGGTCACCCACCCCGACGTGCCCGCCGAAACTCTCTGGGGCTACAACCACGCCGCCGGCGGCCGCGGCTGGAACCAGCGCACCTCCCGCAGGCCTTCGGGCGGCGGCGGGCGGCGGCGCCGCTAGGGGTCCCCGGACCAATAAAAAAAGGCCGCTGCAGAGCGGCCTTTTTCTTTGCCCGGCGGCGCCTAGTAGGGGGCGGCGGCGTTCAGGAACAGCTTGTCGAACTCGGCCTTGTAAGGGGCAACATAGGCCGGCTCCGTGGTGAAGATCGTATTCTCCGTGTTGGAGGTTTCGGCGGTGGCCGTCCAGTTGTAGGAGCCGTTTATCAGCAGGCGTCCGTCGAGCACGGCGAACTTGTTGTGCATCTGTCCCTTCTCTTTGCGGCCCTCCTTGAAGCGCAAGTCTATGGCGCCCGCTTTGGTCTCCTGCAGGAAGGGGAATTTCTGCCCGGAGAACAGCATCATCCTGACGCGCACGCCGCGCGCGGCGGCCCGTTCCAGCGCGTCCATGACGGGGCGGGAGGTGAAGGTGAACATCGCCACGGCCGCCTCTGAGCGCGCCGCGTCGATGGCCCGCACTATCGCCGCTTCGGTGCCGCCGCGGGGCGAGAAGGCGTAGTCGGGCAGCAGGGTGCCGTTGAAATTCACGTCGGGGGTGCTGTCCACGGGCGGCGGGGTGGGACCGGCCGCCGCGGCCTGGGGCTGGCCGGCCGGGCGCGCCTGCGCCCACATCCACTCGAAAGCGGCCCCGTAGCCTTCCACGATATCCGGGTCCGCCACGAACATGATGTTCTCGTAGCTGAAGCTCTCGGCGAACCCGCTCCAGTTGGCCGAGCCGGTCTGAAGCAGCTGCCCGTCGAAAATCGCGTACTTGCAGTGCATCGCGCCGCTGCCGCCGCGGCCGTTCATCGCGCGGGTCTCTATGCCGGCGTCGATCACGGCCTGGATCTGCTTGTTGGCCTGCGGGTAGACGTGCGCTTTGTCGAACAGCACGCGCACCCGCACGCCCCGCGCCTTCGCCCGGGCCAGCGCCTGCACGGCCCCGTCGATCTGCAGGTTATAGAGCGCCACGTCCAGCGTGGCGGCGGTGCGGTCTATGGCGTCTATGATCGGCGCGGCCAGCGGCTCCTCTTCCGTGAAAACGTAGGCCGGCAGGCCGGTCCAGTCGTAATCGCCGCGCTCCGGCGCGGGAACGTAGGACGGCGCCCCGGCGGCCGGCACTTCAACCGGCGGCAGGGTTTTGAGCGCGAGGGATTCGAGGGGGGCGGGCGGGGCGCCGAAAAGGGCGGAAACGCAGAGCGGCGCCAGCAGCAGTAAATATATGAACTTTTTCACCAGTTGCCTCCGTAATATACGATATTAAACTTTACCTTATGGGAGGCGGCGGCAGTAGAGGCTTTGGCCCCACGCCCGCGCCGTCATAGGGCCCAGACGGTTGTAGGGCTTTAGTCCATGGCCCGGGCCGGTCTTTTCTGTATAATGTAAAGCATGAAAGCCCAAGGCGGCATCGCGATACGCAAGGTGGCGAAAGAGGACGGGGAGTGGAAGACCCGCTTCCGTGCCTTTTATGCCGACTGCGGCATCAAGCCGGTAGACGGGCTGGACCACGCCTACTTCGCCGCCTACGCCGACGACGAGATCGCGGGGCACAGCGTGATCTATCTGGAGGGGGGGCGCTGGGTGCTCGACGGCCTGCGCGTAAAGCCGGAGTACCGCGAGCGCGGCATCGCCAAGGGGCTCACCGAGGCGCGCATCCGCTACGCGCTGGAGCGGGGGGCGAAAGAGGTCTGGTACTCCTGCGAGGACGGGAACCTGGTAACGATCTGCTGCCACGTACGCTATGGCTTTAAAAAAGTCTGCCCGGACAGCCACCGCTGCACCGCAGCGACGGCGCACTGGTACCGGCTCAAGGTCACGCCCTCGCTGTTCAAGAAATTTCCCGGGCTGAAGCCCGGACGTCACTCCACCCCGTAAATTTCCTGTTTCACCAGCGTTACCGTCACCTTCTTGGCTTTCACGAACTTCAGGTATTCCCTGGCCTGGTCGCTGAGTATCCCCATGGAGACTTCCACTTTTTCGCCCGCGCCCAGCGGCTCGCTGTGGCCGTAAGGCTTGCTCCAGATCAGCGCGCCGGTTTCGTCGCGGAACAGCAGCGTGCCGTTGAAAGCGTAGAGGCGGCGGTTGGAGAGGTTCTCGAACTCCATGTACAGGCGTATGCCGATCTTCTCCTGGCCCACCACCTGCTTCTTGGCCAGGAAGGTGACGCCCACGGGGGCGGCGGGGGCCTCGGGGCGGGCGGCCGGGGCGGGCTGCGCGCCGCCGCCGCCCTCCAGCCTGGTCACGCGCTTTTCCACTCCGGTCACGCGCTTCTCCAGGCCGGTCAGGCGCTTCTCCGTCTTGTTCTGCGCCGCGGCGGGCGCCGTGAGCAGCAGCAGGGCGAATAGGGCTGTAAATCGCATAAGTATAAATTATACTACTGTCGGAGGGGCCCGTATATATGGGATAATGGTATATGACCAACGATACCACGCAGACTCCCGCCGCCGGCTTTTACGGCCTCGGCATCGCCCCCAAGCTCCTGGCGGCTTTAGACAACCTCAAGTTCAAGACCCCTACCCCGATACAGCATAAGGCCATACCGCCCGCCGTCGAGGGCAAGGACATGGTCGGCATAGCCCAGACCGGCACCGGCAAGACCATCGCTTTCGCCATCCCGATGATACAGCGCCTGGCCGCGTGCGAGGGCAAGGGCCTTGTGCTCGTTCCCACCCGCGAGCTCGCGCTGCAGGTGGCCGAAGTGGCCCGGCAGTTCGCCCCGCTGATGGGAATGCAGACCGCCGTCATCATTGGCGGCGAGAGCCTCAACCGCCAGGTGCAGGACCTGCGCCGCAAGCCCCGCATCATCATCGCCACCCCGGGCCGCCTGATAGACCATATCGGCCAGCGCAACGTGGACCTCTCCAACGTGGCCGTGCTCGTGCTCGACGAGGCGGACAGGATGTTCGACATGGGCTTCGCCCCGCAGCTCGAAAAGATCCTTGCCGCCATCCCCAAGGAGCGGCAGACCATGCTGTTCTCCGCCACCATGCCCGACGAGATCATGCGTCTGGCCAGCCGCCACATGAAGCTGCCCCTGCGCATAGAGGTGGCCCGCCCCGGCACCGCCGCCGAGCGGGTGGAGCAGGAGCTCTTCATCGTGGACCGCGGCGAAAAGACCGCCCTGCTGGCCAAGCTGCTCGACAAGTACTGGGGCAGCGTGCTGCTCTTCGTGCGCACCAAGCATAACGCCAAGAAGATCGCCCGCGCCATCCGCGAGATGCCGCACAGCGCCTCCGAGATCCATTCCAACCGCTCGCTGGCCCAGCGCCGCGACGCCCTCGACGGCTTCAAGAGCGGCAAGTACCGCGTGCTGGTGGCCACCGACATCGCCGCCCGCGGCATCGACGTGACCGGCATAGAGCTGGTGATCAACTACGACCTGCCCGACGAGGACGAGAACTACGTGCACCGCATAGGCCGCACCGGCCGCGCCGGCCAGCCCGGCCGCGCCATCACCTTCGCCTCGCCCGACCAGGGCCGGGACGTGCGCAACATAGAGAAGCTTATCCGCATGCCGCTGACGCGCGTGCAGCTGCCGGACGTGGCCGCCGTG
>PHAL01000093.1 GCA_002840355.1 Elusimicrobia bacterium HGW-Elusimicrobia-3 | reverse complement strand
CCTGCATACCAGAAGACCTGCGTGGCATACACCTTGGTGACCGCCATGACACCGATGTTCTCGGCATACGTGGTCGACGGTGTGCCACCAACCGCAGCGGAAAGAGCCGTTGCGAGTCCGTCACCCATCAAGGACTCGGGCAGCAGCGGCGTGAAGTCCTTGCCGGTGACCTCGTTGATGACCAGAAGATGGCCGATGTGCTCGATGATCACGACAAGCGCCACGGGAGCGATGATAAGGATGGCGCCGAGATCGAACTTCGGATACGTGAGGGTCGGAAGTCCCAGCCACGCAGCACTGGCGACGGGAGCAAAATCGATCATGCCCATCGGTATCGCGACCAGGTAGCCAATGACGATTCCAAGCAGAATCGGGATCGTCGCCAAGAAACCCTTGAAGTAGCTTGCGAATGCGATCGCCGCTCCGAGTGTTACAAGCGCGAGGAATACGTTCTTCAGCTCGAGCGTGTCACCTGCGCCCTTGGTGGCCATGCTGACGGCCACACCGGCAAGACCAAGGCCGATCACGATTACGACCGCGCCAACAAGCGCAGGCGGCAAGACGCGATTGAGCCAGGTCGTACCGAACGCCTTGATTAGCAGTGCGACGACGACGTACACCAGTCCAGCCACAACCAGACCACCAAGAGCCTCAGGAATGCCCTTGCTTGAAGCTACTGCGATGATCGGGCCGATAAAGGCGAAGGAGGAACCCAAGTAGCTCGGGATCTTCCCGCGCACGAGCACCAGGTACAGGAGCGTACCAGCACCCGAAGTCATGATTGCCACTGAGGGATCAAGACCCGTCAGAAGCGGAACGAGAACTGTTGCACCGAACATTGCCATCAGGTGCTGGAATGCAAGCGGCAGCGCCTGCAGAATCGGCAGTTTCTCGTCGGTTTGGACTATTCTTTGTGCCACGTACTCCTCCTTGTTGTGTTGTTTCGAGGCGAGCTTAGCCAAGCAGCCCCTGGATTGCGGGCAGGATGAACGTGACAACGAAGGCCGCGGCCACGATCCACATCAGCGGATGTACCTTGGCAGCCTTGCCATGGAACACCTTGATGAGCACGTAGCTGATGAAACCGAAACCAATGCCATAGCTGATGTTGTAGGTCAGCGGGATACCGACGATGGTGAGGAAAGCAGGAAACGCCTCTTCCAGATCGGTCCACGGAATCTCACGGACTGTACGCATCATCAGGAAGCCCACCACAATCAGAGCGCCAGCTGTAATCGGGTACATGTAGTACGAACCCTCAGGAATAGTGAATCCTGCACCAGCCATCTGCCCATAGTGAGCGGCGTTGCCGATGTCAAAGCCGCCACCGATCATGCCCACGAGCGGAGCAAAGAACGCTGCTATAGCGAAGAAGACACCCGTGACGATGGCCGTAAGGCCAGTCCGGCCACCTTCGGCGACGCCTGCAGCTGACTCGATGTAGGTCGTGATAGAGCTTGCGCCGAAGAGACCACCGACG
>PHAL01000092.1 GCA_002840355.1 Elusimicrobia bacterium HGW-Elusimicrobia-3 | reverse complement strand
CCAGCGCACGCACGATGCGCTGTGGGTCGGTGGCATGAATACGCGCCGCCGCCAGCGGGTCCACCTGTGCCAGTTCGGCATGCAGGCTGGCCCAGCCGCTTCGGTCGCTGGTATTTCCTGTTGTTCGGTATATTTTTCCGGCCTCGCCCCCGTAGCTCAGCCGGATAGAGCGAGCGTTTCCTAAACGCTAGGCCGCGTGTTCGAATCACGCCGGGGGCATTGGTACCGCCCGACCAGCTGCACCGCTGTTCTGCCCGTCCTCATCTTCCTCCAAACCGGGATCCTGATTCGTGCAACTTCACACCAAGATTCTCCTCGGGCTGGTAGTCGGCGCCGTCGCCGGGGTCAGCTCGCGCCTCCTCTTCGGCGATGCCCCCGAGCTGGCCTGGGCGGTCGACAACGTCGCCAACCCCGCCGGCCAGATCTTCCTCCGGATGCTCTTCATGATTGTGGTGCCGCTGATCTTCGGCAGCGTGACGATGGGGGTGGCCTCGCTGGGCGACCTCAAGAAGATCGGGCGCATCGGCGGCAAGGCGATGGGATTCTTCCTCCTCACCACGGCCTGTGCCGCAACCATCGGCCTCACTCTGGTCAACCTGATCGGACCGGGAGAATCGCTCGATCCGGCGCTCCGTGCCCAGCTCCTGGAGCAGTATTCGGGCGAAGCCACCGAGCGGGTCGGGGCAGGGGCGGTCTTCGGAATCCAGACCTTCATCAATATCGTCCCCCGCAACGCCGTCGATTCGGCCGCGCGGGGCGACATGCTTGGCCTGATCTTCTTCTCGATCGTCTTCGGTATCGCGCTCACCCAGATGTCGGCGGAGCGATCGAAGCCGATCATGGACGTCCTCGACTCGCTGGTCGAAGTGGTCACCAAGATCATCGGATACGCCATGAAGATCGCCCCCTACGGGGTGGCCGGGCTGATCTTCTCGGTCACGGCGCGATTCGGCGCTGACGTCCTGCAATCGCTGGCGATGTATGCGGGAGTGGTTCTGCTGGGGCTCGCCATCCAGCTCACCGGGGTCATCGGCCTCCTGGCCAAGTTCGCGGCCGGGATTCCCTACGGCGTCTTCTTCTCCCGCTGCCGTGCCCTGATGGTCACGGCGTTTTCCACCTCGAGTTCCAACGCCTCGCTGCCGGCCAACATCCGCACGGCACAGGAGCAATTCGGGGTGCCCAAGGAGGTCGCCTCCTTTGTCCTGCCCCTCGGCGCCACCATGAACATGAACGGCACCGCGCTGTTCGAGGGGATGACGGTGTTGTTCCTGGCCCAGGTCTTTGGGGTTGATCTGTCGCTGCCGAGCCAGATCATCGTGGTGGTGATGTCGGTGGTGACAGCCGTCGGTGCGGCCGGGGTGCCCGGTGGCTCGATCCCGCTGCTGGTGCTCATCCTCGAGACCGTCGGGGTGCCGGGCGAGGGGATCGCGCTGATTCTGGGCGTCGACCGGATTCTCGACATGTCGCGGACTGTTCCCAACGTGATGGGCGATCAGCTCACTTCGCTGGTTGTCGCCAAGTCGGAGG
>PHAL01000006.1 GCA_002840355.1 Elusimicrobia bacterium HGW-Elusimicrobia-3 | reverse complement strand
CGCTCACCGCCCTCGGCGAGAAGCCCGTGCACGCGGCGGCGGTGTACCTGGCCGTGCACTGGCAGCCTTTCATCTTTACCTCCGGCAACGACGGGGTCTCGCTGCCGCCTGACCTGGCGGTGGCCGAGCACGGCGACGCCGAGTGCCGCTTCTGCGAGGTCTCGGCCGGCCGCCTGTCCCTGGCCGGCGGCGGCTCGCTGCCGGGCCTGCCCAAGGCGGCCGGCAACGTCTTTTCCACCGGCTTCGGTTCACGCGACGCGCTGGCCGGCGAAGGGCCGCTGGTGCGCCGGGCGCTGGAGGCCGCGGCCAGATCGGCCGGCCGCGGCGGGCTGGTGGAGTTCTATACCACCTGCGGGCCCATGCTGCTGGCCGGAGACACTGCCGCCGCCGCCGAAGACGCGGAGCGCGAGCACGGGGTGCGCGTGCTGCGCGAGAACTTCAACAGCTACGACGACTACTCCGCGGCCAAGACCGAGGCCCGCGCCGCGCTGCTGTACCGCGGTCTTCGCCGCGCCCGCCTGGCGCGCCCCCGCCCCGCTTACGACCTGGCTTTCCACGGGCCCCGGCCGGACGGAGAATTATCGGAAACGCTGGCGGCCGGCGGCCTGAGCACGGCCCCCGCCGCCGGTTTCTACGAGACGCTGGCCGCCGCCCGTTTGGTCATCCTCCCCGCCCGCGACGCGGCCCTCTGCCCGGCGCTGGACCGGGCCGGCATAAGGTGGCTGGCCGCCCCCGAGCCGCTGGGCTTCGCCGCCACCCGGCGCTGGTACGCCGCCATCTTCAAAGCCCTGCGCCGGCCGTTGCCCGCCGCTGCCCGCGCGACAGCGGGGCAGCGGCGCGCGCTGGCCGATCTGGCCCGTCAGGCTTCAGCCTACGGGGCGGCGCTGGTGGCCGGCGCCTCCGATCTCCCGGCCCTGGCCGGGCTGGATTTTCTGCCGCTTCTCGCCGAGACCGGTCTCCGGCTGCGCCTGCTCGTCCGCCTGGGCTCTCTCGGCGCCAAGGCCGCGGCCGAACAGGGCGCCGCGCGACTGGCCAAGGAAATTAAAACTTCAGGCTTTAAAATAAATTATTTCTCAGGCCAGGAAGACCTGGCCGGCCTGCTCTCCGGGCCGGCCTCGCTGCGCCTGGTCTATTCGGACATACCGATGGACCCGCGGGTGCTGGCCGCGGGCAGGAACCCTTTCTCGCGGACTCTTTTCGAGCCCGGCTACGGCGGCGCTATAGAGTCGGCGCGGCGCCTGCTGGAGTTGTGCCGCTGGGATTTCAGCAGGCGCTACCTGGCGGGCGGCGCATGAAGCCCGACCTCAGGGCCCTGACCAGGCCGGAGCTGGAGGCGGCGCTCACCGCCCTCGGCGAGAAGCCCGTGCACGCGGCGGCGGTGTACCTGGCCGTGCACCGGCTGGGAGCAGCCGATCTGGCCGCCTTGCCCGGCGTCCCGCCCCGCGTAACCGCCGCGCTCTCCCCCGCCTACTCCCTCTCCACGCTCCCGGTGCCCGCGGAAACGCAGGTGTCGTGCGACGGCACCCGCAAGATACTTTTCCGTTTTCACGACGGCGCCCCCGCCGAATGCGTGGTCCTGCCGGCCAAGGACAGGGTGATAGCCTGCCTCTCCTCCCAGTCCGGCTGCGACTGCGGCTGCACCTTCTGCGCCACCGGCGCGCTGGGCCTGCGGCGCTCGCTGACGCCGCAGGAGATCATCGCCCAGTTCGAGGCCTGCCTGCGGGAGGCCGGCGAGATCAGCAGCATAGTTTTTATGGGCATGGGAGAGCCGTTCCTGAACTGGGAGAACGTGAAGCGCGCCGTGCGGCTGCTCTCGGACAGCCGCGGCCGCCATTTCCCGCAGGTCAAGATGACGGTGTCCACCGTGGGCGTGATCCCGGTGATCGAGGAGCTGACAGCCTCCGACCTCAGGGTGCGCCTGGCGGTATCCGTGGTGGCGGCCGACGAGGAGACGCGCGCCCGCCTGGCCCCGATGGAAAAGAAATACCCGCTGCGCCGCGTACTGGAAGCCGTGCGGGCCTACTGCCGCGCGCGCAAGGCGGCCGTGATGTTCGAATATATCCTTTTTCCCGGCGTCAACGACCGGCCCTCCGACTCGGCGCTGCTGGCCGGCCTGGTCCGGGACATTCCCTGCCGGGTCAACCTGATCCCCTACAATCCCCCGGGCGGCCCCGGCGGCGAGACGCCCCGCGTGAAGGCTTTCCAACTGGAGCTGATAGAGGCGGGCGTGCGCACCTACCTGCGGGTGGAGCGCGGCGCGGATATCGCCGCCGCCTGCGGCCAGCTCGCCGCTAAAAATAAAGAACCCCGCGGCTGACGCGGGGTCCGGCGCCCTTAGGGGGCGGGTCAGCTCTTCTTCGCCAGGCAGATCAGCCGCACGCTCTCCTCGGAGTGCGGCTCACCTTTGAACCCCCCCCAGAATTTCAGCGGCGCCAGGCCCGCCTTGCGCAGCGCGGCTGTCATCTCCGCCCGGCCGTAGAGCCGGTTGAAAAAAGTCTTCTTCTGTATCCTGCCGCTTTTCTTGTCTATCCGCGTCCACTCGTTGTAGATGCCGCCCCGGGCGGCCTCCCGTTCTTCCAGCAGGTAATGGTCCCCGAGGTCGTGCCAGTCCCTGGGCGCGTAGTTGGTCCTGATGAAATCGCCGTTGATCACGTCTATCAGGAACAGGCCGCCGGGCTTGAGCGCGCGGGCCGCCCCCTTGAGCGTCTTCAGGTCGTCGGAGAATTTCAGGAAATAACCGAAGCTGGTGAACAGGTTCACCACCGCGTCGAACTCGCCGCGCCAGGGCAGGCGCCGCATGTCGCCGCGCCGCAGCTGGAGCGCCACCCGCCGCTTTTTGGCGCGGGCGGCGGCTTCGCGCAGGTACTCGGCGGAGAAATCGTAGCCGGTCACGGCCAGGCCGCGCCGCGCGAATTCCACCGCGTGGCGGCCGGGGCCGCAGCACAGGTCCAGCAGCGCCGAACCTTTTTCGAGCTTGAGCTGTTTCAGGACGAAGGCTGCCTCGGCGGGCGCCTTCTCCACGGCGGCCGGGGAGGCCGGGTTGTAGAAGGAGTTCTTGAAGAAGCCGTTATGCCACTCCGCAGCGCCGCTCATCTTTTGGGTGCCTTTGCCAGCGGGGCCGACATCAGTTTACCTCCGGGATCGCTCCGGACGCGCCGTGACCCGGCGCGGGTTCGGCCGGCTCCACGCCCTTCTTCTTGGCGGCGGCTTTCTTTTTCTTCGGGGTCTTTATGATCGGGTCGGCGTACTTGTCCATCTTATAGGTGGGCACGCGGTCCACCGCGTCGAATTTGTATTCGGAGACGGCCTTCTTGGCCGCGCCCTTTTTCTTCTTCTTTTTCGCGGCCGCTTTCTTCGCGGCCGCTTTTTTGGCCGACTCCTTGGTTATCGGTTCGGCCTCGCGGTCGAACTTATAGGTGGAGGTCTTGCTCACGGCCCCGAATTTATACTCCGAGACGGGCGCGGCTTTCTTCTTTTTCTTAGCTTTCTTTTTGGCGGCCGGCTTGGAGGTCGCGGCGGCTTCTTTCGGCGCCGCCTGCTCCTGCGCGGCGGCCGGCAGCAGCAGCGCCGCGGGCAGCAGCAGGGCCAGGGCCAGGTTTAATATTTTATTCATGTGAGTATTATCCCGCCTTTTTCCGTTTTTGGGGCCAGCTCGGCCGCGCGGACCGCCGCTTCCAGCAGGCAGGCCAGCGTGACCGGCCCCACCCCGCCGGGCACCGGCGAGACGGCGGCCGCGGCGGGCTCCAGCGCGGCGTAGTCCGCGTCGCCGCACATGCGGCCGTTCTCGTCGAAATTGGTGCCCACGTCTATCACCGTGGCGCCGGGCGGCAGCAGTTCGGGCTTGAGCCACTTGGCCTTGCCCGCCGCGGTGACTACCAGGTCGGCGCGCCTGAAGACCTTGGCGATGTTCCTGGTGCGGGTATGGCAGACCGTGACGGTGGCGTCGAGCGCCAGCAGCATCTGCGCCAGCGGCCGGCCCACCACGGTGGAGCGGCCCGCCACGGCTATGTTCATGCCGGCCGGGTCTATGCCGTGGAAGCGCAGCAGGCGTATCACGGCCAGCGCGGTGCACGGCGAGAAGAAGCCGCCGTTCTCTATCTCGGAAAACTTCTTGGCGATGAACAGGCGGCCCATGTTCAGCGAGGAGAGGCCGTCCACGTCCTTGGCGGCGGGCACGGCGTCCCAGGTCTCCCTGGTTTCGAAGCCGTCAGGCAGCGGCCGCTCTATCATGACGGCGTCGTAGGCCGCGTCGGCCCCCAGCCTGGCCAGCAGCGCCTTGAAGGCCGGGTAGCCTTCCTCGGGCTTCGGGGCGAACAGTTTAACTGCGATGCCGAGCTTCTCGCAGGCGGCGATCTTGCGCTTGACGTAAACGGCCGAGGGCGAGTCGGCGAAGTAATTGATGATGGCCAGCGACGGGGGCCTGCCCAGGCGGGCCTTCACGGCCTCCACGCGGGCCGGCAGCGCGCCGAGTATTTCGGCCGAGAGGGTTTTGCCTTCGAGTATCTTCATAGTTTGAATGATAATAAAAAAGGGCGGCCTTTTGAAGCCGCCCTCCCAGCGCAGGCGCGGCCTTTAGTCCGCGTCCTCCACGTACATCGAGCCGTTCAGGTAGCCGGAGCCGCTGAGGCTGAAATAGTTGGAGCTGGGCCAGCCGTTGACGGAGATGCTGCCGGTCATGCTCGTGGAGCCGACCATCCTGCCGTCGCGGTAGAACGTCACGTAGACGTTGGGGCGCACCGTTTCGAAGATGGACTGGTTGGGGCGGACCCAGAAAGAGGCGGTGGCGCTGATGTGCGTGCTGTTGCTGGTGATCCTGCCGGAAGAGTCGCGGAAATTGCCCCAGCCGGAGAGCGTAACGCTGGTGAAACCGCCGTTGTCGCCGTGTATCCAGCCGCTGCCGCTCAGACTGACGTAGCCGGAGAGCTGCACATAGCTGCCGGTTTTGGCCCTGGCCGGCTTGGGGGCCTCGGGGATCTTTACCTCGGGGGCCGAGGCGACTACCTGGTCCACCAGGCTGGCGCCGTTGAGTTCGAATTCCGCCGCGTTAAGGCTGCCGGCGAACAGGGCGCAGGCGGCCGTCAAAATAATTTTTTTCATTGTACCCTCCATACAGGATTATTATAACAAATAGCCCCGCCGGTCCGGCTCATTTCATGCCGGCCAGTTCCCGTTCCACGCGTTCGCGCTCCGCCCGCGGCAGGGCCGGGTTGGCCAGCGCGGCGCGGTAGAAGCTTTCGGCAGCGGCGGCGTCGCCGCGGCGCGCCAGCAGAGCGGCGAGATTAAGCGCCGGGGAGTAGGCCCCGGGCTCCGCCGCCAGGGCCCGCCGGAAGGCGGCCTCGGCTTCGCGCTCCCTGCCCAGGAACAGCAGCGAGACCCCCAGGTTATTGAAAATGCCGGGATAGCCGGGGTTCTTGCCCAGCAGCGCCCGGTTCAGCGCGGCGCTGGCGGCGTGGTCGCCCAGTTCCTGGTAGAGCAGCGCGGCTTCGGCCCTGGCGGACTCGAAGCGTTCCGCCGATGAGAGAGCGGTTCCGATAAGGGTCCGAGCGCCCGCCGGGTCGCTGCCTGCGAGCTCGCGCGCCGCGGCCAGCGCCACCAGCGGCGCCTTCCGCAGCGCCTTCACCAGCCCGCCGCCGTCCCGGCCCCGCAGGGCCAGGAAGCGCACCGCCGCGGTCAGCGGGTCCTCTCCGGCGTACGCCTCGGCGGCGTTCTCTGAATTCAGGTACAGCCAGGCGGCCTGGCCCGGGGTTGGGGCCGCCGTCATCAGCAGGCGGGCCAGCTCCCCGCGCCCGGCCGCCGCGGCCAGCGCGCGCATGAAAGCGCCTTCAGCCGCCGGCAGCCCGGCGTCCGGAGCCGGGGCCAGGTGCGCCCGTTCCAGCAGCGCGCCGGTGTAGGCCAGCGCCAGGTCATAGCCTTCGTGCTCTAGCCCGGCGGGTTCTTTTATCATCGCGCTCAGTCGGGGCGTAAGCGGGGTCAGGCGCCCCAGGCGGCGCAGGATCTCCGGCCGCTCGGCGGCGGGGAAATAGAAAAGCGCGCCGTGCAGGTCCATGTCCCAGAGCGTCTTGTTGGTCTCGCGTATCCTGCGCAGGTGGGCCAGGTCGGCCTCGTAGGGGATGGCCTTGATGCCGTTGCGCGCCGTGCTCCAGAACGCCTCGGCTTCGGCGAAGGTCGCCGCGGCTTCGGCGCGGCGGCCCAGCTGCAGCTCGCGCAGCGTCTTGAGCAGCAGCAGCTCGTAATGGTTCTCGTAGCGGGGCGGGTTGTTGGGGACGCCGTCCAGCGCACCGGTCAGCCAGCAGACATCGTGGCCGGCGCCCAGCAGGCAGGCCTCGCGCAGGGACGCCAGCCCGGGGGCGGTCAGGTTCAGGGCCAGCAGCGTCTCGCCTTTTTTCTTGTGCAGCCAGGCGTCGCGCGGGTGCTTCTTCAGTTCCTCCTGCGCCGCTATCAGGCCCGGCCGCGCGGCGGAGGGGTAACGCCAGACCACCCCCAGCGTGAGGGCGGCGGCCAGCCCCAGGGCGGCCGTCAGCGCCGGCGTCAGGCGTTCGCGCGGGCCGGCCTCCTCGCGGGTCAGGCCGGCGCGGGCCAGCAGTTCCCAGGCGCCGCCGGCCGCCAGCAGCGCCAGCAGGTAGCGCAGCGGGAAGAAGTAGCGTTCTTCGATCGAGAGCAGGCAATGCAGGAGCACGTAATAGGAGGACAGGAAAGCTATGAAGCGCGCCTCCCGCCGCCGGCGGGAGAGGAACAGACCGAGCCCGGCCAGCGCGAACAGCCCCGGGAACATCAGCAGCGTCTGCCAGACCCGTTTGACTACGGCCCCGGCGTAGTTCAGCGGGGCGCCGGCTATCTTTCTTATCGCCCACGGGTAAGGGCTCTCGGTGCGCGAGAGCCCGGCGTAGGCGCGCGCGTCGCCCTCTATGGTGTAGATCACGCCGGCGGCGCCGGTGATGATATTGCAGGTGGAGCGCTCCTCCTCGAAGGGGATGAGGCGGCCGAACAGTCCGTAATTGAGCCTGGCCCATGGCGCCAGCGGCAGGTAGGCGCAGGCCAGCAGCAGGCCGGAGGCCAGCAGCCATTTTTTTGCGGGCGGCCGCCGCGAGAAGTAATGGAAGGCCGCGGCCAGCGGCGGGAAAGCGAACAGCGGTGAACGAACCAGCAGCGTTACGCCCGCGGCCAGGCCGCTGAGGCCGGCCAGGGCCAGGCCGCCGCGAGCCTGCCGCAGCAGCTCGGCGTTAAGGAACACCAGCAGCGTGAGGGAGTAGATGGTCTGCTCGGCCTCCTGGGCGGCATAGCCCAGGTTGACGGCCAGCACCGCCAGCGCGAACAGCGCCCCGCGGGCCCGGCCGCCGCCGCGCGCGCCCATGGCGTAAGCCGGCAGGCAGAGCAGCAGTCCGGCGGCTTTGACCAGCGCCGCGGGGTGGAGGCCGAGGTGGTACTGCGCGGTGGAGACCAGCAGGCTCAGCAGGGGCATGCTGTAGCTGACGGCTTTGTCGGCGAAAGCGTGGAACAGCATCTCGCCGCGGTCGGCGTAATGGGAGAAATCCTGCACGGAGTAGACCCGGCCGGAGACCAGCTGGCGGGCGGCCGCGGCCGCGGCCAGCAGGGCCAACGCGGGCAGCAGAAAACGCGCCGCGCGGGACTCTTTCCGTTGTTTTTCCATAAGGCACTTTTATTATAGTATATAGAAGTTATACGCCGCGGTAGAGAGGCCTCTGATGGAAAGAATAACCGAACACCCCGTTCTTCAGCCGGAAGAACGGAAGACCGTGAAATTCGCTTTCGACGGGAAACCGTGCGAGGCGCTGGAAGGAGAAATGATCTCCAGCGCGCTGTTCGCCAACGGCGTCAAGATCTTCAGCCGCCACCACAAGGACGGCGCCCCGCAGGGCATCTTCTGCGCCAACGGCCAGTGCGCGCAATGCTCGGTCATCGCCGACGGCCTGACCGTGAAATCCTGCGTGACGCCGGTGCGCGAGGGCCTGCGCGTGGAGACGCTGCGCGGAGAGGCGCGGCTGCCCCGCGTGGCCTGCGTGCAGGAGTTCGGGCGGGTGGAGGAGCTGGACGTCGACGCGCTGATCGTAGGCGGCGGCCCGTCCGGGCTGGCGGCCGCGGCCGAGCTGGGCAAGCTGGGCGTGAACACCCTGATAGTGGACGATAAGGACCGCTTCGGCGGCAAGCTGGTGCTGCAGACGCATAAATTCTTCGGTTCGGTGGAGGACTGCTACGCCGGCACGCGCGGCGTGGACATAGCCGGCAAGCTGGAGGACCAGCTGAAGGACTACCCGTCGGTAAAGGCCTGGACCAACGCCACCTGCCTGGCCGTGTTCTCCGACAGGAAAGCGGGGGTGCTGCGCGGCGACCAGTACTGCCTGGTGCGGCCCAAGGCCATTATAAGCGCCACCGGCGCCCGCGAGAAATCCCTGGGCTTCCCCGGCAACACGCTGCCCGGCGTCTACGGCGCCGGCGCCTTCCAGACGCTGGTCAACCGCGACCTGGTGCGCCCGGCCAAACGGCTTTTCATCGTCGGCGGCGGCAACGTGGGCCTGATAGCGGCCTACCACGCGCTGCAGGCCGGCATCTCCGTGGTGGGCCTGATAGAGGCGCAGGAGCGCTGCGGCGGCTACAAGGTGCACGAGGACAAGATCCGGCGCCTGGGCGTGCCGGTGTACACGCGCCACACTATAGTGCGCGCCGACGGCAGGGACGGCCTGGAGCGGGTAACGATAGCCGCCGTGGACGAGAAGTTCAAGGTGCTGCCCGGCACCGAACGGACTTTCGAGGCCGACACGCTGCTGATCGCGGTGGGCCTTTCTTCCGTGGACGAGTTCCACGCGCAGGCCCGCGAGGCCGGCATGGAAGCCTTCGTCTGCGGCGACGCCGAAGAGATAGCCGAGGCCTCGGCCGCCATGTTCAGCGGCAAGATCACCGCGCACAAGGTGCTGAAGTCGCTGGGCGTGATGGCCGCGCCGGTGCCCGGCTTCTGGTTCGACCGGCTCGATGTGCTCAAGTCCCGCCCCGGGATCACCAAGGCGCCGGCCGCGAAGGACCACGACCGGAAAGTCTACCCGGTGCTGCACTGCCGGCAGGAGATCCCCTGCAACCCCTGCGTTACCGTCTGCCCCAAGAAATCCATTAAACTTTCCGGCGAGAGCATCATGAACACTCCGCAGTTCACCGGGGACTGTATCGGCTGCTATAAATGCCTGGTCATCTGCCCCGGCCTGGCCATTACTATCGTGGACTACCGCAAGGATCCCGCCAGCCCGTCGGTGGCCTTGCCTTTCGAGATAGGCCGCGGCCTGGTGAAGAAGGGCGACCGGGTGCGCCTGACCGGCTGGGAGGGCGCCGACCTCGGAGAGGCCGAGGTGCTGGACGTGAAGGATTTCAAGGCCGAGAATACGATGATAGTCATAGTGAAGGCCACGCCCGAGACGGCCGACAAAGCCGTCTCGCTGCGGCTCTTCGAGGCCGAAGCGGGCGCAAAGGCCCCCGCCGACCTGGCCAAGGCGGAAGATGAGACCATTATCTGCCGCTGCGAGCGCGTCTCGCTGGGCGAGGTGCGCAGGGCCATCCGCTCGGGCATGCGCGACCTCAACCAGCTCAAGGCCGTCACGCGCGCCGGCATGGGCGCCTGCGGCTCCAAGACCTGCTCGGCGATGCTGATGAACATCTTCCGCAGCGAGGGCGTGGATCCTAAAACGGTCACGGCCTTCACCCGGCGGCCGCTGTTCGTGGAGGCGCCTCTGGGCGTCTTCTCCGGCGTGAAATGCCGCACCGAAGCCGACGAGAAAGCCAGCTGGAGCGGATTTTAAAGGAAGCTATGGCTGAAAACAATTACGACGTCATCATCATAGGCGCGGGCAGCGTGGGCACGCCGCTGGCGATGGAGCTGGCGGAGCGCCGGCTCAAAACGCTGGTGCTGGAGAAGGACGCTTCCCCCGGCCAGGGCCAGAACAAATGCGCCATCGGCGGCGTGCGCGCCACGCACTCCGACGGTTCCAAGATCAAGGCCTGCCTGCGCAGCCTGGAGGTTTTCTCCACCTGGAAGGAGAAGCACGGCGACGACATCGGCTGGATCCGGGGCGGTTACCTGTTCCCGGTCTATACCGAGAGCGACGAGCGCGTGCTGCGTGAGCTGCTGAAGGTGCAGCGGGGCCTCGGCCTCGATATAGACTGGATCGGCGCCGAAGAGGTAAAGCGTCTGGTGCCCGGCATCGCCGACAAGGACCTGCGCGGCGGCACCTGGTCCCCCGGCGACGGTTCCGCCTCGCCGCTGCTCTCGGTCAACGCCTTCTTCCGGCGCGCGGTAAAGCTGGGCGCCGAGTTCCGCTTCCATGAGCCGGTGAAAGAAATCTTGAAGGACGGCGGGGCCGTGACCGGCGTGCTGACGCCGCAAGGGCGCTACGGGGCCAGGTGGGTGGTCAACGCGGCCGGCGCCGACGCCGCCCCCGTCTCGGAGCGGGCCGGCGTGGCGGTGCCGGTGAAGCCCGACTGCCACGAGGCCGGCATCACCGAGCCCGCCGCGCGCTTCTTCGACCCGATGGTGGTGGACATCCGCCCCGGCGACAAATCCAAGAACTATTACTTCTACCAGAACTGGGAAGGGCAGATCGTATTCTGCCTGACGCCGCAGCCGCCCATCTGGGGCCACGACCGGCGCTCCACCTCCGAGTTCCTGCCGGAGGTCTCGCGCCGCATGATCTCGCTGATGCCCAACCTGGCCACCCTCAAGGTGCGCCGCACCTGGCGCGGCCTGTACCCGATGACCCCCGACGGCTTCCCGGTAGTGGATTTCCCCGCCGCGCTGAAGGGCTACGTGCTGGCGGTGGGCATGTGCGGACAGGGCTTCATGCTGGGGCCCGGCCTGGGCTCGGCCCTGGCGGCGCACATGGCCGGCGCGCCGTCCCGGGAGGACAGGGATATACTCGCCGGGTTCCGGCTGGAACGCAGCTTTGCCGGCCAGGAGAAGCTGAAGTAGCGGCCGCCGCCCCGCGTGAGAGGCCCTCCCCTCCGGGAGGGCCTTTTCATTGACGCTGCCCGCCCCAACCTGTATAATTTATCTACCGAGCGGTAAAAAAATGCAATAAAACCGCCCCCCTCCGCGTTGTAATAGGGCAGACGGCGATTTATACGGGACTATGACCATGAAAAAAACATTCTTTGCCCTGGCGGCGGCGCTGCTCGCGGCCGGCCCGCTGGGCGCCCAGGACTTGTCCTGGGAAGACTCGCGCCGGCTGGCGCTGGAGCACAATCCCTCGGTGAAGGCGGCGCGGGCAGCCATGGAGCAGGCCGGCTACAGCTACCTGGCCAGCGTGAACTCCTACCTGCCGCAGGTCAGCGTCTCCCACTCGGTGAACCGCAGCGGCGGGGATAATTCCTCCCCCTCCGACCGCTGGTCGGCCTCCGTCTCGGCTTCGCAGGAGCTGCTGAACCTGCGCACCGTCTCCACGGTGAAGAACGCCCGCATCTCCAGGGAGAAAGCAGAAGCGGATTACTTCGCCGCGTCGGCCTCGGCCCGCCAGGCGCTGGCCAACGCCTTCGCCGACCTGCTGTTCGCCCAGCGGCGCGTCGAAGTGCAGCGCAAGATCCACGGCATCCGGCTGGAGAACGCCAAGCTTATCCGCCTCAAGTACGAGAGCGGCATGGAATCCAAGGGCAACGCCCTGTATGCCGAGGCGCTGGCCGGCAACGCCGCCGTGGCCGTGAAACGGGCGGAGCGGGACCTGTCCTCGGCTCGGCGCGCCCTGGCCGAGGCCATAGGCCTGGAGGGCAGCCCGGCCCTGGCCGCCAAGGGCGGTATAGAAGTGCCGGATTTCTCGCTGGACGGCGCCGCGGTAGACTCTGCGCTGGAGCAGTCGCCCCGCATCGTTGCGGCAAAAAAAACGCTGGAAGCGGCCAGGGAGCGGGTCAGCTCGGCGCGCTATTACGCCTATCCCTCGCTGCGGGCCAGCGGCTCCTATGGCTGGAGCGGCGACACCGAATTCCCCCGGGACAAGAACTGGTCCATGGGCCTGAGCCTCAGCCTGCCGCTCTTCGCAGGCGGCCCGACTTACTACGTCAACAACCTCTCCGCCTATAAGAAGGCGCTGACGGCGGCCGAGCAGGACTACAAGGCCGCGCGCATAGCGCTGGCCGCCTCGCTGCGTTCCGGCTACGACAGCTATCTCAGCGCCGCCGAGACGGCGGGGGCGGGCGTCGGCCTGCTGGCGGCCAACGAGGAGCGATACAAGGAAGCGCAGATCAAGTACATGGCCGGCAAGATCAGCTTCATCGACCTCGTGAACGTGGAACAGAATTTCGTGGATTCGGACCTGAACCAGCTGGACTACGCCCGCACCGCCCACGCCCGCAAGAACTCGCTGGAACAACTGCTGGGCGTCGCCATGGAACACGGAGAATAAGGGAAACATATGAAAAAGATCCTCATCGTCCTCGTCGCGGCCGCGCTGGCCGGCGGAGGGTGGTACGCCTTCGGCCGCAAGACCGGGGATAGCGCGCCGCGCTACCAGGCCGTGCAGGCCGAGCTGGCGGACCTCTCCGAACTCGTGGATACCACCGGCGTGGTGGAGCCGGAGAACCGCGTGGAGATACAGCCCTCCTCCTCCGGCCGCATAGAGGAGATCCTCGCCGAGGAAGGCGACAAGATCAAGGCCGGCCAGGTGCTGGCGCTGATGAGCTCCTCCGACCGGGTAGCCATCCTCGACGCCGCCCGCGCGGCCGGGGAGGAGCAGTACAAGCAGTGGCAGGAGACCTACAAGCCCATCAAGGTCATCTCGCCGATAGACGGCACGCTGATCCTGCGCAACGTCGTGCAGGGCCAGACCGTAAACGCCAACACGGTGCTGTTCGCCATCTCCGACAAGCTCATCGTCTCGGCCAGCCTCGACGAGTCCGACATCGGCAGGATCAAGATGGGCCAGCGGGCGACCATCGTGCTCGACTCCTACCCGGACAAGCCGGTGCGCGCCGCCGTTTTCAAGATCCTCGACGAGGGCACTACCAAGAACAACGTGGTGACCTACACCGTCAAGCTACGCCCGGCGCGCGTGCCGCCGTTCTTCCGCTCGCAGATGACGGCCAATATCAAGGTCAGGATCTCGGAGCGCAGGGATATCCTGCTGCTGCCGGCCGCCGCGGTCACCACCGACCCGCAGGGCGAGACGGCCGTGGTCAGGCGGCTCGAGAAAGGCCAGCCGGTCTACGCCCGGGTGCGGACCGGGCAGAACGAGGGCGACCGGGTGGAGATCGTTTCGGGGCTCACCGCCGGCGAGACGGTGTATTACCGCGCCGGCGGCTACGCCCCGCAGGTGGAGTCCGGAGGCAGCAACCCGCTGATGCCCAAGCGCCCGTCGATGAACAGGCAGCAGCAGCGCGCGGTGCGCGGCCGTTAGGGCGGCGGCCCGGCGGCCGGAAAACCTATGATCGAACTTAAAGGCGTAAAAAAAGTGTACCAGATGGGCGGCGAGCCCCTCGAGGTTCTCAAGGGCGTGGACCTGAGCGTGAAGGAGGGCGAATTCGTCGCCATCATGGGCCCGTCCGGCTCCGGCAAGTCCACGCTGATGCATATCCTCGGCCTGCTCGACCGGCCCAGCGCCGGCTCCTTCCGGCTGTTCGGCCGCGAGGTGGCGGACCTCGACGACGTGGAACTCTCCTACCTGCGGGCCCGCATCCTGGGTTTCGTGTTCCAGCAGTTCAATCTGCTGCCCCGCATGACGGCGGCCGCCAACGTGGCGCTGCCGCAGATCTACCTGGGCGAGAAGAGCCGCCCGCACGAGGCCATCAAGTACCTGGAGCAGGTGGGCCTCGGCGACCGCGCCGGCCACCGCCCCAACCAGCTCTCCGGCGGCCAGCAGCAGCGCGTGGCGATAGCCCGCTCGCTGGTCAACGACCCCAAGATCATCTTCGCCGACGAGCCCACCGGCAACCTGGCGAGCGACCAGTCCAAGGAGATCATGGGCATCTTCCGCCGCCTCAACGACGAGCAGGGCATCACCATCGTCATGGTCACCCACGAGCCCGACATCGCCGCCTGGGCGGACCGGGTCATCCGGCTCAAGGACGGCCTGATCATCGAGGACACGGCGCGCAAGGCCCCGCGCGAGGTCAGGGAGCCCAAGCGGCTGCACATTCCCAAGACCTTTTTCCTGAGCTGGCGCGAGGTGGCCGAGAACCTGGCCTCCTCCGTCACCTCCATAGTCAGCAATAAGACCCGCTCCCTGCTGACCATGCTCGGCATCATCATCGGCGTGGGCGCGCTGATCGCCATGCTGGCCGTAGGCACGGGCGCGCAGAAGGCCATACAGAAGCAGATGTCCTCGCTGGGCACCAATCTGCTGGCCGTCATGCCCGGCATGTTCAGGGGCCCCGGCGGCGCCAGCATGGGCGCCGGCGCGGTGACCCGCCTCACCACCGAGGACGCCAAGGCCATCGCCGGGCTGGAGTATGTCACCCGCACCGACTCCAACGTGAGCGGCAGCGCGCAGGCGGTCTACGGCGCCAAGAACACGCGCACCTCGGTGCTGGGCGCCGGCGCGGTCTACGCCACCATGCGCAACGCCAAGCCCTACTACGGCCGCTTCTTCTCCGACGCCGAGGGGTCTCGCCTGGCCAAGGTGGCCCTGCTCGGCAATACCGTGGTCAAGGAGCTGTTCGGGACCGAGAACCCGGTGGGCAAGACCATAAAGATCAACCGCAAGAACTTCACCGTGATCGGCGTGCTGCCGCTCAAGGGCGCGCAGGGGCCGCGCGACCAGGACGACGTGGTGGTGGTGCCGCTGCAGACCGCGATGAAGATCGTGCTGGGCAAGAACTACGTGGATTCGGTCTGGCTGGAAGTCTCCGACTACACCAAGATGGACCAGGTGCAGGGCGAAGTGAAGCGGCTGATGCGCAAGCGCCACAACGTGCCGGCCCACAAGGACGACAGCGTGATGCTGATGAACATGGCCGAGCTGCAGACCATGCTGACCGGCACGATCAAGACCTTCAGCACGCTGCTGGGCATGATAGCGGGCATCTCGCTGATCGTCGGCGGCATCGGCATCATGAACATCATGCTCGTCAGCGTGAGCGAGCGCACCAAGGAGATAGGCCTGCGCAAGGCCATAGGCGCCACCAGCCGCGCGGTGCTGCTGCAGTTCCTCATCGAGGCCGTCATCGTGTCGGTGGTCGGCGGCGTGCTGGGCATCGCCATAGGCGCCGGCAGCTCGCTGCTGCTCTCCAAGATCTCGGGCTGGGCCGTCTACATCTCCCCGTTCTCGGTGGCGCTGGCTTTCGGCTTCTCGGCCGGGGTGGGCATAGTTTTCGGCTTCTGGCCCGCGCGCAAGGCTTCCCTGCTGTCCCCCATAGAGGCGCTGCGGTACGAATAGCCGGCTATAATTTGATATATTATAGGACGCCCGGGCGGAAACCGCCCGCGGCGAGCAACACGGTTCCTGGAGGTCCCTATGGTAAGCGTACTGGTAAAGTGCCCGCATTGCGGCAAATCCCTGATGAATTCGTCCAAGAAACTGGACAAGGTTTCCTCGATAGAGGTCAACCTGACCTATGCCGGCAAGCACGCCCCGCTCTACATGAGCTCCCTTTACGGCAGCTACCTCGTCGAGACCTCCCTGCCGATCCCGGCCGGCAAGGTCGCCGGTTTCCGCTGCCCCCACTGCGACGGCGACCTGAAGAGCACCCGCAAGTGCGACGCCTGCGGTTCCCACATGGTGGCTTTCGAACTGAAGGCCGGCGGCCAGGTGCAGATCTGCTCGCGCCGCGGCTGCAAGAAGCACGTGCTGGAGTTCCAGGACCCCGACAACGAGCTGCAGGCTTTTTACAAGTCCTACCTCAAAGCGCTGAAGTAAGCGCGAGGCGCAAGCCGGAAAGCGGGAACGAAAGGTGCTTTTGATCTTTGCCGTTTCCGCTTTCCGTTTTTCAGAGCTATGCCCGAAACCGAGCACAGGAACTCTTTCTTCACCCGCAAGGCGCTGGCCCTGCTGCCGCTGGCGCTGATGGGCGCCGGCGTCTGGTATTTTGTCCAGGGCCGCCTGCCGGGCTCCCACGAGGCCGCGCCGGCCGCCGGCAGCGCCGCTATCTTCGGCACCGCCTCGCAGGAAGAGGCCGGGGCCGCGCCGGCCCCCGCCGCGGCCGCGCCGGCCAGCGTGCTCCCCGAGGCTTATGACCCCAAGGCCGGCCTGGACATACAGGGCCCGCCGGCCTTCAAGAGCCAGGTCACCGGGGCGCTGAAGCTCATCTGGATGGCCGACCGGGAGACCTTCCTTTTCATCCGCAGGAACATTTACGTGGTCAGGCAGGATAACCTGACCGGCTTTTACCTGGAGGACGGCAAGCCGGTGGCGGCGCTGTCGGCCGACCACGCTTTCCGCTCCCTCACCTGGTGCGCCGGGGTGCTGGCCCACCAGGCCTGGCACGCCGCCTACGAGCGGTCCACCGGCAGGAAAAAAGGCCGCGGCGTCCCCCCGCCCGGAGAGAAGGCCGACTTCGCCGTGGAGGCGAATCCCATGAGCCTCGACTACAAGGGCATGGACGCGATCCTGTACGTGGAGGACCGCGCGATGACCTTCCAGCTTAACGTCCTGAAGAAGATAGGCGCGCCCGCCCGCGAGACCGGACCGCTGTTCCGCCGCGCCCCGCGCGATTTCCACCTGGCCCACGACGGCAATTACACCATCAAACCGTGACCACACCGCTGCTCCGTCCGCTCACGCTGGGCGGCGTTAATTTAAAGAACAACCTGGCGCTGGCCCCGATGGCCGGCATCACCAACGCGGCCTTCCGCATCCTGGCGGCCGGCGGCGGCGCCGGCCTGGTGGTCACCGAGATGGTCTCGGCCGACAGCATCAAGTACGGCAACAAGAAATCCTTCCGTATGCTGGACCTGCGGCCCGGCGAGGGCCCTGTGGCGATACAGGTATTCGGCGCGGACCCCGCCACCATGGCGCACGCGGCGCAGGCCGCCGAGCGCGCCGGCGCGGCCCTCGTGGACGTCAACGCCGGCTGCCCGGTCAGGAAGGTGCGGCGCTCCGGCGCCGGCGCCGAACTGATGAAGGCGCCCCTGCTGCTGGGGGACATACTCTCCCGCATGGTCAAAAGCGTGAAGATCCCCGTCACGGTTAAGTTCCGCGTGGGCCTGGAGGCCGGCGAGAACCTCGGCCCGCTGCTGGCCCGGGTGTCGGAGGAAGCCGGGGCCTCGGCCATCACGCTGCACGGCCGCCCCGCCACGCAGTTCCATACCGGCCCGGTGAACCTGGACTATATGGCCGAAACCGCCGCCGCGGCCGGCATCCCCGTTTTCGGCAACGGCGGCGTGGAGAACGCGGCCGGCGCGCGCGCCCTGCTGGAGGCCGGCTGCGCCGGCGTGGCCGTGGGCCGCGCCGCGGTCTTCAACCCGGCCGTCTTCTCCGAGATAGCGGCCGGCCTCTCCGGCGGCGAAATGCCGCCGCCTTCCGACGCCGAGCGCGTCCGCCTTTTTCTGCGCTTCCTCGAGCTCAACGCCGGCATCTACGGCGAGGAGCACGGCCTGGCCAGGGCCCGCAAGCTGGTCGGCTACTGGCTCAAGGGCCTGCCCGGCGCGGCCGCCGCGCGCGGGGCCTTCATGAGCCTCAAGACCCTTAAAGAGGCGGAAGAGCTTTTGATACAATATACGAGGTAAAACCGCGGAAAGGCCACATTATGACCCAGGTTGAAACTCCCGAGACCCCGCTGATGCAGCAGTACCAGGCGCTGAAGAACGCCTATCCTCACGCCCTGCTCTTCTTCCGCCTGGGCGACTTCTACGAACTCTTTTACGACGACGCCAGGACGGCCAGCGCCGAGCTGGGCCTGACGCTGACCGCGCGCCAGAGCGTGCCGATGTGCGGCGTGCCGCACCATTCCGCCACTAACTATATCGCCCGCCTGCTGGCCGCCGGCCACAAGGTGGCCATCTGCGAGCAGGTCGCGCCCTCCGGCGACTCCAAGAAGACCAAGCTGTTCAGGCGCGAGGTGGTGCGCCTGATCACTCCCGGCACCGTGGTGGAGGACGAGCTGCTGCAGCCCCGCAACAGCCGCTACCTGGTGGCCCTCGAGCTCGACATCGTCGGCTGGGGCCTGGCCTCTTTCGACGTGTCCACCGGCGACTTCCTGGCCACGCAGAACCTCAACGACCCCGATTTTTACCAGCTGCTGTCCTTCGTCTCCAAGACCGGTCCGGCCGAGATCCTGGCCGACGCGCGCACGATGAAGGAGATACAGCGGCGCGGCCTGACCTTCGGCGCGGTGCCGCTCACCGAGTTCTCACGCGGCGACGCCGCCCCCCCCGCCTGGGCCTCTCAGGGCGTCTGGCAGAACCACAAGCTGGCCATGAAGACCGCGCTTAAGGCCGCCGCCTACGTGCGGCAGACGCAGCCCGGGCTCAAGGAAGTCTTCGCCCCGTCCTATTACGAGCCGGCCAACCGGCTGCAGCTCGACGAGTCCGCCATCAAGACGCTGGAGCTGGTCACCGGGCCCGACGGCGACGATTCCAAGACGCTCTGGGGCGTGCTGGACCTGTGCCGCACCTCCATGGGCTCGCGCCTGCTGCGGCGCTGGATCCTGGAGCCGCTGACCGACCTGCGCGAGATCCATTCCCGCCAGGCCTTCACGGCCTTCCTGGCCGAGGGCCGCGAGAGCCGCGAGCAGCTCGGCGAGATCCTGTCGCAGGTGCCCGACATAGAGCGGCTGCTCGGCCGCGTGATCAACCTTTCCGCCTCCCCGCGCGACCTAGGAGCCGTGCGCAAGGCCCTCTCCCAGCTCCCGCGCCTGAAGCTGCTGCTGAGCTCGGCCGGCTTCTTCGAGTGCGCGCCCGAGCTGGCCAGCCGACTGGACGCCGCCTCGCACGCGCTCAACAGCCTGCGCGCCGAGCTGGAGCGCGCCCTGGCCGATAACCCGCCGGCCCGCCTCTCGGACGGCGGCGTGGTCCGCGACGGCTACAGCCCCGAGCTGGACGAGCTGCGCCTCGTGCGCCGCGACAGCCAGAAGCTGCTGACCGACATCGAGCTGCGCGAGCGGGAGAAGACGGGCATCGCCACGCTGAAGGTGGGCTATAACAGCGTCTTCGGCTATTTTATCGAGGTGTCCAAGGCCCAGTCGCAGCGCGTGCCCCATTATTTCGTGCGCAAGCAGACGCTCGTCAACGCCGAGCGCTACATCACCGAGGAGCTCAAGGTCCTGGAGAACAAGATCCTGGGCGCCGAGGAGAAGATGTCCAAGCTGGAGACGCACCTCTTCGGCGGGCTGCGCGAGAAGGTCAAGGCCTCGCTCGGCGAGATCAAGGTCTTCGCCTCCGGCGCCGCCGAGCTGGACGTGTTCTACGCGCTGTCCGAGAGCGCCGTGCGCTACGAGTTCTCCCGCCCCAAGGTGAATTCCGGCGGCCTGCTGAAGGTCGAGGAGGGGCGCCACCCCGCCGTGGAGCGCTTCCTGCCCCCGGGCACCTTCGTGCCCAACGACCTGGAGCTCGGCGGCGAGGGCGCCAGCGTCATCATCCTCACCGGCCCCAACATGAGCGGCAAGAGCGTCTACCTGCGCCAGGCCGCCGTCACGGTGATCCTGGCCCAGATCGGCTCCTTCGTGCCGGCCCGCGCCGCCGAGATAGGCGTGGTGGACCGCATCATGACCCGCATCGGCGCGCAGGACCGGATGTCGCGCGGCGAGTCCACCTTCATGGTGGAGATGCGCGAGACCTCGGCGATCATGCGCCTGGCCACCCCCAGGAGCCTGCTGCTGCTCGACGAGGTGGGCCGCGGCACCTCCACCTTCGACGGCATCTCCATCGCCTGGGCCGTGGTCGAGCACCTCTACAAGCCCGAGGGCGGCCCCAAGGTGCTGTTCGCCACCCATTATTTCGAACTGACCGAGCTGGCCGAGAAGTTCTCGGGCGTCAAGAACTGCAACATCGCCGTCAAGGAATGGACCAACGCCCTCGGCAAGACCGAGGTGGTGTTCCTGCACAAGATCGCCAACGGCCCCGCCGACAAGTCCTACGGCATCCACGTGGCCCAGCTGGCCGGCCTGCCCGAGAGCGCCATCAACCGCGCCCGCGAGATCCTGCACACGCTGGAGACCAAGGGCAACATCAAGGTGGCGGCCTCCGACGAGAACCAGACCCCGCTGTTCCCGCTCTTCTCCGGCCACCCCGTCCTGGACGAGGTCAAGCAGTGCGACGCCGACAACATGACGCCCCTGCAGGCCCTGTCCGCCCTCGCCGACTGGAAGCGCCGCCTGAAAGATTAGCCCGGCCGCCCGGCCGGGTTGTTGACGGGTCCGCGCATTTTAAATAGACTACCCGTGGGGTTTTAAGACAAGGCAAGGACCGCAGAGCCGGCGCCGCAGGTGCAGCCGGCCGGCGTTGCCGCGTCCGGGGGGACCATGGAAACAATCAAAGAACTGCATATATTCAGGGAATCCGAGAATATCTCCGACAGCATCTGGAAGGATGTGCTGAACTGGGATCTTTTTTGCCGCGACACCATAGGCAAAGAGCTGGTCAACAGCATAGACTCGGTCAACGCCAGTATAGCCGAAAGCCACAGCCACCGCAGCCGCCACGGCCGCATGCATTACCTCTACACCGCCAGGGGGCTGCTGTTTAAGACGCTGGTGCTGGTGGAGAAAGCCTCCCGCAGGGAGCTGTCCCTGGTGCCCGAGGTGCGCAGCGCCGTGGAGCGGCTGCTGCCGCATATCAACGAATATATAGCCCAGGCCGAGCGCGCCCCCGACTGAGCGCCGCTTGTCTTCCGTCCTTAGGACCCACCGGATTTATGGCCCAATGGCCCATACGGCGGCGGCCTTTACTTATTATAATTAAAGGGTAAGAGGGAGGCCCAATGTTCAAAACCGCCGCCGCAGTTCTGTCCGTAATAATCTTCTCCACGCTTTCTTTCGCCGGCTCTTTCGAGCTCGGCTCGTATTCGGCGGGCGACCTGCCGCCGGTCCCTTACGTGCAGCCCCACGGCCCCGCCCCGGTAACGCCTCCCGGCGTGACCATCGCCAACTATACCACCGAAGAGGAATTCACTTTCGAGAGCGAGGCCGAGGAGGCCCTGAACGCCCGCGTGGCCGCGCTGCGCGCCGCCGGCGTGACCACGCTGGGCGGCCGCGTGACGGAGCGGGGCAACGATTATACTTTCGTCATCGAGTACCTGCCCTCGGTAAAAGGCGACGCCGCCCTGCCGCCCGCCGTGCTGGTGGAAACCTACAGGAACGGCGAGGCCTACTGGCTGACCAAAGAGGCGGAGGAGGCCATGCGGGCCGCCGCGGCTAATTTCCGCGCCGCTCGCCTGGCCGTGCTGGGCTCCTATCTTTACGACGTTGGCAACGACGAGGCTTTCGCCGTGGATTATGTGGTGAAGAACCTGCTGCGCCCTTCCCGGGAGTACGCGGTAAAATTCGATAAATATACGGGCGGCAAGTTTACCTTCGAGCGCGAGGCCGAGGAGGCGGTCCCCTCCTACCTGGCGCTGTTCAAGCGGGCCGGATTGACGGCCATCCGCGGCCGCGCCGTGCGCCGCCCCGACCGAGACTACTCGGTGGAAGTGGAATACGCCGTTAGGACCAATGCCTCCGGCCGACGGCCCCAGTACGCGGTGGTCCGCTACGACGCCAGGGAAACCTTCGCTTTCGACAAGGAAGCCGCCAAGGCCGGCCGGGCCGCGCTGCCCGCCTTCGCCAGGGCCGGTCTGCCCCCGCTCTCTTCCGTCGTGCGCCCCGCCGGCCGCGACTATTCGTACGCCGTGGATTTCCTGGTGGGCAACATCTACCAGCAGGGCGGCGTGATCCCTTCCGCGGCCGTGCAGACTTACCAGGCTTCCGAGACTTTTACTTTCGAGCGCGAGGCCGAGGAGGCGCTGGCCGCCAAGGCGGCCGCTTTTAGCGCCGCCGGCCTGCCGGTGCTCGGCTCGGCCGTAACGGGCTCGCTCGGTTCCTATACTTACGCGCTGGACTACGCCGCGAAGGCCGGCCAGAACGGCCCGGCTCAGCCGCCGCTCTAGGGCGCCCGGCCTCGGCGAACCCGGGCAGCCAGCCCGGGTTCTTTTCTTATGCAAGACAAAAACCCTTTCGACGGGACGCCAACCTACGGCCATTACGGCCGCCTCTGGGCCCTTACCGCCGCCGTCGTGCTGCTGCAGGCCGGGGCTTCGGCGCTGGGCCTGGCCGCCGGGCGGCGCTGGGACTTCGGGCTGAATTCCTTCGAAGCCTATATCCCCGCCCTGCTGGCCACCGGCCTGGCTTCGGTCGCCGTACTGGGCGGCCTGGGGGTTTCCTGGCGCCATGCTTTGGCGGACTGGACCCGCAACTTCCCCCGCGACGCGGTCCTGGCGGTAAAGTATTTCGGCGGCTATGTCCTGATCGGCCTCTCGCTGGCCGTGGCGCTGCTGGCGCTGGCCTGGTTCGGCGGCGACGGGGCGAGGACGGCCATGGCGCCCATTTCAGAGAACAGCGCGGCCGAGGCGGCCATGCTTAACGGCGCCGCCTCGGCTTCCTGGCTGCGCGCGCTGCCGGCGCTGCTGGCGGCTTTCGTGCTTGGCCCGGCGGTGGAGGAACTTTTTTTCCGGCGCATCTTTTATTCGGCCATAAGGCGCCGCAACGGCTTCTGGCCCAGCGCGCTCCTCTCCGGGCTGGTGTTCGCCCTCTTCCACGGCGCCGCGGCCCCGGTCATACTGCCGGTGGGCGTTTATTTCTGCTGGGTCTACGAACGGGAGCGGCGCCTGCCCGTCAACATCATGCTGCATTCCCTGGTCAACGTGGTTTCCGTCTCGCTGAAAGCCCTCCTGTAATTTAGGTAAAATTAACCTATGCCGGAAATAAAAGTCCTTCCCGAAGACGTGGTGTCCAAGATCGCCGCCGGCGAGGTCATAGAGCGCCCCGCCTCGGTCTTGAAGGAACTCATAGAGAATTCCCTGGACGCCGGGGCCGGCCGCGTGGACATAGAGATACAGAAAGCCGGTCGCGGCCTCATCCGCGTGCACGACGACGGGCGCGGCATGGACCGCGAGGACCTGCGCCTGGCCCTCGGCCGCCACGCCACCAGCAAGCTCAACGTTTTCGACGACCTTTATTCGCTGGCCACCTTCGGTTTCAGGGGCGAGGCGCTGTATTCCGTCTTCGCCGTCTCGCGCCTGAAACTGACTTCCTTCAAGCCGGGCGCCGACTCCGGCTATTCCATAGAAGGCGAGGGCGGCCGGGTGATAGCCGAACTGCCGGCCGCGCCCGTGAAGGGCACCACGATAGAGGCCGCCGACCTGTTCTTCAACACGCCGGCCCGCGCCAAGTTCATGAAGAGCGACGCCGCGGAGCGCTCGCATTTGATAAAGACCGTGGAGGAGGCCGCGCTGGCCAACGCCGGAGTGTCCTTCCGCCTGGTGATAGACGGCGCCGAGATCCTGAACCTGCCGGCCCTGCCCGGCGGGCTGTGGGAGAACCTGAAGAACCGCGCCGCCGCGATCTTCGGCAAAAGCGTCTACGCCGGTCTGGCCCGCGTGGAGGGCAAGACCCCCGGCATGGCCGTCTACGGCCTGGTCTCGCGGCCCGACGCGCTGGGTGCCACGCGCGCCAACCAGCACTATTTCGTCAACCGCCGCCCGGTGTCCTCAGCGCTGCTGCGGCAGGCCCTGTACCGCGGCTACGGCCACATGCTCACCGGCCGCCACCCGGCCTGCGCCGTCTTCGTGGAGCTCGACCCCGGCGCCTTCGACGCCAATATCCACCCGCAGAAGCGCGACGTGAAATTCTCCTCCGAGAACGAGATCTTCAAGACAGTCTCCAACACAGTCTACGAGGAGCTGCTCAGCAAGCAGACCGCCTCGGTGGCAATGGCCGCCCCTGAGGCCGGCCGGCAGTTCACCGCGCCCGACGTACCCGCCTACCGCGAGGCCGCCGCGCCGCCGGCCCCGGCCGCCGAGACCGGCAGCCTGTTCGGCGCGGCCCCTCAACTCTCCCCCGCCTCCGCCGCGGAGCAGCCCGACTGGCGCGCGCGCGACCTGGCCTACCTCGGCCAGCTGGCCAAGAGCTACCTGCTGTTCGAAGCCGACGGCGGCCTGCTGGTGGTGGACCAGCACGCGGCGCAGGAGCGCGTGCTGTTCGAGAAATACCTGGACGAATTTTCCAAGGGCGCGGTAAAGGTGCAGCCGCTGCTGGTGCCTCTCGAGGCCGAGCTGTCGCGCTCGCAGATGGAGACCGTGCTGAAATGGCGGGACTGGATGAAGTCCGCCGGTTTCGAGATAGACCAGCGCGGCCCCGCCGTGGCGCTGCTGCGCGCCGCGCCGGCCCTCTTCTATTTCTCCCAGCCGGCCTTCGCCGAATTCCTGGGCTACCTGTCCGAGGTGCTGGGCGAGCCCGAGCGGGCCGCCGAGGACATCAAGCGCAACGTGATCGCCACGATGGCCTGCAAGAAATCCATCAAGGCGCACGACTTCGTGAAGCCGCAGGAGGCCCTGCGGCTGATGGACGACCTCAGGAAGACCAAGGACAGCTACCACTGCCCGCACGGGCGGCCCACGCTGTTCCACCTCTCCGGGGGCGACATCGCGCGCCGCTTCCAGCGCGGCACCGCCGCCTGATATGATCTCCGAAGAAAGGCTCATCAACTTCTGCAGGGCGCTCTCCGACGCCGTGCGCAGCGGCCTGCCGCTGAACTCCGCCTTCGAAACGCTGGCTAAATCCCGCAAGCACGGGCGGCTGATAGCCCGCGCCGCCGCCCTCACCTCCGGCGGTGCGATGATGCACGAGGCGCTGGCCGCGCAGGGCGGCTTCCCGCCTGTCTTCCTGGCGCTGCTGCGCGCCGGCGAGGAGAGCGGCAAGACCGTGGAATTCCTGGACCTGTACGCGGACTGCCTGGACGTGCGGCTGGAGTTCGGGCGGCGCATCCGCCGGGCCATGCTCTATCCCGCCGTGGCGGTGCTGGCGGCCGCCGGACTTTTCGTCTTCTTCCTCTTCGTGGCGCTGCCGGCCATCACGGAGCCTCTGCGCGAGGCCGGCGGCGGCGACGCCGGGCCGGCCTGGGCCCTGGCCGCCGCGGCCTGGCTGAAGGCCAACTGGCCGCTGGCGCTGGTCTCGGCCATAGCCGCTTTCCTCCTGGTCCGCTCCTCGCTCCGCTCGGCCCTGGGCCGCAAAGCTTTGTCGCTGGCCGGCCACTGGCTGCCGGGCTTCCGCTTCGCGCTCAGCCAGGGGCGGCTCTCGCAGACCTACACCACTATCGGCCTGCTGCTCAAGGCCGGCCTGCCGCTGGGCACCCTGATGGAAGTGATGATACAGTTCGCGCAGGACGACCCGGTGGACCGCCGCCGCTTCGCGCGCGCCGCCGACCTGTTCGCCGCCGGCAAGGGTTTTACCGAGAGCATGGCCCCGCTGATGCCGGAAGAGGACGCGCAGGGGCTGGAGATGGCCGAGAAGGCCGGCTGGCTGGACGATACCATGCTGCGGCTGGGCAAGGCCGCGCAGGCCCGGCACCTGCACCGCCTCAAGATCCTGACCAATGTTTTCAAGATCGGCGTCATCGCCGCGCTGGCCCCGGCCTGTTTCCTGCTGATCTTCCTGATGCTCAAGCAGGTGTTCGCCGCGCTGGGAGCTTCGGGCGCCGGCGGCGGCGCGCGGGCCCAGGGGGAAACGGTGTCCTACCAGCCGCCCCCCGTGGCGCTGCCCGCCGCTTCCGGCACCGACGCCGAGGCGGAGACCGCCGCTTTCAATAGATCCCAGGGCGCCAGGATAGCCGGCATGATGGGTTCTCCCGCGGGCGGCAGCTCGGGCGCGCGGTCCTCATTGCCGCGCCTGCGGCCCATTTCGGGCGGCGCGCGTACCGGCTCTTTCGGCGGCCGGCTGAACTCCGGCGGCATACGGCCCACCGGCGTGCAGCCTACCGACGTTACTCGTTAGGCTGGGCGGGTTTGCGCACGAAGTGCGGCATCTCGGCGGGTATCTCCAGCGACAGTTCCACCAGGCCGGCCGGGCGGCCGTCCTTCAGCCACGGGGTCTGGTATATCAATTTCCTGATCCCGTTCTTTTCTATCGTGTAGGCGTTGGTATAGGGCTCGGCCAGCATTTTCTTTAATTTCGTTTTCGAGGGCTCCGGGTGGCAGTCCAGCAAATTGCCGCCTACCAGGCTGTTTCCCCCGCTTTTGGCGAAGGTGGCGCCGGACTTGGCGTTCATCTCTAGTATCTTCCCTTCCGAATCGCAGACCGTGATGGCGAAGTTCACGCCGTCTTTCCAGTTTTTCATAAAGCCTCCGTAGCAGTCCCCCCGGCGCTTTCTATATTATAAAATATGGCTATGCCCGAATCGCGTTTCCTGGAACTCGCGGCCGCCCGCCGCAGCGTGCGCAAATACAAGGCCGACCCCGTAGAGCGGGAGAAGCTGGACCTCTGCCTGGAGGCCGCCCGCCTGGCTCCTTCGGCCTGCAATGCCCAGCCTTGCAAATTCATCATCATCGACGAGCCGGCGCTGCGCGAGAAGTTCTGCGCCGCGGCTTTCACCGGCGTTTATTCCGCCACCCGCTTCGCCGCCGCCGCCCCCGTAATGGTGGCCGTGGTCGCCGACACCGGCAAGCTCAGCGCCTGGCTGGGCAACCAGGTGCAGGACACTAATTTCCGCCTGGTGGACATCGGCATAGCCGCGGAGCATTTCGTGCTGGCCGCGGCCGAGCAGGGGCTGGGCACCTGCTGGATAGGCTGGTTCAGCGCCAAGGGCGCGGCCAAGGCCCTCGGCCTCGGCTCCGGCCGCAAGGTGGAAGTGCTGATCTCGCTGGGCTACCCGGCGGAAAGCCCGGCCCCCCGGCCGCGCAAGCCCAAAGAGGCGTTCGGTTCCTACAATAAGCCATGATCAAATATCTCCTCCCCTTAATGCTGGCTCTCTGCCCCGCCGCGCGCGCCGCTGAAGACTGCTCCAAAAGCCTCGACGCCTGCGCCGGCAGCAAAGTCACCTCCCCTTTTGCAGCGGCTTCCCTCAGGGAGCCGCTGCCGCCCGCCTCCCCCGGCTCGGGCGGAAAGAAAGCCGCTTTGCGGCAGGCCGCCCCGGCCGCCGTGCCGGCCGCGCCAGAAGCTGAACCTGCGCAAGCGCCCGTAGCGCCGGAGGCTAGGCCTGTTAGTGAACAACTGGGCAGCCCGCTGTGGCTGCTCTTCGTAGGCGGCGTCCTGGCCGGACTGTATTTATACCTGGGCGCCGGCCGCAAAAGGGGAAGGCGCAAATGACGCTGGATTTTGCCGATTTCACGAGGGCTTCCAACCTGGCGCACACCGCGCAAGGCGCGGCGCTGCTGTTGCTGGGCGCGGCCGAGGCCTGGGCGCTGGACAATAAAAGCCGGCGCCTGACCATTGCGGCGGCCGCGGCTCTGGCCGTGTCCGGGGCCGTCGTGTTCCTAGCCGTGCTGGGCCTGCCCGGCGGGTGGAGCTTCGAGCGGCTGGGCGAAGCCCTGACCCTGCGGCGCGGCTTCTACCTCTTCATAGCTTTCGCTTTCGTCTACGCCGCCGCCGGCTTCAGCCTGCTCACGCACGAGGCCCTGGAGCGCCGCGGTTCCGGTTGGCAGGTCATCTTCCTGGCGCTGCTGGCCTTCGCGGCCGCGCTGTATTTCGTCATGGCCTGGCGCGTAAACCCGGCGGCCTGGCGCGAGGTGCTGGTCTGGCATTCCGCCATCGGGGCCACGCTGCTGCTCGCCGTGGCGGCCAAGACCGCGGCCCTGTTCCTCCCCAAGCGCTCACTCGGGCTGGCCTGGGCCGTGCTGCTGATGATAACCGGGCTGCAGCTGGTTTCCTACCGGGAGAGCGACGAAGCTTTCGCCCCCAGGCTGATCACGATAGAGGCCGCGCCGGCGGCGCCGCCAGCCGGGGCCCTGAATAATGCGAAGCCTGCTGATAAAGAACGGACTGCTGATTGATCCCGTCGCGGGCCCGTCCCGCGGCGACCTGCTGCTGGCCCGCGGGCGCATAGCCCGCCGCGCCGCGCGGCTCTCCGCGCCCCCCGCCTGCGATACTTTCGACGCCTCCGGCCTCTGGGTCTTCCCGGGCTTCATAGACGCGCACGTGCACGCGCGCGAGCCCGGCGCCGAAGCCGCGGAGACCCTGGCCAGCGCCGCGGGGGCCGCCGCCGCCGGCGGCATCACCTCGGCGCTGCTGATGCCCAACACCAGCCCGGCCATCGACAGCCCGGCGCTGCTGCGCCGCCTGCGCCGCCGGGCCGAAGGGCTGCCCGTCAATTTGTTCTTTGCCGCCGCCGCTACGCGAGGCCGCGCCGGGCGCGCCGCGGCGGACCTGGCCGGCCTGAAGAGGGCCGGCGCGCTGGCCTTCACCGACGACGGCGGCTGCCTGCCCGCGGGGCTGCTCGACGGCCTGCTGCGCCGGGCCGCGGCGCTGGGCCTGCCGCTGCTCGACCACGCCGAGGACTTCGCCCGCGCCGGCCGCGGCGTTATCAACTCCGGGCGCGCCGCGCGCCGGCTGGGGCTGCCCGGCATACCGCCCGAGGCCGAGAGCCTGGCGGTACTGCGCGACATACTGGCCGCGGCGGCCGCCGGGCCCGTGCACCTGCAGCACTTGAGCCTGGCCGCTTCGGTGGCGGCGCTCAGGGAGGCCAGGCGCCTGGGCTGGCCCGTTACCGGCGAGACCTGCCCCCATTACTTCGCGCTGTCGGACGCCGACATACGCCGCGACGACGCCGACTATAAAATGAAACCGCCTCTGCGCTCGCAGGCGGACCGCGAGGCGGTGCTGGCGGGCCTTGCCGACGGCACCATAGACCTGATCGCCAGCGACCACGCCCCGCACGAGGCGCGGCTGAAGGCCGGCGGCTTCCGCCGGGCGCCGTTCGGCATCATAGGCCTGGAGACGCTGGCCCCGCTCTGCGTCACCGAGCTCGTGCTCAAGCGGCGCCTTACTCCGCAGCGCCTGGCGGCCCTGGCGAGCCTCAACCCGGCGCGGCTGCTGGGGCTTCGGCGCAAGGGCCGCCTGCTGCCCGGCTATGACGCGGACATAACCGTGCTGGACCCGCGCCGCGCCCGGCGCGTACCGGAGCGTTTTGTCTCCAGGTCGTCGAATTCGCCCTTTTGCGGCCGCGTACTGCGCGGCTGGCCGGCGCTGACCGTGGTCGGCGGCCTGGTGGCCGCGCGCGGCGCCCAATAGCCGCGGGCCTTTTGCTAGAATTGTCAGACAACTATGGGCTTCCTCTACCGTAAACTTATCCGCAGCCTGCTCTTCAACTTCAACCCGGAGACGGTGCACGATGCCGTCATCCGCGCCGCCCGCGCGGCGCAGGGCCTGGAAGCGCTGAACTCGGTGGTGCGCCTGATGGCCCGGGCCAAAGACCTGCCCGTCACGGTGGCCGGCATTAAATTCCGCAACCCCGTAGGCCTGGCCGCCGGCTTCGACAAGAACTGCGAGGCCGCCCGTTTCCTGGCCGGCCTCGGTTTCGGCTTCCTCGAACTCGGCACCGTCACGCTGCGGCCGCAGCCGGGCAACCCCAAGCCGCGCCTGTTCCGCCTGCGCGACGACAAGGCCATCATCAACCGCATGGGTTTCAATAACGCCGGGGCCTGGGAAGCCGCCAAGTCGCTCGAGCGCCTGCTGCCGCTGCCGGTGCCGGTGGGCATCAGCGTGGGCAAGAACGCCGACTGCTCCATGGAGGACGCGCCCAAAAATTACCTCGAGACGCTGAAGGTGATGTACGAGTTCGGCGACTATTTCGCGGTGAACATCAGCTCCCCCAACACGCTGCAGCTGCGCAGCCTGCACGGCGGGGACAAGCTGCGCCGCCTGCTGGAACCCATGCTGGATTTCGCCGCCGGCCAGAAGCGGACCAAGCCTTTCTTCGTCAAGATCGCCCCCGACCTCGACGACGCCGGCCTGGAGGGCGCGGCCGCCCTGGCCGTGGAGAAGGGCTTCGGCCTGATCGCCACCAATACCACGGTAAGCCGCTCCTCGGTCCCGGTCTACTGGAGCGGCTACGAGGGCGGCCTCAGCGGGCGCCCCCTGCGCGAGCTCTCCAACGCCGTGCTGGCCAAAACGGCCGCGCTGGTGAAGGGCCGCGTGCCCGTCATCGGCTCGGGCGGCGTTTTCGACGGGCCGACCGCGCTGGAGAAGCTGAAACTGGGGGCGGACCTGGTGCAGGTCTACTCCGGTCTGGTCTACGAGGGGCCTTTTATCGTAAAAGACATTCTCGAATACCTGCATCGCCGCGGCTGGTCCCCCTCCGCCCGCTGAGTTTTACGACTATGCAAAAAACCGAACTGATAGCCGCCCTGGACGCCGACACCATGAAGGCGGCCGGCGCCCTGATCGACAAGCTCGAGGGCACCGTTAAATATTTCAAGATCGGCTCCGTGCTGTTCACGGCGGCCGGCCCTGCCGCGGTGGACTTGGTGCACAAGCGCGGCGGCAAGGTCTTCCTCGATCTCAAGTACCACGACATCCCCAATACTGTGAAAGGCGCTGTGCGGCACGCCGCGGCGATGGGCGTGTACTCCGTCTCCCTGCACCTCTCCGGCGGGGTTGAAATGCTCAAGGCCTGCGCGGAGCTGGAGAAGCGTCCCAAGCTCTGGGGCATCACGGTGCTGACCAGCTTCGACGAATACAACCTGTTCCGCGCGGGTTTCCGCTGCGGCATAGCCAAGACCGTGCGCAACCTGACCGCGCTGGGGCTGGCCAACGGCGCCGACGGCGTGGTCTGCTCCCCGCTCGAGGCCGCCGACCTTAAAAAACTGCACGACGGGAAACTTAAACTGGTTACTCCGGGCATCAGGCCGGCCGCTTTGGGCGACGACCAGAAGCGCGCGGTGACGCCCGCCGAGGCCAGGGCCGCCGGTGCGGATTTCATCGTGGTGGGGCGGCCGATAATAGCCGCTCCGGACCCGGCCGCCGCGGCCGCCGCCATAGCGAAGGAGCTTAAATGATAGAGGAAGCCGAACTCAGGGATTACCTGGCCTCTTCCGGCGCTTTCCTGGAGGGCCATTTCCAGCTTTCTTCGGGGCTGCACAGCCCGAATTACGTGCAGTGCGCGCAGGCGCTCAAGAACCCCTTCTGGGCCGGCAGGATGGGCGCCGCCCTGGCGGAGGGCTGGCACGGCCCCAAGCCGGACCTGGTGCTCTCGCCCGCCATGGGCGGCCTGATCATAGGCCACGAGGTGGCCCGCGCTTTCGGCGTGGACTTCATCTTTACCGAGCGCGAGAATAATATGATGACGCTGCGCCGCGGCTTCTCGCTGGAGAAGGGCGCCAAACTCATCATCGTCGAGGACGTGTTCACTACGGGCAAATCCACGCTGGAGACGGCCGCCGTGACCGCCGCCGCCGGCGCCGAGACCATCGGCGCGATGTCCGTGATCAACCGCATGGGCGATCGCACGCTGCCTTTTCCCGCGCTGAGCCTCCTGCGGCTGTCGCTGACCGCGCACCCGCCGGAAAAATGCCCGCTGTGCGCCGCCGGCCTGCCGCTGGTAAAGCCCGGCTCGCGGAAATTCGCCTGAAATAAAACCGGCGCCTCCCGGCGCCGGTAAACAGCCTGCCCTCCTGGGGGCCTAGCTCCAGAAAATAAGCCTGTCGAAGAACAGCAGCACGCCCGCGGCCGCCAGCACGACGCCCGCGCCTATCTCCACGTAGCGCATCGCGCCCTTGAAGCGCCCGACGAGGGCGAAGAAGCGGACGGTCAGCGCCGCGGCCACCAGCAGCGGCAGGCCCAGGCCGGCCGCGTAGACCACCAGCAGCGCGGTGCCTTTGAGCGCCGTGCCGGAGACCGCCGCCATGCCCAGCATCATCGCCAGCAGGGGGCCGATGCAGGGGGACCAGCCCAGCGCGAAGGCGAAGCCCATCAGGAAGGAGCTCAGGGGGCCACGCGCCAGACCGCGGGTGGAGAAGCGACGCTCGTAATTCAGGAAGTTCAGGTTCACCAGGCCGGTCATGTGCACGCCCAGCAGCACCATAGCCACGCCGAACACCTTCATCAGTTCATACTTGTAGTCGGCCAGCAGCCCGCCCAGGCTGGAGGCGGCGGCTCCCATCAGCGCGAAGGCCAGCGTGAACCCTGCGATGAAAATGGCGGCGCTCAGCACCACCTTGCGCGTGGCCACTTTTGCGTCGCCCTTCATGATCTCGCTGGCGGAGAAGCCCGACAGCATGGACAAGTAGGCGGGCAGCAGCGGCAGTATGCACGGCGAGAAGAACGACGCCACGCCCGCGCCGAAAGCGGCCAGGAATTCTCCCATTATTTCTTTCCCCCGGCCGGCTTGCCGCCCTGCGGCCCGAGCTCTATCCTGTGTATGTCCAGCCCGCCCCAGGGGCCGAGCTGCACCCAGAACAGGGCGGAATATTTATTGCCGGCAGCGTCCTTAAAGGTTGCGCGTACCGCGCGCGAGCCGTTATCGCCGCCGGCGGCCTTGCGGTCCACCGAGAGCAGCTCCAGCCGCAGCACTTTGCCGGTGGCCTTGTTCTCTATCAGGAAGGCCCCCTTCAGCCGCACGTCCTTGCGTATATAGTCGGCCACGAAAGCGGCGAGGTCCTCGTCGCTCTCCTGTATCAGCGCCTGCTCCTCCTCCTCTTCGCCGCCGCGGGCGGTGTCGGTGGAAACCAGCGTTTCGGAAAGGCCCTCTTCCTCGAAGGCGGCCGCGGCGGAACAGGCCAGGCAGGCGATCAGGAGGGCGTAAGCGGCTGCTTTCATTCTTTCCTCCCGAGCTCGGACTGCCGGACTATCCGCATGGGGTCTTTCTTTATCGCGGGCCAGTGGGCCGTCTCCACGTAGCCCATCACGGTATCCCAGTGGCCCTGGCTCTTGAGTATCAGGTCGCAGGCCTCGCGCACGGCGCCCATGCCGCCCTCTTTGCGGGTCACCAGCTGGGCGGCGGCCTTTACCTCGTCGAGGGCGTTGGCCGGGGCGCAGGCCAGGCCGGCGCGCTTGAGCACGGGGATATCGGTCCAGTCGTCGCCCATGTAGGCCACGTTCTCCGGCGCCAGGCCGGTCTCGGCCAGTATGCGCTCGAGCGGGTCCACTTTGGAGAGGAAGCCCTGGTAGGCGTAGCTCATCCCGAGATCCCTGGCGCGCTCTTCGGTGCCGGGGGACTCGCGCCCGGTGATGACGCCGGTGATGATGCCGAACTGGTTGAGCAGGCGCAGGCCTATGCCGTCGAGGGCGTGAAAGGCCTTGAACTCCACCATGCCGCTGTCCCGCCCGGGCAGGTAGTACATCTTGCCGTCGGTCAGGACGCCGTCCACGTCCATCAGGAATATCTTTATCTTTTTCGCGCGCTCGGCGGAGTTTTTTGTCATGTGCGTAATTTCCATTTGACTGCCAGCTCAAGCTCCTGCTTGCGCGAGGCGTAATTCTTCGGGGCCGGCCCGGTGTAGCTGAAGAGGTACCAGTTTATGCAGGTCTCCAGCCAGCCGGCAGCCGGGGTGGAGGCCCAGTCCAGTTCTTTCTCCGCCTTGGAGATGTCCAGCACGAAATCCCCCCCCATCGTGAACGGGGTGGCCTCGAAGTTGAAGCCGTTCTCCTTGAGCCAGGCGTACTCGGGGTAGAGGATCTCGGCATCGCGGTGCAGGATGCGGGCGGACACCTTGACGAAGTCCTCCAGCGTCAGCGCCTGCGAGTCGCCGAAATTGTAGGTCTTGCCGTGGGGCTCGGCCGCGTAGGCCAGTGTTTCCATGGCCCGCGCCATGTCCCCGGAGAAGATGTAGCGGTTGCGGTAGGAGGCGCCCGGCAGGAACAGCGGGCCGCCGTCGGCCAGGCGCAGCCAGTACGAGTAGGCGCGCAGCGAGGGGTCGTTGGGGCCGATCACCACCGGAGGGCGCACTATCGCGGCCGGAAACCTTTTTTCCGCGAAGGCCTGGAGGAAAACCCGCTCCGCCGCATATTTGCCCAGGCCGTAGGCGTATTTTTCCTTGAGCGGGTCTTTGAGCTTCAGCAGCTCCGTCTGGTTCTCGCGGAAGGGCGAAGCCGCGCCTTCCAGCAGCGGGTAGACCGAGGCGGAGGAGGTGAAGATATACAGACCGGTCCTGCCGTTGAAAACGCGCACCGCCTTCTCGGCGTCCTCCGCCGAGTAGCAGATATTGTCTATGATGACGTCCCAGGGCTCCACGGACATGCGCGACAGGTCTATTTCGGCCGTGCGTTCCCCGCGGGACTGGCGTATGTCCAGCGGCAGGCCGTCCACGGGGGCGCGCCTGGAGAAAACGGTGACCTCGTTGCCGGCTTTGTGCAGGCGTATGGCGGCTTCTTTGCCGAAGAAGCTGGTGCCGCCGAGTATCAGTATGCGCATAAGGTATTAATAGTATATAAATTTTTCAGCCGGGCTTCAGTCGCGGGCCTGCGCGCAGTGGGCCGCCTGTCTGCTGCCGGCCGGCGGCGCTGGTCCTGGTGCAGGGTAACACAGGTTAACTATTGTCCAAGGTTGTGTCAAAATATCCTCGTTGCCGCTCGGGATATCTCGCCTGCTTGTAAAAAAGGTTAACATAAGTTAATATTTTGCATGGCCCGGGAATTTTATTCATTACCCGAAGTTGCCGCTTTGCTCGGCATAAGCCGCATCGCGGTATTCAAGCGGGTTAGAAAGGGCCAGTTGTCGGCTCTGCGCATAGGCCGCAACTGGGCCGTGCCGGCCTCCGCTTTGCCCGCTGCCGCTCCCGCCGTTGCGCTCTCCGCCGTTCCTCCCCCGCCCGTCGTGAAAGAAGGAGAATCCGCTCCGGCGGCCGACGCCGAAATGGATTCTATGGGCTGGGATTAAGGTTGTTTGACGCCGGCTTTATATATATAATCATCCCATGGACAATTCATTCTTTGAAGACCTGAAAGGGCTTTTCGACGAGTTGGGTAAACCGAACCAGGGAGGAAAAATGGAAAAAGACTTTTTAGGCAAACTGATGGTGCCGGTGATACTTGTGGCGGCGGCCGTGCTCGGCCTGTCGGCCTTCTTTATCGTGCCGCCCGGAGAGGTGGCCGTTAAGACCCGCCTCGGGGCCATCGTTGACTCTTACAGCGAGGGTATGCATTTTAAAATGCCGCTGCTCGAGTCCATCACCAAGTTCTCCATACAGATACAGCGCGCCGACATCAAGACGCAGGCCTTCTCCAAGGACCTGCAGACAATGAATGTCGGCCTGGTGGTGAACCATCGCATACAGAAGGAGACCGTGGTCAGCATTTACCGTAACCTCGGCCCCCGCTATGTTTCCAATATCGTGGACCCGGCCGTCCAGGAGGTCTTTAAGGCCATCTCCGCCCGTTATTCCGCCGAGAGGATCATCTCCGAGCGCAACGAGCTCGTGGAGGCCATTAACGTCGAGGTAAAAGAGCGCCTCAGCAAAAAGGAAATAATAGTGACTGATATCTCGGTTACCGACCTGGACTTCACCGACCAGTTCCTGAAGGCCGTCGAGGACAAGCAGGTGGCCGAGCAGCAGGCCATGATGTCCGAAAAGCTCGTCGTGAAAGCCAAGCGCGACGCCGAGCAGGCCATCGCCAAGTCGCGCGGCGAGGCCGAGGCCCTGCGCATGCAGCGCGAGCAGGTTACCCCCATGCTCATAGAGTTGCGCAAGGTGGACGCCCAGCTGAAAGCCATCGAGAAGTGGAACGGCGTGCTGCCCGGTTACGTCGGCGCCGGCGTGCCTTTCGTCTCGCTCGACGCCAAGCGTTGACAGGGCAAGTGTCCAAAGTCCCCCCGCGCAATAGGGCGTAAAGCCGCCTCGCGCCGGGCCCAAAGTCCCCCGCTACGGCGGGGGATTTTTGTTAAAATAGTCCTTAACTCTAGGAGGGAAGATGAAAAAACTGTTTATGGCTTTTCTGCTTATGTTCGTGGCCCTGGCTTACGGCACCGTTAGCGGCGCCGGCCTGCTCTGCGGCAGCGCTTACGCCGCCGATACCATGCCCGACGGCGGCGATTCGGACGATAGCGGCAATGGCGGCCCCGACGACACCAGCGACGACGGCGGTTGCGGCGGCGGCGGTTCGGACGGCGGCGGCGCTGACCCCGACGGTTCCGGCGGCGGCACCGACTTTTAGGCTGCTGAGACCCGACAGAGGGGCCCGGAGATCCGGGCCCCTTTTTTTGCCTGACGCCCCCCCGCTTTTTGGATTTTCAATTAAGGCCCTTTTTCCCCTATGGCCTCGCGTGGCCCCACCGCTATGGCGGGCCCTGGGAGGCTTAAGGCTGGTCTTTTGCCCCCCTGCCTGCCATTGCCCTTTTAATCTTTTAAAAACGCCGTGGCGCGGACTTGTGGCGTTTTTTGGTTTATGATAGAATAGTTAATACGGAATCAATAAAATCAATATACAGGTTAATAAAATGAAAATGCCTAAAAAATGTCCTTCTTGCGACGGGCGACTGATAATCGCCGAATTTTGCTGCTCGGATTGCCGGGCAAGTGTGCGCGGTGAATTCGACCTTTCGGAATTATCGACCCTGCCGGTTGAAGAAGAAAATTTCCTGCGCGTTTTTTTGGCCGCGCGCGGCAGCGTAAAGGAGGTGGGGGCGCAGCTCGGTATTTCCTACCCTACCGTTAAGGCCAGGCTGGAATCCTTGCTGAACTCGCTGGGCCTCGGCTCGATGAGGGCCGCCGCCAGGGAGCGCCGTCTCGAGGTGCTGCAGCGCCTGGAGCGAGGCGAGATAAAGGCCGGGGAGGCTGTCGCCCAGCTTCGCCGGCTCGAGGAATAGGGGGGAATATGGAGCAGGACAAGCTTAAGACGCTGGAATTGCTGGAGAAGGGGGTTATCACTTCTTCCGAGGCCCAGGAGATCCTGGAGGCCATGGGTGCCGCGCCGGGTGCTGGGCGGGGGGGCGTTAGCCTGCGCGTGCGTGTTTATTCCCGGGGCAGCTCTGAGCCCAGGGCAAATATAAAGGTCCCGCTGGCCTGGGCGAAATTCCTGGCCCCGTTCATAGAGGGCAAGATAGCCGGGGATCTGGCGGCCAAGGGACACACTCTGGACACCGGCAAGATATATGACGCCGTGCAGGCGGCCAGGCCGGCAGGCTTGGTGGATGTGCGTGATGGGGGGGACAGGGTGGAAATATTTTTAGAGTAGCTCCGGAGTTGTTTCACGTGAAAACAATGCCCTCCTGAAAATACCATGAAGCATTTCTGGGCCCCCAAAGTGTAAGATTTGGGGGCCCTTTGTTTTGCCAGGGTGTTTTCACGTGAAAACACCTGGCGGGGAATTGGCCATGAGCAGGATGGGTGGGTTAATTGCCGGGAGGTCTTTGTGGCAGTTGCTGCCTCGGTGGTGTTTTCACGTGAAACATGGGGGAGGGGAATTGACAGGCCCCTGGCAAAACTATAGAATAAGGAAACCCTAATATATATGGGGGCTGTTTTCACGTGAAAACAGTAGCGCGTTAAGGGAGCATTATGGCTGAAATAGTAGCTGTAGCTAACCAGAAGGGCGGGGTGGGGAAAACAACCACGGCTATAAACCTGGCTGTTGCCTTGGCCGCTTTCGATTATGAGACGCTCTTGATAGACTTCGATCCCCAGAGCAACTCCACCTCCGGCCTCGGGGTGGACATTACCAAGAACAATAAGAATATTTACGACGTGCTCTGCAACCGCGCCCCGGTGGAGTCTGCCATACACCAGACCTCGGTGGAGTGGCTGGACATCATCCCTACCAGCCACAACCTGGCCGGCGCCGAAATAGAGCTGGTAAGCGAATTCTCCCGGGAGTCTGTGCTCAAGCGCTCCCTCGACAAGGTGCGGGGGATGTACAAGTTCATCATCATAGACTGCCCCCCGTCGCTGGGCCTGCTGACGGTGAACGCCCTGAACGCCTCTGATTCCGTTATTACCCCGGTGCAGTGCGAATATTACGCCATGGAAGGCCTGGCTTACTTCATGAATACCGTGGATAAGATCCGCCAGGCCATAAACCCCGGCCTCAAGGTGGACGGCGGCGTTATAACCATGTACGATTCCCGCATAAACCTGGCCAACCAGGTGCGCGAAGAGATAGGCAAGTATTACGGGGACAAGCTCTACAAGACGGTGATCCCCCGCAATGTGCGCCTGGCGGAAGCGCCCAGCTACGGCCAGTCAATTTTCGTCTACGACCCCAGCTCCCGGGGAGCCCTGGCCTACAAGGAACTTACGCTCGAGTTCCTGGCCCGCCGCGGCGTGGATATTTCCGGCTATAAGAAGTCGGACCTCTACGTCAACGAAGAAGAGCTGGAATACGATCTCGGCGGTTGAGCGCCCCTATATATAAGGAGAACATAATGAGGAAAGCTTTAGGACGGGGCATAGACTCCCTGATAACCAAGGTTCAGAACAACGATATTTCCGGGGACATGGTGCAGAAAATTCCCCTTGGCCGCATACGGCCCAACCGCTTCCAGCCGCGGCGCATCTTCGACGACGCGGCGTTGGCGGAGCTGTCCGAGTCCATCAAGGAGCGGGGGCTGCTGCAGCCGATCTCCGTCTGGAAGGACCACGGCGAGGATCATTACGAGCTTATAGCCGGCGAGCGGCGCCTGCGCGCCTCCAAGCTGGCCGGCCTGGCCGAGATAGACGCCATAGTGAAGCGGGACCTCGACGACGAGCAGAAGCTGGGCCTGTCCCTGATAGAGAATATACAGCGCGAGGACCTCAACGCCGTGGACACGGCGCTGGCCTACCGGCAGCTGATGGACGCCTTCGGCGTCTCGCAGGCGGACCTGGCCAAGCGCGTCGGCAAGTCCCGCGCGGCCGTCTCCAACACGCTGCGCCTGCTGGAACTGGACGCCGACATTCGCCAGGGCATACAGTCCGGCTCCATCAGCGAGGGCCACGCCCGCGCGCTGATCTCCATCCCCGATTCTTCCAAGCGCCGGGAGTTCTACCAGCGCATCATGGCCGAGAAACTGAGCGTGCGCGACGTGGAGAGCTTCGCGCAGGGCTTCCACGCCCAGAAGCCGCGGGCCCAGCGCGCCCCCCGCGCGGGCTCTCGCCGCACGCCGGAGGCGGTGGAGCTGGAATCCACGCTGGAAAAGACGCTGGGCACCAAGGTGGAGGTCTGCCCCGGCCCCGGCCCGCAGAACGGGCGGATCGTGATACATTATTTTTCCCTGGACGACCTCGACAGGGTAACACAAATTATCAAGAAGTGACACGGAGAGGAGCGATGATGCGCAATTTACTGGCCGCGGCCCTGCTGGCTTTCTGCGGCGGCGCCGCCAAGGCCCAGCAGGCCGACGCGGGCAAGGCGCCGGCCTTTTCGGCCGCCGCCGCCGCCTTCGTGCCGTCTTACGTGGCGCCCGAGAAGAACCTGGGCAGGTACTACCTTTACGCCGACGGCGGCTTCCACGCCGACTGGTATGTGGGCTACAACAACTGCTGGATCGTGAAACTGCCGCCGTCCGCCACCGGCGGCTACGCGCGCGCCTTCGTCGGCGCCAAGCTGGGGCGGGCCAAGATAAAATCCTGGCCGGCTTCCTGGGACACGGAGCCCATCCCGGGCAAGATCTACATGGCGCTCAACCAGGCGCCCACCTTTAATTCCGACCATACCTATTTCCTGGCCGAGGCTGAAGACCTGCCGCGCGAGCCCCTGCCCAATGACTCTCTCGACGGGGTGGACTCGTCGCGTTGGGTGTGGGCCGAGGTGCCCCTTTCCCGCATTTCCGCCGAGAAGGACAATTACCTCGCGCTGTGGTCCTCTTCGCGCTTCTTCACCGCCGCCTCCAGCGCCCCCATCATAGCGGCCGCGATGGGGGGGCAGGGCGAGGAGAACGTCTGGCTGAACCGCTCTATCCGGGGCAATTCCCCGTCGGGAGAGGGCGTGCTGGAGACCCCGATCTCGGGCCTGAAGCCGGCCATGGCCATCAAGCTGGTGCCGCTTAACGAGTATAAAGTTTTCATAAAGGGCTTCGCCGCCGAGCTCAGCGCCGAGGAGATAGAGGTTTCTTTCACCGCCATAGGCGAGGACGTGCGCGCCGCCTGGCTGGAGGTCTCCTACGATAAGTTCGACTGGCAGCGGGTGACCCGTTACTTCTACCGGGCCCCGTATTTCTGGACTTTCGCCCGCGACGCCATCTCTAAGGACATGTTCTACCTGCGGGCCGCCGCCGTGGACAACCTCGAGAATATCGGCTATTCCAGGGAGATAACGGTGCCGGCCATACCCGCCGCCCCGGCCCCCGAAGAGGCGGCCGGCTGGCAGGAGCAGGCGGCCGGGGAATAAGGCATGAAAAAATACAATATCGCGGTGGTGGGGGCTTCGGGCATGGTGGGCGGGGAGCTGCTTGGCCTGCTGGAGAGCAGGCGCTTCCCCGTCGGTGAATTCTACGCTTTCAACTCCGGCCGCAAGCCGGCCAGGGTGATCTTCCGCGGCAAAAAGTACGCCTGCTCCGCACCGTCCTTCGAGGCGCTGCGCAAGGCCGATATCGCCTTTTTCGTCTCCAACGAGGAAGTCTCCGAAAAGTTCGCCCCTCGCCTGGCCGCCGCCGGCGTCTGGTGCGTGGACGATTCCTCGCAGTTCCGCCTGGCCGCGGGCGTGCCGCTGGTGATCCCCGAGGTCAACGGCGCGGAACTAAAGCCGGCGCGCCGGCTGATAGCCGGCCCCAACTGCACCCTTACCGGCGCGGCCGTGGCGCTGGCCGGCATACACCGCAAATTCCGGGTGACCGAGCTGCGCATCGCCACCTACCAGGCCGTTTCCGGCGCCGGCAAGGCCGCCATGCGCTGCCTGGAGGAGGAGCTCAGGGGTTACTTTAAGACCGGCCGCGTGCCGGTTCTGAAGGACCGCAAGTTCCCTCATCCCATCGCTTTCAACCTTTTCCCGCAGGTGGGCGGCTTCGACGCCGCCGGCAATACCGGAGAGGAGAACAAGGTGGAGGCTGAGCTGAAGAAGATCTGGGGCGACAGCCGGGTGAAGATCAGCTGCACATCGGTGCGCGTGCCCGTGCTGCGCGGCCATTCGCTCGCGCTCTGGTTCAAGACCGCCCGTCCGTGCTCCCCGGCCGCCCTCAGGGCTGAACTGCGGCGCACCGACGGCCTGGCCTTCTTCGAGAAGCCGGAAGATTATCCGACACCGCTGAAGCACGGCGACCGCACCGACGTGGTTTACGCCGGGCGCCTGCGCCGGGCCAAGACCGCCGCCAACGAGTACCAGCTCTGGGTGGTGTCGGACAACCTGTATAAGGGCGCGGCGCTCAACTCGGTGCAGATAGCCGAGCGTATCGTAAAACTTTAGGGGGGGATATGGGAAAGATAATTGCCGTACTGCTGGTCGCGGTTTTCGCCGTTGGCTGTAAAAAGAAAGAACCGGAGAATATCCCGGTGCCCAAGGCTGAGCCCGCCGCGGCCGCCGTTTCCGCCGCCGAGCCGGCCGCCCCGGCCCCGTCGCAAAATCCGCTGACCGCCCCCGGGAATTACCTGAAGACCACGGTCGGCCAGGTGCAGAAGGCCAAGGCCGCCGCCGCTGTTTACGAGGACGCCGCCAAGAACAGGGCCGACGCATTGGACGCTTCCAGCCTTGAGGGGGAGTAAATGGACGCCGCTTTTCTCGAGACTTATACCATCCCGCTGATCATCGGCGCCATGGCGCTGGTGATAGCCCTGGCCTTCTGGCTGGAGCGCAAGCGCCGCAGCGACCTGATGGCCCTGGCCGCCTCCATGGGCTTGAGGTTCTCGCCCGAGGGCCCCGACCTTTATTCGCTGGAGGGCACGCAGATCGAGCTGTTCCGCCTGGGCCGTTCGCGCAAGGCCGTCAATATGATAGAGGTCTCCTCCTCCGGCGGGCAGATCCGGGTTTTCGACTACCGGTATATCACCGGCTCCGGAAAACACTCGCACACGCATAATTTTACCGTGGCGCTGATCGCCTGCGGCAGCAGCGTGCCGCATTTCGACCTGAAGCCCGAGACTTTCATGTATAAGATCGGCGAGTTGGTGGGCTTCAGGGATATAGACCTGCCCGCCTTTCCGCTTTTCTCCGAGAAATACCGCCTGACCGGACCCGACGAGGCGGCGGTGCACCTGTTCTTCACGCCGCGCCGAGCGGCCTGGTTCGAGTCCCGCCCCGGCCTGCGCGTGCAGGGCGCTCCCGGCCACGCGCTGCTCTTCAAGGACAACCGGCGCCTGCCGGTGGAAGACTGGATGCTCTTCATAGAGGAAGCCAAGGCTTTCGCCTCCGAAGCGCTTAAATAGATCCCAAAATATCCCGCCCCGGGGCCCCCGGCCCCGGCTGGCAGCTAGCCGCCTGTCGCGCATAGCGCTTGATACGGCACAGCCATGGGCTTGACAACTAGTTTAGTACCTGCTAAACTACTATACATGAACAAGACGATGCAGGCCAAGGCGGAGGGGATAGCGGGTATGCTGTCCTGTATTGCGCATCCCTCCCGGCTTATGATAATTTGTATGCTGTTGAAGAGGGAAATGTTCGTGCACGAGGTTATCGAAAAGCTCGGCACGACCAAGGGGAACATCTCGCAGCACCTGCGCGTCCTTGCCGACCGCGGCCTTATACAGAAGCGCCGCGACGGCAACCGCATCTTCTATAGCATCAAAGACCCCAACCTGGAGGAGCTTGTCTCCAGGATCAAGAAGCTCTATTGCCCTAATTTCGACCTTTGAGAGTTAACGGAGGATATATGGACCTTAGCCAGATAAAACCCGCGAAAGTGGTGGATGCCCGCTCGATGGCCTGCCCCGGCCCGCTGCTAGAAGCGAAGAAGGGGATAGCCGGCGTGCCGGTGGGCGGCGTGCTGGAGATACAGTCCGGCGACAAGGGCAGCCGCGAGGACATCCCCGCGTGGTGCGGCAAGTCCGGCCACGAGTACATGGGCGTGCTCGAACGCGACGGATATGATTCCCTGTTTGTGACCCGTAAGAAGTAAGTCGAACCACTATCTTGATCCGCGAGATGCGGAGTCGGTGAGGCAGGGTCATGGGACACTCGGGCACGGGGTCGGCCACACCGTGGCCGCCCCTCCTCACTCAGGCTCGGCGCTACGCAAGCCTCGCCTTCCGTGAGGGCCCTCGGAACCCATGACCCTGCCTCACCTCCGAGAGACGGCAAGTCTTTCTTGAACGGTACTTTTTAGCATGTCAAAAAAAATACTGATTATTACTACTAACCACAGCTCTTATCCGGGGGCGGACGCGGTGGGGCAGGCCCGGATGGGGTACAGCGCCAACACTTATATCATACGCGTGCCGGACCCGGTGATGTTCCCGGAGGATTTCTACCTGCGGGCTTTCGACAGGGGCATCGGGGGCATCATCATCATGTCCTCGGGCTCGGATTGTCCTTATGAGGGCGCCTACGAGCGGCTCTCCAAACGCGTGGCCCGGGTTTACGAGCAGATGCGGGCCAAGGGCATAGCCGCCAACCGGCTCAAGCTGACCACTATCTGCACGGTCTGCCGCGCGGCCTTCCTGAAGGAAATCTCCGAAATGGAAAAGGCGGTGGCCGCCGTATGAGCGACATTGAAAAGATAGAAGTGGACACGCTGGTGGTGGGCTCGGGCATCGCCGGGCTGCAGAGCGCGCTGGACCTGGCCGACCAGGGTTACTCCGTGGCGATAGTCGAGAAAGCGCCCAGCATCGGCGGCAAGATGATCTCGCTGAGCAAGGTGTTCCCCACCCTGGATTGCGCCAGCTGCATCACCACCCCGCGCATGGCCTCGGTCTCGCATCACCCGCGCATTACTACCCTTACATACAGCACCGTGGACGCCATAAAGCGCGAGGGCAAATCCTTCACCGCTTCCGTGACCCGCAAACCGCGCTATATCGACGAGAAGGAATGCATCTCGTGCAAGCGCTGCGAAGAGGTCTGCCCCGTCTACCTGCCCGACGAATACGAGCAGGGCATGGGCGCCAAGAAGACCATCTCGATACCCTTTACCAACGCGATACCGCAGTACCCCGTCATGCACCCCGAGCATTGCATACGCTGCGGCGCTTGCGCGCGCGCCTGCCCCAAGGACTGCATAGAGTTCCTGCAGGAGCCGGCCCCCGTGGAGATAAAGGCCAAGTCCGTAATACTCGCCACCGGCTACGAAACCACGCCGATGACGGCCAAGAAACAGTACGGCCTGGGCAAACTGCCCAATGTGATCTCTCCGATGGCCGCCGAGCGCCTGCTGGCGCCGCACGGCCCCTACGGCCGCGTGCTGCGGCCCTCCGACGGCATGGTGCCCGGCTCCATCGCCTACGTGCAGTGCGCCGGCTCGCGAGACAAGAGCATAGGCGTGCCCTACTGCAGCCGCGTCTGCTGCATGTACGCCATCAAGCAGGCCATTTTGCTCTCCGGGTCGCTGCCGATAGCCGACATCACCATTTACTACATGGACATCCGCGCCTTCGGCAAGGGCTACGAGCAGTTCTACAACAACGCCCGGGCCATGGGCATCAACTTCGTGAAAGCCAAGGTGGCCCGCATCACCGAGGACGAGAAGCATAACCCAATACTGCGCATAGAGCGGCAGGAGGGGGATTCCGCCCCCGCCGAGGTGCAGCATGAGCTGGTGGTGCTGTCGCAGGGCCTGGTGCCCGGCCATGACGCGGCCGCTTTCGGCCTCGGCGCGGAGAACAACGACTATGGTTTCGTGAAGCTTTCCGACGAGATGGTGTCTTCGGCCGTCACGGCCGGGGCCGGCGTGTTCGCCGCGGGCGTGGTCAAGGGGCCGCGCGACATTCCCGACTCGGTGGTGGACGCCGGCTCGGCCGCGATGGAAGCCGCCAGCTATATGAGGAAACTGTGATGGACGAAAAAACACGGGACGAAGCCGCCAAGGATAATTTCCGGCAGGAGCCGAAGGTCGGGGTGTACGTCTGCCACTGCGGCGGCAACATCTCCGACATCATCGACGTGAAAGCGGTGGCCGCGGCGCTGGCCCGGTATCCCGGCGTGGCGGTCGCCCGCGAGTATGCCTTCATGTGCTCCTCCAACGGGCAGGACCTGATAGCCGAGGACATAAAGAACCTGGGCGTCAACCGCACCGTGGTGGCGGCCTGCTCGCCCAGCCTGCACGAACTCACCTTCCGCAACGTACTGCAGCGCGCCGGCGTGAACCCCTACCTGCACGAGCATATCAATATCCGCGAGCAGGCCAGCTGGGTGCACAAGTTCGACAAGGCCGGCGCCACCGCCAAGGCCATCAAGCTGGCGCAGGCCGGCGTGGAGAAGGTGCTGCGCAAGGACGCGCTCAACGCCATCCGCGTGGCGGCCGAGCAGCGCGTGGCCGTGATAGGCGGCGGCGCGGCCGGCATGCGCGCGGCGCTGTCGGCCGCGGGCAAAGGGCTCGAGGCCGTCATCATAGAGAAGGGTCCGGCGCTGGGCGGCAAACTGCTGGAACTCGGCCGGCTATACCCGTCGGGCGAAGAGGGCGCCGCCGTGGCCGGCAAGCTGGAGGCGCTGGTGCGCGCCGACAGCCGGATCACCGTGCATACCGCCGTCGACATAGACTTCGTCAGCGGCTTCGTGGGCAACTTTAAGATCAATTTCAAGAAAGCCGACGGCAGATCCGAACAGGTGAAAGCCGGCGCCATCGTGATGGCCACGGGCTACGAGCATTACAAACCCGCGAAAGGCGAGTTCGGTTACGGCGAGGACGCCAACGTGGTCACGCTGCCCGAGTTCATAGCGCTGATGAAGAATTCCCCGGCGGGCCGGCTGGCGCTGGCCGGCAAGGAGATAAAGAGCCTGGCCCTGATACATTGCGTGGGCTCGCGCCAGGTGGAAGGGGTGCACAAGCCCCAGGCCGACGGCAAGATCAACGACTATTGCTCGCGCGTCTGCTGCACCGCCGCCCTGCACACGGTCAACCAGTTGAAGGACAAATATCCCGGCGTGCGGGTCTACGATATTTACCGCGACATACGCACCTACGGCATGCAGCATGAGGAGTATTACGACAAAGCCTCCAAGGACGGCGTGCTGTTCATGCGCCACAACGAGGCCGACCAGCCCGTAGTCGCTTCCGACCGCACCGGCCATACCGTTAAGGTGAAGGACGTGCTGACCTGGGGCGAAGAGCTGGAGGTAAAGGCCGACCTGGTAGTGCTGGTCACCGGCATGATGCCGGCCGACATCTCCCTGATCAAATCCCAGCTGAAGCTGCCGTCGAGCGCGGACCGTTTCCTGCAGGAAGTGCACTTAAAACTGCGGCCGGTGGAACTGGCCAACTCCGGCATCTTCGTGGCCGGCACCGCCCAGTACCCGATGGACGTCACCGAGGCCATGGCCGCCGCCGGCACCGCGGCCGCCAAGGCCGCTATCCTGCTGGCCGAGCCGGATATCCCGCTCGAGCCTTTCGTCGCCGTGGTCGACGAGCACAAGTGCACCGGCTGCGGCCTGTGCCCGCCCGAGTGCTCCTACGACGGCGCCCTGATGATGGGCGAGCATAACGGCAAGAAGGTGGCCGTGGTGAACCCGGCGCTGTGCAAAGGCTGCGGCGCCTGCGTGGCGGTCTGCCCCGTGCGGGCCATCAACGTGGCCGGTTGGACGCTGGACCAGTTCGACGCGATGGTGGACGCCATCGCCAAGGAATAATATGGCCGACGCAAAAAAACTCGCCGAACAGCTGAAAAGACTCAACGAGCTCCGCGGCCCCGTGCCGCAGGAACTGCGCGACCGGGTGGCCGCGCAGAACAAGGCGCAGAAAGCCATCCTCGACGCTCTGAAAGAGGGGCCCAAGACGGCGCCCGAGCTGGCGGCCGCGGCCGGCCTGCCCCACGACCTGGCCATCTGGTACGTGGCCGGCCTGCGCAAGTACGGCAAGATCTCCGACGTGCCCGGCCGCGGCGACTGGCCCAAGTACGAGCTGAAGGCCGGGGAGGCTAAATAATGAAGGTGAACCCGGAACTCATAGACGAGATAAAAAAGTACGGCGCTTTCGACATCTCCGCCTGCTTTAACTGCGGCAACTGCACGGCGGTCTGCCCGCTGTCCAAAGAGGACGCCTCCTTTCCGCGCAAGCTGATACGCGCCGGCCACGTGGGCATGGAGGAGAAAATAAACTCCGCCATCGAGCCCTGGCATTGCTACTATTGCGGCGAGTGCTCGTCCACCTGCCCGCGCGAGGCCCAGCCCGGCGAGTACATGATGACCCTGCGCCGCTATCTCATCGCCAAATACGATATCACCGGTCTCTCTAAAATCTTTTACAAGAACGGCTGGCTGCAGACCTGGCTGGCCCTGGGCATGCTGGCGGCTTTCTACTGGCTGTACGCCTCCTATACGGGCGACTTCGGCGCGCTCGCCGGGAAAATAGAGCTGGCCTTCCCGGTCTATGTCACCATAGCGCTGGGCGGCTATATCGTCAACATGTACCGCCACGTGATAGTGAAACCGCTGGGCGGCATAAAGGCCTCGCTCAAGCCCGCGCACATTTACGAGACCCTGGTGCACGGCTTCACGCAGAAGAACTTCAACGGCTGCGAGGAGACGGACTGGACCCGCTGGATAGCGCATTTGCTGGTCATGAGCGGCTATGTGCTGACGCTGCTGATCTCCAACCTGCATTTGCTGTCGCCGCTGGACGATCATTACGGCGCCTTCGGCCCGGTGAGCCTGCTGGTCTGGTACGCCGGCCTGGCCATCCTCGTCGGCGGCGGCATCATGTCGCTGCGGCGCATGTTCAAGAGCGCGGAATCCTCCAAGTTCTCGCACCCGAGCGACTGGCTGTTCGTGGTGACGATGTTCCTGATCGGCGCGAGCCTGCTGTTCACCCATTACCTCAACGTGGCCTACGGCCCAGGGGACCCGCTGCTCGCCAAGGTGTACCGCTTCAACATCGCCATAGAGACGGTGTGGATACTGCTCATCGTGCCGTTCACCAAGTGGATACACATCTTCTTCAGGCCGCTAGCTGTCTATTTTCAGCACGTTAAAAAAGAGGCTGAGGCCGGCACGGCTTTCACGCTTTCTTTAGGCAAATAAGGAGACAATATGGCGGAAATCAAGGAACTGGAAGCGCAGGTAGCGGCCCTCAAGGCCGACGTGGAAACATTGAAGGCCAACGCGCCCGAGGACAAGCTCTCGATGGTGGTGATGAGCGGCGACATGGATAAACTCCTCGCTTCTTTCATCATCGCCACTGGCGCCGCGGCCATGTTCGAGAAGGTGGTCATGTTCTTCACCTTCTGGTCCATCCCGGCCCTGAAGGACCCGAAGAAGACCGTCTCCAAGGACACGGTCTCCAAGATGTTCGAGCTGATGCTGCCCAACGGGGCGGCCGGCACCAAGCTCAGCCAGATGAACATGGGCGGCATGGGCAAGGCCATGATCAAGTCCATCATGAAGAAGCACAACGTGATGAGCCTGGAGCAGCTGATGAAGACCGCCGCCGACTCCGGCGTGCAGATCTACGTCTGCCAGATGAGCATGGACCTGATGGGCTACAAGATGGAGGAGATGGTGGACTACCCGAATCTCAAGAGCGCCGGCGTGGGCAAGTTCCTGGCCGAGGCCGGCAGCAGCAAGTCTTCGCTGTTCATATAATTTCGGAAAAATTCACGGAGGTTAAATGAAAAGATCCAAACTGTTAGCGGCGGTGTTAGTGGCCGCCTTCGCGGCGAACGGTTACGCTACCAACGGCGACAACCTTATCGGCGTGGGCCCCACCTCGCGCGCGATGGGCGGCACCGGCATAGCGGCCCCGCAGGACGCCATCAGCGCCATCTTCTCCAACCCTGCGGCGCTCTCGCAGATAGAGGGTTCGCAGTTCAACTTCGCGGGCACGGTGTTCGCCCCCACGGTGAAGGCCACGGTGCTGGCCCCGTCCGGCGGCGGCATGCCCGGCAACTGGAACGCTGAAAGCCAGGACGCGGACTACGCTATCCCGGCCATCGGCCTGTCCACCCCGGTCAACGAAAAAGTGACCTTCGGCATAGCCGCCTACGGCGTGTCCGGCATGGGCGTCGATTACCGGAATAAGGACCCCATGGATACCAATACCAAGGTGTCCGTAATGAAATTCGTGCCCGCCGTTGCCTACAAGAGCGGAAACCTCTCTTACGGCGCGGGCCTCGACATAGACTATCAGGCGGCCGATTTCGGCAGCGGCCTTTCCCACAATTACGCCATGGGCCTGCGCCTGGGCGCCGCCTACGCTATGGGCGATTGGGCTTTCGGCGCCACTTACGTTACCCCGCAGAACGTGGAGCATAAGCGCATTTACGACTTTGACTCCGCGGGCGCCATCGACGACCTGAAGCTGGAGAACCCCGCCCAGTACGCGGCCGGCGCGGCCTACAAGGGCCTCGATAAGTGGCTTTTCTCAGCCGAGATCAAGTACCTGGACTGGGCCAATGCCGACGGTTACAAGGACTTCGACTGGGAGTCCCAGACCGTGTACGCGGTGGGCGTGCAGAACAAGGCCACCGACAAGCTGACGCTGCGCGCCGGCTGGAATTACGGCAAGAGCCCGGTGAAAGAGCATCAGAACTTCAACTCGATGGGCAACACCGACATCCAGGGTACGTCCATGAGCACCTTCGGCTACGAGTATTTCCGCGTCATCGGCTTTCCCGGCGTGACCGAGCATCACCTGACCCTGGGCGCCGGCTACGAGTTCTCGCCCAGGTTCGCCCTGAACCTCGGTTACAAGAAAGCCCTGGCCAAGACGATAAAAGAGACGGATAGCTCCGGCACGATCACGCTGGAGTCCGAGCTCTCCGAGGACGCCTACGACATCGGCCTCACCTTCAAGTTCTAAAAGACTTGCGGCAGATGAAAGACCCCGCGCCCGCGGGGTCTTTCTGTTTGATACAGCGGCCCTTTCCCCTATATAATCAAGGCAGGGGCTAAACTATCCTGCCATGGGGGGCGTCAGTACTAATGTGGAAAACTTAATGGAGACCGAAAAAAAGGCCGGGCCGCAGGGCCCCGGCGCTGAAGACGCGGACAGCGCCTTTGCCCTGCTGGTAGAGGAGCAACAGCGCCTGGTCTACGCCGTGGCGCTCAGGCTTTGCGGCAATACGGCGGCGGCCGAGGACATCACCCAGGAGACTTTCATAGCCGCCTGGCGGCACCTTAAGGATTTCCGCGGCGAAAGTTCTTTGAAGACCTGGCTGCTGCGTATAGCGGCCAACAAGGCCCGCTCCTACTGGCGCTGGCGGCGGCTGCGGGCCTGGGTGGGGCTGGCGGACAGGGGCGAGGACGGGGAAGGGACGGCGCTGGAAGACCTGCTGCCCGACGACCCCGCCGGCCGCCCCGAACAGGCGGCGCTGGCCGCCGAACTGGAGCGCCGGGTGCAGGCCGCCATAAACGCCCTGCCGCCCCGGCAGCGCGAAGTGGCCGTGCTGCGGTCGCAAGGGGTAAGCATGGCGGAAATAGGCGCCGCGCTGGGGATGGCCGAGGGCACCGTAAAGGCCCACTGGTTCGAGGCCAGGCGCAAACTCGGGGCCTCGCTGGGGGAATACTTATGAACTACGAGAAAGAGGAAAAACTTGTTTCGCTGCTGGCGGTACGCCGCGGCGCCGCCTTCTGGCCGCGCCAGAAGGCCGCCATATTGCGGGCTGCCGGCGAAGAGCGGGGGCCGCGGCGCGCCTGGCTGCTAGCCCCCGCCGCCGCCCTGGCCGTCATACTGGTGCTGGTGCTGGCCCGCGGCCCGCAAGAGCGGTCGCCGGACGGCCCGGGGGCCGTCAGCGCGGCTTTCATAGAGCATTTGGACCTGCTGGCCGATATGGACGTGCTCGAGGCTATACCGGAGGAAGAATTATGAGGAAGCGGGCTTTGAGTTTCTGGCTGGGCCTGGCGCTCACGGCCGCCGCGATGGCCGCGGCGGTAAGCGCGCCGGCCGAGGTGCTGAACAATCTGGATTTCTTCAGCGATTATGAATTACTGTACAACCTGGAACTGATCGAAAGCGCGGAGCTGGGAAGCGCGGTAGTCTCGGTTTCCACCGCGCCCGCTTTGTCCACCGCCGCCGTGACAGCCCCGTTATCTACCGGGACGGTAACGGCGTCCACCGCGACCTGGAGGGTATATGAAAAGCCTTAACCTGCTGCTGCTGGGGATATTCCTGATGTCGGCGCCGGCCGCGCTGGCCGCCGACGAGCGCCAGGCCGCCGGGCAGGCCGCCTGGGAGAAGCTGCCCGAGGCTGAAAAAAAGCGCGTGCTGGCCAACTACGAGCAGTGGAAGGGGCTGAAAGAGGGGAAGAAAGAGGAACTGAAAAAGAAGTTCGCGCGGTTCCGCGCCATGCCGGCGGAAAAGCAGGCCGAGCTCAGGGCCCGCTGGAAGCGCTTTCAGGCCATGCCGCCGGCGGACCAGAAAAAGCTGATGAAAAAATTCGGCAAATGGCAGAAATTGACCAAGGAGCGCCGCGACGAGCTGCGCAAGGAGTACCGCCGGGGCAAAACGATAGAACGCCGCAACGGCCAGGGGGGCGGGGGCCGGAACCGCCGCTGAGCGACTAAACCATATCGCAACCCGGAGCGTCAGCATATAAGGAGGCGGAGAGTCGCCCCGCACAAGGAGGAGTTATGAACACCAAGATAATAGCAGTAGCCGCCCTCGGCCTGGTTTCCGTGTTTTTCGCTACGGCAGCCGTAAATGCCGAGGACGCGGTTAAAGAGCAGGACCAACTGCGGACCCGGGAGCAGCTGCAGACCCAGGACAAGCTGAAAGTCCAGGACAAACTGCAGACGCGGGACCAGGTACGCGATCAGGAGCGCCTGACTGACGGTGAAGGCATACAAACCCGCGAGCAGGCCCGCCTGAACGAGGAAAAAGCCGGAGAAGAGACCGGCGACAAGGAGCAGGTTAAAGAGCAGACCCGCGCCAGGAGCGGCGAAGACAAGGGCAAGGGCGAGACCGTGCGCGAGCGCGCCGAGAACGCCGGGGAGGAGAAAGCCCTGAAGAAGGCCGAAAAAGCCGGCGAGAAGGGCGAGAAAGCCCTGAAGAAGCAGGAGCGCAAGCAGGAGAAGAAGGAAATTAAGGAACAGCGCAAGGAGCGCAGGGAGGACCGCAAGGAGCTGCGTTCCGAAAAGCGCCAGAGCCGCGGCGGCAATGGCGGCGGCAAGCGCGGCCGTTAACGGCGCTGAGAACCGCCGCCCCCTCGGGGCGGCGGCGAACCAGGGGAGAATATGAAAAGACTGATCTTATCGGCCTTGTTTTTTTTATGCGCGGCCGTTTCGGCCCCGGCCTATACGGACATAGGGGCCAAATATACCGCGGGACCGGACGGTTACGGCGGGGTCAGCGCTTTCGCCGAATGGGGCAACGACGAATATTATCTGCGCCCTTCCCTTAATACCTACGCGAGCGACCTGGCCGACAGGTTCTCCACTTACTCTTTTGGCGCCGGCCTGGACCGGGATCGCTGGAGCCTTGGCGGGGAAGTTTCCCTGACCCCCGAAACAGGCGGGTACCAGAATCAGGGCTTATACGCGGACTTCACCTACAACCTGCTGCCGGCCCCGGACGAAGCCGCGTTGTTTCAGGACGCTTCTCTCGGGGCCTTTGCCGGGCTTACCATGCACGAGGACCTTTACGCCGCCTCTACCGCCACCGTGTCCGTGGGCCGGCGCGGCGCCTCCGTAGCTGCCCTTACCGACGCCTTCAGACTTAACCAGACCGACTACGGCTTTACCGCCGGCGTTAAGTTTTTCGGCGTGCGGGCCAGCGGCCGCTTCACCAAGACGGCCTACAGCGAGGATATTACCGCCGAGAACAGGGAACTGCCGTTGGACATAGGCGGCATAGGCACCAGCGGTTTCCCCGATACGGCTGTTTCCGCGCGCCTGCGCGTGCCCGGCCTGCCCGTGGTGCCGGAGGCAGGCTACTCCCGCACCAATTACCTGCTGGACCAGCCTTCTTCCGAAAGTTTTGCGGTTGGGTTGAGCGTGAAACTGTCCGCGGCCGAGCTCTCCGCCGGCTGGGAGAATTTTAATCCGGGCGGCGGCGCGTCAAGGAGCGATTATCTATCGCTGGGGCTTACCCTGCCCTTTTAACCCTCCGGCCAGTAAACCTTTCGCTTTGCCGCATGTATAAGAACTGCGGCGGGAAAACCTGAAAAGTTTGTATAGTGGTTTTTGGGCGCTCCAGGCGCCAATAAGGGGGAGAAAAATGAAAAAACTGATAGTACTGCCGCTGCTCGCGGCAGTGTTCGCTGCTCAGCCGCTGTTCGCGGAGGGCGTGCCGCTTATCGGCGACGACGCCCCGGCCTTTACGGCCGAAACCACCCAGGGGACCATAAACTTCCCTGCGGACTACAAGGGTAAATGGGCCATCCTGTTCAGCCACCCGGCTGACTTCACGCCCGTCTGCACCACGGAGTTCATGACCTTCGCTAAGATGATGCCGGAGTTCAAGGCGCTCAACACCGAGGTGGTAGGGCTGTCCATCGACAGCATCTACAGCCACGTTGCCTGGCTGCGCACCATCAAGGAGAAGATCCAGTACAAGGACATGAAGAACATGGAGGTCACGTTCCCGCTGATAGCGGACATAAAAATGGACGTGGCCAAGAAGTACGGCATGGTGCAAGCCAACGCCTCCGACACCAAGGCCGTGCGCGCCGTGTTCTTTGTGGACCCCGCGGGCAAGATCCGCGCCCTCATCTACTACCCGCTGTCCAACGGGCGCAACTTCGACGAGATCAAGCGCCTGCTGATCGCCATGCAGACCGCCGACAAGTACAAGGTGGCCACCCCGGCCGACTGGCGCCCCGGCGACGAGGTGATAGTGCCTCCGCCCGGTTCCTGCGGCGGCGCCAAGGAAAGGGTGGAGAGCCAGACCTCCGGCGGCTACCACTGCAACGACTGGTTCATGTGCTTCAAGCCGCTGCCCAAGGACGAGCCCAAAAAAGACCGGAAATAAACGGACAACGAGCGACCAAGGGGCCCCGGGCAGCCGGGGCCCCCTTTTTACGCCTTGGCCATGCCCGCTATTCATATTATTGTGTAGAATAGTATGAATATGAGAAAAACTTCCCTCGACCGCTTTACCGTCTGTCTGGAGAAGGGCCTGCTGGGCCGTCTCGACGAGATCTCCTCCGAGCGCGGTTATCCCAGCCGCTCCCAGGCCCTGGCCGACTTCATTCGCCGCGCTATAGTCCGGAAGGACTGGCGCGGCGGCCGCGAGTGCGCCGCCACCGTCTCCGTGGTCTACGATCCCTCCGACGGCCGCCCGGGGCGCGGGCTGGAGAAGCTGCTGCGCGCCAACTCCAAGTGCGCGCTGTCTTCGCAGGTACACCAGCTGCGCGGCGGAAAAGTTCTCTGCACCGTCACCCTCACCGGCCGCCCGGCAAGGCTGCAGCGCCTGGCGGACGCCCTGCGAGCCCTCAAAGGCGTCACCCACGGCTCCTTCTCCATAATAGCGCCCCTCTGACCGCGCTCGAAGGCGCGGACTACGTGAACCATCCGGACCAATGAACCTACCCGCTTGTGGAGCTCTGCTCTGGCGCAAGGCTGCCGTGCTCGGCAGCCTCTGGGCCGCGTCTGAGATCTTGCTGGGCAGTTTCCTGAAGAACGCCCATATCCCTTTCGCCGGGCTGCTGCTGACCGGCATAGGGATAGCTATACTGGTAGCCGGCCACCGCCTCTGGCCGGAGCGGGGCCTGTTGTGGCGCGCCGGCCTGATCTGCGCCGCCATGAAATCGGTCTCGCCCAGCGCCGTGCTGCTCAGTCCCATGGTGGCGATCTTCGCGGAGGGCCTGCTGGCCGAGGCGGCCGTACGGCTGCTGGGCGGCAATCTTGCCGGATACCTGCTCGCCGGCGGCCTGGCCATGAGCTGGGGCCTTATCCATAAGATCGGAAAGCTTTACCTCTTCTACGGGCCTGACTCGCTGGCGCTGTATGTTAAAGGTCTGGAAAAGCTGCGGGCCTGTCTGGGGCAACCTGGCGGGTTGTGGGCGCCGCTGCTGGCGGTACTGGCCGCCTATTTCCTGGCCGGCTTTGCCGCCGCGCTGCTGGGCCTGCGGGCGGCGGCCGACGGCGAGCTGGTGCCGCTGCGCTCCGGCGGCGCGGAACTGTTCCCGCGGGGCGGCGGCGCCGCCGGCTACTACTCGGCTTTTTTTCTGCTCCTGCACCTGGCTGCCGTAGCCGGCCTGATGGTTTCCGGCCGGCTGCCGCTGCCGGCGTTTTTGGGCCTGTCCCTGGTTTACGGCTGCGTCTGCGCCCGCTATTACCGCCGCTCGGCCGCGCTGCTGGCTAAAGCCGGCCTGTGGACGGGCATAGCGGCGGTTTCGCTGCTGGCCGGCTGGCTGCTGGGCGACTGGGGTTCCGGCCTGCGCATGGCGGTCCGGGCTTTCGCGCTGACGCTGGGCTTTGCCGCGGTAGCGCAGGAACTGCTGAACCCGCGGGTGCGCCGCGCGCTGGAGCTCCGGGCGGGACCGGCCTTTTTCGAGACGCTGGAGTACGCTTTCGCCACGCTGCCGCTGGTGCTGGGCTCGCTGCCGTCCGGCAGGGATATGCTGCTGCGGCCGGCGGCCTCGTTGCGCGCCATAATCTCCCGGGCGCCCTGCCTGCTGGAACGGCCGCGCCGCCGGGTTTTCATCATAACCGGCGGGCACGGCAGCGGCAAGAGTACGCTGGCCGCCGCGCTGGCCGGCCTGATCCGCGCCGGCGGGCAGAAACCTGCGGGTATAATCGCAAAAGGCTGCTGGGAGGGAAGGACGCGTTCCGGCTTCGACCTGCTGGACCTTAGCTCCGGCGCCAGCACGCCGCTGTGCCGCCGGGAGCCGGGCGGAGAAATACGCGCCGGAGAATTCCGCTTTTTCACGGCGGGACTGGCCGCCGGGCGCTGCGCTCTCTCCCCGGAGAAGACGGCTTCCTGCGACGCGGTCTTTGTCGACGAGATAGGCTTCCTGGAACTGAAAGGCGGCGGCTGGGCCCCCCAGCTGGAGAACCTGCTGGGGGAGAACGGGGCGCCCGTGGTCCTGGTGGTCAGGGACTACCTGCTGGATAAAATGATAGCGCGCTGGCGCATTAAACCCGCCGCCGTCTGGAAAACCGGAGAGACCTCCCCCGCCGCGGCGCTGGCCGCGATCCGCCCCGCTGTTGACTTGCCCCGCCCGACTTGTTAGTATATGGTTATTGGCATATGCCAGTAACCTATGACGCGTCCCATTAAATGCAGGAAAGTGACCGCCGAACCCCGCGCCTATTATTTCAAGCCGCGGGCCGTGCCGCTTTGCGAGCTGGAGGAAGTGACGCTGCAGCTCGACGAGCTGCAGGCCCTGGAGCACGCCGACGTAAAGCGCGGGGACCAGGCCTCCGGGGCCGCGGCCATGAAGGTCTCGAGGCAGACCTTCGGCAACATACTCGCTTCCGCCAGGCGGAAGCTGGCCGACGCCGTGGTGCACGGCAAGGCCGTGAAGATAGAAGGGGGGCCGGTGGAACTGCGCCGGCCGCCCGGTAAAGGAGAACATAAATGAACATCTGCGTACCGGTGGAGAACAACGACGGCCTGAAGTCCAGGGTGTACGGCCATTTCGGCAGCGCCCCCTTCTTCGCGATCTGCGACGTGGAAGGCGGCAAGGTGGAATTCATCGACAACGGCAACCAGCACCACGAGCACGGGCAATGCAATCCCCTCGGCGCGCTAACCGGCAAGGCCGTGAGCGGCATACTGGTGGGCGGCATAGGCGCCCGCGCGCTGCAGCACCTGAACGCCGGCGGTATAAAGGTTTTCCGCGCCCCGCAGGGCCCGCTGGCCCAGGCCATAGAGCTGTTCAAGAAGCGCGAACTTCCGGAGATGCTGGCCACCGACTGCTGCCAGGGGCACGGCTGCCACTGAGCGCCGGCGGCGCGGGGGTTTAAGGTAGAATTTCCGTGGCCTGCGGTATTCCCGGGCGTTACAGGAAAATGAAAACACTTAAAATAGGGCTGATAGTGGCGGCGGAGGGGGACCTGACCTCCCTGCCTCCTCTCGGCCCTGGCTTTCTGGCGGCCAGCATAAACAGATCCCTGCCCGGAACGGAGGTGGTGCTGGCTGAAAGGCCGGAACAGCTGTTGAAAGAAGCCCCCGGCCTGGTAGGGATCAGCGCCAATACGGATAACTACGCCCTCGCCGTAAAATGGGCGAAAAGCATCAAAGCCGAGCTGGGCGTGCCGGTGATACTGGGCGGCATACACATTTCCATGGCGCCCGGTTCTCTGGATAAATGTTTCGACCTGGCCGTGATAGGTGAAGGCGAGCTCACGCTGGTGGAAGCGCTGCGGTCCTATATGCGGCATTCCCGTTTTGATCACTCCGATCTGGCCGGAGTTCCCGGGCTGGCTTTTTACCGGGACGGCCGTTTGCATTCGACCCCGGAGCGCGAACCCGTCGCCGATCTGGCGCAGCTTCCCCTTCCCAGCGGCGAAATGGCCCCCTACTACCGGGGTAAAAGGCTGCGCCACATCTTTTCCGCCAGGGGCTGCCCCTACCGCTGCGACTTCTGCTCTTCTTCCCGTTTGTTCTCGCGCCACCGCGCCCTCCCCGCCGGGCTCGTGGTCGAGGAGATAGAACGCCTGGTCCTGGGGGAAGGGGCCGAAAGAATTGTTTTCTACGACGATCTTTTCATAGCCGACAAGCGCCGCCTGTCCGCCATAGCCGCCGGGCTGGAGGAGAGAGGACTAACGGGAAAATGCCGTTTTTCAGGGTCCGTGCGGGCCGACCTGATCGACGAGGAAACCTGCCGCCTGCTAGCCCGCATCGGGATGGACCAGGTGGCTATAGGGTTGGAGAGCTTCAGCGACAAGGTGCTGGCCTTTCTGAACAAGACCGGGCTGAGCGGCGAAATAAACCAGCGCGCTCTGGACCTGCTGGCCGGCCGGGGCATAGGCGTGCTGGCCTTGCTGATGTTCGGTGTGCCGGTGGAAACCGCCGAAGATATAAACTCCACTCTGGAGAAGATCTGCCGCAATGCCGAAGCCGGGAAAATAAGGGACGCCTATTGGGCCATGCTGGCCCCCTACCCCGGCACGAAAACCTGGGACCAGGCCAAAGAAAGGGGCCTGGTGGGCGACTCGATGGACTGGTCGCTGTTCGCCGGGGGCGGCAGCCCCGCTTTGTATTTGGGAATGAACGTGTCGCGCGATAAACTGTGCGGCCTTATAGACGAATGGCGGGCCAGGCTTGCCCTGGCGCGGCCAGGGCCTCCCTCCTCTTCGCGGACCAGCCTGTTCCATTGAAGCGAAACTTCCGGGGCGCTTGTGAAATTACGCCAGGAGGCGGGCTAAATGTTATCATAGTGGTCCGCCGTCCGCCGTAAACCGGACGGCGCCATCGCCATGGCCATACTAGTCAGCTGTCAGCAACTTTCCAAGAGCTTCGGGGTACGCCCGCTGTTCGAGGGCCTGTCTTTCGGCCTGTTCGAGGGCGAGCGCACCGGCCTGATAGGCCCCAACGGCACCGGCAAATCCACACTTTTGAAAATATTGGCCGGCCAGGAGACGCCCGACTCCGGCGGCCTGGCGCCGCGCCGCGGCCTGCGCGTGGGCTACCTCGCCCAGCAGGACCGGGTGGAGGACGCCCCGCCCGGCCTGACGGTGCGGCAGCGCCTGGAGCAGGCGCTGGAGGACCTGGGGCTGGAGGCCTACGAGGCGCAGTCGCGCATCGACTCCGGCATGGAGCGGGCCGGCTTCACCGAGCCCGACAAAGAGGTGGCCACCCTTTCCGGCGGCTGGCGCAAGCGGCTGGCCATCCTGGCGCAGACCGTACGCGAGCCCGACCTGCTGCTCTTCGACGAACCCACCAACCACCTGGACCTGGAGGGCGTGCTGTGGCTGGAGCGGTTCCTGACCGGCCTCACCTTTTCCTTCCTCGTCGTGACCCATGACCGGAACTTCCTCGAGCGCGTCTGCAACCGCGTCATAGAGCTGGACCGCCGCTACCCAGACTGCCACTTCAGCAGCGCCGGCAATTACAGCGATTTCCTGGAGAACCGGGAGCTGTACCTGGACGCGCAGGCCTCGCGCGAGGATTCGGTGCGCAATATCGTGCGCGGCGAGATAGAGTGGCTGCGCAAAGGCCCGCGGGCCCGCACCACCAAGCAGAAGGCCCGCATAGACCGCGCCGGCAAGCTGATAGGGGAATTGTCGGAGCTGGAGTACCGCAACGCGCAGGGCCGCGCCACCACCATAGATTTCACGGCGGGCGACCGCCAGGCCAACCGCCTGGTGAACGCCGTGGGCATAGCCAAGACGCTGGGCGGCCGCAAGCTGTTCGGCCCGCTGGACCTGGCGCTGCGCCCCGGCGACAAGCTGGGCCTGATAGGCGCCAACGGCAGCGGCAAGACCACGCTGCTCAAGATCCTGGCCGGCCAGGCGCAGCCCGACTCGGGCACGGTGAAGCTGGCCGACGGCCTGCGGGTGGCCGTCTTCGACCAGCACCGCGACCAGCTGAACCTGGACCTGACGCTGCGCCGCGCGCTCTGCCACTCCGGCGAGCACGTGGAGTACAAAGGCAACTTCATCCACATCAACAGCTGGGCCAACCGCTTCCTGTTCCGGCCCGAGCAGCTGGATTTCCCGCTGCGCCGCCTCTCCGGCGGCGAACAGTCGCGCGTGCTGATAGCGGGGCTGATGCGCACCACGGCCGACCTGCTGCTGCTCGACGAGCCCACCAACGACCTGGACATCCGCTCGCTGGAGGTGCTGGAGAACAGCCTGCGCGATTTTCCCGGCGCCATCGTGCTGGTGACGCATGACCGGTATTTATTGGACCGGCTCTGCGGCACCATCGTGGGGCTGGACGGCCGCGGCGGCCAGGGTTTCTTCGGCGGGCTGGAGCAGTGGGAGGAGTGGCAGGCCGGGCGCGACGCGCAGGCGGCGGCCAAGCCGGCCCCGGCGGAGGCGAAGGCCGCGCCGGCTCTCAGCCATAAAGAAGCTTCCGAGCTGCGCAACATAGAAAGCGCCATCAGGGCCGCCGAGAAGAAGGCCGAGGCGGCCGCCGCCGCCCTGGAAGATCCGGCCATAGCCACCGACGCCGAAGAACTGCACCGCCGGCAGGAGAAGTTGGAAGCCGAGCGCGCCAAGGTGGGCGCCCTGTACGCCCGCTGGGAAGACCTGGAAAGCCGCTCCCGCGGCTAGCCGCTAACCTTGATCCCTATTCCTGCAAACCGAGTTTCCTGAAGAACCAGATGGCCGGGCACCACTTTGTGAAGGCCGACTGAAGCAGGTTCAGGCCGACGAAAACCGTCAGCCAGTACCACCGCGGGTCGGCGTAAACGGCCAGCGCAACGCTGAGCAGCACCATCGTCCCCGCCAGTAACCTCAACGCGTCATTAAGTTTCATTTAATTCTCCTTATTCTCCGGTGGCGCCGAGCAGGTCCTCGCGCAGTTCGGGCGCGGGCGCGGCGGGCTTTAATTTGTATTCCTTGTCCTTGAAGGCCAGGTAGTAGAGCACCGGCACGGCTACGCGGCTGAGCAGGGTGGCGGCTATCTGGCCGGCTATCAGCGAGATGGCCAGGCCCTGGAAGATGGGGTCGAAGAGTATGACCCCGGCGCCCACTATGACCGCCAGCGCGGTCAGCAGCATCGGCCTGAACCTCACCACGCCGGCCTCTATCACGGCTTCCTTGAGTTCCATGCCCTCGCGCACCTTCAGGTTGATGAAGTCGACGAGGATGATGGAGTTGCGCACCACGATGCCCGCCGAGGCTATGAAGCCTATCATGGACGTGGCGGTGAAGAAGGCCCCCATGCCCCAGTGGGCCGGGATGATGCCTATCAGCGCCATCGGTATGGCGGCCATGATGATGAACGGCGTCAGGAAGTCCTCGAACCAGGCCACGACGAGGATGTAGATGAGCACCAGCACCATCGCGAAGGCCAGGCCCAGGTCCCGGAACACCTCGTAGGTGATATGCCACTCGCCGTCCCACTTGATGGCCGTCTCGGAATTGCTGACGGGCTGGCGGGTGAAGTACTGCTTCACCTCGGCCCCGCGGGCGCGGGAGAGTTCGTCTATCTTCTTCTTCAGGTCCAGCACGGCGTAGACCGGGCTCTCGGTGCCGCCGGCTATGTCGGCGGTGACGTAGGCCACGCGCTGCAGGTTCTTGCGGTAGATGGGCCGGTTCTCCAGGCCGGCCTCGGCCCGCACGAAGCTGGCCATGGGGATGGCCGTGCCGTTGGGCGAGAAGAACTTGATCTCCTTGAGCGTGTTCAGCTCGCGGCGCTTCTCCGGCGAGAGGCGCAGGCGTATGTCCACGGCCTCGTTCTCGTCGTCCACGTGGGCCGAGTCTATATCGGCGCCGTTGAGGGAGAGGGCCGCGGTCTGCACGATGTCGGCGGCCGCCACGCCGTTAAGGGTGGCCTTCTGGCGGTCCACCAGCAGCCGGGTGATGGGCTGGTCCTCGGGGATGTAGGAGTCGACGTCGACTATCCCCTCGGTGTTCCGGAGTATGTTCTTTATCTGCTCGGCCAGCGCGCGCTGGTTCTTGGGGTTGGGGTCGAAGACCTCCACCAGCAGGGTGGCCATCACGGGCGGGCCCGGCGGCACCTCGGCCACCTGCAGCCTGGCGCCGTACTTGTCGGCGATGGCCTTGAGCGGCGGGCGCACGGCCACGGCTATGTCGTGGCTCTGGCGCTTGCGGTCGTGCTTGTCGGAGAGGTTCACCTGTATGTCGGCCTGGTAGGGCTCGCGGCGCAGGAAATAATGCCGCACAAGGCCGTTGAAGTTGTACGGTGCGCTGGCGCCGGCGTACACCTGCAGGTCGCGCACCTCTGGCACCCCGGCCAGATAGGCGGCCATTTCGCCGGCGGCGCGCTCGGTGCGCTGCAGCGAAGAGCTCTCGGGCATATTGATGATCACCTGGAACTCGTTCTTGTTGTCGAAGGGCAGGGTCTTGAAAATGACCAGCCTGAAGGCCACCATGGCCAGCACCACCGCCAGCAGCCCGGTGGTGAACCACAGGAATTTCTTGCCGTTGGCCGGCGTGTAGATGAGCTTCTTCATCAGGCCGCGGTACATCCGGTCCAGGAAGCCCTCGCGCTCGTTATGGCAATGCTTGACCGGCCACTTCTCCACCACGCGGGCGTACAGCCAGGGCGCGAAGGCGAAGGCCACCCCCAGCGAGAACAGCATGGCCACCGAAGCGCCTATGGGGATGGGGCGCATGTACGGGCCCATCATGCCGCTGACGAAGGCCATCGGCAGGATGGAGGCGATGACCGTCCAGGTGGCTAGTATCGTCGGGTTGCCCACTTCGTCCACGGCGTTGAGGATATTGCGGTACAGGGAATTCTTCCTGTTGAGCACGCAGTGGCGGTTGATATTCTCCACCACCACGATGGCGTCGTCGACCAAGATGCCGATGGAGAAGATCAGGGCGAACAGGGTGATGCGGTTGAGGGTATAGCCGTAGAGATAATAGACCAGCATGGTCAGCGCCAGCGTGACGGGGATGGCCACCAGCACCACGGCCGCCTCGCGCAGGCCCAGGGTCAGCGCTATCAGCAGGGTGACGGAGAGCGTGGCCAGCAGCATGTGGTAGATCAGCTCGTCGCTCTTGGCCTTGGCCGTCTCGCCGTAGTTGCGCGTGACGGTGACGCTGATGCCGTCGGGGATCTCGCGGCCCTTCATCGATTCCACCTTGGCCAGGACCTCGCGCGAGACCTCGGTGGCGTTGGCGCCGCGGCGCTTGGCCACGGAGAGGGTGACGGCGGGCGAGGCGGCGGCGGCCTTCGCGGCCGAGGCCGGGCCCTGCAGCATGGTGACGGAGCGCTCCTCCTCGTCGGGGCCGTCCGTGATCTTGGCCACCTCGGAGAGCTTCACGGGCCGCCCGTCGTAGACGCCCACCACGATGTTGCGCAGGTCGTCGGCGCTGCGGATGAAGGCGTCGGTCTCGGCCAGCAGGCGGGTGTCGCCCTTGTTGTAGTGGCCGGCCGGCAGCGTGGCGTTGGACATCTTGATGATGCCGGCCAGCATGGGCGGCGTCAGGCGGTGGCGGGCTATGGAGGCCGGGTCGAAGTGCACGATGAACTGGCGCTTGTGGCCGCCTATTATGCGCGTCTCGGAGACGTTGGAGACGGAGTTGATCTCGGTCTGTATGCGCGCGGCGGCCCGCCGCAGGGCATAGCCGTCCTTGCCCTCGCCCCACAGCGTGAGGGCCAGCACCGGCACGTCGTCGATGGCGCGGTATTTGATCAGCGGCTCGCCCGAGCCGCGCGGGAAGATATCCTTGTTGTCGAGCGTCTTGGTGTAGACCAGATTGGCCGCGGCTTCGGGGGCGGTGCCCACCTTGAAGCGCACGGTGAACATGGCGAAGTTGGGCTGCGCTATGGAATAGATGTATTCCACGCCGGGGATCTCCCAGAGCTTGCGCTCGCCCACCTCTACCAGGTGCTTCTCTATCTCGTTGGGCGCGGCGCCGTAGAACGGCACCATGATATCGAACATGGGCACGTTGATCTGCGGCTCTTCTTCGCGCGGCAGCTTGAACGTGGAGAAGACGCCCAGGAGTATGAAGGTGATTATCAGTATGGGCGTCAGGCGCGAGCCGATAAAGCTCTCCGCCATTTTGCCCGCCATCCCGTATTTGTGTTCAGTGTTCTGCATTGTGGACTCCTAGAACTTACCGCTTTGAATATATTCTGAGCAGCTCTTCTCGGTCAGGACAGGGTATGCCTTCGTAGGGGCCTCGCGTAGGTGAGGCTTGCGCAGCGCCGAACCGAAGCGAAAGAGTGAGGCCACGGTGTGGCCGAACGTACCCGGAGAAGGCGTGCCCTGGCCGGACCGCCTGCCGGCTTCAGTCTTCAATTCTCTGCCCCCAATTTGTCAGACAGTTCTTTAACCGCGGCGGCGTCCAGGGTTTCGGAGGCCAGCAGGGCCTGGGCCCGGTAGAGGTTCAGCTTATAAAGGGTCTCATAGTAGCCGGCCTCGGCCTGCAGCAGCGAGGCCTGGGCGCGCAGCACCTCCAGCACGCTCTGGCGGCCCTGGCGGTAGAGGGGGCGGAACAGCTCCAGCGATTTCCTGGCCTTGTCCACGGTCTCCTGCGCCACCGGCAGGCCGTCCCTGGCCGCGGCGTAGTTGCTGAGGGCCTCGGCCAGCTCTATAGAGGCCTGGCGGCGCGCTTCCTGTACCCGGCCGTCCGCCATGGCGGCCTCGGCCTTGGCCCCGTCGCGCCTGGCGAACCAGGCTGGGTCGCCTATCGGCATGGTCAGGCGTATGCCCAGCAGCCGGTTGTCCCTGAATTCGGACAGGCTTTCGGAATTGGTCTCCCAGGCGCCGAAGGCTTCCACCACCGGCAGCACCGAATTCTTCTGCATCGAAACCGATACCTTGGAGATCTCGGCCAGCTTTTCCAGCGCGCGCACATCGCGGCGGCCGGAGGCGGCCGAGGCCAGGGCGCCGCGGTCCAGGACGCCGTAACCGGGGTCTATCAGCGCGCCGGCCGCGCCGGCGCCGCCGGGCAGGCCCACGGCTATGCCGAGCTTCTCGCGCTCCAGCCTCAGGGCGCTGTCCCAATTGATCTGGTAACCCTTAAGGGTTGAAAGTATGGCCTCGGCGCCGAAATAGTCCGAGCCCAGCACCATGCCCTTGTCCTTCAACATCTGGGCCGTCTTCAGCTCCTCTTCGGCCGCCTTTATGCTGTCGGCCGCCAGGCCGGCCAGGCGCTCGCGCAGGGCCACGGTCAGCCACTGGTAGGTGGTCTTGAAGGTTATGCCGGCCCGGGCCCGCTCATAGCCGCTGCTGGCCGCTTCTACCCCCAGATTGCCCATCTTGGCCGCGTTGGACAGGGCGAAACCGGTGAAAAGGGGTATTCCGGCCTCTATGCCCGCCATATAGTTGCGGGCCGGGTCGGGATCGTTTATGGTGGCCAGGGAGGCCATGCCGAAGGTGCCCTGCTTCATGGCGGTGGCGAAAGCGTAAACGGGGTCATTGCCGTCCGTGTACATGCCTTTAAGCTTCAGGCCGCCCAGGCGGCTCATCCGGGCCTGACGCAGGCCGGCCCGGGCCCCGCTCACGCGGTCGGCCTCGGTCTGAACTATATTATCGGTCTTGAGCGCCCGGTTTACGGCTTCCTCCAGGGAGAGCTCCGCCTGTGCCAGCGCCAGGGCCGGCGCGGACAGTATTATAAGGGTTGAAAGTATAAGCTTCATGCTGTCTCCTTTGCCTGCCTTTATGAGATGCGGCCAAGGGCATAAAGTTTCACCCCGGCTTTTTATTGTCCGGTCAAGTCCTCCACCCTTGACAAGTCAAGATATATACGTATAATATTAGGGCGACGTCGATGCTCCCAATGAGAGGTTTGGCCGTATAGGACCAAAGACCTACTGCGGCCTGGGGCTTAAGACCTTTGATTAATGTCAACCGGCGACGCAGAATATAGTTGAGGATTTATGAACAAGGCGCTGTTGGTAACTTTCGCGGCATTAGCCGCACTGGCTTCCGGGCTTCAGGCCCAGGAAGGTTCGCTTGATTCCTTCTCCAGGAGCCTGCAGCAGCCCTCCGCCGTAACCGTCCCCGAGGTTTCAGCTCCCGCCGCCGTGGAAATGCCCAAAGCCGCCGCCGGCGAGCGCGAGTGGCTGGTGCTGGTCTTCATAAACGGCGTCAACGACCTGGGCATACTCGGCTTCGCCAACAGCGACATAAACGAGATGGAGGCAGTGGGCTCCACCGAGCGCATGTCGGTGGTGGTGGAATACGGCATACTTGGCGAGGACGGCTCTGGCGACCGCAACCTGCAGTTCCAGCGCGGCTCCAGCACCATCTTCGTCACGCGCGACGTGGACGCCAACCGCATAAATTCCCCGGTGGTCTTCTCCTCCAACGACGCCGACATGGGCAGCGAGGCCAACCTGGTGCGCTTCGTAAAGCGCGCGCTGCGCAACGGCCACCGCGCCCGCAAGACGGCCCTGGTGGTCTGGAACCACGGCGCCGGCCGCCTGGGCATCTCCTATGACGACGTCAGCAAGAACCATATGGAAGTGGACGCCCTGGGCAAGGCGCTGGGCCAGATCAAGCAGGCCCTGGGCAAGAAGATCGACGTTTTCGCCACCGACGCCTGCCTGATGCAGATGGCCAGCGTGGCCTACGAGTTCCGCGACTCCGCCGAAGTGGTAGTGGGCTCCGAGGAGGTCATCCCCGGCAACGGCTACCCCTACACCCCCATACTCACGCAGCTGGCCACCGACCCCGGCATGGATGCCGAGCAGCTGGGCCGCACCATAGTGGACGCCTACGGCGCCAGCTACCCCACCGACGCCACCCTTTCGGCCATAAGGACCTCCGCCCTGGACGGCTTCAAAGACGCCCTGGACAACTGGGTGGGCGCCGTGCGCTCCGACCCGCAGGCCTTCGCGGCGGCCACCGACGCGGCCCTGGTGGACTCGGTTTCCCGCTTCGCCTATAAGGATTCTAAAGACCTTATAGATTACTTGGACAAGGTGGAGGCCCGCCTGGCCGAGGGCAGCCCGGTAAAGGGCGCCGGCGCGGCCGTAAGGGAGCAGGTGCGGGGCATGCTGGTGGCCAACGTGGCCAAGCCCGCCAGGGGCAACAGGTACACCGCCGCCAACGGCCTGGCCGTCTACATCCCCGACCTGCGCTACGCCTCGGCCAACTACGAACGCATGGCTTTCGCCGCCGATTCGCTGTGGGACGATTTCCTGCTGGACATGATGAGCGAGAGGTTAAGGTAATATGAAACCCGCCGCCGCCAAAACGCTGCGCCTGGCCGCCCTCTCGGCGGGGCTGCTGCTTTGCGGCCTGCCGCTTTCGGCCCAGGAGACGGAGGAAAAGGGTGCCGCCGAGCGCCTGGCCGCCTACGAGGTTTCCATAGCCAGCGCCGACCCCGCCGCGGCCGTGGCCTACCTCAGGGACGGCGAAGCCCGCGAGCTGGCCGAGGCCGACCCGCGTAAGGCCGCCGCGCTGCTGGGCAAGGCCGAGGCCCTTAAAGACCTGAAAGACCTGATGGCCCTGCGCTGGGACGCCTCCCGCGTCAACCAGCTCAACCAGGCCCTCGCCATACGCTTGGACGTAGGCAAACCGCTGGTCCGCCTTGGCGTTGGCCCCGAGCCCGAGAAGCTGCTGGGCTGGCTGAAGAATTACGCGCCCTCCTATAAAGAGGCGAAGACGGCTGTGGTGAAGAAGGCCATAAGGCAGTGGGAAGTGGTCTTCGGCACCATGACGGATACCCGCTCCATGAGCTGGGGCCAGGCCAACATGGGCTCCGGTCGCGGCGTTACCGTTACCAAGGCCGCCTGGGAGGCCATGGTCATCCGCGAGCGCAACGCGGTCATAGAGAATATCATAGCGCAGGATCCCCAGTTCCTGGTCTATAACGACGAGCGCCTGGCCGCGGCGCGGCAGAACAGCACGCTGAATATGGACATGCGGACCTTTATCAACTCCGGCGCGCTGACCCCCGACCAGCAGTCTCAGCTCTCCGGCAAATCCTTCAGCGACCAGCTCTACCTGCTGGGCAACATGTTCGACAACAGCAGTGTCGCCGTGGATCCCGCGCTGCGCTCCAGGGTGGACGCCGCCCGCTCCTCGCTGCCCCAGGAAGTGCTGCCCTCCCAGCAGCGCCAGGTGCTGGGCACCATGCTCAATACCGCCGTGGCCGGCGAGCTGGCCGGCACGCAGGCCGGCGACCGGGCCCTGGCGGCCTTCCCCGGCGGCCTGCGGATCACCGTGGCGCCCGTTAGCGGCGGCTATTCCCGCTACGACGCGGCCACCGGCTCGGTGGTGCTGGATTCCGAGACCATTCAGCAGTACATGCGCATCAAGGGCTACACCGCTTCTTCGGTGATGGGCAACCAGGAGCAACTCTCCGAGATAGCCAAGTACATGAGCCCGGCCGTGGTCTACGAGGCCGCGCACAAGTCGCAGGCCGACTGGGCCGCCAGCCGCGGCGTCTATATGCCCCGCACGCAGGAGAACGAGATAGAGGCCATGGCGCTGGAGGGGCTGTTCACCACCGAGAAGATGCGCAAGGACCCCGAGTTCGGCCGCATCATGACCTCCAGCCGCGATTTCTCCACCTACGCCTCCAAGCGCCTGGACGTGGGCACCGAGTTCGAGATGAACGGTTCCAAAAAATTCGCCAACACGGTGCGCCAGCGCTACTATGCAGGCCTGCCCTCGCTGGACGCCGCCGCCTCGCAGGTGCTGGGCGCCGTCAGCGACGAGCTGGAGCGCCGCGACTCGATGAGCGCCGCGGACCGGACCGCCATAGACTCCACCGGCCTGAACCTGGCCGAGACGATGGAAATGTCCCCCGACGAGCTGGCCTCCTCGGTGGCCGAGATACAGACCCCCGTTCTTGCTAAAATACAGGGGGACCTGTCCAGGATGGGCGTGTACCGCAGCCGCTACAGCGCCTCTGACAGGCAGACCCGCGGGGCCCTGAAGTCCCTTTCGGCCGGCGGGAGCGAGGCTACCGGCAGCGCCGTCAAGAACGCGCCGCCGCCTATTATATGAAGAACCTGGTGCTGACCTTAACCATGCTTTCATTACTGGCCGCGGCGGCCTGCGCCGGCGCGCAGGCCAAGGGCGCCCAGTTCAAACTTTACGCCATGGATAATAATTTCTTCTCCTGCAGCGTGCCCTCCGCCTGGACGCAGGAGCGCAATAAAGACCAGGACGAGGAATACAAGATCTACGAGGTGCAGCTGCTCGCGCCGAAAGCCGGCAAGGCCCCTACCAGCATCACCGTCTCCTATTACGCGGCGGACAACGAGGATTTCAACGGGCCCGAGGATTTTATAAAGAGAAATTCCCGCAACGTGGCCGGCGAGACCAAGAGCTCGCGCGAGAACTATCAGCCGGTGAAGAAAATAGCGCTGGCCGGCCGCGCCGGCTTCGAGCTCGCCCGCGAGCGCCTGGTCTTCCTGCACCCCCAGAGCAAATCCGACGAGAGCGTGCAGCTCAAAGAGAAACTCTACGTGCTGCCGGCCAAGGCCGGTTTCTACGTGCTGCATTTCAGCGCCGAGAAGGGCGCCTTCCTGGCCAACAGGGCCGTTTTCGAACGGGTGGCCAGATCCTTCAAAGGCCTGCCCTAAAGCGGGCGCCGGGCCAATAAAAAACCGCGCTACGGCGCGGTTTTTTATTGGCGGGAGTGGCGTTATTTCTTCGCCGCCCGCAGCGACTCAAGGTGCTCTACCAGGGCCGCGGGATAGTCTGTGATGATGGCGTCCACGCCGGCGGCTATCGCTATGTCCCATTCCTTCCTGGTGTTGATGGTCCAGGGCGCCACCTTTATGCCGGCGGCCTGGGCCTCCCTCACGGCTTCGGCGGTGATCCACTTGTAGTTGGGGCTCCAGATGTCCACCTTGGCGCTCTTCAGCGCCGGGACTATGTCCACCAGCGACTCGTAGGTCAGCTGCGAGGTGCGGATGGCGGGGGCGAGCTTCTTTACCGCCCGCAGGGTGCGCACGTCGAAAGACTGCACGATGACGCGGGCTTCCATCCCGTGTTTCTTGACCACATCGGTCACCAGGCGGGCGAATTCCTCCGGAGAGGGGGAGAGGTCCGGATCATAGGGGAAGATCTTGGTCTCGATGTTGAATTCGACCTTCGGCGCCGCGGCGTAGCCTGACTTCTCTACCAGTTCGAAAACTTCGTCGAGAGTTGGCATCGGGGTGCCGGGCACCTCTATCTGCTGCGGGAACTTGGGGTTGAGCAGCGTGCCGCAATCGTATTTCTTCAGCTGTGCCAGCGTGAGGTCGCGCAGCGGCACGGGTTTGTCCAGTCTTTTGCCGCCGGCGTCCAGACAGCGCTCCGGGGTCACCTTGGGCTCGTGAGAGACCACCACCACGCCGTCTTTGGTGACGCCCAGGTCGAACTCGAGCACGTCGGCGCCGCCCATCAGCGCGGCCTCGAAGGCCGGCAGCGTGTTCTCCGGCACGGTGCCGCGGCTGCCGCGGTGGCCGTGCACGGCCGGCAGCTTGAGGTCGGCGGCCAGCGCCGGCGCGGTCGCCGCTATCAGGGCTAGGAAAATAATGTTCTTCATGTTCTCTCCTTATCTAATTCTTATGCAGCAGCGCGTTCACCAGGCGGCCGGCCAGCGCCGGAGCCCCGGCGTAACCCAGAAAGGGCTCCGGCCCCAGGCAATGATGGCCGTACGACGGGAAGCCCAGTTCGGCCAGCGGCAGCCCGGGGGAGAAACCCTCGGAAGCCGCGAAGGAATTGCCTACCAGCAGGTCCGGTCTGTCGTAGCCGCCCAGGCCGGCCGTAACGGCGGCCGCCGCCGCGGTATCCGGCGAGAAAAGCACCTTGCCGGGGAGCAGAGAGGTGCCGAGCCGCACCGGGTCCGAGTCCAGGAAAGCGGCCTGCAAACGCAGGCCGGTCTCGCGGGCGAAACCGGCGAAAGCCGCGAACAGGTGCGGGTCCCCGGCGAAGACGACGTTGCGGTGGGCCAGGATGTCCAGGGCCGGGCGCAGCGCGGCGGCCGCCTGCCTCTCCAGGCCGCGCGCGGCTTCTGGCACGCTCTTCTTGCCGGCGGCCAGGCAGACCTTGGCCAGCCAGGCGGCCGTGCCGGCGACGCCGAGCGGCAGGCCGGTCTCTACAAGTTTAGCCCCTGAGCGGGCGGCTATGGCCCTGGCTGCCCGCCGGCCGTAGGGCAGCGACACTACCAGGTCCGCGGCCAGCGCGCGCGACAGTTCGTTGGCCGGAATACCGGAGGGAAAAACGCAGGCCAGGTCCAGGCCGCAGGCGGCCAGCAGGCGCCCGAGCTCGGCGATATTGGCGGCGTGGTCGCCTTCGTTGCGGTCCATGAGGTAACCGGCCAGCGCCACGCCGCCGCGGCGGCGGGCTGGCAGCGGCAGGGACTTGGCCAGGGAGCACAGCGCGTTGTCGTAGCCGCGCAGCCAGTCCGCCTCCATGGAGTCGGCCGGCACCTCGGCCACCGGGGCGCCTCCCCGTATGCCGGCGGCCAGGCCCTCGTAGTCCATGCCTGACATCTTGAGGAAAGGCAGCGCGGTGAGCAGCACCGCCCCGAAGCGGCCCGACCTGGCGGCCGCCTCCAGCAGCACGGAAAGTTTTTCCTCGGGATTACCGCCCTGCTTGACCGGCTTGGCCATGGTGTAGAGGATGCGGTGCGCGCCGTCGTGGGAGAACAGCGTGGAGCGCAGGTCGTGGTTGCCGTAGATGAAGTCGGCCTTGGGCATGGAACAGTTCATGCCGTCCACTATCAGGCAGCAGTCCGGCACCGCGTTGACGGCGAGGTACACGCCCAGGTGGTAGGGCAGGCGGAAAGTTTTGGGCAACGGGAGCTTAGAGCGGGTAGCGTTCATTGAAATCCATTTTGGAAAGCTCGAGCAGCCTGCGGGCCGTCTCCAGCGCGCCGTCGTAACCGGGCTCCAGCAGGCGGCTGGAGAACGGCGCTTTGCCGGCCGCGAGGGCCCGGTGGTCGCCGCGTATGTCGGAGTAGACCAGCCGCAGGGCCTTGTTTCCGGCCAATAAAGAGTCAAGCTGCGCCCGCGTACTGAACACTTTGCAGGAGATCCTCGCGCCGGGCAGGGCCGCTTTCAGCCTGTCGGCA
>PHAL01000005.1 GCA_002840355.1 Elusimicrobia bacterium HGW-Elusimicrobia-3 | reverse complement strand
AGCCGGGGCCGGCGGCCAGCGTCTCGCGCAGCGCGGCGGCGGCCTCGGCGCTCCGGCCCGAGCCGCGCAGCACGCTGTAGCGGTTGAAAAGTATTTCCGGGTCGCCGGGCCTGGCGCCCAGCGCGGCGTCCAGCGCGGCCAGCGCTCCGTCCGTCTCGCCGGTTTTCCAGCGCGCCAGCGCCAGGCCGCCGAGGTAGAGATGGTTGGCCGGGTCGGCGGCGCTCACGCGCTCCAGCAGCGCGCGGCTCTTGACGAAGCGCCCCGCCAGGTAATACTCGCGCGCCAGGTTGTAGAGCATCGGCTTCGACGACGAGCGCAGCGCGGCGTGCTCGTAGAGCTCCAGGTCCGTGTCGCGCCGCGTGGTGTTCACGGCCGAGGCCGTTATCAGCGCCAGCGCGGCCGCGGGAAAAATTTTGCGCAGCGGGTATAGCGCGCTCGCGGCCCACAGGAACAGCCCGGCGTTGGCGAGGTAGACCCAGTGGTCGAGCATCAGGTCGTTGGCGGCCAGCAGCGGGAGCTTGGGCGCGAGGTTGAGCAGATACCAGCCGGCGCAGAACAGCGCCGCGCGCGAGCCGCGCCTGTAGAGGAGGGCGGCCGCCGCGGCCAGCAGGGCGGGCGCGGCCCAGGCCAGCAGGGCCGAGTCCGGCTGCATGCGGTGCGAGTGCATGCCGAAGGGCAGCAGCGCTTCCTTAAGATATACCAGTATGGCGGCCGGCACCTTGAGCAGCAGGCCGGCGGCCACCGGAGTCAGGCCGTGCGAGAACAGGCCCATGCCCAGCGCCGCGTGCCGGGCGAGGAGGTAAACGGGAACGACCGCGAAGAAAGGTATGAGCTTTTTGTATTGGGCCCGCCCCTTGCCCTGGTACCAGAGGCACAGGGCGGCCAGCGCCGGCGTGATCACCCCGTTCTCCTTGAAGCCGCAGGCGGCCAGGAAGAAGAGGAAGGAGGCCGCCGCGCGGCCCCGCACGAACAGCAGCAGCGAGGCGGCCGTGCAGGCCGAGGAGGCCAGCTCCGCCCGGCCCGCCACTATCAGCAGCTGCTCTACGGCCGCCGGGTGCGCGGCCAGGAAGACAGAAGCCCAGAAGGCGCCGCCGCGCGGGAAACCCAGCGCCAGCGCCAGGTAGAAGAACAGGATGGCCGCCGCGGCGTGGAAAGCCAGATTGGTCAGGTGGTAGCCGAAGGGACGCAGGCCCCAGGCGGCGAAATCAGCCATGTTGCTGACGGTCTGGAGCGGGCGGTAATAGTTCAGTCCCTGGGCGAAAGGGTCCCCCTTGAAAGCGGAGGCCAGGTTGGCGGCGCTGACCGTCATGCGGGGGTTCAGAAATTATACAAGATGTCGCCGCCGCGTTTTACGCCCGGCGGCGCCTGCCGCTAAAAAGGTAAAATATCCGCATGACAAAGATCGCCGACGGCTCCGAGATCTACTGGGACGCGAGGCAGTACGATGCCTTCAACGCGCCCGGCGCCGATGACACGGCCTTCTACCTGGCCGAGGCCAAAAAGGCCCGCGGCCCCGTGCTGGAGCTGGCCTGCGGCACCGGCCGCCTGACCCTGCCGCTGAAAAAGGCGGGCGCCGACATTACCGGGCTCGACGTGGCCGCGCCCATGCTGGCTCTCGCCCGCGCCAAGGCCGCCGCCGCCGGGCTGAAGATCCCTTTCGTCAGGGCCGACGCGCGCCGCTACGCGCCGCGGCGCAGGTTCGCGCTGGTCTTCATGGCCTTCAATTCGCTGCAGCATTTCGCCCGCCGCGCCGACCTGGAAGGGCTCTTCTCCTCGGTCCGGCGCTGCCTGGCCCCCGGCGGTAAATTCGTCTTCGACGTCTTCAATCCCCACCCGGGCTACCTGGTGCGGGACCCGGAGGAACTGCTGCCGGTGGCGTATTACGACGACCCGGCCGGCGGCGGCAAGATGCTGGTGAACGAGCAGTACAACTACGACAAGGCGGCCCAGGTGTCGCGGCTTACCTGGCATTACCGGCGCGAAAAAGACGGCCAAACCCTTAAAAAAACCTTAAATCTGCGGTGTTTTTTCCCCGAAGAGCTGCTGGCGCTGGCGCATTATAACGGCTTCAGGGTGTTGCGGCGCTACGGGGATTTCCAGCGCGCCCCTTTTACCGGTGAAGCCATGAAACAGGTACTGGTCTGCCGCCCCGTATTGTAAACCCGGCCCGGATTTGCTACTATTAATCTACTATGAATACCTATGAGTTAATGCTGATAATCAACCCCCAGCTCACGGACGCCGAAGTTCAGGAAGCTGTGGAAAAGGCCAAGAAGACCCTCACCGACGCAAAAGGCGAGGTTCTGGCCGAAGACAGGCTGGGCCGCAGGAAGTTCTCCCACGAGGTGGGAAAACAGCGCGACGGCTTTTACGTCTACATGAAAGTGAAGGCCCTGCCCGAGTCCCTGAAGGCCATCAATCACAGCCTGAAGCTCCAGGAAACCGTGCTTCGCGCCATGATGATGAAAGCCACGGTGGAACCGGTCAAGAAGCCCTGACAACCCTTTCGGGAATAACATGGACTTGAAAATTCCGGATCTCAACCAGGTCATAATAGCCGGCCGCATAACGCGGGACCCGGAACTCCGCTTCACGCAGAAGCAGCAGGGCATGTGCTTCTTCTCGGTAGCGGTCAACCGCCGCTACCAGGACCAGGCCTCCGGCGAATGGAAAGACCTCACGACTTTCGTGCCGGTCACCGTCTGGGGCCCCGCCGCCGAGCGCGTGAAGGAAAAGCTGCGCAAGGGCAGCCCCGTAATGGTGGAAGGCCGCCTTACGTCCTCCGAGTACACGGACAAGACCGGCCAGAAGCGCAAAGAGCTCAAGATCACCGCCAGCCGCGTGCAGTCGATGGCTTTCGAAGGGCCCGCCGGCGAGGCCGCCCCCAAGGCGGAGCAGGAAGAACCCGCGGCCGAAACCGAGACCAAGGGCGACTCTTCCGGCATAGAGGAAGTACCGTTTTAAAAGATCAGGTAGGAGCATAAAACTATGGAGAACAACGAAAATACCCCCAAGCCGGCCGCGCCCGCTGCCGCCGCGCCGAGACCCCAGGGTGCGCCCATGGGCGGACCCCGCCGCCCCCCGGGCGGCCGCCGCTTCGCCCCGCGCCGCAAGGTGTGCAGGCTCTGCGCCGAGCATATCGACCTGGTAGACTATAAACAGGCCCAGATCGTCCGCAACTTCACCACCGACACCGGCAAGATCCTGTCCCGCCGCATCACCGGCGCGTGCGCCAAGCACCAGCGCCAGATCATGCGGGCCGTGAAGATCAACCGCAACCTGTCGCTGATGTCCTATAACGGCTAAACGGAGCAAACTCATGAAAGTAATACTTAAAAAAGACGTAACGAACCTGGGCCGCTCCGGCGAAGTAAAGGTAGTGAAGGACGGCTACGCCCGCAACTTCCTGATGCCCCGCGGCATGGCCGAGCTGGCCACCGAGGGCGCGCTGAGCGCCTGGAAGAACTCCTCCGAAAAGCGCGCCAAGCGCGTCGCCGCCGAGGACGCCGGCATGAACGAGTTGGCCAAGCGCCTCTCCGCCATCACCCTCTCCTTCTCCCGCCCCGTCTCCGAAGACGGCGTGATGTTCGGTTCCGTGGCCAAGAGCGATATCATCAAGAACCTGGCCGCCGCCGACATCGAGATAGACAAGGACATGATACGCCTGCCCGCTTCCATAAAGGCCGTCGGCACCTTCGAGGTGGAGATAGCCCTCAAGCAGCATATCACGACCAAGATAAAAGTGGCCGTGTCCGCGCAGAGCAAGTAACGGTACTTCCTTCGAGCCCGGGCCCAGGCCGCAAAGCCGGAGCCCGGGCTTATCACATACGACAACCCGACAGGGGGGCAGCATATGACCTATAATAAGGTTCCTCCGCATTCCAACGAGGCGGAAATGGCCGTGCTGGGCGCCATGCTCATCGAGAAAGAGGTCATCGACGGGATCATGGAGGTCCTGCAGCCCAAGCATTTCTACAGCGACATCCACGGCCGCATCTACGAAGCCATCCTGGAGCTGCGCCAGCGCAACCTGCCGGTGGACGTGGTCACCCTTTCCGAAGAACTGAAGAAGACCAACCGCCTGGAGGAACTGGGCGGCCAGAAGTACATGGCCGACCTGATGGAGAAGGTCTCCACGGCCGCGCACACCAACGCCTACGCCAACATCGTCCGCGAGAAGGCCCTGATGCGCGACCTGATCCGCGCCAGCACGCAGATCGTGGAGATGACCCAGGCCGGCGCCGAGAGCGTGGACAAGATCATCGATTTCGCCGAGCAGGAGATCCTGCGCGTGGCGCAGACCAAGACCGACCACGGCTTCGCCTCCTCCGCCACGCTGGCGCAGGAGACGCTGGGCCGCATGGAGAAGGCCTTCTCGCAGCACTCGCCCATCACCGGCGTCCCCACGGGCTTCATGCGCCTCGACGACATGACCGGCGGTTTCCAGAAGTCGGACCTGATCATCATCGCGGCCCGCCCGTCCATGGGCAAGACCGCCATCGCTCTGAACATGGCCTACCACGCCTGCGTGGAGCAGAAGATCCCCGTGGCCGTCTTCTCGATGGAAATGGACAAGCACTCCATCATGCAGCGCCTCATCTGCTCGGCCGCGCGCGCCAACCTCAGCGGCGTGCGCAAGGGCCAGCTCAGCCGCGACGTGTGGCCGCAGCTGACCCGCTACACCGGCATGGTGGCCGAATCCCCGCTCTTCATCGACGACACCCCCGGCCTGAACATCCTCGACATCCGCAACCGCACCCGCAAGCTGATGAAGCAGCTCAGGAGCGAGAATAAGACGCTCGGCATGGTGGTCATCGACTACCTGCAGCTCATCCGCGGCGCCGGCCGCAGCGAGAGCCGCCAGCAGGAAGTGGCCGAGATCTCGCGCCTGCTCAAGGACCTGGCCCGCAGCCTGCAGATCCCGGTGATAGCGCTCTCGCAGCTCAACCGCCGCAGCGAGGACAAGGGCCGCGTGGACAACCGGCCCCAGCTCTCCGACCTGCGCGACTCCGGCTCCATCGAGCAGGACGCCGACTTCGTGGCGATGATCCACCGCGAGGAGTACTACAAGCGCGAGGACCCGACCGTGAAGAACCAGGCCACGCTGATCGTGGCCAAGCACCGCAACGGCCCCGTCGGGGACGTGCCGCTGGCCTTCTTCCACGAGTACACCAAGTTCGAGAACCCCGCCGTGCAGGCGATGGAGCCCATCTCCGAAGCGGCGGTGTTCTAGGCCGCTATGGCCCTCACGCTGCGCCCCACCGTCGCCGAGATCCGGCTCTCCGCCGTGCGGGGGAACCTGCAAAAGCTAGCGAAAACAGCCGCCCCCGCGCGGCTGCTTTTCGTGGTGAAGGCCAACGCCTACGGGCACGGCGCCGCGGAGCTGGCGCGCCTGGCCGAGGCCGAGGGCCTGGCCTGGGGCTTCGGCGTCTCCTGCGTGGAGGAGGGCCTGGCGCTGCGCGCCGCCGGGATCAAGAGCCCGGTGCTGGTGCTGGGCAGCCTGTACCCTTTCGAAAGCTTCGTGGAGGCCATCAACGCGGATCTCATCGTCACGATAGCCAGCCTGGACGCCGCCCGCCAGGTGCGCGAGGCCGCCGGCCGGCTGGGCAAGCAGGCGGTCTGCCACATCAAGCTGGAGACCGGCATGGGCCGCATAGGCGCCCGCAAGCCCTCCGTGCTGAAAATTTACGACGAGCTGGCCCTTTCCCCCGGCGTCAAGGTGGGCGGACTGTACACGCACCTCTCCAGCGCCGACTCCGACCCCGACTACACCGGCGCCCAGCTGGCCATCTTCAACGAGACCGCCGCCGAGCTGGAGCTGCGCGGCGCGCGCGGCCTGTTGCTGCACGCCGCCAACTCGGCCGCGACGATGAACTGCCCGGTCAGCCGCCTGGACATGGTGCGCTGCGGCATAGCCGCCTACGGCCAGGCGGACGGCTTCGAGCCGGCGATGACGCTCAAGACCAGGATCGTTTTCATAAAGAACGTGCGCGAGGGCGCCTGTATCAGTTACAATAGGTCTTTCAGGGCCGACCGCGCCATGAAGATAGCCACGCTGCCGGCCGGCTACGGGGACGGCTATGTCCGCCGCCTTTCCAACCGGGCCGAAGTGCTGATAGGCGGCCGCCGCTGCCGCGTGCTGGGCAACGTGACGATGGACATGACGATGGTGGACGTGACCGGGGTGAAGGAGGCCGCCGTGGGGGCCGAGGCCGTGCTGCTGGGCCGCCAGGGCGCCGAGAGTGTGACCGCCCGCGAGCTGGCCGACATCGCCGGGACGATAAATTACGAGATCGTCACGCTGGTCACGCCGAGAGTGCCGAGGATCTATACGCAATGAGACTGCCGGTATGCGAGAAAATAGGCCACCATGTGCTGGCCCTCGCGCAGGCGCTGGGCCAGACGACCCTGATGTTCAGGTCCGTCGTGTTCTGGTTCTTCCGCTCGCGCCTCGAGGTCTCCGAGACCATCAAGCAGTGCGTCAAGATCGGCGTGGACTCGGTCACCGTGACCGCGCTGACCAGCTTCTTCACCGGCATGGTGCTGTCGCTGCAGACGGGCTATTCCTCCCGCAACCTTTTCAACGAGCCGCTCTATATCGGCACCATGGTGGCCTTCTCGATGGTCAAGGAGCTGGGCCCGGTGCTGACCTCCGTGGTGGTGGCCGGCCGCGCCGGCGCGGTGGTGACCGCCGAGATCGGCACCATGCGCGTGACCGAACAGATAGACGCGCTCTACACCCTGGGCACTAACCCCACCCGCCACCTGCTGGTGCCGCGCTACATCGCCTTCATGATCACGCTGCCGCTGCTGACCGTGCTGGCGGACTTCCTTGGCATCGCCGGCGGCGCCATCGTGGGGGTCATCAAGCTGGGCATCCCGACGTCGGTGTACATGAACGACATCTACACCTATCTCGAGATCACGGACTTCATGCACGGCTTCCTGAAAACCTTCTTCTTCGCCTTCATGATCGCCACGGTCTCCTGCCACAAGGGCATGCACACCAAGGGCGGCGCCGAGGGCGTGGGCAAGGCCACCACCGAGGCCGTGGTGGCCAGCATGGTGCTGGTGATGGTGCTGGACTATTTTATCAGCGCGCTGCTGGTGGCGGTGGGCATATGATAGAAGTTAAGGGTCTGGGCAAGGCTTTCGGCGAGCACTGCATCCTCAAGGACGTCTCCGTGGACATCAAGGAGGGCGAGCTGTTCAGCGTGATCGGCCCCTCCGGCACCGGCAAGAGCACTTTCATCAAATGCCTGATCCGCCTGCTGCGCCCCGACGCCGGCAGCATCAAGGTGGACGGGCAGGAGATCGCCGCCACCAGCAACGAGTTCCAGCTGGCCAAGGTGCGCCGCAACTTCGGCTACCTGTTCCAGGAGGGCGCGCTGTTCGACTCGCTGACGGTGATGGAGAACGTGGCCTTCGGGCTGAAGTACCTCACGGACCTGCCCAAAAGCGACTACCCGCGCATCGTCAAGGAAAAGCTGGCGCTGGTGGGCCTCGAGGGCGTGGAGGACCAGAAGCCGTCCGAGCTGTCCGTAGGCATGAAGAAGCGAGTCTCGCTGGCCCGCTCGATAGCGGCCGAGCCCAAATACATACTTTACGACGAGCCGACCACCGGGCTGGACCCGGTGACCACCGGCATGGTCAAGGACCTGATCACCGACATGCGCGCCAAGCTGGGCGTCACCTCGGTGGTGGTCACGCACGACCTGAAACTGGCGCTGGAGATCTCCAGCCGCGTCGCGATGCTTTACGAGGGGGTGTTCGTGGAAGTGGGGGAGCCCGCCAAGTTCCGGCAGTCCGAGAACCCGGCGGTGAAAGAATTCATGGAAATCTCGGACCTCTCCCGGAAGTAGCCTCCTCCGCCGGCCGCTACTAGTGCTGGCCGGTTTACTTTTATATAATGGATATCGATATAGTAATATAGATATCATAGGCCAAGGCGTCTAAAGGAAGTCATGAACGGCGAGATGAAGGTCGGTTTGTTCGTGCTGGTCGGTTCCATCCTTTTCGGAACCGCGGTGTTCCTGCTTGGCGACTACTCCTTCCAGAAATTCTACCCCGTGTACGTCGAGTTCTCCGATGTGGCCGGCCTGCCCGACAAGGCCGTCGTCAAGCTGTCCGGCGTGGACGTCGGCAAGATAAAACAGATCTCCATCAATGACGAAAAAGTGATCGTGGAGCTGGCCATCCAGGACGGCGTGAAGATCTACCGCGACGCGCGCTTCCTGGTGGGCTCCACCAGCATGATCGGCTCCAAGTTCCTGCAGGTGGACCAGGGCAAGCCCGCCGCCGGCGCTATCAAAGCCGGCGACACCATGCGCGGCGACGACGCCCTGCCCATGGACCGGGCCATAGCCCGGGCCGTGGAGAGCCTGCAGAAGATGGCAGAGGACATAAACGGCGAGGGCCGCCTGGCGCGCGACATCAACGATATCATGCAGAACCTGCGCGAGGTCACCGCCAACCTCAACGACCTGGTGGCCAACAGCCAGCCGCACGCTGAGAACGCGGTGGCGCGGCTCGATTCCATCACCGCCAAGCTCGACGCCATGCTCGACAAGACCGACTCCATCGTGCAGAAGATCGACCGCGGCGAGGGCGTGGCCGGCGCGCTGGTGGGCGACAAGCAGATGAAGGCCGACGTCAGCGAGGCCATCAGCAATATCAAGGACGCGAGCGTGTCGGTGAAGTCCGCGCTGGGCCGCGTGGGCGGCTTCCGCACCTACATCAAGTGGGACTACAAGTACGAGCCCGTCTCCCGCTCCTCCAAGAACAATTTCGGCGTCAAGATCTACCCGCGCGAGGGCCGCTACTACTACCTCGGCGGGGCCAACATGATCAACGTGAAGGATTCCATCCGCGGCACCGACTACGAGACGCTCAACACCGTGGACGCCCTGCTGGGCTGGGAAGTTGGCCGGTTCGACCTGTACGCCGGCGTGCTGCGCGGCGCCGGCGGCGCCGGCGTGCGCTGGCGCCCGTTCCTGAATTCCAAGTGGGACCGCCTGGCTTTCTTCGCCGAGGGGTCCGAGTTCTCCCGCGACCGGCGCATCAAGGGGCGCAATTTCAACAGCCCGCGCCTGGACGCCGGCGTGGACGTGCGCCTGAACAAGTACGTGGAAGCCGGGGTGCGGCTCAACGAAATAGCCGAGACCAAGCGCGTGAACTACACCACGCGCGTGCTGTTCGAGGACAAGGACATCGCCTACCTTTTCGGGTTCGCCTCGCTGGGGTCGCTCGCGAAGTAACATGAAACTCAAGACCATCTACCGCTGCCAGGAGTGCGGCCAGGCCTCCCCCAAATGGGCCGGGAAATGTCCCGGCTGCGGCGGCTGGAACACGCTGGTGGAGGAGGCCGAGCAGGTGCTCACCAAAGCCGCCTCGGCCGCGCGCGGCCTGACCGATTTTTCCGAGCCCGCCGTAAAACTTTCCGAGGCCCGCGCGATGAAATGCGAGCACGCCAGCACCGGCATCACCGAGCTGGACCGCGCCCTGGGCGGCGGCCTGGTGAAGGGCCAGGTGGTGCTGCTGGCCGGCCCGCCCGGCATAGGCAAGAGCACGCTGACGCTGGAGAGCTGCACGGCGCTGGCCGCCGGGGCCTATGCCGCCGGCAAGATCCTTTACGTCTCCGGCGAGGAGTCGCTGGCGCAGGTGGGCTCGCGCGCCGAGCGCCTGGGCGCCAGGCCCGACAACGTGTACCTGATGAGCGAGACCAACCTGGCCCGCATCATAGAGGAATTCCGCAAGCTCAAGCCGGCCTTCCTGGTGATCGACTCCATCCAGACCGTCTACCACCCCGAGTTCGTCGGCTCCCCGGGCTCCGTCGGCCAGATCCGCGAATGCGCCTCCGAGCTGCTCAAGATCGCCAAGAGCGCCGGCACCCCGCTGTTCCTGCTCGGCCACGTCACCAAGGAAGGCTCGCTCGCGGGCCCCAAGGTGCTGGAGCATATCGTGGACACCGTCCTCTATTTCGACGCGGAGAAGAGCAATGTCTTCCGCGTGCTGCGCCCGCACAAGAACCGCTTCGGCCCGGTGGACGAGACCGGCATCTTCGAGATGACCTCCAAGGGCCTGCGCCCGGTGGACGACGCCGGCCTGCTGCTGGCCGAGGCCGACCGCGACCGCGCGCTGGCCGGCCGGGGCTTCGCCGTGGCCTTCGAGGGCGCGCGGCCGATGCTCGCCGAGATCCAGGCGCTGGCCGGCAAGTCGTACCTGCCCTACCCGCGCCGCACGGTGACCGGGATGGACCTCAACCGCGCGCAGATGCTCATCGCCGCGCTGGAAAAGAACCTGGGCCTGCGCTTCGACGAGATGGACGTTTTCGCTTCGCTGCAGGGCGGCATCAAGCTCAAGGATACCGCGCTGGACCTGGCTTTCTGCGCCGCGCTGATAAGTTCCGCGAAAGACATCGCGCTGCCTCCCGACTGCGTCTTCATCGGCGAGGTGGGCATACTGGGGCAGACCGCCAGCCCGGGCTTCATGGACCGGCGGCTGGCCGAGGCCGAGCGCCTCGGCTTCACGCGGGCCTTCGTGCCGCGGCAGCCCAAGAAGGACGAGGGCCGCTACAAGACCCTCAGGACGGAAGTGGTGCGCGACATAGGCGCGCTGTACTCGGCTTTAGCTGGATTAACCCCCGCCAAGGCGGGAAAGTAACAAGGAGCTACACATGATAGTATGGATCTTCAGGGCCGTGGCCCTAATCGGAACGCCGGTGCTGACCTGGTTCGCGGTCTCGCAGGACCTCAAGGGGCTGGCCTTCGGCGTGCTGATCGGCCTGGTCATCATAGGCGTGGAATACGTCTTCGAGAACGTCAGCCTGTTCTCGCTGATCATCGGCATCATCGGCGCCGTGGTCGGCATCATCCTGTCGAAGCTGCTGGACTACACCGTGTTCCAGATAGACAACGACACGTTCAGCACCATGTGGCTGCGCTACAACATCATCGTGCGCTACGCGCTGGCGCTGCTGGGCATGGTGATCAGCGTCAAGAAGATCCCCGAGCTCGACGACCTGGACAAGAACATCCTCTCCGTCGGCCGCAAGGGCGGCAAGAACATGAAGGTGCTGGACCTCAGCGCCATCGTGGACGGCCGCGTGCTCGACATCTGCGACACCCACTTCATCACCGGCGGCATCATCACCCCGCGCTTCGTGGTGGCCGAACTGCACTCGCTGGCCGAGAGCGCCGACCACATCAGCCGGGCCAAGGGCCGCCGCGGCCTCGACATCCTGGCCCGTCTGCAGGAATCGCGCGACATCCCGTTCCGCGTGATCGACCGCGACATCAGGGACAGCTCCGACAACCAGATGAAGCTGGTGACGATAGCCAAGGAGCTCGGCGCCTCGATCGTAACGATAGACTTCAACATCAACAAGCTGGCCGCGCTCGAGAACGTGACCGTGCTCAACATCAACGACCTCAGCATAGCCCTCAAGCCCGTGGTGCTGCCCGGCGAGGACATGAGCGTGTTCGTGATGAAGGACGGCAAGGAGAAAGAGCAGGGCGTGGGCTATCTCGACGACGGCACGATGATCGTCATCGAGGACGGCCGCGACTTCATAGGCAAGAAGGTGGACGCCGTGGTGCAGTCCATCCTGCAGACCTCGCAGGGCCGTATCATCTTCACCAAGGTCAAGGGTAAAGCCTCGGCGCAGGGGCCCAAGCAGCCTTAACAGGCCATGCCCGGCAGCAAAGCCAGATCACCGTCGGCCGAGGCCATCATCCTGGCCGGAGGCGCCGGCGAGCGCATGGGCGGGGACAAGCAGTACCTGCCCCTGGCCGGCCGCCCCATGGTGGAGCGGACGGTGGAGGCCTTCGCCTCCAGCGGGCTATTCTCAAAGATCATCCTCGCCCTGGGCCCGGAGAACCTGGCCAGGTACGGGGCCGGCTGGGCCGCCGCCGGGGTTAAGACCGTGGCCGCCGGGACCACCCGCACCGGCTCGCTGAAGAACGCTTTCGCCCTGGTAAGTCCCGGCGCCGGCCTGGTGGCCGTGCACGACGGGGCCCGCCCCTTCGCCGGCGCGGCGCTGATCCGGGCCTGCCTGGAGCGGGCCGCCGAGGCCGGCGCGGCCGTGCCGGCCGTGCCGCTCAAAGACACCGTGAAGACGGTGTCGGCCGACGGGAAATTCTTCGAGCGCACCCCGCCCCGCGCGGGGCTGATGGCGGTGCAGACGCCGCAGTGCTACAAGCGCAGCGTGCTGGCCGACATTGTGGCCGCCGCCGCGGACAAGGACTACAGCGACGAATCCCAGGTGCTCGAGGGGCTCGGCATCAGGGCGGCGGTGGTCCTCTCGGACTACCGCAATATCAAGGTGACTACGCCAGAAGACCTGGTGATAGCGGAGGCTTTCATGAAAGACGAAAAGACGACGAGCACCCGGATAAAGATCCCGGTGGCGCGCGCGGGTTTCGGCTACGACATTCACCGCATGGTGGAAGGCCGCCCGCTGATCCTGGGCGGCGTGAAGATAGAGCACGCCAAGGGCCTGCTGGGCCACTCCGACGGCGACGTGGTGCTGCACTCCATCTGCGACGCGCTGCTGGGCTCCATCTCCGCCGGCGAGATAGGCGTCTATTTCCCGCCCACGGACCTGACCATCATGGGCATCTCCAGCGCGGAGATAGCCGCGAAGACCATAGAGATCCTCGCCTCCAAGAAGGCCCGCATCGTCAACATAGACGCCACCATCCTGGCCGAGGAGCCCAAGCTTAAACCGCATTACGAGGCCATCCGCGATTCGGTGGCCAGGATCTTCAAGCTGGACAAGGGCGACGTCAGCATAAAGGCCAAGAGCCGCGAGGGCCTGGGCGACATAGGCCACGGCGAGGCCATGGTCTGTTACGCCGTGGTAAGCGTGATAAAGTAATGAGGAAACTCCCGCTGCTGGCCGCCGCCGTCTTTTTCTGCGCCTGCGCCGCCCCGCGCGAAGCCGTAATGACGCCGGCGCAGGAGCCCGCCGGGCCCGGCGCGGCCAGCGTCTTCGAGAAGCGCACCTTCAAGCTGGTCAAGACGCCCGACCCCGACCTGGAGCTGCAGCTCGAGAGCCTGCTGTCGGCCAGCTACGACGCCGCGGTGTTGCGCCACTCCGGCACCAACCCGATGGAGATAGGCTTCACCTACTCCCTGTCCCCCAGGGGCGCGGTCTACCCCTTTTCCGAGATCGAGGTCTCGTGCATCATGCAGGATAAATTCGCCCGCCGCCACGGCCCCGGCCTGTGCGCAGATTTCTTCGCCGAGCTGGAACAACAAATAAACACGGCGGTCGCGGGCAGGCAGTAAAGAGGAACACCGATGAACTTCAGGGTCTACAACACGCTTACCAGGCAGAAAGAAGTTTTTAAGCCGCTCAAAGAGTGCGAGGTGGGCATCTATACCTGCGGCCCCACCGTGTACCATTACGCCCATATCGGCAACTTGCGTACCTACCTCGCTGAAGACGCGCAGGTGCGCGCGCTGCGCTTCCTGGGCTGGAAGGTGAAGCGCGTGATGAACATCACCGACGTGGGCCACCTGGTCTCCGACGCCGACACCGGCGAGGACAAGATGGAGCAGGGCGCCCGCCGCGAGGGCAAGAGCGCCTGGGAGATAGCCAAGTTCTACACCGAGGCCTTCTTCAAGGATTACTACGCGCTCAACTGCGTCAAGCCCGACGTCACCTGCCCCGCCACCGAGTATATCCAGGAGATGATAGACCTGGGCCTGACGCTGGAGGGTAAGGGCTACACCTACCCCATCCCCGGCGACGGCGTCTATTTCGACACGTCCAAGCTGCCGGACTACGGCAAGCTGGCAGGCAAGGCGCACGTGGAAGGCATACGGGAGGGCGCGCGCGTGGAGGCCAACGCCGCCAAGCGCAACCCCGCCGACTTCGCCGTGTGGAAGTTCGCGGCCCCCGGCGAGCAGCGCCAGATGGAGTGGGACTCCCCGTGGGGCAAGGGCTTCCCCGGCTGGCACATGGAGTGCTCGGCCATGGCCATGAAGCACCTCGGCGAAACGATAGACATGCACTGGGGCGGAGAAGACCACGTGGCCATACACCACACCAACGAGATAGCGCAGAGCGAGGCGGCCACCGGCAAGCCTTTCTCCAACTACTGGCTGCACGCGCGCTTCCTGGTGATGGGCGACCTGGGCAAGATGAGCAAGAGCTCCGGCGATTTCCTCACGGTCTCGACGCTGCCGCAGAAGGGCTACGAGCCGCTGGCCTACCGCTACTACTGCCTGCTCACGCATTACCGCAAGCAGCTGGAGTTCACCTGGGAAGGCGTGGAAGCCGCCGCCCGCGGCCTCGACGGCCTGCGCGCCCTGGCGCAGAAGATAAAGCAGGAGGCCGGCACGGCCCCTCACGCGCTGGACAAGGACGCCAAGTATTACAAGGATTTCTGCGAGGCCCTGGCCGACGACGTGAACATGCCCGCCGCCATGGCCGTGCTGTGGGAGACGCTCAAGGACAACACCATCCCCGCGCCGCAGCGCTTGGCCTTCGCCGCCGCGGCCGAGGAAGTGACCGCGCTCGACCTCTTCAAGGAAAAAGAAGCGGGCGAGCTGGCCCCCGAGCTGATGGACCTGATCAAGGAGCGCGAGGCCGCCCGCAAAGCCAAGGACTGGAAAAAGTCCGACGAGCTGCGCAAGGCGCTCTCCGACAAAGGCGTGCTGATAGAGGACGCCCCCGGCGGCACCAAGTGGCGTCTGGCCAGGGGGTAGCGGCTACCCCCTTTTCAACAAAAGCGGTTTTTGATAGAATATTCAGGTAGTAACGCCTAAGCGGGCGTGGTTCAATGGTAGAACGGGACCTTGCCAAGGTTCAGACGAGGGTTCGATTCCCTTCGCCCGCTCCAAATTTTAAATGTGTCGGCCATCCCTTTGGGATGGCCTTTTTCTTTACCTAGGAGCGGGTGAAGGGAATCCTTCCTTACGGGGAGAGCTCGCTAATGCTCGCAAGTCGCCCGCTCGGGGAGTGCTAGTGTGTAGGCCATCCTTAACAGGATGGTCTTTTCCTTTTATGCGGGCGAAAGGAATAATTCCTGACAAAAAGGCTCGCTGCCGCTCGCAGGTCGCCCGCTACGGTTTTTGAGGCGGCATTTGATAGAATTTGAACAAGGTTGGGGGGTGCGGGATTAAAGACCGATATTATTATTTCAGGCGGGATCATGACTGAGGAAACTGAGGTTTATGTTTATCACCGCAAGGCGCCGGATTTCGCGGGGGACAGGCTGTTTCCGCTGAACCGGCTTAAAGAGTTGTACCCCGCCGTGTACGCGGAGGCGGTCAGGAAATACACGGGCAGGGAGTGGCTCCTGGACGTCGTCATCCCCCCGCTGGGCTGTCTCTGGAACGACGCGGTGCATTTTTCGCTGATGCACCCGTCACTGATCTATGAAAGTCTGCTGGACGCCGGTATAAAGTGCGGCGGCAGGGAGATAGAGTGGTTCGAGGTGCCGCTGGCCGCGGCGGCGCGGCAACCCTCTGTCCTTTATATAAACAGCAGCGGCGCCTTAAGTGAAACCAAGGCGTTCCTCCCCGGTGACTTTGAAACTGTGTCCGGGCCGCGGGTGAAAGAATTATCCGGGATGCCTGAGATTAATATTAGTTATTACCGCGACTGCGCCGCCAACGGCTCGCAGGCGCTGCTTTTTAAGCGGGCTCCGCACTTGCTGGTGAACGGGGAGATAGATGTGCGTGGGTGCAGGGTCTTTGACTGGAAGGATCAATAATGAAAAATATTAAAGTGGATGTGGCGGTTATCGGGGCGGGCACGGCGGGGCTGTTCGCGCGGCATTATGCCGCCAAGGCCGGCGCCAGGACTATAATACTGGACCCGGGGCCGCTGGGCACCACCTGCGCGCGTGTGGGGTGCATGCCCTCCAAGCTGCTGATCGCGGCGGCCGACGCGGCGCACGCCGCGCGGCACGCCGGGGTTTACGGGGTTAAAGCCCGGGTCAGCGTGGACACGGCGCAGGTAATGAAGACCGTCCGCAAAGGGCGCGACAACTTTGTAGGCTCCATGGACGAGGAGTACCGGGAACTGCGCAAGAAAAAACTGCTGCTGGACGAGCGCGCGGTCTTCACCGGGCCGCGCACCCTGCGGGCGGGGGAGAACACCATAGAGTTCAAAGCCGCCGTGATCGCCACCGGCAGCGTGACCATGGTGCCGGAGCCTTACCGGGCCTACACTGACTTCCTGCTTACCCGCGAAAATATATTCGAGCTGAAAAAACTGCCGGCCAGCGTGCTGGTGGTCGGCGCCGGCCTTATCGGGTTGGAACTGGGGCAGGCCATGGCCCGGCTGGGTACGCGGGTGACCGTGCTGGGCCTGGACAGGCTGGTCGGGCCGCTGACAGACCCGGCGCTGAGGGAGGAGGCGATAAAGCTTTTCTCGGAGGAGCTGGATTTCTGCCCGCATCACGCGCTGACCGGGCTGAAGCGGGAGGGGAAACTGCTGCGGGTTTCTTACCGCGACGCTGCCGGCAAAGCGCGCGCCGGCAGGTTCGAGAAAGTGCTGGTGGCCGCCGGCCAGCGGCCGGCCCTGGACGGGCTGGGACTGGAGGCTGCGGGCATTAAACTCGACGACCGGGGGCGCCCGCGGATCGATCCCGCCACCATGCGCGCGGGCAAGAGCCGCATCTTTGTGGCCGGCGACGCGGATCCCTTCCGGCCGGCCCTGCACGAGGCCGCTTTCGAGGGCAAGCTGGCGGGCCGCAACGCGGCCTCCTTCCCCCGCGTCACAGCGGCCGTCAGATATCCACAGATGGCGATAACGTTCACCGACCCGCAGCTGGCCGTGGTCGGCGCGGCCCGCAAGGAATTGAAAGCGGGCAGCTTCTGCTGCGGCGAACTGGACTACCGGGAGCAGGGCCGGGCCATCATCATGAACGCCGGGCGCGGTCGGCTGCGGGTTTACGGCAAGAAGGGCTCGGGGCTGTTGCTGGGCGCCGAAATAGCGGGGCCCCGCGCCGAGCACGCCGCGCACTTGCTGGCCTGGTGCATAGGGCGTGGACTGACGGTAGCCGAACTGCTGCGCCTGCCGGTTTACCACCCGGTACTGGAAGAGGGTCTGGAGACCGCGCTGCAGGACCTCTCCGCGAAACTGAGCGGGCGCCGCGCCTGCGAGGAAAAAGCACCGGGCGCCTGAGCGCGTTTGGGTATAAAAAAGGCCGCCTTTCAGGGGCGGCCTTTTTTTGCGGGCGGGCGGGCTATTCCGGCAGCAGGGAGACGGACATCCAGTAGGAGCTGAACTGGCCCATCAGGGCGTGGTAGCCGTCGAAGGAGTCGGGCTTGGTGAGGAACGAGGCCGCGCCGCACTCGTAGCTGCGCGCTACGTCCTCGCGGGAGGAGGAGGTGGTCAGCATCACCACGGGGATCTTCCGGAGCGCCTTGTCGGTCTTCAGCGCCTTGAGCAGCGCGAAGCCGTCCATCCCGGGCATATTGATGTCGAGCAGCAGCAGGTCGGGCATGGTGCGCTTGCGGCCGGAGAAATTGCCGCAGCAATTGAGGTAGTCCAGGGCCTCACGGCCGTCCGTGACCACCTGCAGCTGATGCGGTATGGCCAGCTTGGCGAAGGCGTGCTTGGCCATCAAGGCGTCGTCTTCGCTGTCGTCCACCAGCAGGATACTGAGCTGCGGGCCAGAGGTACCCATATCCCCTCCTTGTCAGGAACAGAAACGACTTTGCGGCCTAACGACCAAGCCCTGCTTGTCGTTGCGGCCGCTGCCCCTCAAGGATAATATAGCAGGGCTATTACAGATATCAAGGTGATAGTGTATACACTCCTTGTTCTGCCGTCGGGGCCAGAAGGCCCAGGCCGGGGTGCCGGGGGGGGCCTACGCGGGCCTGGGCATTAATACGGGCCGGGGCTGGGCACTTGGCCTCTTATGAAAAAGCCTGGTTTGCGGTAAACTATCTGTAATGAATCACGACAAAAACGCCGCCATCAAATCCGCCGTAGTCTTCCTCTCTCTGGTCTGCGCGCTGAACGCGCCGGCCCACGCTAACGACTTCTCCTCTTTCTTCGAGGGCTCCGACAAGAGCTCCATGGCCGACCTCGTGAACGGCCTGCGCTCCGGCGGCGCCACGGTGCCCGACCCCAAGGCTCCGACGCCCGAGCCCACGCAGCCCCAGACCGGCAACAACGAGCTGCTGCACTTCTGGGAAGACCTGAAGAGCGACGTTTTCGACGACATCTGCAAAGACATCGAGATCCCGATAGACGCCGGGTTCGACATCGCCAGCATCGGCGGCGTGGAAGGCAAGTTCAAGCGCTACATGAAGCAGTACCCGGACAACAAGATCGCCGTGATAGACGAAGTGGGCGTCAGGCTGGACGGCGGCCATACCGCGACCGACCTGCTCAATATCGCCGGCAATTCCTTTAATATAGGCTTCAACGGCAGGCTGGAAGGCAAGTCGGTGGTGGTGCGCAAGACCGAAGAGAGCAAGTACTGCAAGAACCTGCTGAAGCTGGCCGACCTGCGCAAGGTCAAGACCATCCTCCCCATCAACGACAAGCGCATCCGCGAGATGGGCGTCAACGAGATCTGGAAGTTCCCCGCCGTGCTGCGCGCCGGCATCAGCGGCGGCATAGGCGCCGCGGTGCAGCCCTGGGCCACCGTCTCCTTCTCGCTGGGCACCTCCCGCGAGATGAAGCCCTCGGTCACCCTCTTCAGGATGGACGAGAACCGCCTGCGCCTGCGCATCCGCCTGGACCGCATCCACGTAAAGAGCGCGGCCGCCTCGGCCGGCACCTCTTTCGACGCCGGCATGCTGGGCCTGCCGGAAGCCGAGAACTTCCTGATGAAGGAACTGAACAAGACCGTGGTGAAGGAATTCAACAAGTACCTGGCGCTGAAGTTCGGCCTGTCCCATACCCGCGCCAAGGGCAAGAAGATGCTGCTCGAGTTCATCATCGACCCCAAGGACCCCGCCCAGGTGAGCAGGCTGGTGGAGTTCCTCAGGGGCGACCTGAGCATCATAAAGCGCCTGATAGAGATGGGCGTGCGCTTTAACGACTTCTCCGACATGGACGACAACGCGGCCGGCCAGGCCGCCCTGCAGGACGTCACCGAGGTGGCCGGCGACAGCCTGGGCCTGAACTCCACGTTCGCCGGCTCCAACCACTTCAACAGCTCCTCCAACGGCATGAACTTCATGCTGCCCATAGCGGTGCACAGCGAGTCCTCCACCGGCCAGCGCTACGACCGCTACCAGACGATGGGCGGCGAGGAAGTGCTGCACGTGCACAACGCCTCCAAGAACCAGTCCGTCAGCAACATCAACATCCCGATAGTGGGCAAGATCTTCAAGCACAACACCAACCAGAACTTCTACGTGGTCAACTACGAGGACAAGAGCGGCAAGGTGTCCGACGCCGCCGTGGTGTACCAGCGCTACGAGGGCTATATCAAGCACAACGAGCGCGACGCCGGCGGCATGGTGGAGAACATGAACGAGATCCTGAAGTTCGCCGGCATGCAGGGCAACGGCACCAATAAGGACTTCGTGGTGGACGTGAACGCCCTGTTCCCCCGCCTGGACCCCGCCAACGCCACCGAAGTGGACGAATGGGGCGACCCCGTGCTCGACACCAAGCGCTACAAGTCGGCCATCATGTCCTTCTCCCTGGTCTTCACGCAGAAGGCCGTGAACTCCATCCTGGTGGCCCCGGCCATCACCGTGATGCGCGCCGTGCTCAACGTGATGGAAGGCCTGGACCGCGAGATCCTCGAGAAGGTCCGCCACCTCTTCAAGATGGACAGCAAGGGCAAGGTGGATTACGACTGGAAGGCCGCCAGCAAGATCCTCCGCGACTACGAGCGCCAGGACGACAACTTCGACCCGCTCTCCATAGTGAACTCCTTCTGCACCAACGCCTCCCGCATCATCGCCGACATCGCCAGCGTGCGCGCCGAGGGCGACCAGAAGGCCCGCGCCGAGCGCCTCTCCAGGGTGCTGGGCGGCAAAGGCAAGAGCCGCGTGGGCTACGAGAACATGCTGCAGGTGCTGATACAGCTCGTCGACGTGAAGGACATCTACGCCAAGATGGACGTCAAGACCGACAAGCGCATCAAGGGCGAGGAGAACATCGCCAACAGCTACAGCATGTACAACAATAACCTGCAGGCCGGCTACGGCGAGCAGCTGGGCCAGGCCAACTCCCTGCGCGACCGCTTCGCCGACCCTTCGGTCCTGAGCGACTAAGCCCCTCGGGGCAAATAAAAAGCCCCCGGCAAAACCGGGGGCTTTTGTTTTTCAGGAGAAAATAAACATTTTCAATTGAAAATAAATAGCCCTGACGGCGCCTCCGGCCCCTGGGGGCGGCGGCTGCCGGCGGCTGGCATTAAAAATGCTCTGTTGGGTTTAAGGTGTTAAGTATAAAGAAAGAGGGGTCGGCTGTTATGAATAAATTCGCCGCGGTCTGTCTCGGGGCGCTCGTTTTCTGCGGGCTATCGGCGCGGCGCCCCGCGCCCTGCGGGGCCGCGGGCATGGAGGGGCTGCGCGCTGCCGGCAATTCTTTCGGCCTGCCGAAGCTGATTCCGGCGCGGCCCTACCAGCTGCCCGACAAGCCGTGGGCGGTCGGCCCCGGCCCGCTGCTGCCTCCGGAGGTGTCGGCCAGGCTGCCGGAGCTGGGGATCAAGCTGGACGACTGGGACCTCTGGCGGCTGGAGGAGAATTACAGTTTCTGGCGCAAGGCCGGCCCCGCGCTCTGGCCTGGCGTAACCGGCGTAGAGGCGACGCCGGTGCGACTGGTTTTCCCGGGCAGATACAACGTCCTCCTCGGCCACCCGCGGCCGCCCGCCGACTGCCTGCCTTTCTCAAGCCGCCTGCCCGCGGAGCGGTTCTGCTACCGCAAGGACGCGGTCTTCGTGCACGGGGCTTTCATGGGCGACCTGAACGGGGAGGACACCGTCTCTGTGAACACGCTGGGCGAGCTGGACAGCTACGGCGCCCAGGTTATGGCCCCCCCCGGCTACCGCCACGACTACCTGGCCAATGCCGCTACGCAGAACCACGAATTATTTCACGCCTTCCAGAACCGGGAAAGAAAGCTGCTGCCGCAGGAGACCGGCTATCCCCGGGTAAGCAGGCTGGACTACCCCGATAAAAACCCGGAGCTGAACATGCTGCTGGGGCTGGAGGCCCGCATCCTGGCCGCCGCGCTGGACGCCGGCGGCCCCGCGCTGCTGGAACTGATGCGGGATTTCATGGCCGTCAGGGCTGAGCGCTACGCGCTGCTGCCGCTGAAGGCCCGGCTCATCGCCGGCTACATGGAGCTGATAGAGGGTACCGCGCAGTATATCTCCTACGCGGTGCAGCTCGGGGTCAATCCGGGCCTCGTGCCGCTGCCGGAAACCATTTCGGACCCGCGTTTCGCCGGCTATAGCGCCGTGGATAATATCGCCGCCGCGCTCAAGCCCAGGCTCGCGCAGCTGCACAAGCACCAGTCCGTCAAGACCTGCGTCTTCGCTTACCAGTCCGGCGCCGCGCTGGCGCTGGCGCTGGACCGGCTGGACCCGTCCTGGAAGAGCGGCCTGTTCCGGACTTGCTCCGGCAAGAGCTGCTCGCTGGACACCCTGGTCGGCCGCCTGGTGGAGCCTGACAATACTCCCGCCCGCCTGGCGGGCGTGAAGGCCCGTTACGGGGCCGCGAGCCTGCTGGCCGAAAGCGAGGCCGACCTGGCCGAACTGCTGGCGGCCGACAAGAAGCTGATAGAAGAATTCCGCGCCCTGCCGGGGCCGCGCGTGCGGCTGGCTTTTCCCGGCACGCCCCCGGACAGCATAGGGATAGTCGCGCCGGCGAAGCTCGCGGAGTACGGCGCGGAGCGGCTCTACCGGGACGGCTGCTACGGCGTGCAGTACGCCGGGGGCCGTCAGTACGATGTGGAGATACTGGTAAAAGCCCCGGGCTTGCTGAACCTGCGCAGCATGACGCTGGAGCTGGCGCTGCCGGCCGGCGCGCCGGAGGTATCCGGGATAAAGGCCGACTCCGTGCGGCAAAGCGGCGGCGAGACCGTCTACGAGGGGAACGTCTCTTTGGACAACGGCGTCTTTAAGTGGAAAGGAGACAAGCTCGCCGTGGGCTGGACCGGCGGCGTGCCGCTGCTGTCCTTCTATCCGGCAAAATAAACCTTTAAAATAAAAAGCCCCCGGCAAAACCGGGGGCTTTTGTTTTGGCCGGTAAGCTTACCGGACCTTTCCGTCTACGCCGAAGATGTAGGCCATCAGGGCGGCGCGGGCCCACATGCCGTTGCGCTCCTGCCGCCAGAACACGGCGCGGGGGTCGTCGTCCACGCTCACCTCTATCTCGTGGCGGCGCGGCAGCGGGTGCATGATCACGCAGGTCTTCTTGATGTCGCCCAGGTTCTCCTTGCGGAAGTAGAAAGGGGAATAATCCACGCCCTTGCTCTCGCCGTCCCGGTCGTGCTCGTCCTGTATGCGCGTCATGTAAATGGCGTCGGCCGTCTTCATGACGCCCTTGAAATCCTCGGTCTCCTGGAACGGGATATTGTGGCGCTTGAGGAAGTCCAGGATGTCGGTCTCCATGCGGAACTCCTTGGGGGAGACGAAGGACAGCGAGATCTTCTTGTAGTTCTTCATCAGGTAGGACAGCGAGCGCACGGTGCGGCCGCGCTTGAGGTCGCCCACCATCACTATGTGCTTGTCGTCCATGTCGCCGTTGAAGCTGCGGTAGAGCGTGTAGGTGTCGAGCAGCGCCTGCGTGGGGTGCTGGTCCTTGCCGGAGCCGCCGCTGATGATAGGCACCGGGCGGCCGGTGCGGTTCATCAGCCAGGCCGTTTTCTCCACGAAGCCGGGCGTGGGGTGGCGCATGATGATCAGGTCCACGTAGCTCGAGAAGGTGCGCACCGTGTCCTCGGGGGTCTCGCCCTTGACCTCGGAGGAGGTGCTGGTGTCGCGGATCTCGCTGGTCTTGATGCCCAGGACGTGGGCCGCGTTGAGGAAAGACATGAACGTGCGGGTGGAGGGCTGCGCGAAGTAGAGCATGGCGCGCTTGTCGGAGAGCAGCGAGGCGATGTAGTCGGCGCCCTCCTTGTGCTGCGTCACCTCGCGCAGGCGGTCGGCCGTGCGGAACAGTAGGGTCAGCAGGTCGCGGTCGAACTGCTGGGCGAACAGGCAGTCGTAAAGGCGCCCGTCGTTGGAGAAAAAGGGGATCTTTTCGGAGACGGGGCGGGGATAGAAATTCTCCCAGTCCGGCTGCACGCTGGTCATTTCCTGTGTTCTCTGCATAGGGGCTCCTTTGTTTGGGCAAACCGGCCGCGGTTTGCGCCAGCGGTCGGTAACGGCGGTGCGGCCGGCTGGCGGACTAAATTTTCTTTACCAGGGCCAGCAGGTCCAGGCGGCGGGCGTGGCCCACTTTAACCTTGGCTACTACCGTCCCGCTGCGGGCGTCCTTGAGTGGGTCGTTCTCGTTGAGGAAAAATTTCTCTATGCCGTACAAGGCCGTCATGCCGCCAAAGCCGTGCTGCAGGCTGGCGGCCACCCAGCCGGGTTCCTGCGGGGGATTGGCGCTGCAGTCCACGGCTTCGTGTACCGGCACCGGGCCGCTTTCTAGATTGACCAGCTTGCCGCGGTGCGCCAGTTTTACGAACACCGGGCCGAAATTCCTGAAGGCGGGGCAGCTGCCGGCCGTGGGGCGGGAGATGTCGTAGGTGAGGGCCACGTAGGTGCCGCTGATGAGGTCGCGCGGGTCCACCGGCGCGGTCTCCAGGTAGAACTCGGGGGAATCGGCGTTGCGCGAGGACAGCAGCCAGCCGCCCCAGGCGGCGAAGAAGGCCAGCTGGGCGAGAAGCACTATGCGGAGTTTGCTCATTTCTTCACCGATTCTATCAGGGCCTTGCGGCCCCGGTTGACGAAATAGGCCAGCGCCCCGAAGGCCAGGCCGGTTATGATAAAGGCGACGCCGCTCTTGAGCAGGCCGCCGAAAAGGTCCACGAAGCGGGTTATGGCGGTGAGCGTGATCACCAGCACACCGCGGTTGATCAGCCGCTCGTTGGCGGTCCTGGCGCCGCTGACTATGCAGCCGGCGCCGTAGGCGGCGAGCAGCAGGTTGGCTATGACGGCCAGGAGCTTGGCCGAGCCCTCGCTGGCGTCGAACAGCAGGAAGGCGCCGAACATGGAGGCCGCGAGCAGCGCCTTGGCCAGGTAATCCTCGGTAGCGCCCTCGGGGAGCATGCGCTGCTTGCGGAACAGAGCGCTGACCAGGGCCCCGGCGAAGAGGATCCAGGTCAGCACGCCGCCGGCGGCGGTGTCGGAGCCGCCGTAGCCGGAATAGGAGCTCGGCCGGTAATGCCAGAAGAAGGTCATCAGGTATACCGCCGCGGTCCAGGCGGTGAGCGGCAGGCCGGCTTTTTCCTCGGCGGTCTCGCGGCCGTAGGTGAGCCACAGCACGGCCAGCGACATGCCGGCCAGCAGCACCAGGGCCTGGGAGCGCACTTTTATGGCCGTGTCGGCCACCATCAGGACGAAGAGCCAGACCACCCCGGCGCCCAGCGGCAGGCCGGTCTTCCTGCCGGGATATATGAGGACGCCCGCGCCCAGCGAGGCCAGCGCCAGCGCCCAGTGCCAGAGCGGCTGGGCAATGTCGTTGCGGCGGGCCGTCAGGGAGAGCATATTGGTAGAGCCCAGCGTGCCCCAGTAGAGCACGGCGAACAGCAGTATGGAGGTCAGGTAGGCGGCCAGCGGCCTCTTGGAAAGCAGCGCCAGAGGGGCGGCGAGACCGGCCCAGACCAGATAAGGCTTAACGGGGTCGCCGCTGAGGTTGAAGATCTGCGCGTACAGGCCGATGCCCAGCACCGGCATGAAGAACCAGAGGGTTTCCAGCGGTATGGCGGCGGCTGGCTTGTCCTCCAGGCGCAGCACCGCCTCGCCCACGCCGTAGAAGAGCAGCAGGAAAGCGCCCATCTTGGCTATGGCGCCTATCTTGTCCCAGTTGCTGGCCACTACGAGTATGAGGCCCAGGGCCACGAACAGCCCGGCGGCGGCGCCGATCCAGTGGGCGGCCTTGAAAGAGGCGAAGGCGCGCAGGGAGTAGGAGCGCTCCCAGACCTTGTCCGCCTGTTCGGGCGTAATGAGGCCCGCCGCAGCGGCGCCCTGCAGGTCGGTTTTGAGTTTAGAATGGTAAGACATAACCCCGCTGAAATTATACGAAATTAATTCTCTACCAGGAGGCCAATACGAAAGACAGCAGGAAGGCCGCGCTGACGACGTACATCAGCGGGTGTACCTCGCGCCACCTGCCGCGGACCAGCCGCATGGCCGTGTAGGTGATGAAGCCGAAGCCTATGCCGTAGCTGATATTGTAGGTCAGCGGGATGCCCACCAGCGTCAGGAAGGCCGGCAGGGCCTCGTCGAATTTGTCCCAGTCTATATCGCGCACCGTCTTCATCAGCAGCGAGCCCACTATGATCAGCGCGCCCGCGGTGATGGGGTAGACGAAGTAGTCGCCGTAGCCCGGCGACAGCACGTCGGCCGGGGCGGTGAAGCCGCTGCTGACCAGCAGGCGGTATTGCGCGGCGTTCTCCAGGCGGAAGCCGCCGCCTATCATCTGCACCAGCGGCGAGAAGAAGGCGCAAAGGGCGAAGAGCAGGCCCGTGATGATGGGGGAGAGGCCGGTGCGCCCGCCCTCGGCCACGCCCGCGGCCGACTCCACGTAGGTGGTGATGGAGCTGGCGCCCAGCAGGCCGCCCGTGACCGCGGCGGCGGAGTCTACCAGCAGGATCTTGTTGATATCCCTTACCGAGCCGTCCTTGTTGACGAAGCCGGCCTGCTCGCCCACGGCCACCACCGTGCCCATGGTGTCGAAGAAGTCGGTGAGCATGATGGCGAAGATGACGAAGCCCAGCGCCGGCGTCAGCGCCTGGAACAGGGCGGGGGTGCCGTTGACGTACTGGAAGGGGGCGAAGAAAGTGGAGAAGTCGGGGGCGGAGACGGCCGAGGCGGGCGCCGAGGTGACGCCGAACAGCAGCGCGGCCGCGGTCGCCGTCAGTATGCCCCAGAGTATGTCGCCCTTGATCTTGGCGGCCATGAAGAAGGCCGTGGAGAAAAAGCCGATAAGGGCTATCCAGACATAGGGCTGCGAGAAATCCCCGAGCGAGACCAGCGTTACGGGGGCGGGGCGGATGAGGCCGCCCTGGTTGAGGCCGATAAGGGTGATGAACAGGCCGATGCCCACGCCGATGGCGCGCTTGAGGTTGAGCGGGATGGCGTTCATCACGGCCTCGCGGAAGCCGGTGACCACGAGGGCCAGGATCAGCAGGCCCTCGACGAAGATCACCGCCATGCCCACCTGCCACGGCACATTGGCCTGCTGGAAGCCGATGACGGAGAAGGTGATGACGGCGTTGATGCCCATGCCGCTGGCCAGCGCCAGCGGCCGGTTGGTGGCCAGGCCCATCAGCACGCTCATCGCGGCGGCGCCCAGGGCGGTGGCGGTGACCGCGCCCGCGAACGGCACGCCGGCGGCGGACAGGATGCCGGGGTTCACGAAGATGATATAGGCCATCGTCAGGAAGGTGGCCGTGCCGGCCAGGAACTCGGTCTTCAGATCGGTGCCGCGCTCCGCGAACTTGAAAAATTTATCCATGCGGATAATTTAGCATATGTTTTTAATGAAAGTCGCGCGGCCGGATTTTATAGAATTGAATCATGAAAGAGATCATTGGGGAACTGAAGACCCACCCGCTGGCCCTGTTCGCCGACTTCCGGCGCCTGTTCCTCGGGCGCATCATCTCCGCCGTGGGCGACAAGTTCTTCTCCATCGCCATCGCCTGGTGGGTGCTCTCCACCGCCGGGGAGCGCTCCAAGTTCCACCTGGGGCTCATCATGGCGGTCAACGTGCTGCCGGTGGTGCTGTTCGGACCGCTGCTGGGCACGCTGTCCGACCGCACCAACAAGCGCCGGGTGATGCTGGCCGCCGACGCCGCGCGCGCCGCCCTGGTGCTGGCGCTGGCGCTGCTGCTCTTCAGCGGCCGGCTGAACCTGTGGTGGCTCTACTCCATCTGTTTCCTGATCGCCGGCTTCGGGCCGCTGTTCGAGTCGGCCGTGGCGGCCTCCATCCTGCGGCTGACCTCGCCGGAAAAAATGCCGCAGGCGGTGGCGGCCGACGCCTCCGTGCTGCAGCTGTCCAACGTGTTCGGCTCGGCGCTGGGCAGCGTGCTGATGGCCGCCGCCGGAGTGGCGGGGGCGTTCCTGTTCAACGCGGCCGGCTACGCCGCCTCGTTCGCGGCCGTGCTGGGCATACGGACAAACCTCGACCCGGAGGCCAGGACCGAGAGCTCCTTCATGGCCGAGTTCAGGGAGGGGCTGGCCTACACCTTCGGCCACAGGCCCATCCTCTCGCTGATCCTCGCTTTCGCGCTGTTCAACTTCTTCGTGTCGCCGATACTCATCCTGATCCCGATGATAGTGAAGTTCCGCCTCAACGAGTCGGTGACCTGGCTGGCCGTGTTCGAGACCTTCTTCGCCCTGGGCTCGGCGGCCCTGGCGGCCTCGCTGAGCTTCAGGAAATCCTACGGCAATATCTACGGTTGGCTGTTCGCCAGCGTGCTGCTGATGGGGCTGAGCTTCGGCGGGCTGTATTTCGCCGAGAACAAGTACCTGCTCTGCGCGCTGCTCTTCGGGGCGGGGGCGGCGCTGGGCGGCGGCAACACGCTGGCGCTCACGCTGTTCCAGGCCACCGTGCCCGACGAGATGAAGGGCCGGTTCTTCTCGGTGCTGACCACGCTGGCCTACGCGGTGATGCCGCTGGCCTTCATGGTCAACGGCGTGCTGGCCGAGCGCCTCTCCGTTAATTTCTGCATAGCCATGAACGCCGCCGCCGTGCTGGCCCTCTCCTTCGTCATCCTGCTGCTGCCGCGCATAGACTACAAGCCGGCCTAGCCCCCGGCGGGAAATGAAAAAAGGCCGCGGAGGCGGCCTTTTTCATTTATGCGGGAGCGGGCTCAGGCCGGGTTGGGGATGTCGATGAACTCGGTCTTCACGCCGAACTTCTTCTCCAGCACGCCGGCCAGCGCCTGCACGCCGGGCTTCTCCGAGTTGTAGTGGCCGGCCGCTATGAAGTTGCCGCGCGTCTCGCGGGCGTACTCCTGCGTGCCTTCGCTCACCTCGCCCGTGAGGTAGAGGTCCAGCCCGGCCGCCACGGCCTGGTCGAACATGCGCGCCGCGCCGCCGCTGACCGCCCCGACGGTGCGGATCTTCTCGGTGCCGAAGCGGAAGCAGAGCGGCTCGGCGTCGAGCTTGATGGCCAGGGCCGCGGCGATGTCGTTTATGGTCAGGGGCCTGGGCAGGGTGCCGCGCCAGCCGATGGCCTGGCCGTCGTAGCTGCCGAAAGGCTTCAGGCCTTTGGCGCCGAGCAGGGCCAGCAGGCGGGCGTTGTTGCCCGCTACCGGGTGTTTATCCAGCGGCAAGTGCCAGGCGCAGAGCGAGAGGCCGGCGGTAAAAAGGGTTTCCAGCTTGCGCTTGAGGGGGCCGGTGAAGGTCTGCGCCTGCCGCTCCCAGACCAGGCCGTGGTGCACTATCAGCATGTCGGCGCCGCAGGCCGCGGCCCGCTTGATGCATTCCAGCGAGGCCGAAACCCCGAAGGCTATTTTTTTGACCTCGCTCCGGCCCTCGGCCTGCAGGCCGTTGAGAGAAGCGTCCTTGATATTGCGGGAATCCAGGTAGGAATCCGCGAACGAAACTATTTTATCCCTGTCGGCCATAGCGCCTCCTGAGTTTAACTGACGGTCAAAGCTTGCCGGGGCGGACGGCGTAGATGTAGCCGTTGGCGACGTCCTCGGCGATATAGTCGGCGATCGCGTACTCGTCGCCGGCGGGAGCCAGCAGCAGCGCGGCGTAGCTCCAGAAAGCGGGCGTGCCGCGCATGGCGGCGGGGGGCACCAGCACCTTTATCCAGCCGTCCTCCGCGGTCACGCGCAGGTCGGCGGTCTTGGCCGGGCCGCGCGGGGTGAGCTTGTGCAGCGCGGCCCCGGCGGGGGAAATTTCCAGGGCGTACTCCCAGGCGTTCATGGGGTAAAGCCTGAAAGGGCGGCCCTGCAGCGGGCGGGTGGCGCCGGCGCGCGGGCGGTGGTTGACGTCCATGTAGAGGTCCAGCCTGAGGTGGCTGAAGCCCGAGGCGTTCTTGTGCGCGTTGTCCAGGGCGGCCGGCTTGAACTGGAACAGCGTGCCGGCGGGGCCGTCGGTGACCTTGAGCGCCGCCAGTTTCCAGACCCGGGCCGGGTCGGCGCCGGCGGGCAGGCCGGGGGTGGCGGCGGGGGGCACGGCGGGCCTGTCTGAGTTGCTGATCAGGAAGCCGCCGGCTATCTTTTCCACGGCCAGTTTGCCGGCGGCGGCCGCGCCGGCGTCGGCGTCGGTCAGGCTGGAGAAGGCCCAGGGCGGAGGCTGCTTGTTCATCAGGCGGTAGGAGTCGGCCAGCGAGCCGCGCAGGCGGGTCTCCGCTTCGGAGGCCGCTTCTTCCCCGGCGGAGGCCAGCGCCAGCAGCGTGGCGCCGTCCTCGGCTGAAAAATAGGCTTCGAAAGCCGGCGCGGCCCTGCGGTAGTCGCCCTGCGCGGCGTTGAGGTGGAGCATCAGGTCGGCGCGGGTACGGGCCAGCGCCGCCAGCGCGCCGGCCTGCAGCCGCCCGGCGGCCAGGCGGGAATAATCCCCGTCCCAGGGCGAGGCGGCGGCCGAGATCTCGCCGGGCTCCGCGGCCGTGGAGACGGCGGTCTTGAGGGCCTCGGAAACGGTAAGCCGGGCCTGCGGCGCGAAGGACCTGAGCTCCGCCGTCAGCAGGGCGCGCAGGGCGGCCGGGTCGGCCGCGGCGGTCTCGTCGAAAACAAGGAAAGGCCCCGTAGCGGCGGCCGTGGAATAGGGCGCGAAAGGCACGGCGTACACGCCGCCGGCCTGCATTACGGCGGCCGTGGAGGCCAGCGGGCCGCAGGCTATCCAGCTGACGCCCAGCGCCCGGGCCAGCGGGAAATAATCCGCGGCCAGCCCGCCGGGAGGGGACACCAGGCCGGCCGGGCCCTTGCCCAGTTCCTTGAAGGCGGCACTCCTGGCCAGGCTGAGCCGCAGGGAGAGGAAATACTGGTCGGACTGCATGGCCGCGGTGGAAGGCTTGCCCTCCCATTTCACTTCGTCGGCGGCTGGGTAATAGAGCAGCGGCAGCGGCGGGTCGCCGGCCGGGCGCAGGGCCAGTTCCAGGCGCCCCTCGGCCTCCAGGGTCTTCAGGCGCCCGGCCAGGGCCTGGGGCAGGGAGGAGAAAGCCGCGGTGAGCCGCAGGTCCTTGTCCGCCTCCAGCGCGGCCGTCACTTCTTCCAGGCCGGCTTCGCCTGAGGGCACCCAGAGCAGGGCCTGCTGGGCGTACGACGGGGCTGCGCCAATAAGGAATGCCGCGGCAAGCGCGAGGGGGAGGCTTTTTTTCTTCATGTTATTTTACGGTAAGCACCGAGACTTTGCGGCCGGACTCCATGTCGGTGTCGGGATTCAGCGGGTCCAGCACGTCCTGCCCGTCTATGCGGCAGAGGTATTTATATTTGCCCGGGGGCAGCGGTACTATGGCCTCCCAGGTCTTCGAGTCCTTCCTGGAGAGGACCAGGGCCTCGGGGTTCCACCTGTTGAAGTCGCCGGCTATCCGCACGTCCTTGGCGCCGGCTATCTTTATGGTGAATTTGGCGAAGCGCAGCTCGGGCTGCGGGGCTTCCGGGGATTTGTCCGCGCGGGCGTGCATCGACGGGATCACCGCGGTGCGCGAGGGCTTGATGGTGGCCACGTTCCACTGGCCGACGAAGCTGAAATATTTCTTGATCGCGTTGTTGAAGATGACGCTGGGCACGCTGACCAGGCCGAACACCGCCGCCGCCAGCAGCAGCAGCATGGACTTGCGCTCTATCATTTGCCGGCCTCCGTCTCGAGGCGGGGCCGCACGCGCACTTCGGCGCCCAGCGTGGCCGCCAGCCCGCGGAACCTGGCCAGATCCACGTCCTTGTCCTCCACCACCGAGGCCACGGTCTCCGGCAGCAGCAGCGACGCTTCGCGGATGAATTCTTTCACCTTTTCGAAGCCGGTATCGGCCCAGGGGTCCATCGGGCGCATGCGCTCGCGCCACTGCGCCGGGTCCGCCGAGTTCAGGCTGACGTGCACGGAATCTATGAGGCCCTTCATCTCGGGCACCACGTTGCGGCCCCAGACGGCGTTGGCCAGGCCGTTGGTATTGAGGCGGATGCGGAGGTTCCTGGGCAGGGGCTCGGCGCGGCCGTTGCGGATCATGCGCGCGCAGGCCAGCAGGGCCTCCAGGCGCATCGTGGGCTCGCCGTAACCGCAGAAAACGAATTCTTTAAAGGGGGCCGCGGCCCATTCGGCCTTGGCCAGCGCCAGCACGTCGGCCGGCGAGGGTTCGGCGCCCTGCAGGTTCAGGTCGCTGCCGCGGTATTCCATCTTCCAGGAGTTCTTGACGCAGAAGACGCAGGCCGTGGGGCAGCGGTTGGTGAGGTTCACGTAGAGGCCCTCTCCGTAGCGGTAAACGATGGTTGGCTTGTGTTCTTCCATATGCGGCGTTCCTAAGCGCGCCTTTATTATTCTATCATTTAGAGCGTGAGAATTCTGATAGCGCCTAACGCCTTTAAAGGCACCTTGACCGCCTCGCAAGCCGGGGCGGCCGTGGCGCGGGCGCTGGCCCGCGCCTGCCCCGGGGTTAAACTGGAAGTCCTGCCCATTGCCGACGGCGGCGACGGCCTGCTGGACGCGCTGGCCCCCGCGCTGGGCGGGCGCTTCATGAATAGTTCCGTGGAAGGGCCGCTCGGCGGCCGCTTGAGCGCCCGCTGGCTGCTGGCCGGGCGCACCGCCGTCATAGAGATGGCCGAGGCCGCCGGCCTGCGGCGCCTGGCCGGGGAAAAATTGCGCCCGCTGGACGCCTCTACCCGCGGCGTGGGGCAGCTGATGCTCGCGGCCGCGCTGACCGGGGCCAGGGAGATCATAGTGGGCCTGGGCGGCAGCGCCTCCAGCGACGGCGGCGCGGGCTGCGCGCAGGCTTTCGGCTTTTCGCTGACGGACGCGGGCGGGCGGGAGATTGGGCGGGGGGCGCGCGGCGTGAGCTCCCTGGCCGCGGTGTTCCCCGGCCGCGCCAGGCGGCTGCTGCGTGGCGTCACCGTGCGCGGCCTGGCCGACGTTAAGAACCCGCTGTGCGGCCGCCTGGGCTCGGCCCGGGTCTATGGCCCGCAAAAGGGCGCCGGCCCGCGCGAGGTGGCCTTCCTGGAGCGGGCCCTCGTGAATTACGCCCGGGCGCTTAAAAGTTCCCTCGGGGTGGACGTGGCCCGCCTGCGCGGCGGGGCGGCCGCCGGCGGCCTGGGCGCCGGGCTGGCCGCCTTTTTCGGCGCCGAGCTCGACGACGGTTCGGCCTATGTGCTGGAACGCGCCGGTTTCGGCCGGGCGCTGGCCCGGGCGGACCTGCTGGTGACCGGCGAGGGCCGCTTCGACGAACAGACTTTCTACGGCAAGGCGCCAGGGGCCGCCATAGCGGCCGCCAGGCGCCTTGGCGTGCCGGCGATTGTGGCCTGCGGCACTTCCGCGCTGAGCGGCGGCTCCCTGCTGGCCCGTCGCGGGGTGCGCGGCGTCATCGAAGCCGGCCCCTCCCGACGCCCGGGTGTAGCGCTGGAAGCCGCGGTAGTCAGGGCCGCCCCGGCCCTGCTGGCCGCCCTCCGGCCGGGCCGGGTTTGAGTTCTACCCTTTAATTTATTATTATATATATCCTTCGGAAGGTTCCGGCCGAGGCCGGCCTATCGGTATAAAGAGAGGACTGCATGAGCTCCCACCAGCCAAACCACGTTTCTTTCGGCACGGACGGTTTCCGCGGCATCATCGCCAAGGATTTTACCTACGACATAGTGCGCAAGACCGCGCAGGGCATGGCCGACTACGTCGCCTACAAGTACATGCGTACCGAGAAGCCCACCATCGCCGTGGGCTACGACCGGCGCTTCATGTCGGACCGCTTCGCCCGGACCCTGGCCGAGGTGCTGGCCGCCAACGGCCTCAACGTCACGCTGAGCTCCACGCCGCTGCCCACGCCGGCCGTCAGCCTGCTGACCGCCAAGGGCTACGGCATGGGGGTGGTGATCACCGCCAGCCACAACGACCACCACTACAACGGCATCAAGGTAAAGCAGAACGGCCGCTCCGCCCCGCCCGCCGTCACCGCCGACATCGAGAACTACGTGGCCAAGGCCGTGCCGATGAAGACCAACGGCGTGCAGGTGCCCGTGAAGGACTTCCGCCCCGCCTACCTCGACTACCTCAACTCCCGCATCAATGCCGCCAAGGTGCTGGCCAAGCTGTCCGGCCCGGTGGTCATAGACTTCATGCACGGCGCCGGCGCCGAGACCGCCTCGCTCTTCAATTCCAAGAACATCATCAAGATCCGCGACAGCCACGACCCGCTGTTCGGCGGCATGGCCCCCGAGCCGGTGGAGAAGAACCTGCAGGAGCTCGTGGCCGCCGTGAAGAAGCACAAGGCGCTGTTCGGCGTGGCGCTCGACGGCGACGCCGACCGCTTCGCCCTGGTCTCCGACAAGGGCGTCTACATGACCCCCTGCCAGATCGCGCCGCTCATCCTGGAGCATTTGCTCGCCACCGGCAAATACAAGGGCAAGGTGGCGCAGGCCGTAAGCATGGGCTACCTGACCAAGCGCATAGCGCGCGCGGTGAACCTCCCTTTCGAGGAAACGCTGGTGGGTTTCAAGTATATCGCCGAGAAGATGCTCAACGAGGACGTCACGTTCGGCGTGGAAGAGTCCGGCGGCTACACCTGGAAGGGCAACCTGCCCGAGCGCGACGGCGCGCTGACCACGCTGTTCTTCATGGACATGGCGGTCAAGACCGGCAAGACCGTGTCGGAGCTGTACGCCGGCATAGAGAAGAAGTACGGCAAGTCGGCCTTCGTCCGCCGGGACTTCAAGCTGGAGAAGGCCATCCCCAACAAGCACTCCTTCGCGGTGAAGATCAAGAAGAAGCTGCCCAAGATCCTGCTGGGCCACAAGATCACGGAGACCAACACGATAGACGGCCTGAAGATCGTGCTCGACAACGACTGGTGGGTGCTGATGCGCCCGTCCGGCACCGAGCCGCTACTGCGCACCTACGCCGAGACCGAGACCCAGGAGAACACAAAGAAGTTTCTGGACCTGGCTTTCAAGCTGATAGATCAGAAGTAGGGGCCGCGGCGGGGAAATTGGTATAATTTAAGGATAATTTGAAGGGTAAACGGAGGAAAACAACATGAACTTTAAAGGCAAGCGTTTCGTAAGCTCGGAATCGGTGACCGAGGGACACCCCGACAAGGTCTGCGACCAGATCTCGGACGCGGTCCTCGACGCCATCCTGAAGGACGACAAGATGGGCCGCGTGGCCTGCGAGACCTTCATCACCCGCGGCATGGTGGTGGTGGGCGGCGAGATCACCACCAAGACCTATGTCGACGTGGACAGCCTGGTGCGCCAGGTCGTCAAGGACATCGGCTACACCCACGCCAAGTACGGCTTCAACTACGAGACCTGCGCCGTCATCAACGTGATCGGCCGCCAGAGCCCCGACATCGCCCAGGGCGTGGACACCGGCGGCGCCGGCGACCAGGGCCTGATGGTGGGCTACGCTTCCGACGAGACCCCGGAGCTGATGCCGCTGCCGCTGCAGCTGGCGCAGCGCCTCTCGATGCGCCTCGCCGAGGTCCGCAAAAAGAATATCCTCCCCTACCTCGGCCCGGACGGCAAGAGCCAGGTGACCGTGGAGTACCACGACGGCAAGCCGGTCCGCATAGAGAACATCGTGGTCTCCTCCCAGCACACCGAGGAGATCCTCGATAAATCCGGCCACCAGATAACGGAGAAATCCCGCCGCGAGATCATCGAAGCCGTCATAACGCCCATCATCGACAAGCGGCTGATGGACAAGAACACCAAGATCTACATCAACCCCACCGGCAAGTTCGTGGTCGGCGGCCCGCAGAGCGACGCCGGCGTGACCGGCCGCAAGATCATCGTGGACACCTACGGCGGCGTGGCCCCGCACGGCGGCGGCGCGTTCAGCGGCAAGGATCCGACGAAGGTGGACCGCTCCGCGGCCTACATGGCCCGCTATATCGCCAAGAACATCGTGGCGGCCAAGCTCGCCCGCGAGTGCACCGTGCAGCTGGCCTACGCCATCGGTGTGGCCGAGCCGGTGGGCCTCTACGTCGACACCCACGGCACGGGCCTGGTGGCCGACGAGAGCCTGGTGAAGATAGTACGCTCGCTGTTCAAGCTGACGCCCAAGGGCATCATCGAGACGCTGAAGCTGCGCGCGCCCGTCTTCCGCAAGACCGCCGCTTACGGCCACTTCGGCCGCGCCGGTTTCGCCTGGGAGAAGACCGACATGGCCGCCGCCCTGGCCAAGAAGGCCGGCGCCGCCCCCAAGGCGGAGTGCGACTGCTGCTGCTGCTAGTTTAAAGGTTCCTGCGCGCCGGGGGCAAGCGGGGGTTTGGCCCCGGCGCGTTTTACCCTAAAGGGGGGAGTATGAAAGTTCTGCTCGTAGACGACAACGCGCTGACGCGGTACACGATAAAGTCCCTGCTGGAGAAGCTGGGGCACGAGGTGGTGGCGGAAGCCGAGGACGGCGCGGCGGCCGTCAGGTTGTACGGCGAGAGCAAGCCGGACGTGGTCTTTCTGGACCTGATCCTGCCCGGCCGCTCGGGCGTGGAGATACTCGGCGACCTGCGGGCGCTGGACCCGGCCGCGCGGGTGGTGGTGGTGACGGCGGTGGAACAGGACGAGATAGACCGCCGCCTCTCCGACAAGGGCGTGAGCGCGATACTGCGCAAGCCGTTCTCTTTCGAAGATTTCAAGACGCTGATGAAAAGCCTTGCCTGAATGGGACAGAACGCCGGGAAAATACTGGAGCGCGTAGCCAGGGATAGCATGCTGAAGTGCGTCTCCAGGCTGTCGCGCCTTTCCACCGGCAAATGGAGCGTGGGCTCCGTGGCGGTCACGACGCGCAGCATGTCGGAGGCGGCCCGCGAGCGCGCCGCCGGGGCGGAGCGCGTGGGGGCCGCGGTGTACTTCGACGTGAGGGGGGACTACCCTTTCAGCGCGATGGTGGTCTTCAGGCCCGACGACGCCGAAACGCTGTCGCGCGCGTTCCTCGGTTTTTCTTTTTCCAAGCTGCCCAAGCTCAGCCAGGCGCACGAGCTGCTGCTCTCCGAGATGGGCAACATCATCCTGAATTCGCTTGCGGGGGCCCTGTCGGGGACGCTGAACCGGCAGTTCCTGCCGTCGGTGCCCAGGTGCGTGCAGGGCGAGGTGCCCTCGCTGCTGGAGGCCCTTTGGGCTTCGATGGAGAAGCCGGGCCGGCACGGGGTGATCTCGGTGTCGCTGAATCTCACCTTCGACGGCAGCGAGGCCGGCGCCGAGGTGATAGCCGTGATCCCGGCGGAACTGGAAACCGCCCTCGAAGCCTCGCCCGAAGCCGGCTAATATCGTTTTCACAGTTACGGAGAACAACATGATAAAGACCCCGCTGCCGTTCCTGCTCTTCTGCTCCTTCCTGCTGTCCGCCGCGCCGCTGGCCGCCCAGGTGGAAGTCGTCAAGATCGACTGGGAGATCTCCAAGCTGGCCGGCAAGGACCGCACCCCCTACGCCCCCGTCGCGCAGCTGCGCGCCGACCCGGCCGTAAAATTCACCGATTACCTGCGCGCGCTGGTCACGCTGCGCAACAAGGCGCCCAAAGCCGCCGAGGGCGTGGTGCTGCGCTACGTGCTCAGCCTGCGCCTGCTCAAGAACGGCGACCCCGCCGACAAGGCTTTCTGGTGCGTGCCCTACTACGTCGAGGAGGTGCGCGTCTCCAAGGTGGGCGCCGTCTCCGAGCGTCAGGCCAGGATAATACGCTTCGAACTGCAGAACCAGCTGAACAAGCTTAGGAACAGCGGTTTTTCGCCGACGGCCCTCAAGCTGGAGGTCATGGCCGGCCCCCGCCAGGGGGACGAACCCGCCGCCATTATCCGCGAAGCGGTCATCGAAATAGGCAGGCCCTGACCCCGGTTCGCCGCGGGCCAGGCCACGGAGCAACACATGCTGGACATTAATCTCATCAGGACCAACCCCGAAAAGGTCAGGCAGGCGCTGCTCAAGCGCCTCGACGCCGTGGACCTCGAGCCGGTGCTGGCGCTGGACCGCAAGCGCCGCGAACTCATCGTGGAGGCCGACGCCCTCAAGATGAAGAAGAACGCCGCCTCCGCGAGCGTCAAGCAGCTCGCGAAGGACGCGCAGCAGGCCGTCTTCGCCGAGATGAAAGAGATCTCCGCCCGGGTGAAGGCGCTGGACTCCGAAGCGGCCGCCGTGGAAGCGCAGCTCTCCGTGCTGATGGCCGAACTGCCCAACCTGCCCGCCGACGACGTCGTCGGCGGCGGCAAGGAGCACAACGAGGTGCTGCGCGAGTGGGGGGCCAAACCCGAATTCAATTTCTCGGCCAAGGCGCACATAGAGCTATGTAAAGACCTCGGCCTGGTGGACTACGAGCGCGGCGCCAAGCTGGGCGGCGCGGGGTTCTGGGTCTACCGCGACCTGGGCGCGCGCCTGGAATGGGCGCTGATGAACCTCTTCGTGGAGACGCATCTGGCCAACGGCTATTCCTTCACGCTGCCGCCGCATATCCTCAACTACGAGTGCGGCTATACCGCCGGGCAGTTCCCCAAGTTCAAGGACGACGTGTTCCTGCTGGCCGGGCCCGAGGACAAGACGCAGTTCCTGCTCCCGACGGCCGAGACCGCGCTGATCAGCCTGCACCGCGACGAGATCCTCAAAGAGGAAGACCTGCCCAGGAAATATTTCGCCTACACCCCCTGCTACCGCAAGGAAGCCGGCGGCTACGGCGCCAACGAGCGCGGCATGATACGCGGCCACCAGTTCAACAAAGTGGAACTGATACAGTTCGCCAGGCCCGAGGATTCGCAGAAGTCCTTCGACGAGATGGTCGGCCACGTCGAGGCCGTCATGCAAAAACTGGGTCTGCATTACCGGCTGGTCAAGCTGGCTGCCAAGGACTGCAGCGCCAGCATGGCCCGCACTTACGATATCGAGGTCTGGATCCCCAGCATGAAGGGCTACAAGGAAGTCAGCTCGGTCTCCAACGCCCACGACTACCAGGCCCGCCGCGGCGGCATGCGCTTCAAGCGCGCCGCCACCGGCAAGAACGAACTGCTGCACACCCTCAACGGCTCCTGCATGGCCACCAGCCGGCTGTTCCCGGCCATCCTCGAGCAGTTCCAGCAGGCCGACGGCACCGTGACGGTGCCGGAGGTCCTGCGCAAATATATGGGCGCGGACAAGATAACGATATGAGGAAAATACTCTTAGCGGCGGCTTTCTCCCTGTGCGCCTCGGCGGCCCTGGCGGCCACGCCCAGGTCGGAGCCCCTCCCCGAGGATCTCCGGGTCCTTTCCAAGAAGGGTATAGAGGCGATCTACGCGGTGGACATCCCGGAGGCGGTGAAGAATTTCTCCGCGGCCCGGGAGAAATACCCCGAGCACCCTTACCCGCATTTCGGCATGGCGATGGCCAAGTGGGCCACGCTGGAATACCTCGAGGATGAGTCCGACCCTAAACTCGAGAAAGAGTACGAGGCCATGACGGACAAGGCCATCGACACCGGCAAGGCCTGGCTGAAGAAGCACCCGGGCGACGCCAACGCCAACCTCTGCCTCGGCGGCCTGTACGGCCTGCGCGCGCGCCTGGCCGTGCTGCAGCACCGCTGGATCAAGGCCTATTTCGACGGCCGCAAGGCGCTGTCCTACATGCACCGCTCGCTCAAGATAGAGCCGGAGCTCTATGACGCCTACCTGGGCCTCGGCATGTACGAGTACTACGCCGGCACGCTGCACGGCGCCATCAAGGTGCTGGCCAGCTTCCTGATGAAGGGCGACGCCGCCAAGGGCATAGAGATGCTGGTCCTCTGCAAGGAGAAGGGCTATTTCAACGCGCTGGCGGCCAAGCTGCTGCTGATAGAGATCTACACCACCACCGGGAGCCCCTATGCGAATTCCAAGGTGGCCGTGAAGTGGTCAAAGGAACTGCGCGCCGCCTACCCCAACCACCCGCAGATGCATTTCGTGGAGATCGTCTCGCTGTTCGAGGATAAGCAGTACGCCGAGAGCCGCCGCGAGGCGATGAGCTACCTGAAGGCCGTCGACGAGGGCCGGGCCCCGTACCGCCGGCGCTACCTGCCCCGCGTGCTGACGGCCGTCGGCACCACCTACTTGGTGGAGAACAAACTGGCCGAGGCCGCCGACTATTTCGGCCGCGCCGCCGCCACCCTGAAGGAAGACCCCAAGGCGCACCCCGCGCGCTGGGGCGTCTGGGCCATAGTGCGCCTGGGCAACGTGCACGATCTGATGGGCCTGCGCGGCAAAGCCCTGGTCTACTACAAGGAAGCCATGGCTTACAAGGACGAGTGGGGCTTCTCGGAGTCTATCGAGCGCTATCTCAAAAAGCCTTTTACCGCCGGCGAGCTGCCCGGCCAGATGCCGCCTCCCTAGGAGCCGTGATGGAACTCTCTACCGTTCTCTTCCTGCTGCTGGGCATCCTGGGTTTTGGCATGGGCGCCTTCTTCGATAAGGTCTCCCTCAGGCACATGGACCCCGCGGGGGCGTTCTACGTGCGCGTGCTGTTCACGATCGTGCTGTTCCTGCCGCTGGTGCTGTGGAAATACGCGCAGACCCGGCAGGCGCTGCTCGGCTCCGACAGGCTGGGGCCTATCTTCGTGGTCTCCAGCGTGGTGGTGTCCATGGGCGGCGTCTTTTTCTTCCTTAAAGCGCTCTCCGGCGGGGCGGCTACCAGGATCGTGCCGCTCAGTTCCACCTACCCCTTCGTGACCTTCGTGATGGCCGTGCTGTTCCTCGGCGAGAGCATCACGCTCAACAAGATGATCGGCACCCTGCTGCTCTCCGGCGGCATTTACTTCATTTCCAAATAGGCGCCACCCGGGCCCGAAACATGACGATAGAGGATTTCGAGAAACTCGCGGCGCAGGCCATAAAAAAACTGCCGCGGGAATTCCGCGCGCGCCTCGACAACGTGGTGATAACGGTGGCGGCCTCGCCCAGCAGGGCGCAGGCCCGGCGCTTCGGCCGGGGGCTGCTGGGCCTCTACGAGGGCGTGCCGCTCTCCGAGCGCGGCTCCTTCTACAGCGGAGCCATGCCCGACAAGATCACCCTGTTCATGGATAATATCGCGGCGGGGCGGAGGTCGGAAGCCGAGCTCCTGGGCGCTATCCGGCACACGCTGATGCACGAGATCGCCCACCACTTCGGCATGGACGACGACGAGCTTATCGAGAAGGGGCTTTATTAAGGAAGGGCTTTGGCCTTGCGCAGGTAGCCCACGGCGCCGGTAACCTTGACCTTGACCAGGTCCCCGGCCTTGAGCGGCCGTCCCGGCAGGGCTTCCACTTCCACGCGGCCGTCGATCTCCGGGGCGTCGCGGTAGGTGCGGCCGAACAGCGGCGAATCCATCAGCACGTCGAATTTCTTGCCTTTCAACTCCAGGTTCATGGCGTCCAGCACGCGGCTCTGCGCCTGGATCAGCGCTCCGGCCCGCTCTTCCTTCACTTCCTCCGGCACCTGCCCGGGGAAGCTTGCGGCAGTGGTGCCGGGCTCCCTGGAATACTTGAACACGCCCACGCTGTCGAGGCGGGCTTTCTTGACGAAGCCGAGCAGCCGGTTGAAATCTTCCTTGGTTTCTCCGGGGAAGCCGACGATGAAGTTGGTGCGGATGGCGATATCGGGCATGGCGCGCCGCAGCTCGGCGATCTTGTCCTTGATGGACTTTTCCGTGGAGGAGCGGTTCATGCGCTTGAGGATGCGGTCCGAGACATGCTGCAGGGGCATGTCCAGGTAACGGACCACGCTCTTGTTGCCCCGCATTACCTCTATCACTTCCTTGGTGAGGCGCTCGGGGTAGACATACATCAGCCGCCACCACTTCACGCCGGGGGTCTGCAGCAGCGTGTTGAGCAGCCAGGGCAGGCGCGGGCGGCCGTACAGGTCCGCGCCGTAGGAGGTGGTGTCCTGCGCTATCAGGGAGATCTCCACCGCGCCGCTCGCGGCCAGGTTGCGGGCCTCCTCGGCCAGGGCTTCCACGGGCTTGGAGCGGAAGCTGCCGCGGATGGAGGGTATCAGGCAGTAGGCGCAGCGGTTGTCGCAGCCGTCGGCGACCTTGAGGTAGGCGCTGTGCTGCGCGGTCAGGCGCGCCTTCAGGCGGGGGGAGTCCAGCGGGCCGGAGGCTGGCAGTATATAGCTGCGGCCCTCCTCGATCGCCTTGGCCGCGCTGGCCAGGGCGTGTATGCCCACGGCGGCGTCCAGGCCGGGAAAGCGCCTGAGCAGCCCTTCGCGCTCGCGCTCCACCAGGCAGCCCGAGACTATAACCTTGGAAAGTTTCCCGCGCGCCTTGAGGCCCAGCAGGCGCTTTATCTCGCCCTCGGATTCCGCCACGGCCGAGCCCAGGAAGGCGCAGGTGTTGACCAGCGCGGCGTCGGCCCCTTCCTCGTCCGGCACCAGTTCCCAGCCGGCCGCGGCCAGCTCGCCGGCCATGACCTCCGCGTCGGAAAGATTCTTCGGGCAACCGAGAGAGACGATAAAGAGTTTGGGCATAGGGGACGCTGATGACTATATGACTATTTTGTGAGAGGAGCCTGGGTGACTATATGTCCTTTGCCGGGTAGACCGGCGGAAAGTCATATAGTCATCAGCGTCCCCTAGTGTTTTTCGAGGCGCTTGATGAGGACGAAAATAGATGCGCCGATGGCCAGCATGGCCGTGAGAAAAAGAGGGTACGCTATGCGCGGATTGCTGATGCCGGTGATGGCGGCCATCTCCGACATGCCGCCCACCCCTGCGAAGAAGCTGGGCACCGCCACGGCGATGACGATGGCGTTGAGGTTCTTCATCAGGATGTTGAGGTTGTTGGCCACGATGGACGCGCGGGCGCCAACGAGCGACGCGAAAATATTGGAATAGATCTCGGCCTGCCGGTAGCACTGGTTGTTCTCGATGATGATGTCGTCGAGGAACTCCACGCTCTTCTGGGTTAGCTCCATCTTGTCGGTGTTGTGCTTGAGGCGGTCGATGACGTAGGAGTTGGCGTTGATGGCGTTGAGGTAGTACACCAGGCTCTTCTCGAGCGTGAAAAGGTTGAGCAGGTGGCGGTTCTCCATTGAGTGCGTGATCTTGGTCTCGATCTCGTCGGCGATCATGTTGATGACCTTGAGATGCTCCATGAAGTGGAAGATGGAGTTGTAGATGAGCTTGAGGAACACCTCGCGGATGCCGGTGACCTGCTTGAAATACTTGCCGGAGAACATGTTGATGTCCTCCGAGAGGGCCAGGATGAGCTTGTCCTTGAACAGGAACAGGCCCATCGAGGAGACCTTGAACATGAAGTGGTCTTTGGAGGAGTAGTTTTTGGGCCGCTTGAAGATGAGCGCCAGGTGGTCCGGCTCGAATTCCATGCGGGCGGGCTCTTCGGGGTCGAAGGCGGAGGCGAAGTTGTGTTCGTCGAGGTTGAAGTTCTCGACCAGCCATTTCTTCTCGTCGTCGTTGGGGCTGACCACCACCCAGATCTGGGGCGTCTCCGCTTCCACGGGTTTTATCAGGTGGCCTTCTATCTTGTAGCGCTTTATCATTGTTCCGCTTCAGCCTCGCCGTTCTGTCACTCTGCCAATTCTACTATTTCCGCGAGGCCTTTGCCTTGGCCTTCGGGGCCAGCGCGGTGGCCACCGCCGCGCCGATCTCCGAAAGGTTGTCCACCACGGTGGCGCCGGCCGCCCGCAGCGCCTCCACCTTGGAGGCGTGCGTGCCCGCGCCGCCCTCCACGATGGCGCCCGCGTGGCCCATGCGGCGGCCGGGCGGGGCGGTCTTGCCGGCTACGAAGCAGAACACCGGCTTGGTCATCTCGGCCTTGATGTACTTCGCCGCGTCCTCCTCGGCCGCGCCGCCGATCTCGCCTATCATGATGACGGCCCCGGTAGCCGGGTCCGCCTGGAACAGCCGCAGCGCGTCCACGAAATTCATGCCCTGCACCGGGTCGCCGCCGATGCCCACCACGGAGCTCTGGCCCAGGCCCTGGGCGGTCACCTGCCAGACGGCCTCGTAGGTCAGCGTGCCCGAGCGCGACACTACGCCCACCGTGCCGGGCTTGTGTATGTAGCCGGGCATGATGCCCGCCTTGCACTCGCCGGGGGTGATCACGCCGGGGCAGTTGGGACCGACCAGCGTGACCTGCCGGCCGCAGGCGTTGATGGCGGCCAGGCGCTTTTTGACGCGCACCATGTCCATCACCGGTATGCCCTCGGTGATGCAGATGATCACGGCCACGCCCGCGTCGGCGGCCTCCAGGATGGAGTCGGCCGCGTAGGGCGGGGGAACGAAGATCAGGGAGGCGTTGGCGCCGGTATCCCGTACGGCGTCCTTGGCCGTGTTGAAGACCGGCAGGCCCAGGTGCTCGGTGCCGCCCTTGCCGGGCGTAACGCCGCCTACCAGTTTGGAGCCGTATTCAATGCATTGCTGCGCGTGGAAAGAGCCCTGCGCGCCGGTAAGGCCGTGGACGAGCAGCCGCGTGTTCTTGTCTAGGAGTATGGACATGTAGTTTACCTCTTGGCGGCGGCCACTGCTTTCTGCGCGGCCTCCCACAGGGAATCGGCCTGCTCTATCTTGAGGCCGGACTTGGCCAGGATGGCCTTGCCTTCCTCTACGTTGGTGCCCTCCAGGCGCACGATCAGCGGCACCTTGATATGCACCTTCTTGGAGGCCTCCACCACGCCGGCGGCTATGTTGTCGCACTTCATGATGCCGCCGAAGATGTTGACCAGCACGGCCCGCACCTTGGGGTCCTTGAGGATGATCTGGAAGGCCTTGGTGACCTGGTCCACGTTGGCGCCGCCGCCCACGTCCAGGAAGTTGGCCGCTTCGCCGCCGGCCATCTTCACGGTGTCGAGGGTGGCCATGGCCAGGCCCGCGCCGTTGACCATGCAGCCGATGTCGCCGTCGAGGCCGATATAGTTGATGCCGATGGCCTTGGCCTCTTTCTCTATCTCGGTGGCCTCGTGGTCGGGCCTGGCGGCCTGGTCCTTGTGGCGGAACAGGGCGTTGTCGTCGGTGACTATCTTGGAATCTATGGCCAGCAGGCGGCCGTCGGACGAGATGATCAGCGGGTTCACCTCCACCAGGCTGGCGTCCATCTCGACAAAGCACTTCACGAGCTGGCGGGCGAAACCGGTGAACTCGCAGAAATTCTTCTGCGGTATGCGCAGGTCGAAGGCCAGCTGCCTGGCCTGGAAGTCCAGCAGGCCGCTCTCGGCGTCCACGGCCACGCGCACGATCTTCTCCGGGCTGTTATGGGCCAGTTCCTCTATGCTCATGCCGCCCTCGGCCGAGGCGATGATGGCCGGCGCGCCGGCCTTGCGGTCCAGCACCACGGAAATGTAGATCTCCCGGTCTATGCCGGCCGCGTGCTCCACCAGCACCTCTTCCACCGTCAGGGCCTTGCCCTGCGTCTGATGCGTCACGATCTTCATGCCGAGCATCTGACCGGCCAGGTCGCGCGCTTCGGCGGCCGTCTTGGCCAGTTTTACGCCGCCGGCCTTGCCGCGGCCGCCAGCCAGCACCTGGGCTTTCACCACCCACGGGCCGGCGCCGTCAACTTTTAAATTTTCGGCGCTGTCGCCTATCCTGAGCACGCCGCAGCGGGGCAGCATCGGGATGCCGTAGCGCTCGAAAACTTCCTTGCCCTCGTATTCTAAAAGCTTCATTAAATCTCCTTGGTAAATCCGGGCGCGGGACGGACCGCGCTATAGTCAATTATAAGACAATTTGTAGTATAATTTGGGCTTCAAGGTAAAGCCGAAAAAAAGCGGCGTTTCAGAGCCTCTTTTTCGGCTCCTGAGAGGTGCCAAGATGAGCGAAGCAGGGAAAGAAAGAAACGTGAACGTCAGCGAGCTCAGTTCGGTCACCGTGCGCTTCGCCGGGGACTCGGGGGACGGCATACAGCTGGTAGGCAGCCAGTTCGCCAACGCCACGGCCGTGGCCGGCAACGACCTCAGCACCCTGCCCGACTATCCCGCCGAGATCCGCGCCCCCGCGGGCTCCCTGGCCGGCGTCAGCGGCTTCCAGATCTCCTTCGGCGACGACTCCGTGATGACCCCGGGCAACAAGCCCAACGTGCTGGTGGTCATGAACCCCGCAGCTCTTGCCGTCAATCTCAGGAACCTCGACAAGGGCTCCGTCATTATCGTCAATTCCGACGCCTTCGCGCCCGCCGCGCTGGAGAAGGCCGGCTACAAGGCCAACCCGCTCGAGGACGGTTCCCTCGACAACTACCGCGTGATAGCCGTGCCGGCCAGCGCGCTGACGGAGAACGCCCTGAAGGATTCCGGCCTGCAGAAGCCCCAGGTCCTCAAGTGCAAGAATTTCTACATGCTGGGCATCCTGTTCTGGATGTACGGCCTGCCGCTCGGCCCCACGAAGGAGCGCATCAACGCCAAGTTCGGCAAATTGCCGGCGGTGGCCGCGGCCAACTCCAAGGTGCTGGAGGCCGGCTACTACTACGCCGAAAGCACCGAGATCTTCGACGCACGCTTCCAGACCAAAAAGAGCGCCGTCGCCCCCGGCAAGTACCGCAACCTCACCGGCAACGAGGCCGCCGCCTACGCGCTGATCACCGCGGCCAAGCTGCTCAAGAAAAAACTGTTCTACGGCTCCTACCCCATCACCCCGGCCTCCGAGATCCTGCAAACCCTCTCCAAGCACCGCGCCAAAGACGTGGTGGTGTTCCAGGCCGAGGACGAGATAGCCGCCATGTGCGCCACCGTGGGCGCGGCCTTCGCCGGCGAACTGGCCGCCACCGGCACCAGCGGCCCGGGCCTGTCGCTCAAGATAGAGGCCATGGGCCTCGGCGTGATAACCGAGCTGCCCATGGTCATCGTGAACGTGCAGCGCGGCGGGCCTTCCACCGGCCTGCCCACCAAGACCGAGCAGAGCGACCTGCTGCAGGCCATTTTCGGCCGCCACGGCGAGAGCCCGCTGGCGGTGCTGGCGGCCGGTTCCCCGGCCGACTGCTTTACCACCACGCTCGAGGCCGCGCGCCTGGCCGTCAAGTACATGACGCCGGTGATCGTGCTGTCCAATTCCTACTTGTCCAACGGTTCCGAACCTTTCCGCATCCCCCGGCTGTCGGAGCTGCCCAAGTTCGACCTGCAGCCGCTGCCCGCGCCGGAGGACTTCAAGCCCTACCGGCGCGACCCGGTCACGCTGGCCCGGCCCTGGGCCTGGCCCGGCCTGAAAGGCTACGAGCACCGCATAGGCGGCCTGGAGAAGGCCGAGGACACCGGGGCCATCAGCTATGATCCCGAGAACCACCAGCGGATGACCGATATAAGGGCGGCCAAGATAGCCGGCATAGCCAGGGAGATCCCGCCGACTAAGGTCAAAGGTCCCGAGTCCGGCGAGCTGCTGGTGCTGGGCTGGGGCTCCACCTACGGCGCCATCACCGAGGCCATGGGCGAGGCCCGCCGGGCCGGCCTGACCGTCTCCTCGGCGCATATACGCAACCTCTGGCCGCTGCCTCCGGACCTGGGCGGCCTGCTCAAGCGCTTCCGCCGGGTGCTGGTGCCCGAGGAGAACACGGGGCAGCTGCGCCTGCTGCTGCGCTCGGAGTACCTGGCGGACCCGATAGGCCTCAACAAGGTGCAGGGCCAGCCGATCAATTCCGACGAGATACTGGCCAAGATAAAGGAGGTCCTGGGGAAATAATATGGAACTAAAACTTACCGCCAAGGATTTCTCTTCCAACCTGCCGGTGAAATGGTGCCCCGGCTGCGGCGACTTCGCCATCCTCAACATGATGCAGAAGGTGTTCGCGGGCATGGGCCTGCCGCACGAGAAGTACGCCGTGATCTCCGGCATCGGCTGCTCCAGCCGGTTCCCGTATTATGTGAACACCTACGGCTTCCACTCCATCCACGGCCGCGCGGCCGCGGTGGCCAGCGGCGTCAAGCTCGCCAACCCCGAGCTGGCGGTCTGGGTGATCACCGGCGACGGGGACGGCCTCTCTATCGGCGGCAACCACATGATGCACGCCATCCGCCGCAACATCGGCCTCAAGATCGTGCTGTTCAACAACCGCATCTACGCGCTGACCAAGGGCCAGGCCTCGCCCACCACCCAGCCCGGCACCAGGACCAAGAGCACGCCGGCGGGCAGCATAGACTACCCTTTCAACCCGGCCCGCTTCGCCGTCGGCCTCGACTGCACCTTCGTCGCGCGCGGCCTGGACAACGATATTCCCGGCACTACCGCCATACTCGAGCGCGCGGCCCGGCACAACGGCACCACCTTCGTGGAGATCTTCCAGAAATGCGTGCCTTTCTCCGACAAGGAGTTCGACCCGCTCAAGGACCCGGCCACCCGCGAGGACGTGCTGCTGCGCGTGGAGCACGGCCGTCCGCTGGTGTACGGGAATAAGAAGGACAAGGGTATAGTTTTCCGCGGCTTCAAGCCCGAGGTGGTAGTCTTCGAGCCCGGCCGCCCGCCCGCCGACATCGCCGTCTACGACGAGACCAACGCCGAGATGGCCTACCTGATCAGCGGCTTCTCGCTGCCGCAGCTCCCGGTGCCGGTGGGCGTCTTCCGCGCCACCAGCAAGCCCTCTTTCGAGCAGCTGTATTACGAGCAGGTAGAGCCCGTCGGCGACACCAGGGAGCACGAGCTGGAGACCCTGCTAGCCGGCCCCGACGCCTGGGAGATAAAGTAGAGACAAGCCAGGCAGAGAATAAAAAACCCCGCTCGCAGGCGGGGTTTTTTATTGGCCGGGAGAGTTATTTTGATTTCTTCACGTACTTGATGCGGCGGATGTTGGTGCCGGGGAAGTAGAAGTCCAGGATCTCCCTGTAATTCTTGTCGTATTTGCCGGCCAGGCCGGCGGCGCCGCTCTGGCACAGGCCGATGGCGTGGCCCCAGCCGCCGCCGTAGATCCAGTAATTGCGCACCCGGCCGTTCTTGTGGCGGTTGACCTCTATCTCGAACAGCGTGCTCTTGAGGGAACTGAAGCCGAGTATGTTGCGTATCAGGTGCTCGCGGGTGACGTCCACGGTCTTTTTAGAGCCGACTATGCGCAGGCCGTTGACGTTGCCCGACGGGCTGCGGCGCAGCGGTATGATGTTTATGATCTCGCCCACCGCGTAATCCTTGTTCACGCGGAAGGTCATGTCTTTCTGGCGTATGATCTTCATCCAGCGGAATTCCGAGGCGCGCACCCGGCCGGGGTAATTGCAGTTGGCTGGCGGGTTGCCGGTTATCCATAAATGCCAGTCCCAGGGGTCGCGCGGGGCCTCGGTCTTGCCCGGGTCGCCGTCGGCCTTGGTGACCAAATAGGGGGAATCGCCCCAGCCGGTGACCTCCTTGGAGGCCTGTATCCAGCCGCCGCAGTTGGAGTGGAAGAAGGTGTAGGCGGGCCGGCCGCGGTAGGTCAGGATCTCGCCCTCGGTATCTATGACGGCGCGGGTTGTGGTATTGGCCTCGATGGATTTGCCCTTGTAGGCCTGGCAGTGCTGGCCGTCGCAGAGATGGTAGCCCTCTTTCTTGTGGATGCCGCCGCGCGCCCGGCGTATGAGCACCTGGGTGCGCGCTATCACGGCCTGCGCCTTGAGCGACTCGTAGGGCCACTGCGGCGCCACCTCGCTGGGCACCACGCCCAGCAGGTACAGCTCGTTCTCCACCACGTTGACCACGCCTATCCCCCGGCTGCCGTTGGGGTACAGCTCTATGTAGCCGCGGTACTGCCGGTCCGACCAGCGGAAAAAAGGGTTTTTAGTTTTAGCGGCGGCGTCGAAGATCACCGTGCCTTCCCGCTTGCCGGGCCTCACCAGTATCGGCCCGGCGAAGCGCCCATACACGGTGCCGGCCGGGTCTTTGAGCACCACCTTGCCGCCCTCGGCCTGCACGGTCCAGGCCTGGTCGGGCGGGATGGAGGCGTAAAGTTTCTTACTGGCCTTGCCGGTCACCGTGAGGCCTTCGAAGGACTTTATCCTGAGCAGGTTGTTGGCCCCCTGCTTGCCGGTGGCCGTGGTGCCCAGCCCCACGCGTATCCTCACCGAGTCGGAAAGGCTGGCCAGCGCGTCCACCGGCTCCATCACCAGCGGCTTGGTAACGCGGAAGGGCGGGCGTATCTCCTCCGGCTGCTTGCTGAGCTTGCCTTCCAGCACCTTCATCATCTTTGAGGCCACCGGGTGGCCGGGCGCGTAGGAGAGCACGCGGTGATACTGGTTCCAGGCCTCGTCGAACTTGCCCTGCCGGGCGTAGATGCCGGCCAGCGGCAGGCGCGCCTCGGTGAAGGACACGTCCTTGCGCAGGGCCTCTATCAGGGCCCCCTCGGCCTCCTTGTGCATGCCGAAATTCATGTAGTTCCAGGCCAGGATATAGTCCACGCCCGAGAAGTCCGGCCTGAGCAGGCGGTACTTCTCCAGGTGCTCCAGGGTGCGCGCCTTGTCCTCGAGGTTGGAGTAGACGCTGGCCAGGCCCAGTTCGGCGCGGGCGTGCAGGGACTGGATGCGGATGGCCGTCTCGAAGGCCGAGCGCGCGCCGTCGTAGTCGGCCTGGTGGAAGCGCAGCCAGCCCAGCTCGGAGTAGATATCGGGGGCGTGCGGGTCGCGCTCCAGCGCGCGCACCAGCGCGGCGGCCGCTTCGGGATAGCGGCCGGACTGGCGCAGCGACATGGCGGCGTTCAGCAGCGGGCGGGCTTCGGCGGGGTTTTCGGCGGCCAGCGCCATGTAGGCCGAGGCGGCGAGGCGCAGGTCGCCTCTGAGGTAAAGGGCGTAGGGGTCCGGGGCCGCAAAAACGGCCCGGGATTGAAACAGCAGAAATAAAAGAATAAGATTGATTTTCCGCACGACGGTATATATCGTATGAAATTATGGGGAGAGAGTAGAATAAGGGAGTATACTGTATAGCGGACGGGCGCGCGCAATAAAAGGAGCGGCCGCCGCGTTGTTCAGGAGCGGGCCGACTAATGTCCGAAGAAAACACCGATTCCGAACTGGTCTCCGCCTTTAAGGCCGGGGACGCCGAGGCCCTGGGGCTGCTGATGGAGCGCCACCAGGCGGCCCTGTTCGGCTACCTGCTGCGCCTGACCGGCCGCCGCGACGCGGCCGAGGACCTGTTCCAGGAGGTGTTCCTGAAGCTGGTCAGGAATCCCGGCGCTTATAACGAGCGGGAGAAGTTCAAGGCCTGGCTGTTCACGGTTGCCCGCAACGCCGCGATGGACTATTTCAGGCGCGATTCGGCGCGGGGCGAGGTGTCGCTGTACGGGGACGGGGCCAAGCCCGGCCCGGCGGATTTCACGGCTGCGGCCGAGCCCGGTCCGGCCGAGGCTTTTTACGGCAAGGCCGAGGCCGCGCGCATAGACGCGGCGCTGGCCGCCCTGTCGGAGGACCAGCGGGAGGTGTTCTACCTGCGGCATTACTCGGAGCTCTCCTTCAAGGAAATAGCCGAAGCGCTGAAGGTGCCTATCGGCACGGTGCTGGCGCGCATGAGCCGGGCCGCCGCCAAATTGAGGGAAAAACTGGGCGGCGACGCGCAATAAAAACCGGGGGCGGCGCGTTGTATATACAGGAGACGGTTATGAACTGCGAATACGGCGAGAAACTCATACTTTACGCCTACGGCGAGGCCGGCCAGGGGCTGGCGGCCGAGGCCGAAGCGCATTTGTCCGGCTGCGCCGCCTGCAGGGCCGAGCTGGCCGCGTTGCGGGCCGCCGACGGCGCCCTGGCTGCTTCCCCGGCCGAGCCCTCCCGCGGTACCGTTTTGTCGATAATGCGGGCCGCCCGCGCCGCCGCAGAGGGCCGCCGCGGCTTCCGGTTCAGCTGGGGCGAGGCGCTGCTCTCCGGCGCGCTGGCCTCCGCCATGGCTTTTGTTTTCGCTTTCTCCGGCCGTACGCCTTCCCCCGACCTGGCCTGGAACAGCGGCCTGGATTCCCGCCTGGACTCGGTGGAATACTCGGTGTACCAGGCGCAGGCGGACGCCCTGTCCGCCCAGCGGGACTGGGAGTACCGCCTGAGCGACCTGGAGGACCAGAGCCTGGATTTCAGCAAAAACGTTTAGCGAGGGGTTTTACAAGGAGGCGGTATGAATAAGAAACTTACGTTATGGACTATGGCGCTGGCGCTGCTCTGGGCGCCGGCTTTTGCCGCGGCCCAGGAAGGCCCGGGCCTTGAGGAAGAGGACGAGATGGAGATGATGGAAGACGGCCCGGGCATGCGTCCCGGCATGGGCGGCCCCGGCATGGGCGCCCGCGGCATGGGCCCCGGCATGCAGCAGCGCGGTCAGGGCCAGGGCATGGACCAGGAGCGGATGGTGGTCAAGAAGAAGATGATGATGCGCCAGGGCAAGGAAGGCGGCTTCTTCGCCGAGGAGAAGGTGCTGGGCGTGATCAAGAAGCATGACCCGGCCTTCGCCAGGAAGGTGGCCGAGCTCAAAGAAACGGCCCCGGCCAAGTACAAGATGGTCCTGCAGATGTCCGGCAAGTTGTTCGCCGTGGCCAGGATGCAGCAGGACGAGGCCATGGAGAAGGACGCCGTGCGCGCCCTGGCGCTGGAGTTCGAGAGCAAGGAGCTCTCCCTCAAGTATAACAAGGCTTCCGACACCGAGAAGAAGGCCATGCGCGAGCGCCTGAAGGTGGTGCTGTCTGAACTGTTCGACCTGCGGAGCAAGGGGCAGGAAGCGCGCGTCAGGCACATGGAGGGCGAGATCGGCAGGCTCAAAAAGAACCTGGACAAGCGCAAGGCCAACAAGGCCAAGATAGTGGAGCAGCGGCTCGAGCAGCTGACCGGCGAGGGTTACGGCTGGTAATAAGCGGCGAAGCCTGATAAATAAAAAACCCCGCGGCCTGGCCGCGGGGTTTTTATTCGCTCTCCGGGCTTACTTTATCTCGTAGTACCAGAGGGCGTTCTCTTTTATCTTGCCGGCGTTCACGAGGCCCGCGCCCTGGTCGGTGGGTTTGAGCCCCGGGAGCGGGACGGCGGCGGCCTTGAGGGCCGCGCGCACGGCGTCGGGGCCTTCGGCGCCGGCGCCCACGGCGAGGGCGGCCAGGCCGGCCGCGTGCGGGCAGGCCATGGAAGTGCCGGACATGCTGGTGTAGCCGCCGCCTTTCCTGGTGGAGTACACGCTTACGCCGGGGGCTATCATGGCGATCTCGGCGCCGCGGGAGGAGAAGTAGGCCAGCTTGTCCGAGGAATCGGAAGCGGAGACCGCTATGGCCTGCGGGTACTTGGCCGGGTAGTTAACGGGGCCGGAGTCGTTGCCGGCCGCGCAGACCACCGTCACGCCGGCCTCATTGGCCTTTATCATCACCTGGCGCATCGCTTCGGTACCCGAACCGCCGCCGAGGCTCATGTTGATGACGTGCATCCCGTTCTGTATCGCCCACTCTATGCCGGCGACTATCCAGGAATACTGGCCGGAACCGTTCTTGTCCAGCACTTTCACGCCGTACAGGTCCACGGCCGGGGCCACGCCCACCACGCCGTTGTTGTCCTTTGCCGCCGCGATGGTGCCCGACACGTGCGTGCCGTGGCCCTGGTCGTCGAGGGGGGTAGCGCCGGGGGTGACGGCATTATAGCCGCCCTTGTAATTGGGGGCCAGGTCGGGGTGGTTGTAGTCCACGCCGGTGTCCACTACGGCCACTTTCACGCCCTTGCCGGCGGTGAGGTCCCAGGCCGCGGCCGCGTTCACGCGCCGCACGCCCCAGGGGATCTCCTTCTCGGAGGGGTCCACTTCGGCGCGGATCTCGCCGAAAGCGGGGGCCGTCCAGCCTTCGCCGGAGCGTATCATGTCGAGGGCGCCCGCCAGGGTGGGGAGCGGCACGGCGTTCATGGAGGCGGGGGCCGAGATCCAGCGTATGTAGCGGTCCTCGTCCACGTCGGTGACGCCGGGCAGGGAGTAGATCTTGGTGTCTTTGGTGTCTTCGGGGAACTCGGCGACCAAGGCGTTGACCAGGGCGAACTTCCTGGTGACCTTGCCGCCTATGCCGGCTATGCTCCGCTCTATGGCGCTCTTGTAGGCGCTGTCGAAGCTGACGATCTTCTGCGACGCCTGGGCGCTTACCGCCGCGGCGAGAATGAGGGCTGCGGCTAGGGTTAACAGTTTGTTCATTTGTCCTCCAAAATGTACGGCGGGCCAAGAGGCCTATGCCCAATATAGGACTTTTGGTTGATTTGTGTCAACAGGTTCTGCCGCGCGGGGGGCGCGGGCCGGGGGGGCTACTTGGGGGCGAAACCGCCGCCCAGGTTGGCGGCCAGGCCGGCCGTCTGAGGATTGTTCATCAGGGCGGCCATCACGTTGGGGTTGGAGAGCAGCTGCATCACCTCGGGATTGGTGTTGGCCATTTCCATGAGCGCCTGGGGGTTCTGCATCAGGCCCTGCACCCCGGGGGAGGACAGGATGGCGCCGGCCATGGCGCTGCCGGCGAAAGCGTTCACTACGGCCGGGTTCTTTATCGCCGCCTGCACCACGCTGTTGCCGAGGAAATTGTTCACGGCGGTGGTGTTCTTCAGGTAATTATTGAGCCCCTCGGGGCTGCCGAGCGCGCCTTTTACCGTGGAACGCCCCATGAAGCCCTTGACCACCCAGGAATTGTTCATCAGCGCCGCCACGGCCTTGGGGTTGTTCATCGTCTTGCCTACGGCGTAGGTGAGGTAGCCCTTCTGGTTGCCCAGGCCCATCTGCTCCTTGGCCCTGGTGTCGGAGGATTCCAGCGCGGCCTGCGCGGCGGGTTTGGGTTTGTATCCCTGCTCACCGGCGGCGGCCTGCTGCCCGCGCGCTGCGGCCGCTTCGCGGACCCGCTCCTCCGCTTCCTTCGAGGGGCCGTCGCCGCCGAGGCTGCCTTCGGGCGCGTCGCCGCTGCGGTAGCGCACCGTGTAGCCTATGTCCGTCAGGCCGGGGTCGTAGTTCTTCTGCTGTCGGCGCTTCTTGACCTCGCCTTCGGAGGCGTTGAAAACGTTGTACTCCTCTTTGGAAAGACCGACGTCGCTGGAGTTGATCTTCTTTATCCACATCAGCAGCGGTATAGCGATTATGATGTAGACCGGGGTCAGGTATACCCAGATCTTCCAGCCCGATTTTCTTGCTTCATCAGCCATACCCATAATATAACACCGAAAGGGCGGCGAGTCAACAGCCGGGCCTCTTGCCTTAACACGTCATCATTTGTATTATAACGATATCCATGGCCGGGGCGGGGGGGCGGCGGCCGGCAGGTCCGTATGGTCTGTATGGGAAACTTTATATTAATAATACTTTCCAATCTGGCGCAGCTTTTTCTGCTGCTGACCGGCCTTTTTTATCTCTTTCTGAGCTTCCGGGGCTTCGGGCGTCTGCGCGCGCCCGCGCGCGCCGCCGTCAGGCGCCGTTTCGCCCTGCTGCTGCCCGCCCACGACGAGGAGGGGGTGGTGGGCCTGGCCGTGCAGAGCCTGGCCGGCCTGAAATACCCGCGGGAACTTTTCGATATTTACGTGGTGGCCGACCACTGCAAGGACGGTACGGCCGCCGCCGCCGCCGCCGCCGGCGCGATAGTGCTGGACCATTCGGGCCCCGGCCTGAAACCGGGTAAAGGCCGGGCGCTGAAGTGGGCCACCGGGCGCATCTTCGAGGCCGGCAGGTACGAAGCTTTCTGCTATTTCGACGCCGACAGCCTGGCGCACCCGCACTTCCTGGAGGCGATGAACGACAGGCTGGAAGCCGGCGCCGCCGCCGCGCAGGGGATGCAGCTGGCCAAGAATACCGGCAACCTGCTCGCGAAGATCCTCGCCGGCGGGCATATAGTTTCCAACAGGTTCTTCCAGCTGCCCAAGCAGGCGCTGGGCCTTTCGGCCACGCTGCACGGCAAGGGGATGTGCTTCACCGCGGAAACCGCGCGCAAGTTCCCCTGGGACGAGACCTGCCTGACCGAGGACCTGGAGATGCAGATGCGGCTGATACGCCACGGCGTGCGCATAGAGTGGGAGAGCCGCGCGGTGGTCTACGACGAGGAGCCCGAAACCATCTCCCAGTACCTGTGCCGCACCATACGCTGGACGCGCGGCTCGCTGGATACCGCCCGCCGCCACCTGCCCGCCGTGACCGCCCGGGCGCTGCGCCTGCGCGATCCCCGCGCCTTCGAAGGCGCCCTGTATTCCGCGCAGACCTACCGGTTCGCCATCGCCGGCTGCGCCGCGGGCCTGCTCTGGCTGAGCCGGGACTCGTTCAATATCGTGCTCTGGGCCTACGGCGCGCTGCCCGGCGTGGAGCACGCGATGAAATTGCTCGCGCTGGTGCCGCTGCTGCTGTACCCGGCCACGGCGCTGCTGCTGGAGCGCGCGCGCCCGGACCTGGCCGCGGCCTATTTCCTGCAGCCGGTGCTGGGCCTGCTGCGCCTGCCCGTGTTCGTGGCCGGCTTGTTCAGGGGCACCGACTTCTGGGGCCGTACCGAGCATACCAGCAGGGTGGCCATAGCCGATTTGGTTGACTAGAGTTCACGCTTCGGAGGAGAACGTTCCTATGAAAAAACTGATCATTTCCGCGCTGCTGCTGCTGCCCGCCGCCGCTTACTGCCAGGGGCTGAGCAAGACCGACCTGGAGGCCATGCCCGGCCTCGGCGAGCCCAGGGGCGAGGCCGTGCAGCGGCCGGACGCCAGGAGGATAATGTCCGAGCTCTCGACGGCGCTGCGGCTCAGTTCCAAGCAGGAGGATCGCATAAGCGCCGCGGTCAGGAAGAAGACCGCGGAGTTCGAGAAGCTGATGAAGGAGTACGACAGGAATTCCGCCGAGGAAAAGAAGTGGCGTTTCAAGATGAACGAGAACCGCTACTCCATGCTCAAGATAAACAAGGATATGCCCGACCTGGTGCGGGAATTCCTCGACGACGAGCAGCGCGAGGCCTACGACGCCATGCTGGAGGCCGCCAGCAAGCCCGCCGCCGAAGCGGCCGCGCCGCCTAAGCCCGCAAGGAAGAAGGTGCTGGTGAGGCGCAAGAAGGGCGCCGCCGCCGTTGTTCCGGCCGCGGAGGAAGACGGCGGCCGGGTAATGGTAGACAGGGAGGCGCCCCGCCCCGGCGCTAAGAAGAAGCGCGTACTCAAGAAGAAGGCCGCCCCCGCCCCCGCGCCGGCCGCCGAACCCGAGGCTGAAGACTCCATAGAGGATTACATGGAGGACGCCGGTTCCTACCCGTAAAGACCTGGATTTGAGCGATCTTTTGCCTTTTACTCGGCCCTGGCCGCGTAGAATATAAATGGAAAAACACACTGCAACCAGAACCGCGGCCTCCCGGGCCCCGTCGCGCCCCGGCATCACGCTGGTGGAGCTGATGGTGGCCATGGTCATCATGTCCGTGGGCGTGCTGGGCATGGTGGGCGCCTTCAAGTATTTCAACGTGGGCGTACAGTCGGCCAAGACCCGATCGCTGGCCAACAATATAGCGCAGGAGCGGGTGGAGTACCTGAAGAACCGTTCCTATTACAGGGTGCTGGTGACCACGCAGACCGTGCCCGCCGACACCAACTTCACCCCCCCGATGGTCTACGACCACGCCCCGAACGGGGAGGAGGTGGTGAACGTCGGCGGCCTCAACTTCACCCGCAGGGTGCTCATCCGCAAGGTCAACGAGAACGCCGGCGGCGACCTGACCTATCTGAACTGGAACGACCCCGATACCGGCCTCAAGGAGATCAAGGTTATCGTGGCCTGGTACGAGCGCGGCGAATGGCGCAAACTGGAGGTCACCAACCTCCGCGAAAACCCGGCCCGTATCAATAAAACCTCGGTCATCAAGGGCTACGTGAAGGACTCGCTCAACGTGCCGGTGGCGGGCGTGGTGGTGCGCGCGCAGGAACGGCCCTCGATGTACGGCGAGACCGACGCGGCCGGCTACTACAATTTCTCCATCGAGGGCGGCAGCTACACGCTGCTGGCCGTCAAGGACGGCTGGTTCCCCGGCACGCTGCCGCAGTTCAGCCTGGCCCCCGGCGAGACCTCCCCGGACGAGAATTTCACGCTGACGCAGATGTCCAGCGGCACCGTGATCGGGAAACTCTACGTTACCGACCACCTGGTGATCAGCCAGATAGTGGGCAGCACGGCCACCGCCACCGGCAATACGGAATGGGTGGAAGTGTATAACCCCACCACCTGGACCTGGACGATGGCCACCGGCCTGGGCACCGGCGCCAACGAGCTGGTGCGTTTCGCCTATAAAGAGTCGGCGGCAGTACTGATACTCCCGGATATCGATTACCGCGCCGTCAGCCTGGCCCCGAACGGCTATTTCATCTTCGCCAATACCGGCACGGTCACGGCGGCCGGCGTAACGCTGCAGGCCGACGCTGTCTATGACAGAGATTCCAACTGGGCCAACCAGGACGACGTCATCCTTACGGGCAGCCCCAGCCCGGCCGGTTACGTAGTGCTCCGCGGGGCGGCGGCCTCACCTGTGTACGACACGTTGGGCTGGAACGCCTCCAACAACGGCATTGGCGGCAAGCAGCTTGCAGAAAGCTTCGAGGGGGAAGCCATAGCGCAGTCCATCGGTTTCGAACCCGGCGAGGCCTATACCCGCAAGACCACATCTTCTGGCGTGACACCCGGCCTGGGCCGCTGCTACGATTCCAATGACAACAACGACGACTTTGCCGGAGCCAGGCCTTTCTCCAGCCTGCCGCACAACTCGGCCCAGACCGAGGCCTGCAATTCCGGCACCCCCGCGGCGGGGGCGCTGGTGTTCGCCGACGACGGCCTTTCCACTCCGGTGAGCGCCGATTCCGGCGGCAACTTCAACCTCACCAACGTCTCCACCGGCGCCTGGACGGTCTACGCCTCCACCGGCCTGTCCTTCTCCAGCGTTACCGTGGACGGAGGGGTTTCCAACGGTTTCGTGGTCAACGCCGGGGATATACGCCTGTCCACCGAGACGATCTACGGCTATGTCACCGGCCTGGTGCTCAATACCGCCGGCACGGCCCTGCCCGGCATCAAGATGTTCTCGGCCGGCAGCGAGCAGGTCAACACCAATTCCTCCGGCAGGTACACGCTGCCGGTGGCCACTGGGGTGATAACGGTGGTGGCCAACTACCAGAGCCAGAGCCCCAGCTACGTGGAGCTCTCTTCCATGGGCGTCAGCGTGGAACTGGGCGAGGTGGCTCAGGGCGTGGATTTTACGCTTTATTACGGCGGCAGGATCAGCGGCCGCGTGACCACCAACGGCGTGGACCCGCTGCCGGGCATCCCGGTGGTGGGCATCAAGGACGACGTGGAGCAGGGCAACGGCATCAGCGACGACGAAGGCTATTTCACGATCTCGGGCTCGGGCATCTCCACCGGCACCTACGTGGTGGTGCCGCAGCTGGAGGCCGGCGAGGCGTCGTCGCCGTCCAGCACCACGGTGACCGTGGCCGCGGGCGAAACGGCCTTTTCCTCCACTTTCAGCGTGACCGGCGCTTTCGGCTACGTCACCGGCAGCGTGACCAACGGGGCCGGACGGCCCATATCCACCGGAGTGCTGATCTACGTGACCACCGCCACGCTGGGCGCCGGCTCCTATCCCCCGGACATAACGCCCGCCCTGCGCGCCGGCACCGGGGTCTACTATGCCGCTTCCAGCAGCGCGCTGGGCAACTACAATATACCCGTAAAAGGCGGCTACACCTACAACGTTTACGCCTGGTACACCACCTGGAGCGGCTCGACACCCAGCATCGTGCCCAAGCAGGCCCTCGGCGTGGCGGTGACCCCGGGACAGACGGTGGTCAGGGATTTCAGCTGGTGACGCTATGAAAGACCGGAAACTAAAGCGCGGTTATACGCTGATGGAGATGATGCTCGTCGTCGCCATCCTGGGCGTGCTCATCCTCGCCGCGCCGCGCACCTTCATCAAGACCTTCCAGTTCGTGCAGCTGCTGACGGCCAGGGTGGAGATACAGAAGAACGCGCGCGGCGCTCTGGCCAACATCAACCGCGACCTGCGGCAGGCCCTGGGCCACACCATAGAGGTGGACGAGTTGCCCGGCCAGCCGCCGCATTCCCGCATAAAATTCAAAAAATATAACTCCTCGGGTGGTCAGAGCTGGGCGTTCTACTACCAGCAGGGGACCCAGCTTTACCAGGCGGCCGGCGATGTGGACGGCAACATGCTCACGGGCAAGCTGATAGCCAACCACCTGCGCTACATCGCCTTCACCTACCCGCGCACGGACGACGACGGGATCATCTCCATCTCCATCACCTTCGAGAAGGCCACCTACGAGGGCGGCACCAAGGCGCTGCAGATGGCCGTGGAAAAAGTCAGGATAATGAACTGATTATGAAAAAAACCCTCTCGCCGCGGCGCGCCGGGCAGATGGCCATCTCTATGGTCATCAGTATCCTGCTGTTCCTGATGCTGATGTTCCCGGTGATGGACCTGTTCGTGCAGAACGAGGGCAGGTGGTCGGTGAAGGAAAAGAAATCCACCACGGCTTTCCACCTGGCCGAGGCCGGCGTGGACAGGGCGCGCTGGAAGCTGCTCGAGAGCGACGACATGTGGATCATGACCGGCACCGGGACTATCGCCGGCTATAATTTCGACCAGGTTTACTCCGCCGAAAGCGGCGGCACCTACACCATCCAGATCACCTCCCACCCGGTGGACGCGGATATGCGCGTGGTGGAGTCCGTGGGCCGGGACAGGACCGGGGCGCAGCTGCGCCGCATACGGGCCGTGCTGCGCAACGACAACGCGGCCGACTTCGCCACCCGCGCCGCCAACATGGTCTCCAATACCGGCGGTAACGACCACATAGAATGGGGGCCGGTCATCTCCGGCAACTCCATCGACGCCACCGGCCGCACCTTCCCGCGCTATTACAGCGCCGGCCACGTGACCCCGCAGGACGGCGGTTCCACCTCGGCCTCTACCGACAATGTCTACTGGTGGTCCTATTACGAGATCCCGCAGTTCCCCAAGATAAAATTCTCCACCTACCTCAGTTCCGCCCAGGCCAGCGACCTGGCTCTGGGAGGGGCCCCCAACGGCTGCGGCAACGGCAACTCCTCCACCTATTACCATATCGGCAACGCCGAGTTCAAAGGCTGCAACGACACCAGCAACCGCACCTACTATATAACCGGGGACGTCACCTTCCAGAGCGGCGGCGGGGGCAACTTCATCCGCGGCACTATGATAATGCTCGGGAATTTCATCATTTCAGGCAGCGGCGGCGCGGACGGCAATTATGACGCCAAAGTGCCCCCGGAAGCCTGGAAGGAATACGGCAATAACTGGGCGCATTACCAGGCTTTCGACGCCGCCGCCCCCGCCACTTGGGCCGCCGCCGTGAGCGGCAACTATGTCGCCAATAACCTGGAGTACGAGCTGGATAACGTGCTTATACACGGTTTCGCTTATACCGGAGGCAGCCAGGGGCTGCAGGGCGGCGGCAACTGCAATATCAACGGCGTGCTGCTCAGCAATCAGGACGCCACGATGGGCACTTCGACCATGGGCATATACTACGACGACAACGTGGCCAGGGACATACTGATACAGGGCGTCAACATAAAACTGCACTCCTGGTACGAGGTCAAAGCCGAGTGGCCGTCCGGCCTGTAGCGGTTCGCGCCGCCTCACTGAAGCTGGCCATTGGCGGTTTCGGGCTGGGTTTTGAATCGGACTCGCCTGGTATCATTTCTGTTTTGAAGGGCAGGTATGGCCGTTTCGCCTGCCGCGCGGCACGCGGGCCAAGGTTCAGCGTGCGGGAGGCGCCCGGCAGGGAGTCCCCCTTCAGGCCGGCGGTTCTTTTAAGAGACAACAGGCTGGAACTGAAGCGCGGGGACTTTTCAGCCGCCCTGGACCTGCGCTCCGGGGCCGGAGAACTCTCGGCCGCCCCCTACGAGCAATGCCTGGACGCTTTCCTGCGGTCTTTGATAAGCAGTTTGCTGCTGCGCTCGGGCGGTTTTATGCTTCACTCCGCCGGCCTGGTGAAAAAGGGCAGGGCTTACCTGTTCCTGGGCCGGTCCGGGGCGGGCAAATCCACGCTTTCCAAATTGGCCGCCGGCTCCGGTTGCGAAGTTATCAGCGACGAGATTAATTTGCTGCGCCGGGAGGGTGGTCGTTACACGGTACACGGTTCGCCGTTCTGGGGCGAAATGCGCGCGGACGGGCGGCCGGGTTCCTGGCCGCTGGGCGGGATATACCTGCTTAAGAAGAGCAGGGGGAACAGGGTTGCCCCCTGCGGCGGGAGCGAGGCCCTGAAGTTGCTGCTGCGCTGCCTGCTGAATTTTGAAAAAGGTCGGGATATCTCGTCCCTGGTGCTGAACAACGCCGCCGCGCTGCTGGGTAAAATTTCTTTTGCCAGCCTGGAATTTTCTAAAAAGGACGCCGCTTTCCTGGAGTTGGTATGAAGCTTATACTGAGAAAAGACCTCGCCTTCCGGCGCATAGCCGGGGAATTGTTCATCGTGGACGCCGCCGGCTCCAGGATGCACGAACTTAACGGCGCAGCGGCCCTGGTCTGGGAAGGCCTGGCCGCCGGCAGGGACGAAGCGGCCATAGCCGCCGCCATCGCGGCCGAGTACGATATAGACGCCTCTGCCGCCGCGGCCGACACGGCGGCCTTTATCAAAGAACTGCTGGCCGCCGGACTGATAGCCAAAGCGGAGAAATGAATATGAAGAAGAAAAAAACCTACGCGAAGCCCGCCATGAAGACCGAGAAGATCTTCGAGACCGCGGCGCTGGCCTGCGGCAAATGCATCACCGGCCCTATCAGCCAGCTGGCCTGCAAATCCCTGAAGAAATTTTCCTGATGAAGGTATTCAGGTTGGAAGGCTCCAGCATGCTGCCCCTGTTCCGTCCGGGGCAGGCCGTGGCCGTGGCCCCGGGGCGCCCCGGCGCCGGGGATTGCGCGGTCTATGTCTACGGCGGACGCAATCTGCTGCACCGGGTGGCCGAGGTTTGCCCGGGCGGCGCCGTGTTCGTGGACGACGCCGGACGGCTGGAACCGCACTATGTCTCCTGGGCCGAGGTGCGGGGCACGGTGCTCGGCGGCGGTCCGCTGGCCGCAGGCTTGCCGGGTCTGTGGTACGCCAGGCTGCGGCGCGCCTTGTACGCCGCCAATCCCTTCAACTGATGCCCGACTGCCTGCCTTCAGCGCGGCTCAACGCGCTCACGCTGGATAAAAATATTCCAATTTCGGTTACCGTAGAACTGACCCGCCGCTGCCCGCTCTCCTGCCGCCACTGCTACCTGCCCGAAACCGCCGGCCGCGCGCGCCCCGGCCGCGAACTCTCCACCGCCCAATGGGAGCAGATACTGCGCCAACTGGCCCGCGCCGGGGGGCTTTACCTCGTTTTCACCGGGGGCGAGCCGCTGCTGCGGCCGGACTTGGCCGAGTTGTGCCGGTTCGCTAAATCATTGAGTTTTGACGTCAGGGTGTTTTCCACCGGCCTGGGCCTGACGCCCGCCCGCGCCCGGGAATTCCGCCAGGCGGGAGTTTCGGCATTCGAGATCAGCTTGTACGGCCGCCCGGAGGTGCATGACGGCCTCACAGGCCTGAAAGGTTCCTTTGGCGGCAGCCTGGCTGCCGCCCGCCTGCTCAAAGCGGCCGGGGTAGCGGTAAAGATAAAGGTGCCGCTGATGAACCTGAACTCCGGGCAGGCGGCATTTTTGAAGCGCCTGGCCCGGAAAGAAGGCTGCGGCATCTCTTTCGACCCCGTCATAGCGCCGGCCAACGACGGAGACAGGGCCGCCCTTAAATACCGCCTCTCCGGCCCGGAGTTGAGGCGGGCTCTGTCACACCTTTCGCCGTCCGGAGCGGAGGCGGGGCCCGCCGCCCCGGTTCCCGGTAGCGCCGACGCCTGGGATTTCCTGTGCGGCGCCGGCCGCAATGTCTGCGCTGTAGACCCTGCCGGAACCCTGTTTCCCTGTCTGCAGCTGCCGGTCAAACTGGGCAACCTGGCCCGCCAGAAATTCTCTGCCCTGTGGAAGGGCTCGGCTTGGCTGAAAAAATGGCGCCGGGCCGGCCTTAAGGACCTGCAAGATTGCGCCGGCTGTCCCGATATCGAATTCTGCAGCCGCTGCCCGGGCATAAGCCTGCTGGAGGAGGGGGACGCTTTCGCCCCGAATCGGCCCGCTTGCGAGATGGCTGCGGCTTTCAAAAAAAAGCACGGCCGGGGCTGATAATTTGTCTATTGACTGCCGTAATAGGGCTGTTATACTATAAGTGCGAATGGACGGCATGCTTTTCGGTGCCGTTTTTTTGCCGGGAGCCATTGGATACTTCTTGTCCAATGACTGCTGTTCGCCGGGGAAACAGGCGCGGCTTATAAAATTTCAGTCAGCATGGTGTCTATATGAGAATGAACCGCACTCTCGCATACGGGCTGGCCTGCCTGCATTATCTCGGGCAGAACGGCGGCGGCCGCTGGAACCAGGTGGCGGAGATCTCGCGCTTCCAGGGCCTGCCCGCGCCGTACTGCAACAAGGTGCTGCAGGCCCTGGTGCACGCCGGCTTCGTGGAGTCGCAGAAAGGCCGCGGCTACCGCCTGCACAAGGACCTGGACAGCATCAGCGTCTGGCAGCTGATGGAGGCCTTTACCGTGAACGGCGCGCCCAAGGCCGAAAAGGCCCAGGTGCCCAACAGGCTTTATGAGACGCTGCGCGCCGAGGTGAACCACTGGCTGGTGGGGCTGACCGTGCAGGACATCATAGAGATGATGAAGGAAGAAGAGCGCAAGAAAGGCTGCAAGAATCGCGGCGTCCAGACCTGCGGCGGCGGCGCCGCCGAGGAGTAAAGCGAGAGATAAATTATGATATCCCGGGGCGAAAGTCATAACGGAGGTGAAAAAAGCGGCGGAATCGCGCGCGCCTTCCCTTTTGCCCTGAAAAGCCTGCGCCGCGCCTGGCTGGGGCTCCTGCTGCTGCCCGCCCTGCTGCCGCAATTCCCCGTAGTCGCCAGGTCGGCCAGCACCGTATTCCTGAGCGACACGGTCTCCTCGATAAATCCCGGCGGCGACGATGAGCGGCGGCTGAACCGCCTGCGCGGTTCTACCGTGGCTACCTATATTAAAAGCACCGTGGCGGGCCCTGTCACGCCCCCCACTACCGCCACGCAGCTCACGAAGATAGAGGGCGGCACCGCTGTAGCGTGGTATACCGACCCGCTCGACGCCGTCACCATCAGCGGCAACATTACTTTCAATATCTGGGCCATGGAAAGCCACAATCAGGCCAACGCCGGCCTTGCCGCCGAGCTGCTGCGGGTCAGCGCTTCGGGCGCGGTGCAATCCGTTATCTCCGCGGTGGCCGCCCCGGCTTCCGAGCTGGGGACTTCGCTTGGGCCGATCACCTGGACCATGACCCCGGTACCCACGGCGCTGCTAAACGGCGAGAGGCTGGCCTTGCGGGTATATATCGACGACGTCGGCACCATGGGCGCCGGCCGTACCGTGACCGCGACAATAGACGGCCCTACCCCGGCCGCCAGCGGCGACAGCTGGTTCAGCACGGTCGAGAATTTGGCCCCGGCCCGGCCCGTCATCGGCTCGGTGACCGGCCTGACACAGACCGGGTTCTCCGCTTCCTGGACGCTGGTGGAGGGCGCCACCGGCTATACGCTGGCCGCCTCCGTGAATCCCGGGGCGGCCCCGTCGCCCGTTTACGCCTCCTTTACTACTTCGGAAAATTCAGCCCTGCTCAACAGCCCGGCGCTGAGCCCCAATACCACCTATTATCCCTTTGTCCGCACCAACGGGCCCGGCGCCTCCAGCTCCTGGTCGGCCTTCCCGGTGCAGGTGACCCCGGCTTACGCGCCGTACTTCACCGACTTCATTAATATCTCTTCCTACACCGCCCGGTTCAACTGGGCCGCCAACGGCAACCACGCGGCCACGCTGTACCACGTGGTCATGTCCACCGCGGCCGACCCGCTGTCGCCTTTCGGCGCGCCGGTCACCTCCTCGTTCACCTATAACACTTTTCTTTCTTCGGCCGGCCTGACGGCCAATACCGCCTACCGCTTCCGCGTGGCGGCCGTAAACCACGGCGGAGCGTATACCGCCTATACGCCCATAGTTTCGACCTTTACGCTGGCGGGCATGCCGGCGGCCGCGCCCTTTTCGGACATTTCCGAGAGCGGCCTGACCGCCGCCTGGACTTCAGGCGGCAACCCGGCCGGCACGCTGTACCGGCTGCTGGTTTCCACGGCGGCCGACCCGCTGTCTCCCGGCGGCGCGGCGGTCAGCCAGCATGAGACTTATAATCTCGCTTTCAGCACCGCCGGCCTGGCGTCCAATACCACTTACTATTTCAGGGCCGCCGGCGTTAACGGCGACGGGGTGGAGGGGGCTTACTTCTCTCCGGTATCCACCGCGACTCTGGCTACCGGGCCCTCCTATCCCGTTTTCAGCGAGGAGACGGATATTTCCATGCGCTTCGCCTGGACGGACGGGAACCCTGCCGACACGCTGTACCGGGTGCTTTCCTCCACCGCCCCCGACCCGCTGTCACCCGCCGGGGCGCCGGTGGCTTCTTCCGATACCTATAACCTTTTCCTCTCTTCAGCCGGGCTGGCTCCCGATACCCGCTATTATTTCCGGGCGGCGGCGATCAACCGCAACGGTGTGGCGACGGCCTACACGCCCCCGGCGGACCGCGCCACGCTGCTGAGCTACGCTCCCGCCTTCGCCAGTTTCAGCGGCGCGGCCGAAACCTCGCTCCAGTTCAATTTTTCGGCTAACGGCAACGCCTATCCCGGCACGCTGTACCGGGTGCTCTACTCCACCGCACCCGAACCGCCGCTGCCGGACGGGGCGGCGGTGTCCTCCTCGGATACTTATAACGTCTCGCTGGCCGCCGGCGGCCTGGCCTCCAACACCACCTATTATTTCAGCGCCGCCGGCGTAAATAAGGACGGGGCGCTGACGGCCTATACGGCCGGGGCCGGCACTTCCACCCTGGCGGCCGTGCCCTCGGGCCTGAACTTCACCGAGACCGCCACCGACAAGGCGCGCCTGGAGTGGAACGCCGCCGGCGGTCCCGGTACTCTCTACAGTGTGATGGTCTCCACGGCGGCGGACCCGCTGGCGCCGGCTGGCGCGGCGGTGACCAGCTCCGACACCTATAACCTTTATCTCTCCACCGAGGGCCTGACCTTCAGCACCGAATATTTCTTCAGAGCGAGGGCGGTCAACAATAACGGCATCGTCACGGCCTGGTCGGCCATAGCTTCAACCACCACGCTGGCGCCTGGCACGCTGGCCGCCCCGCTGGCCGGCGCGCTGACGCCGCATGTCTCTTCCGTAACGGCCTCGTGGTCCCTCGTGGGGGCCGCCACCGGCTACACCCTGGCCGCCTCGCTCTACCCCGACGACCCTCCTACGGCCCTCGCTGCCTCCGTCACCGTAGGCGCGCTGGCCTCCGCTCAACTGCCGGGCCTGACCCCGGACACGGTCTACTACCTGTTCGTGCGCGCCAACGGCGCCGGCGTGGTCAGCGCCTGGAGCAAATACGATCCCGCCGCCACGCTGCTGCAGTACGCCCCGGCCTTCGGTTCTTTCGGCCCGCCTACGGCCGGAGCGGTGAGCCTGTCCTGGTCGGGCGGGGGGAATCCCGGCGGCACGCTGTACCGGGTGCTGTCGTCCACCGCGCCGGACCCGCTGTCTCCCGTCGGCGCGGCGGTAGTCTCGTCGGATACCTATAACCTGTCACTGACCTCCTCCTCGCTGGCGGCCAATACCGCCTATTATTTCAGGATAGCCGGCATCAACAAAGCCGGCGTGACCACGGCTTACACGGCCTCCCGCGGCACCTCCACGCTGGCCGGCCAGCCGGTATTCTCCGGCTTCTCCGGCACCGGCACCGACGCCATGACCTTCGCCTGGGCGGTCGACGGCAATCCGGCCGGGACTCTGTACCGGGTACTCTCCTCGGTCGCCCCGGACCCGCTTAGCCCCGGCGCCTCGCCGGTGGCCTCCTCGGATACCTACAACCTCTCGCTCTCCACGTCCGGCCTCGCGCCCAACACCACTTACTATTTCAGGGCCGCGGCGCTCAATAACGACGGGGTGCTGACCGCCTGGACGGCTACGCAGGCTAATCCCACCCTGCCGCAGGCGCCGTCCTTCCCCGGCTTCGGCGCCGTCACCGATTCCTCGGCGGATTTCATGTGGGCCGCTAACGGCAACCCGGCCGGGACGCTGTACCGCGTACTGGTGTCGCGGGCCCTGGACCCGCTGAACCCCGGGGCCGAGGCCGTCACCTCGTCCGATACCTACAACCTCTATCTCAGCTCCTCCGGCCTGGCCGTGGACAGGGCCTATTATTTCGTCGTGGCCGCGCTGGCCCGCGACGGCCAGCCTACCGCCTATACCGCGCCGCAGCGGGCGCGCACGCTGGCCAGGCAGCCGCTCTTCTCCTATTTTGACGGGATCACGGCGTCGGCCATCGGCGCCAACTGGACGGCCAACGGCAACCCGGCCGGCACGCTGTACCGGGCGGCGGTGTCCGCGGCGCCGGACCCGCTGAACCCGGGCGCCGCGGCGGCGACCCTGCTGGCTTCCTACGGCCTCTATGTCAGCAGCGCCGGCCTGGCCGCCGACACTACCTACTATTTCCGCGTGGCCGCCGTGAACGGCGACGGGGTAGAGACGGCCTACACGGCCGCGGCCGGCACCGCTACCCTGGCGGCCTATCCGCCGATGTTCTCCGGTTTCAGCGACATACAGACGGATGCCATCCGGGTGCTGTGGACCGCCAACGGCAACGCGGACGGCACCCGGTACCGGGTGGCCGTCTCTACCGCGCCCGACCCGCTGGCTCCCGGCGGGGCGGCGGTCACTTACGAGGACACTTACGACCTGTCCCTTTCTTCCTCCGGCCTGGTCACCAATACCCGCTATTATTTCAGGCTGGCGGCGGTGAACAAGAACGGCGTGCCCACCGCCTACAGCGCGGCACAGTCTGAGCGCACGCTGCAGGTGGTGACCAAGCTCTACCTGCTCGACGACATTTCCACGGCCAACCCGGCCGGCGACACCGGCGAAGAGCGGCGGCTCTCGGCGCTGCGCGGCGCGGCCGCGGTGACCTACACCAAGGACACGCTCTCGGGGCCCGTGACGCCGCCCACCAGCGCCCTGCAGATCACTAAAACGGCCGGCGGGGCACCGCAAACCTGGTACTCCATGCCCCTCGACGCCGTGACCATAGTCAGCAGCGTTACTTTTAATATCCGGGCCCGCGAAAGCGCCGTGCAGGCCAACGCCACTATCACGGGGGTGCTCTACCGCACGGACAATTCCGGCGTGATCCTGTCCACGGTGGCCGCCGCGCTGATCCCGCGCACCGAGCTGACCGTGGCGGACGCCGCCCAGACCTGGACCGTTGAGCCGGTGCCCACCGCCCTGAATAACGGCGACAGGCTGGCCCTGCGACTGTATATAGACGACGGCGACGCCACCACCATAGCCAACAACCGGAGCGTCTTCGTTACCGTAGGCGGCCCGACGGGCAGCGCGGAGGGCGACAGTTGGGTGCAGATCCTGGAGAAATTGTACCCGGCCCGGCCGGCTTCGCTCTCGGTGACTGGCGTCACGGCCAGCCAGGTTTCGGCCTCCTGGCCCCTGGTCAGCGAGACCACCGGCTACACGCTGGCCGCTTCGGAAAATTTCGGGACCGAGCCGGAGCCGGTCTACGCCTCCAGCGACACGCTCGGGAATCTGTCGGCCACCCTCTCCGTGCCCACGCTCTCACCCAACACTACATACTACCTTTACGTCAGGAGCAACGCCCCCGGCGTGTCCGGCGCCTGGCAGGTACACCCCGGCACGGCCACGCTCCTGGCCTTCGCCCCGCTCGCTTCCGGCTTCGGCAGCGTGGCCGCTGGCTCCATGCTGTTCGACTGGGCGGCCAACGGCAACTCCGACCCCGGCACCCTGTACCGGGTAGTCTCCTCCACGGCGCCGGACCCGTTGAGTCCCGGCGGGGCGGTGGCGGTAAGTTCGCTCACCTATAATACTTTCCTGAGCACGTCGGGGCTCGCCGGAGACACCACCTATTATTTCCGGGTGGCCGGCCTCAACCATGGCGGCGTGCCCACGGCCTATACGGCGGCGGCCGCCACGGCCACGCTGCTGTCGGCGCCGCCGCTTTTCACCTCTTTTGACGCCATCGATACCGGCGCGATCCGGTTCAACTGGTCGGCGAACGGCAACAGTTATCCGGGCACGCTGTTCCGCGTCGTTTCTTCTACCGCGCCGGACCCGCTGAACCCAGGCGGGGCGGTGGCGCTTTCCTCCTACACCTATAACCTCTATCTGGCTTCCTCCGGACTGGCCGCGAACACCACCTATTATTTCCGGGTGGCCGGCGTGAACAAGAACGGCGTGAGCACGGCCTACACGGCGGCCGCCGGTACGGCCACGCTGGCCTATGCCCCGGCTTTCGGGAGTTTCACCGCGGTCTCGGCGGCGGCGGTGGGGCTGGACTGGACTTCGGGCGGCAACCCGACCGGCACGCTGTACCGGGTGCTCTCGTCCACGGCGCCGGACCCGGCCGCCCCCGGCGGCGCCGCCGTGGCCCTGGCCGAAACCTACGACCTCTCGCTTAGCGCAGCAGGCCTGGCCGCCGACACCACTTACTATTTCCGCGTGGCCGCCCTCAACCATAACGGGGCGGCCACGGCTTATACCTCCGCCCGCGGCACGGCCACCCTGCTGGGCGCCGCGCCGGTCTTCACCGGTTTTTCAGAAGTGGCGGCCGGCTCGCTGCGCTTCTCTTTCTCGGCTAACGGCAACGCGGCCGGCACGCTGTACCGCGTGGTCTCGTCCACCGCGGCCGACCCGCTGAACCCGGGCGGGGCCCTGGCCGTCAGCTCGCTGACCTACGATACCAGCTTGAGCACGGCGGGCCTGGCCGCCGACACCACCTACTATTTCTCGGTGGCCGGCGTGAACAAGAACGGCGTGCCCACGGCCTACACGGCCGCGGCCGGCACGGCCACCCTGCTTGGTTTCCCGCCGATACCGGCCGGCTTCACCGGCGTGGCGGAAAGCGCCCTGCAGTTCAATTTCACGGCCAACGGCAACGCTTATCCCGGCACGCTGTACCGGGTGCTCTCTTCCACGGCGCCGGATCCGCTAAGTCCCGGCGGGGCGGCGGTGGCCTCTTCCGACACCTATAACCTCTCGCTGGCGCGGACCGCGCTGGCCGCCGACACTACCTATTACTACAGGGCGGCCGGCGTGAATAAGAACGGCGTGCTGACGGCCTGGACCGCCGTCTCCGCCACCTCCACGCTGGCCAATGTCCCGTCCGGGTTCTACACCACCGGCGTGACGGTTGATTTCATGCAACTCAACTGGTCCGCCGCCGGCAACCGCGAGCCCGGCACGCTCTACAGGGTGCTGACCTCTTCCGCCGCCGATCCGCTGGCGCCGGGCGGGGCCGCGGTCTCCTCCACTGACACCTACAACCTGCATCTGAGCACCCCCGGCTTGTCGCCCAGCACCGACTACTATTTCAGGGCCAGGGCGGTAAACAGTAACGGCGTAGCTTCGGCCTGGTCCGACCCGCCTTTCAGCGCGCGGACGCTGGATCCCGGTTCTATCGGCAGCCCCGCCTCGGGCGAGATAACGGGCGTGCATGTCAGTTCGCTGGCCGCCACCTGGGAAGTGGTGTCCATGGCAACCGGCTATATGCTGGTCGCGTCCTTGTCGCCGGATAATCCGCCGCTCTCCATTGTCTCCTCCAGTGAAACGATAAATGACGGGAATCAGGCTTACGTGTCCCTCCTGGACGCCGACGAAACCTATTACCTGTTCGTCCGCGCCAACGGGGAGTATGTCACCGGAGACTGGTACGCTTTCCAGCCCAGGGCCACGCTGCTCGCGGCCCCGCCCCTGTTCACCTCCTTCGCCGGGGTGGCGGCCGGCACGGCGCGGTTCGATTTCTCGGCCAACGGCAACGCTTATCCCGGCACGCTGTTCCGCGTGCTGGTCTCCACGGCTGCGGACCCGCTGGCGCCGGGCGCCGCGGCTTTCAGTTCCTCCGATACCTACAATGTCTCGCTGACCACGGCGGGGCTGGCGGCCGACACCACATATTACTTCCGCGCGGCCGGCGTGAACAAGGACGGCGTGCTGACGGCCTACACCGCCGTGCAGGCCACGGCCACCCCGGCCAATGTCCCCGTCTCCTCCGGTTTCTCCGGCGTGGGGGCGGACGCCCTGCAGTTCAACTGGGCGCATAACGGCAACCGCAACCCCGGCACGCGCTACCGCGTGCTGGTCTCCACGGCGGCCGACCCGCTGAGCCCCGGTACCGCGGTAGTGACCAGCTCGGAGACCTATAACCTGTTCCTGAGCAGCGCCGGCCTGGCGGCCGACACCACCTATTATTTCAGGGCCGCTGCCCTGGGCGTAAACGGGCTCTCCACCGCCTACTCGGCGCCGGCCGGCACGGCCACGCTGGTAGCCTACCCGCCGGTCTTCTCGGGCTTTACCGGCGTAGGGCCGTCGGCCATACAGGTGAACTGGTCGGCCAACGGCAACCGCTATCCCGGCACGCGCTACCGCGTGCGCGTGTCCACCGCGGCGGACCCGCTGAATCCCGCCGGGGCGGTGGTGACCAGCTCCGATACTTACAACCTCTACCTGAGCAGCGCCGGGCTGACGCCCAACGCCACCCGTTATTTCGCCGTGGCCGCCGTCAACCAGAACGGCGAGCTGACGGCCTGGACCGCCCCGGCCGGCACAGCCACGCTGGCGAATCTCCCGCTGAGCGCCGTCTCCACTTTCAGCGCCGTAACTTCCGGCGGTTTCACCGCGGCCTGGAACGCCAATGCCAACCCGGCCGGCACCGTGTACCAGGTGCAGGTATCCACGGCCCAGGACTACAACGCCGGCGCGGCCGGTCAGACCGCCTCCACGGCGCCGGCCGGCGGCGCGGCCTACACCTTCTCCGGCCTGCTCTCCAACCGCGACTACTATTTCCGCGTGCGCGCCCTGAACCTCAACGGCGTATACAGCGCCTACGCGCAGCTGGGCTCCACCCGCACCCTGGGCCTCGCTGCGCCCGTCCCGCTGCCGGTAACGCAGGTCTCCGATTATTCGATAACGGCGTCCTGGTCGCTGGTGCCCGGCGCCACCGGCTACACGCTGGCGGCTTCGGTCAATTCCGGCGTCTCCCCGTCGCCCGTCTACGCGTCCAGCGTCACCGCCGGGACTTCGGCCGAGTTGACCGGTCTCGCGCTCAACAGCACTTATTACCTGTTCGTGAAAGCCGGCGGGCCAGGGGACGAGAGCCCCTGGGCGGTTTACCCGGCCACTTCCACGCTGGCCAATACCCCGACGGCTCCCGCCAGCCCCTTCGGCGCGGTCACGGACAGCGGTTTCACTCTCGCCTGGGGGGCCAACTCCAACCCGTTGGTCTCGACCAGGTACACGGTGCAGGTCTCTACGGCGCTGAATTTCAACGACGGGGTGACCAACCAGGTGATCCTGACCACGGCCCCGGCCGCCGGCCCGATGGCCACGTTCAGCGGCCTGAGCAGCGATACTTATTACTACGCCAGGGTGAGAGCCGAGCATAATAACGGTACCTCCACCGACTGGGTGAGCCTCGGGGTGGTGAAGACGCTGATATTGGCCGCGCTTCATAAGGCTGGCGACGGCGTCCTGCTCTACGGCCAGGCCGGCAACAGCACGCCGCAGTTCCGCGACTACGACAGCGCCGCCAACTCCTTCAGCGCCGTGCGCCAGACGGTCTCGGGCGCGGCCGGGGTCCTGTTCACGGTGCGCACCAACCCGCTGACCACCAAGCAGGAGGCCGTGGCCGCCTACGTCAAGAGCGGCACGCTGCGCGTGCTCTGCACCGACGGCGCCAACTGGTACGAGGAGTGGACGCAGAGCGTCGGCGGCGCCGACGCCACGCGCCGCTTCGACATCGCTTTCGAGACCAATAGCGGCGACGTGATGGTGCTCTACTCGCGCGGCGTTACGGGGACCGGCGAGCTGGGCTACCGCACCAAGCCCGGCGGGGCCGCCTGCGGCGCCGCCAACTGGACGGCTCCCGCCACGCTGGACCCGCTGCGCACCGCCGGCGCGGTGCACTGGGTTAAGATGGCCCCCGACCGCCGGGCCGACTACGACAATATCGCCGCCGTCTGGGCCGACTCCAACTCCGACCTGTCGGCCATGGTCTGGAACGGCGCGGCCTGGGAGAACGAGCCCGCCGCGGCGCTTGAAACCTCGCTCGAGACCGTCGCGGCCGCGCAGGACTCGGAAAGCTTCGCCGTGGAGACCGAATCCCTGTCCGGCGACGTCCTGGTGGCCTGGGGCCACTCGGCCGGCGCCGACGGCGTCAACGGCGTGCGCTACGCCACCGCCGCGTGGAACGGCGGCAGCCCCGAGCACGCCTGGGGCGGGCCGGTGAACGCGCCGGCCTTCCTCGACGACGCCACCAACCTGGACCTGGCCGCGAACCCGGCCTCGGATGAAATGGTGTTCGCCTCCATCGGCAACGCAGGCTCCGACCTGCAGGCCGGCTACTGGAACGGCTCGGCCTGGACCAATACTCCCAACCTGGACACCACGGCCCAGACTCCGCTGGCCGGCACCAGGCTGGCGGCCGTTGCGTGGATAAGCTCAGGCACCGCCACGCGCAGCGTCATCGCCTATAACGACGCCGCCGCCACCAACGTCGGCTGGTACGTAGGCAACGGCGGTGTTTTCACGGCGCAGGCCGACTTCACGCCCTCCCCGCTCTTCGCCAACCCGCAGCGCTATTACGACCTCGAGCAGGACCCGGTTAACCGGGACAGGCTGGTGTTGACGCTGGCGGATTCCAACGCCGACCTGTTCGCCAAGCGGCTGGTCATGAACGCCGCCGCGGCCTTCACCTGGACCAATACGGAAGGCGGCGCCGCCCTCGAGCCCAACCTCGGCTCCGCCCTGGCCGGCGGCTACTCCTTCGTCTTCTGGCCCGCGCCGCCCACCACCACCTTCGAACAGAGCGCCTACCGCTTCTTCGCCAATACCGACACCACCGACGTGGGCGCCCCGCTGGCGGCGCAGGACGTGCTGGCCGCGCTGCCGGCCGCCGGGGCCGCTTTCCGCCTCAGGGCGCTGGTGAATATCGGCCAGGTAGACCTGCCCGTCTCCGGGCAGAGTTTCAAGCTGCAGTTCGCCGGCCAGGGCGACGGCACTTGCGCGGCGCCCTCCAACGGCAGCCCGGCCGCCTGGACCGACGTGACGGCCCTCACCGCCATAGCTTTCAAGAATAACGCCCCGGCCGACAGGGCCACGCTCACCGCCAACGCGGCGGACCCCCAGCACGGCGTGCAGGCCAGCCTCAACCAGGTCTACGCGGAATCCAGCGGTTTCTCGAATTCAGTCTCCGGCATCGCCCGGAACAGGGACGGCATGTGGGACCTGGCGCTGCAGGACAACGGCATGCTGCCCGGCGCGATCTACTGCCTGAGGCTGGTGAAGGGCGACGGCGTGCCGCTGGAGTACTACCCGGTCTACCCCCGCGTGGTCTCGCCGGCGGCGCTGGTCCTCAACGAGGTCTACCCCTCGGGCGCGTCCGCCGCGGCCGACTGGCTGGAGCTCTATAATAATTCCCAGAGCACGGTGCCCCTGACCGGCTGGCGGCTCGACTACGTGGAGAACACCATCGCTCTGGGCGGATCGGCGAGCACGCTCTGGACCGGCCAGGCCGGCCAGTACGTAAACGCGATGTCCACTTTCCTCGTCAGCGGCCTGGCGCTGGACCTCAACGCCGCGCAGGGCTACCACGTGCGCCTGCTCGACGCTTCCGGCGGCCTGACGGACCAGGTGCAGTGGCCCGGCCCCGGCGCGCTGTCGCCCGGCCAGTCCTTCGCGCGCGTCAGCGACGGCCACCCGGACTACTTCGAGATAGACCCTACTCCGACGCCCGGCTATTTCAATTCCGTGTCCACCGACCCTTACACCATAAACGAGGTGGCCTACGGCTCGCTCCTCTCCGAGTTCGTGGAGCTCTACAGCTCGGCCACCTTCTCCACGGTCACGCTGCAAGGCTACGCCCTGCGCAACGCCGCTTCCTCCGCGGCCGGCCTGGTGTTCCGGTTCAACAGGAAGATCTATCCGCTGGACTATACCGCGCTGGACGGCTCCTCGCTGAGCGCCGACGCGCTGGCCTACGCCGCCGTGTTCGGCGCGGCTGGCCTGGCGGACGGCGGGGACTTCCTGGCGCTGGAGAACTCCAGCGGCTCCACGGTGAACCAGGTCACCTGGCAGTCCGGCTCACCGCGGGCCCGCCGAGGGCGCGCACAGCGGCGTCGATTCCGCCGATTTCCTGGCCGCCGGCTCTCCCACGCCGGTCTCGCGCAACAACAACGCCGGCCTGGCCGCGGCCAATACGCTCTCCTACCCCGACCCCGCCGCCAGCCCGCGCTACCTGTCGCGCAATTTCCCGCTGCGTCTGGCGCTGGGCGAGGATGCCTCCGGCGGCCGCGGCAACAACATCGTCCTGTCCCGCTCCGGCGGCGCGGCCGACCCCGGCTCACCGCATATTTACCGCCTGCAGGACACGGGTTTCGACCTGGCCTCGCTGGCGCAGCAGACAACGGAACAATTCGGCCTGCAGTTCTACGACCAGGACGGCCAGGCCCCTGTCTCCGGCGCTTATTATAAATTCATACTGAATTCCGGCAACGGCCCGTCCTCGGCGCCGCAGGTGGTCATCGCCTCGGTGGCCTACGACGCCTCCGTGCACTCGGCCTCGGCCGCCGGCCCCGCCGCCGCCACGCTGGTCAACGACGACAGCCGCGCCTCGGCCCTGCGCCTGGACCTGTCCAATAACTCGCCCGCCGGCTTCAACGGCGTGGAGATAGCCACCGTGGCCTTCACCCTGTTCAGGGAGGACCTGGCTACGCCGCTGACCACCGCCGAGGCCGGGGCGCTGTTCGACGCCGTGCTGCTGGTGGCCGACTCCACCTCCACGGGCCTGTCCGGCACCTACGAGCCGGCCATCGACGTGGCCACGGCCGCCTGGGTGCCCATGGCCGCCATAACGCTGGACGGAGCGGGCCTCTCCACGCTGACCGTGACCGCCGCCGGGCTGGACGCCTCTTTTGTGGCGGCCGGCTCCACCCGCGCTTTCTATATAGTCTTCGTGACCACGCAGAACGCTTCCTCCAAGACGCCGGCTACCTTCAGGGTGAGCCTGGCCCCGTCCTCCGCGCGCCTGCGCGACGCCTCCGGCCTGCTCGGCCAGGACTTCACCCCGGGCGCGCAGGTGGACACGGCCTCGTTCACCGTCATCGCCCCGGCCCTGCCGCCGCCGGCCACTGACTGGCCTTACGTTTCCGAGTCCTCCTCGCCGATAACGGGCGCTATCACCTTCTACGGCGAGGCGCTGCTGCCGATAGCCAGGGCCTATGTGCCCTCCACCGACGGCACGCTGGTAGCGGTCAGCACCACCGGAGCCCCTCTCTGGACCTTCGTCACTTCCCCGCTGACCGGGCTCGCGGTCAGTCCCTCGGAACCGCAGGAGGAAGGCGGCTCGGTACACCTTTATTTCACCGGAGAGAACGGGGATGTCTACAAGTTGCGCGACGACGGCGGTTCCGTCGCGCAGGAGTGGAAGACTCCGCTGGGCGCCAGGGCGGTCTCGATCGTCAACACCGCGGCCAGGCTCTACATCCCGACCGAGGACAGCAAGGTGCACTGCCTCAATCGGTCCGACGGCCAGTCCTGCTCCGGCTGGACCTTCTCGTCCGCCGTGACCGCGCCGCCCGCCGGCACTCCCTCGGTGGACGAGCGGGCAACCGTGGCCACCGCTTGGGTAGGCCTGGAGGACGGCAAGATAATCAGCCTCAAGACCGGCGACGGCACCTCCAACACTACTTTCGTCACCGGCGGGCCGGTCAAGTCCTCGCCTTACTTCGACGCCTACGTGGCCAGCCCGGACAACGCGCTTTATATCACTTCCACCGGCGGCAAGATCTACGCGATAAACTCCGGCAACATGACCGCGATGAGCGGCTGGCTGGACTATGACACGGGTTCTCCGATCTACTCCTCTCCTTTCCTCTGGACGCTGGGCGGCACCAAGTACGTGTTCTTCGGGGCCGATAACGGCAGGCTCTACAAGCTCAACGCCGGCACCGGCGCGCTGGTTTGGTCCTTCCAGGCCGGCGGAGCCATACGTTCCTCACCGGTGCTGGCGCCGGCCGGCTACATGGGGCTGGGCGCGGGCGAGGACTATGTCTATTTCGGCAGCGACGACGGCAGGATATACGGCGTCAACGCTAATACCGGTCAGTTGCGCACCGGCTGGCCCGTGACTACTGGCGGACCGGTGCGCGCCGACCCGGTGGCGGACATGGATACGCGGACCATTTCAGTGGGTTCCGCCGATGGGAGACTGTATACGATTTACGTGGGGCCGTAACGCCCCGGGCGGTTAGCGGGAGACAGTATATGAACAGAACGAAAGCCGCGGTCGGGAGAAAAAACGCGCTCCGGAAAATTCCGGGGCAGCCGCTGATTTGCGTCCTGGCGCTCTGCCTGTTGGCCGCTCAGGCTCCCGCCGCCGACTGGCCCATGTTCATGGGCAACGAGGGCCGCACCGGCCACGCCCTGGAGCAGGCCGCGCCCCCGCTGACCAAGGCCTGGGAGTTCACGGCGCCCGGCGGCACCGTATCCGGCCCGGTGATATACGACGGCAGGGTTTATTTCGGCACGCGCGGCAACAGGCTCTACGCGCTGGACGCTGCCACGGGCGCGCTGCTCTGGGAGCGGCTGACGGCGGGCTGGGTAGATTCCTCCCCGGCCGTCTCAGGCTCCGCCGTGTACGCCACCTGCAGGGGCGGCCGCCTGTACGCCGTGGACAGGCTGACGGGCGCCCCGCGCTGGATAGCCGACCTCAGGGCGGCTTCGGCCTCCTCGCCGCTGGTACTGAACGGGCGGGTGTATGTGGGGACGGGCTCTCCTGAAAACAAACTGAAGATGTACGACGCGGCCACCGGGGCCTTGCTGGGTTCCTATCAGGCCGCCCAGCCGGTGGATTCCGCCCCGTCTACGGACGGGGCCTACGTATATTTCGGCTCCAATGACGGCAGCATTCACGCCCTCGGCGCCCTGACGCTGGTCCCGCGCTGGGCCGCCTATTCCACGCTGGGCTCCTTCGGCCAGAACGCCGTAGCTGTCTCGAGCGGTTCACTGTACGCATTGCCCGGCCGCGACGAAAAAAGTGCGCAGCTGCGCTCGCTGGCCGACTGGTCCCAGCTGGCCATCTCGCCGGCGCTGACCAAGATCGGCCCCTGGACGCAGGCCGGCTCCCCTGTGTTCGACGGGACCACTTTGTTCTTCGTCGCCGGCGCGGCCGAGGCCTCGGAGGACGGGGCCAGGCTGGCGGCGCTCTCTTCGGCCACGCTGGCCGCCGTCTGGCCCTCGTCCGTCACGCTGGGCGGGGTCTCCCCGGTCGGCGTGCTGGCCTCGCCGGCTATGGCCAATGAAATGATATTCGCCGCCACGCCGGGCGGCAGGCTGCTCGTGGTCAGCTCTTCCGGCGTGCAGCTGGAGGACCTGGATATCTCCGGCGAATCCTACTCCTCGCCCGCCGTCTCCAACGGCCTGGTGGTGGCCGCCAATTACGCCGGAAGAGTTACCGGTTTCAGGGCCGGCCGGCACGCCGCCATCTCGCGGCCAGCCGCCGGCGAGATCCTGCGGGATACGGTCACCGTTTCCGGCTATTTCGACAGCCCCGACCTGACCGGTTACGAGCTGGACTACAGCACCGGCGGCGAAGTCCCGCTGTGGACGCGCATCAGTTCCGCCGCTACGGCCTCGCCGGCCGTTGGCGCGGCGCTGGCCGCCTGGGACGTCAGCGGCCTGGAGAACGGGGTATACACGCTGCGGCTCAGGGCGCTGGAGAGCGCGCCGTCGGGTTATGACGGCTCGGCCCAGGTGCAGGTCAGGCTCAACGCCGCCCCGCAGCCGCCTTCCGGCCTGACCGCCGCCGACGTGCCCGCCGACAACGGCAACGCCATCGCCCTCGCCTGGTCCGCCTCGCCGTCGCCGGGCGTCGCGTCCTACCGCGTCTACAGGGACGCCGGTTACGGCCCCTCGCTGCTCGCCTCCGCGGCCGGGTTGTCCTATACCGATAATACGGCGGTCACGGGGACCACCTTCGTCTACACGGTCACGGCCTGGGACGGCTGGGTGGAATCCGCGCCTTCCGCCGAGGCTGAAGCCTCCGCGGTGAACAATTCCGGGGACAGCGTGCCGCCCGCGGCCATCTCCGACCTGGCCGCCAGGCCAGGCCAGGCGCCCGGCTCCGCCGGTCTCACCTGGACCGCGCCCGGCAACGACGGCGACATCGGAGAGGTTTCGCATTACCTGTTAAAGTTCTCCACCGATCCGGGCCAGGACTGGGCCGCTTTCGATTCCCTGCCAGGCAGCAGCAGTCCGTCCGGCGGGCCGGCGGGCATAACCGAGGCCATGGAGGCCGGCGGCCTGCTCGGCGGGGTCACCTATTATTTCGCCATAAAGGCGGTGGACCCGGTCGGCAACACGGCGGCCCTCTCCAACGTGGCGGCGGCCTGGGGCTCGCTGGACTACGTGCCGCCGGCGCCGCCCTCCGCCCTGGCCGTGGCCGACGCGCCCGGCGACGAGGGCGGCAGCCTGGTCCTCTCCTGGTACCTCTCTCCCGACGACGGCGGCGGAGCCGGGGATGTTTACGGCTACAAGATCTACCGCCGCGGCCTGGGCGGCTCCTATGTTTCCAGCGCCCCCTACGCTTCCGTCGCGGCCGGCCTCGCCTCGTACACCGACCCGGCCGCCGGCCTGAATATCCGGTACTACTACGCCGTAGCGGCTTTCGACAGCACTAACAACTCCGCCCTGAGCGCGGAGGCCTCCGGAGTCTCGGCCGACAACTGGCGCTTCTTCGACGCCTCGCGCGGCGGCGTCGTGCGCCTGGCCGACGGCATGGAGGTGGAGGTGCCCGGCGCCTCGGCCTCGCAGAACGACAAGATCATGGTCACCCGCCTGGACCCCGTCACCTACGCGCCGCTCTTCCGCGCGCGCGCTACCACGCCGGCCAACCCCACGAACATCATCTACGAGGTCAAGTTCCAGAACCCGGCCACGCGCCTGGTGGCCCCCGCGCTGATCCACCTGCCCTATACTGACGCCGACGTGGCCGGCATGCAGACGGAGAATCTGCGCGTCTATACTTTGACCGGCGGGGTCTGGGTGATGCTGAATACCTCCTCGGTGGACGCGGCCGCTAAAAAGGTCAGCGCCGAAGTCTCCCATTTCTCCATCTTCCGGGTGATGGAATACGTGCCGTCGGGCGCGCTGTTCGCCGACGACGAGGTTTACACCTACCCGAACCCATCCAGGGGGGATACGGTCACCTTCAAGTTCAGGGTGGCGCACAAGGCTTATGTCAGGGTGGAGGTCTACAACGTGGCCGGAGAGAAAGTGGCCTCGCTGAAAAAAGCGGATTGCCCCGCTGGCCAGGCGTCCGAGATCGCCTGGGACGTACGGGGCATAGCCAGCGGCGTTTACGTCTACCGGCTGGAGGCGCAGAGTTCGGTCGGCAATAAATCGGTGACCAAGAAACTGGCGGTCATACATTAACCGGCGGGAAGGTACGGGTAACCATATGGGCTGGAAAGAAAGCGGAAAAATAACGGTGACCGGGCGGGCCGCGGCGCTGCCGGGCCTGCTGCTGGCCGCCGTTTGCTGCTTCCCGCCGGACGCCGCCGGAGCGCGGGTGCATCCCGACGCCGGCAGCACCGCCGCCGCCTTCCTGAAGCTGGGGGCGGGCGCCCGCGCGGCCGCGCTGGCCGGCGCCTTTACCGGCGTGCCCGGCGACCCGTTCGCCATTTACTGGAACCCGGCCGGCCTGGCTTACTCCGGGCCGGAGCGCAGCCTGGGCTTCTTCCATAACGAGTATTTCCAGGGCCTGGGGCAGGAGTTCCTGGCTTATTCCGCCCCGGCGCGCCGCGGCGTCTTGGGCCTGGGCCTCAACTACTTCTACGCCGGCAGCGGCCTCGAGCGCCGCAGCGGCCTCAACGAGGGCGACCCGGTAAACCCGATCTCCCCGCCCGAAGGCGAGTTCGGCGCCTATGACCTGGCCCTCTCCGGCGGCTACGCGCGGCGCCTGAAGGACGGTTATTCAGCCGGCGCCGCCGTGAAGCTGATACGGCAGAGCATCGACGACGAGACCGGTTACTCGGCCGCGCTGGACCTCGGCCTGCTGCGGGAGTTCGCCTGGCGCGGCGGCGACTACACCGCCGGGCTGGCGGTGCTGAACCTCGGCCCCGGCATAAAGTTCTCGGAGCGGCGCTACGGCCTGCCGCTGGTCTTCAAGGCCGGCCTGAGCCGCCGCCTCGACGAGAGCGGCGCGCTGCTGAGCGTGGAGGCCGACCAGCCCGTGGACAATTACCTCTCTCTCGCGGCCGGCGTGGAATACCCGCTCACCTCGCGGCTGGCCCTGCGCACGGGCTACCGCTACCGGCTGCACGGCAACGAACTGGGCGCCTGGTCCGGCTTCTCGGCCGGGGCCGGCGTGGCCTTCGAGCGCCTGACCTTCGATTATGCCTTCACGCCGTTCGGCGTGCTGGGCAACTCGCACCGCTTCTCCATAAACCTGCGTTTCGGCGAAGCCGCCGCCGCCCGCCCCGCCGCCGCGCGGTCCGCCCCGCCGGAGGGCTACAGGAACTTCGACTTTTCCGTCGCGGCCAGGCCGCTGACGCTGTCGGCGCGCGGCATCCGCTACGAAATAAAGGCCGCCTCGCCCGACTGCGGCCTCTCTTCCCTGACCTTCAAAACGCTGCTGCGCGGCGAGGCCGGCGCTGAACTGCAGGTGGCCGAAGGCTCGCCTTCCGGCGAGCTGCTGGCGGGCTTCCCCGACGGGGCGCTGCCGCTCAAGGTGTGGCGGCCCGGCGCGCTGCCGGGCAGCGTGCAGGGGGATATTGGTTTTGAATTCAGGCTGCCCAAGGCCGTGGTCGGCGCGGGCTCCGTGGTCTTTATGTACCGGGCCGGCGACCGGTGGGTGGAAGCGCCGACAACGCCGCTGGAGGCGGGTCAGGACGATTATCTTTTCTCGGCGTCGGCCCCGTTCAGCGGCCACTACGCCGCGGCCCTGCGGCCATAGGAGCCTGGCCGGACTAGTACTCGCCCAGCGTGCCGGTCCGCCTGGCCCGGCGTACCGCCAGGCCGAACAGCCAGACCGAGGCCGGGATCAGTACCGCGTCGAAGGCGGCCAGCGCGAGCAGGTCTCCTTTTATTTCGGTCAGGCCCGCGCCGCGCAGCATCGCCGACTGGAAGGCGCGCACCGCGTAGGTCACCGGCAGCAGCGCCGAGACCGGCAGCAGCCAGGCCGGCAGCACCGCCACCGGGAAGTAGACCCCGCCCAGCAGCCCCTCGAAATTATTCAGCACCCAGGCCACCGGGTTGCCCCGCTTGAACAGCATCACGAAACAAGAGGAAAGTATTCCCAGCGCCGCGAAGCAGCCGGCCGACAGGGCGAAGACCAGCGCCGCCAGCGGCCAGTTGGCGGCGGCGAAATCCAATTTGAAAATGAAGAGCCCCGCCAGCGCGTAGACGGCCAGCTCGAAAGTGGCGAACAGGAAATTCCAGGCCGTCAGCGCGGCCAGGAAAGGGACCGTGCCCAGCGGGGTGGACAGCGTCGCCTCCAGCGTGCCCTGGGTCTGCTCCTGGCGCAGCCGCCCGGCGTAGGAGCCGGCCCCGGTGCCGATATAGCCGAAGAAGGCCAGCGCCGTGAAGACGTAGGCGAAATAGTCCCGCCCGTAGGGCTCCAGCTCCGGGGCCAGGGCCGTCCCGAACAGCCTGCCGATGAAATAGAAGACCGCCAGATTGGCCAGCGTGGCCAGCGCGCCCAGCGCGAAGGACAGCCTGTAGCTGCTCTCTGCCAAAAAATCCCGGCGCACGAAGGCCAGGACTACGCGGGCGAGGTTCATGGCGTCCCTCCCGCCCTGCCGTTCTCCAGCCTGATGATCCTGCCGGCCGCCTTTCGCAGCAGCTCGGGGCTGTGGCTCGAGACCAGCACGGCCGCCTCCCGCCCGGTTTCGGCTATCAGGTCCAGCAGGCCGCGGCAGGCCTCCGCGTCCAGCCCCCGGAAAGGCTCGTCGAGCAGCAGCAGGGGGGCGCCCCGTGAGAAGGCGCGTATCAGGGAGACCTTCTGCATATTGCCCTCGGAAAGACGGTCGAAGCGCCGGTCCAGGTCGGCCCGCGCCAGGCCCAGCCTGCCGGCCAGGGCGGCGGCCCGCTCCAGTGCCAGGCCGGCCGGCAGCCCGGCCAGCGCGCCGAAAAAGCGCAGGTTCTCGGCCGGGCTCAGGCGGAAATAGAAGGAGCGCGGGTTGGCGGGGCAATAGGCGGCCAGCTCCCGCAGGCGGCTTGAGCTTGTCGTGGCCCCGTCAGCCAGCACGGCGCCGCCGTCCGCCTCCAGGATGCCGGCCAGGGTCTTGAAAAGGGTGGTTTTGCCGGAGCCGTTGGGTCCCTCCAGGCCGGTGACGCCCGGGCCGGCCTCCAGGGAGATCCCGTCCAGCGCCCGCAGCGGCGACCCGCCCGAAAACGGCGGGGCCGGGAAGGTTTTAACCAGGCCGCGGGCCTCTATCCTCATGAGCACTATGATAGCACAGTGGGGCGGGGGCGGCCAAAATTCAAGCCGGGGCTGTTTTTATGTTAAAATATAAATATAAGGCTTCCCGCCCAAAGCGTAAGAAGTCCCTGTTTTAGCCGTTACGGAGGACACACAATGAGAATACATATAGTTGCCCGCAAGATAAAGATGACCAAGCCGATAAAGGACTTCATCGAGACGAAGCTCGCCAAGCTTCACGACTACCTCGAGAACATAGTCTGGGCGCAGGTCATCGTTTCCGTGGAAAAGAAGATCCACGCCGCCGAGGTGATCGTGCACGCCGGCCACCAGACCATGAAGGCCGCCGCCAACTCCGACGAGATGTACTCCGCCATAGACAAGGCGATGGACAAGATGGAAGTGCAGGTGAAGAAGTACAAAGAGCGCTTCACCGACCACCACGCCACCGAGACCGTCGGCCTGGACGAGTTCACCACGCTGGTGGGCCCCGAGATCCGCTTCTCCGTCGTTAAAGACGTGCCCCTGAAGCCCATGAACAAGGAAGAGGCCGTCATCGAGATGGAAAAGATCGGCTATAACTTCTGGATGTTCCAGGACAAGGGTTCCAAGCAGCTGCAGGTCGTCTTCAAGCGGCTCGACAGCACCTACGGGCTGCTGCAGCCGGTGAAGAAGTAAGAGGCCGCCGCTCCTCATGCCCGAGGCGTCCAAAAGGCCGGCCAAGTCCGTAACGGTCAGGGAGCTGCTTAAGTCCCGGGGAAAGATCCTCGGGCTTAAGACGGTTTCCGGCGTTAAGAACGTCGCGCGCCAGATCACGGTCAGCGAGATCAACCGGCCCGGCCTGGCCATCGCCGGGCACATGGAGCAGTTCCGCTCGGAGCGCATACAGATCATCGGCCAGGGCGAGTACGCCTACTGCCAGAAGGAAGACTCCCGCAAGGTGCTCGCCAACCTGCAGAAGATGTTCTCCTCGCCCGACATCCCCTGCGTGATAGTCACCGGCGGCGCCAAGCCGCTGCCGGTCATCAAGCAGGCCTGCGACAAGGCGGGCATCCCGCTGCTGATGACCACGTCGGACACGTCGACTTTCATCCGGGAGATCACGACCTACCTCGACGACCAGCTGGCCGCGATCACCTACGCGCATGGCGTGCTGGTGAACGTCTACGGCCTCGGCGTGCTGATCCAGGGCGACTCCGGGGTGGGCAAGTCGGAGTGCGCGCTGGAACTGCTCAAGCGCGGGCATATTTTGATAGCCGACGACGTGGTGGAAGTGAAGCGCCGCATCGGCTACATGCTGGTGGGCAACTCGCCCAAGAACATCAAGCATTACATGGAAGTGCGCGGCCTCGGCATCATCGACGTCGAGCTGCTGTTCGGCATCGGGTCCATCATGGACCAGTCGCTCATCGAGATGCACGTCAAGCTGGAAAGCGTCGCCACCGGCACGCTGGCGAGCTACGACCGCACCGGCCTCTCCACCGCCGAGGTGCATATCCTCGAGGTGCCCGTGCCTTCCCTGCGGCTGCCGGTCACCCCGGGCCGCAACCTGGCCGTCCTCATAGAGGTGGCCGCGCTGAACCAGCGCCTTAAGAACCAGGGCTACTTCGTGGCCAAGCGCTTCAACGAGAGCCTTATAAGGGAGATGGGCAAGAAGTAGGCGGCCCCGGCCGCCTGCCAGCAGCCCCGCCGACCCAATGACCCATAAAAACAAGGGCAGGATCTTCATCATTACCGGCATGTCCGGCGCCGGCAAGAGCCAGGCCCTGAAATCCTTCGAGGACCTCGGTTTCTACTGCATCGACAATTTGCCGATAGCGCTGATCCCTCAGTTCGCCGGCCTCGTCGGCGACCGCCGCTACCTCAGGAACGTGGCCCTCGGCATCGACATCCGCGAGGGGCGCTTCTTCAAGGATTTCATCCTCACGCTCGACAACCTGGGCAAACTGGGCCTGGACTACAAGATCATCTTCCTCGACGCCTCCGACGAGGTGCTGATGCAGCGCTTCTCCGAGACGCGCCACCGCCACCCGCTCGGCAAGAACATCGCCGCCGCGGTCAAAGAAGAGCGGCGCATGCTCTGGGACCTCAAGTCCCGCGCCAACAAGGTGATCGACACCAGCAAGCTGACGCTGGGCGAGCTCAAGGAGATGCTATCGGCCGCGCTGGAGCTGCGGCGGACCGCCGAGATGAAGCTGTCCGTCATCTCCTTCGGCTACAAGTACGGCATCCCGCTCGACGCCGACATCGTGATGGACGTGCGCTTCCTGCCCAACCCGTATTACGTGGCCGCCCTGCGCAAGAAGACCGGCCAGGACGCCCCCGTCGGCGCCTACCTGCGCCGCCAGCCCGGCTTCAAGGCCTTCCTGAAGACTTACACGGAGCAGATCAAGACGCTGCTGCCGCTCTATATCAAAGAGGGCAAGTCCTACCTGACCATCGGCATCGGCTGCACCGGCGGCAGGCACCGCAGCGTCTACATCGCCGGCGAGCTGGCCCGGGGCCTGGCCGCCGGCGGCTTCTCGGTTTCAGAATACCACAGGGATATCCGCAAATAGGGTCCGGGGTTCTATGATCAATATTATCGTTATCACTCACGGCGAGTTCGGGGCCTACCTGATAGAGGCCGCCGAGGGCATAGTGGGCGCCCAGAACGCGGGGCTCAAGAACGTCTCCATTTCGCCGCGCATGACGCTTGAGCGCGTCAAGGAGGCCGTCGCCGCCGCCATCGAGGAGATGCGGTCCGAGGACGGGCTGGTCTTCCTGATAGACATGCCCGGCGGCACGCCGATGAACGTGGTGCTGCCGCTGGCCAAGGACATAGATAAGAGCGCCGTGATCTGCGGCGTGAACATAAACATGATGACCTCCGCCTTCGCCTACAGGGGGTCGCTGGATTTCGACAGGCTGCAGACCAAGATCGTGGACGACGGCCGCAAGGCCATCTGCGAGGTCAAGAGCCTGCTGATGAAGAAATGAGGACCGGCCGATGATAATTCTTTACAGGGTTGACGACAGGCTGGTGCACGGCCAGGTGGTGGAGGGCTGGGTCCCGCACCTGAAGGCCGAGGAACTGGCCGTGGTGTCGGACGAGATCTCCGGCGACGAGATGCGCCGGGCCATCATGCGCTTCGCCACGCCCGAGGGCGTGGACCTGAAGATCATGACGGTGGCCGAGGCCTCCGCCTACCTGCCCGAGGCGGCCAAGTCCCCGCGCAAGGTGCTGCTGCTGCTGCCCGGCCTGGCCGAGGCGCTCGCCCTGTCCGGCAAGGGCCTGCCCATCCCGTCGCTGAATATCGGCGGCATGCATTATTCCGCCGGCAAGAACCTCTCCATCGGCAAGGCCATCTTCCTCAACGACGAGGACTGCGCCGCGCTGAAGGCGCTGTCCGCCTCCGGCATCAAGATAGAGGGCCGCGGCGTGCCGTCGGACAGCCCGCTGGACCTGATGGAGGCCATAGCGTAGCCCGCAAGATTTAAATGGTTAAACTGGTACTCGCCATACACAACCACCAGCCGGTGGGCAACTTCGACAGCGTGCTCGAGGAGGCTTACCGCCTCGCCTACGCGCCGTTCTTCGAAGTGCTCGAGCGGCATCCCGGCGTGCGCGTGGCGGCCCATTTCTCGGGCATCCTCTACGACTGGCTGGAGCGCGAACACCCCGATTACCTCGACAGGCTGGCGGCGCTCGTGAAGGCGGGCCGGCTGGAGATCCTCTCCGGCGGCTATTACGAGCCCATCCTCGCGCTGCTGCCCGAGGAGGACCGCCGCGGCCAGGTGAACATGATGCGCGACTACGTGCGCCGGCGCTTCGGCGCGGACCCCGCCGGGCTGTGGCTGGCCGAGCGCGTCTGGGAGCCGGAGCTGGCCGGGTCGCTGGCCGGCCTGGGCGTGGGCTATACCGCGCTCGACGACATTCATTTTTTCTCCGCCGGCTTCGACGAGGCCGCGCTGACCGGCCGCTACACCACCGAGTACGCCGGCCGCCACCTCGACGTCTTTCCTATCAACCACCGCCTGCGCTACCTGATGCCTTACGCCGAGCCCCACAAGGTCATAGAGTACCTGAAGGGCTTCGAGGGGCAGGACGCCGTGCTGGTGATGGCCGACGACGGGGAAAAATTCGGCATGTGGCCCGGCACCCACGGGCACGTCTACGGCAAGGGCTGGCTGGACCGCATGTTCACGCTGCTGGAAGAGAACTCCTCTTGGCTGCAGACGGCCCGCTTCTCCGACTGCCTCTCGGGTCCCTCGAAGGGCCTGGCCTACCTGCCCACCACCTCCTACCACGAGCTGGCGCAGTGGGCGCTGCCGCCCGCCAAGTCCCGCCGGCTGTCCGGCCTCTGGGAGGACTCCCCCGAGGACTTCCGGCAGTTCCTGCGCGGCGGCTACTTCCGCAATTTCTTCTCCAAGTATCCCGAAGCCAACCGGCTCTACCGCCGCATGCTGCGCGCCAGCCGCAAGGTGGCCGCCTCCGGCACCAGCCACGGCCGCGCGGCGCTGTACAAGGCGCAGTGCAACTGCGGCTACTGGCACGGCGTGTTCGGCGGGGTGTACCTGCCGCATATCCGCATGGCCGTCTACAAGAACGCGCTCGAGGCCGAGGCCGCCCTGCCGGCGCGCTCCGGTACGCCGCGCTTCGAGGTGGCCCGCGAGGACTGGGACGCCGACGGCCGCCCCGAGCTGCTGGCCGAGGGCGAGAACGCCAATTTTTATTTCTCTCCCGCCAAGGGCGGGGGGCTGTGGGAGTGGGACTACAAGCCGCGCGGCGTGAATTTCGGCTCCGTCGTCTGGCGCCACCCCGAGGCCTACCACGAGGGCGAGGCCCGCGGCATCTCCGGCGAGGCCCGGCGCGCCGCCGAGGAGGCGCTCAAGCGGGACCTGGTCTACGACTGGCACCCGCGCATGTGCCTGCTCGACCATTTCCTGCGCGGCGACACCACCCCCGGGTCTTTCGAGCGCTCCACCTACGGCGAGCTGGGCGACTTCGTGCTGGGCGAATACGCCGCCAGCCACGCCGAGGACCCCGAGGGCCTGCGCGTCAGGCTGAGCCGCGACGGCCACGCCTGGACGGACGGCGCCGGCCACCCTTTCCGGGTAGAGAAGGATGTGCTGCTGCGCCACGACGGCTCCTGGCGCGCCTCGTACCGGGTGACCAATACCGGCCGCTCCGCCTCCGACCTGTGGTTCGGCCCCGAGCTGGCGCTGGCCTTCTCGGAAAAGAAGCATTGCCCGCCCGGCGAGCGCCTCGGCGTGGAGGAAGTCTCCTTCCCCGATCCGGTCTACGGCGGCGTGGCCCTGCGCTTCTCCGAGCCGCTGGACCTGTGGGTCATGCCGCTCGAAACGATCTCCCGCTCCGAAGCTGGCGCTGAAAAAACCTACCAGGGCTCGGTGCTGCTGCCCAACCTCAAGCGCCGGCTGGAAGCCGGGGCCGCCCTGGAATTCTCGGTGGAGGTGCGCCCGCTGTGATCGCCGCCGCCAAAGCCCTGCTCTCCTCCGTCCTGGCCGGCCTGCTGGGCCTCGACACCGTGCAGGCGGGGCAGTTCCTGCTCTCGCGCCCCGCCCTGGTGGGCCCGGTGCTGGGCTGGCTCAACGGCTGCCCGCTGGAAGGCGCGCGGCTGGGCATACTGATAGAGCTGATCTATATAGATTTCATCCCGGTAGGCGGCGTGGTGCCGCCCAACGGCGCGGCCGCGGCCGCCGCCGCGGTGCTGGCCCACGCCTACGGCGGCCTCGCCCCGTCCCTGTCCTTTTTCCTGGGCGTGCTCGCCGGCGCGGCCTATTCCCCGGTGGAGTCCCGGCTGCGCGCCGCGCGCTCCGCCTGGAACCCCGTAGTGGAGGCGCAGGCCGCGGCCGGCACGCTGGCGCTGCGGCGCTGGCTGGCCAGGGCCATGCTGATCGAGAACGCGGCGCTGGCCGCCTACGCGGCGGCCTGGGCCGGCATGGCCGCCCTGCTGGCGCTGCTGCCCGGGCTGGCGCGGCTGTACCCCGGCACGGATTTCGCTTATTCGCTGATGCCCTGGCTGGGCCTCAGCGGGCTGTATTTCAGGTTCAGGACGCAGATCTACAAAAAGGGCTGACATGTTCTTGAAGATGTTCCTGCGGTCGTTCTTCATTCAGGCGGGTTGGAACTACGAGAGGTTCCAGAACCTGGGCTTCGCCTTTTGCCTGCAGCCCGCGCTGGAGAAGATCTACCCGGATAAGGAGCGGTACCGGGCCGCCCTGCTGCGACACCTGCAGATCATAAACACGCAGCCGTACATGGCCTCGTTCGTGCTGGGCAACGTGGCGCGCATCGAGGAGACGGCGGCCGCCGCCCCCGACCCCGCCGCCGCGCTGAAGAACATGCCGGGGGTGAAGCAGGCCCTGGCCACCAGTTTCGCCTCCATAGGCGACCGGATCTTCTGGGGGCGCCTGAAGCCGATGACCGCGCAGATCTGCCTGCTGGTCTGGAGCGCCGGCGGCTTCCTGGGCTGGCTGTTCACCGGGCTGGACACGCCGGCCCCCGTCTGGCTGCTGCTGGCCGGCCCGCTGGCGGGAATAATCTTCTACTCGGCTTTCGCGGTGTACTGGCGCTGGCGCGGCCTTAAGACCGGGTACGACTGCGGCGGCCAGGCCTCCTGCGGCCTCGGCTGCTCGAACTGGACGCGGATGATACGGCTGCTGAGCACGGCGGGCTTCTCGATGTCGCTGGCGATAGCGCTGCTGGCCGTGGGCCTGCTGGCCGCCATGAACTGCGGCTCCTGCTCTCCCTCCGTTCTGGCCCTGAAGATCGGCCTGCCGCTGGGCGTGCTGGCGCTGCACCGGGTGACGCGGGCCCTGGGCAAGTCGGTGTTTTTCGCCGCGGGGCTGGTGCTGGGCGCCTCCCTGCTGGCCTTCAGCGTACTGGGGCTGGAACCGTTCAAACTTTACCTATGATAAAAAAAGACATCACGATAGTTAACGAGCTGGGCATACACGCGCGCCCGGCGGGCATGATAGCCAACACCTCTTCCAGGTTCTCCTGCGACATCAAGCTGGTCAAGGACGGGATGGAAGTGAACGCCAAGAGCATCATGGGCATCATGACGCTGGCCGCCGGCAGGGGCACGATCATCGAGATCACGGCCCGCGGCAAGGACGAGGCCGAGGCGGTGGAGGCCATCGTGGACCTGTTCGCGCGCAAATTCGACGAGGATTAGCACAAGGGATATATGCTGATAAAAAAAGGAGTCCCGGCCAGCCTGGGCATCGCCATAGGCAAGGCGCATATCGTTAAGGAAGAGAATATCCTTATAGAGCAGAAAGAGATCCCGCCCGAGAAGATCAAGGCGGAGGTCAAGCGGTTCAAGGACGCGCTGGAGAAGACCAAGCTGGACCTCGACGCGATCCGCTCCAAGATCCTCACCGTGCTGGGCAAGAACCACGCCAAGCTGATAGACGCGCACCACCTGATACTGCAGGACCCGATGATCACCAAGGACGTGCCCAAGCTCATCGTGGCCAGGGGCATGAACGCCGAGTTCGCGCTGTCGGAGATCCTCGACAAGGCGGAAGAGCAGTTCGAGAAGATAGACGACGAGTTCTTCCACGAACGCAAGCACGACGTCTTCGACGTGGGCAAAAAGATCATCTCCAACCTGGTGAACTCCGAGAAGGTGTCGCTCAAGGACCTCAAGGAGCCGGTGATCATCGTCGCGCACAACCTGTACCCCTCGGACACGCTGCATATCCGCGAGAGCAACAAGGTGCTGGGCTTCTGCATGGACCTGGGCTCCAAGTCCAGCCATACCGCCATTTTCGCCCAGAGCATGGGCATCCCGGCCGTGGTGGGCCTCTCCGACATCAGCCGCCAGATCCAGAGCGGCGACACGCTGGTGGTGGACGGCGAGCAGGGCATGGTCATCATCTCGCCCTCGCCCGAGATCATAGAGAAGTACAAGGCCCGCAAGGAGGAGCTGCAGAAGCAGGAGCATTTCTTCCACCGCCTCAAGGGCCTGCCTGCCACCACGCGCGACGGCCACAAGATCCACCTGATGTGCAACCTGGACTCCGCCGAGGACGCGCCCGAGCTGACGGCCGTGAAGACCGAGGGCGTGGGCCTGTACCGCACCGAGTTCCTGTATATGAACCGCGCCGCCGTCCCGACGGAGGAGGAGCAGCTGAAGGCCTACGCCTCCGTGGTGAAGGCCGCGCCCGGCATCCCGCTGACGATCCGCACCGCCGACATAGGCGGCGACCGGGCCACCGAGCTCGGCATCAAGGGCCTCAAGGACGAGCGCAACCCGTTCATGGGCTTCCGCGGTATCCGCCTGTTCATCAAGTACCCGGAGCTGCTCAAGACGCAGCTGCGCGCCATCTACAAGGCCAACACCGAGGGCAACATCAAGATCATGATCCCGATGCTGAGCTCGCTCGACGAGCTGCTGACGGTCAAGAAGATCGCCGCCGACGTCAAGACCGAGCTCTCGGAGGAAGGCTTCCCGGTGAAGTCCCACCCCGAGTTCGGCGTGATGGTGGAGATCCCCGCCGCCGCGATCATCCTGGACTCGCTGCTGCCGGAGATAGACTTCGTCTCCATCGGCACCAACGACCTGGTGCAGTATACGCTGGCCGTGGACCGCATCAACCAGTACGTCTCCGAGCTCTACGAGCCGTTCCACCCCGCCGTGCTGCGCCTTATCAACCTGGTGGTGCAGACCGCGCACAAGAAGGGCAAGCCGGTCAGCGTCTGCGGCGAGATGGCCTCGGACCCGTACGCGATCCCGCTGCTGGTGGGGCTGGGGGTGGACATCCTCAGCGTGCCCGCCAAGATGTACCTGCGCTCCAAGCATTCGGTGCGCTCGATGAATTTCGAGAAGTTCTCGGGCCTGGCGCAGCGCGCGCTCAGCCTGCCCACTTCCGACGAGATACGCCGCCTGATAGAAGAAGAGGTTAAATAGCGCGGCCCGGACATTAAGACAACATGAAGATACGCAATTTCTGCATCATCGCCCATATCGACCACGGCAAAAGCACGCTGGCGGACCGCTTCATACAGCTGACCGACACCGTGCCGGACCGCCAGATGAAGGAGCAGTTCCTCGACGGCATGGAACTGGAGCGCGAGCGCGGCATCACCATCAAGGCCAAGGCCGTGCGCATGCTCTACCGGTCCGAGGACGGCGAGGATTATATCCTCAACCTTATCGACACCCCCGGCCACGTGGACTTCTCCTACGAGGTGTCCCGCGCGATGGCCGCCTGCGAGGGTGCCATCCTGCTCGTCGACGCGTCGCAGGGCGTGGAGGCGCAGACGCTGGCGCACGCGCACCTGGCGCAGTCGCTCGGCCTCAAGATCATCCCGGTCATCAACAAGATCGACCTCGAGCACGCCAACCCGGACGCCACCGAGGAGCAGATCTGGGAGGTGCTCAAGAACCCGGTGGACTCCTCGCGCATCAGCGCCAAGGACGGCCGCGGCGCCCGCGAGGTGCTCGAACGGGTCATCAAGGAGATCCCGCCGCCGGTGGGCTCCGCCGAACGGCCCCTTAAGGCGCTGGTCTTCGACTCCTTCTACGACATCTACAAGGGCGTCGTCATCTACACCCGCGTGGTGGACGGCGCCGTCTCCGCGGGCAAGTACATCACCTTCCATTCCAAGGGCACCAGCTACAAGGTGGAGGAGGTGGGCTACCTGACGCCCAAGCTCATCAAGGGCGCTTCCATCAATACCGGCGAGGTCGGCTACGTCATCGCCGGCATCCGCGACATCCACGAGATCAAGATGGGCGACACGATCTTCGAAAAGAACGCCCCCATCGACGCGCCGCTGCCGGGCTACAAGGACGTGAACCCGGTGGTGTTCGCCGGCTTCTACCCGGTCAACACGACGGACTACACCGCGCTCAAGACCGCCATCGAGAAACTCAACCTGACCGACTCGTCGTTCAACTTCCAGGGCGAGACCTCCAAGGCGCTGGGCTTCGGCTTCCGCCTGGGCTTCATGGGCCTGCTGCACCTCGACATCATCCGAGAGCGCATCGAGCGCGAGTTCGACATCCCGATCATCGCCACCAACCCCAACGTCATCTACAAGGTGCAGGCCAGGGACAAGCAGGGCCTGAAGGGGAAATACGTGGAGGTGACCAACCCGGCCGACTTCCCGCATTACGGCGACGTGATGGACATCATGGAACCCTACGTGCACGCAACCATTATCGCCCCGCTGGCGTATATGGAAGGGATCATGAACCTGCTCAAGGAGAAGCGCGGCGAGCATATCAAGATAGAGTACATCTCCACGACCCGCGTCATCGTGGAGTACTACCTGCCGATGTCGGAGATCATCATCGACTTCTACGACAGGCTCAAGAGCACCTCGCGCGGCTACGCCTCCTTCGACTATGAGCCGCACGAGTACAGGTCCTCGGACATGGTGAAGATAGAGATCCTGCTGCACGCGGAATCGGTGGACGCGCTCTCTTTCATCACGCACCGGACCAAGTCGCTGACCAACTCCCGCAGCATCTGCGAGAAGCTCAAGGGGCTGATCCCCAAGCACATGTTCGAGATCGCCGTGCAGGCGCAGGTCAACGGCAAGATCATCGCCCGCGAGACCATAGGCGCGCAGCGCAAGGACGTGCTGGCCAAGTGCTACGGCGGCGACATCACCCGCAAGCGCAAGCTGCTGGAAGCGCAGAAGGAAGGCAAGCGCAAGATGAAGCTGATGGGCTCGGTGGAGATCCCGCAGGAAGCTTTCATGTCCCTGCTCAAGATCAGCCAGGACAAATAAAGGACCGCAACGATGGAAGAGAAATTATTCTGGATAGGCGTGCTGATGGGCGCGCACTTGTTCCTGTCGCATCACTTCAAGGAGAAGGGCAGGTTCGGGGCCAGCACGCGGTTCACGCGCGCCTGGCACGCGGTCTTCGCCGCGCTGGTCTCTTTCGTGGTCGCGGTGCTGCTGTCCGTGAGCCTCGACAACCGCCGCGGCGACGTGGTGACCTCCATGCTCTTCAGCGGGCGCCAGCTGACCTACGGCCTGCTGGCCGCCGCCGCCGGGGCCGCCTACGCGTGGTGGCGCGGCTCGGCGCGCAAGGCCGCCGTGAAGGACGGCCTGAACGTTTCGATGAAGGAGGACATGGAATGGTCGGAGACGGTGTTCTCCGCCGTGCTGCTGGCCAGCGTGGTCATGTACCTGTTCATCCAGGCCTTCAAGATCCCTTCCGGCTCGATGGAGAAGACCTTCCTCATCGGCGACCACCTGTTCGTCAACAAGTTCATCTACGGCTTCCGCATTCCCTACACCAGGACGAAGCTGCTGAAATTCAGGAAGGTCAAACGGGGCGACATCGTGGTCTTCCAGTTCCCGTCCTCCGACCCGTCCGAGTACCAGTGCGGCGGCAGCCAGTACGGCAAGGACTTCATCAAGCGCGTGGTCGGCATGCCCGGCGACCGGGTGCAGGTGGTAGAGGGCCGGCTGTTCGTCAACGGGGAGCTGGTGGAGGACGAGCCCTACACGCAGTACCTCGACAAGGCCCGCTACCCGCGCGCCTCCGATAAGGTCTCCCCCGGAGACTACCAGGTTTTCTGGGAGAACCGTATGCTGGGCAAGATGTTCTCCGAATACATCCGCGATAATTTCGGGCCGGTGACGGTCCCCGAGGGGCAGTACCTGGTGATGGGCGACAACCGCGACCGCTCCTGCGACTCGCGCTACTGGGGCGCGGTGCCCGAGGGCCTGATAAAGGGCAAGGCCTGGTTCACTTACTGGCCGCCATCGAGGATGGGCTTTCCGCGCTGATGAAGGTCACCGAGAGGCTCAAGACCGGCGAGAAGGTCTATTCCTTCGAGTTCTATCCGCCCAAGACGGCGGAGGACACGGCCAAGCTCTTTAACACGGCGCTGGAACTCAAGGCCCTGTCGCCGGATTTCGTTTCGGTCACCAATTCCTCCAGCGGCGTCATGCCGTACCGCACCGTGGCGCTGTGCGGCGTGCTGAAGTCGCAGTTCGGCCTGGAGGTGGTGGCCCACCTGACCTGCCTGGCCCACACGCGCGCCGAGATAGCCGAGATCTGCTCGGGCCTGAAAAAGATGGATATCGTCAACGTGCTGGCGCTGCGCGGCGACCCGCAGAACGTGGCCGCGGGCGCGCTGCGCCGGGACTACAGCTACGCGTCGCAGTTGACGACGGACCTGGTGAAAGACGGCGGCTTCGACGTGGGCGGCGCCTGTTACCCGGAGAAGCACCCGGAGTCTCCCTCGCCGGAGGCCGACATCGCCCGGCTGAAGGAAAAGGCCGACGCCGGCGCCGGCTACCTGATAACGCAGCTGTTCTTCGACAACGATTTTTACTTCCGCTTTCTGGACCGGGCGGCCGCGGCCGGCATAAACCTGCCGGTGCTGCCGGGCCTGATGCCGCTGACCGGCTACCGGCAGATGCAGAACTTCACCCAGATGATGAAGGTAACCATCCCGGAGCCGCTCAGGGCGGGCATAGAGCGCTGGGAGGGAGACAAGGACGGCATGTTCAAGTTCAGCGTGGACTACGCCTCGCGGCAGGCCGAGGGGCTGCTGAAGGGCGGCGCGCCGGGGCTGCACCTGTACACGCTCAACCGCAGCCGGGCGGCGATGGCGATCTTTAAGAACCTGAAGGGAGCGGCGCGGCCTTAGGCCGGCCGGGGGGACAATGGAAACTATACATACCGTGGAGGCCAGGGCGCTGGTCGAACTACAGAAACGCGACACGGCCCTGGACGCCCTGCGGGCCCGGGCGGCCGACATACCGCGCAAGGTCAAGGCCGCGGAGGCCGCCTTCGCCGGCAAGAAGGCCGAGATGCTGGGCGCGCGGGAGGCTTACCTGGCGCTGCAGTCGCGCAAGAAGGACCTGGAGCTCAGGATAGCCGAGGCCGAGGAAGGCATACGCAAGCACCAGCTGCAGCTCAACCAGGTAAAAGACAACAGCGCTTTCAAGGCGCTGCTCGCCGAGATCGAGACCGACAAGGCGGCCAAGGACGAGCTGGAGACCGGCGTGCTGACGCTGCTCGACGAGATAGACCGGGCCTCCGGGCAGGACAAGGCGCTGCAGGCCGAGGTGAAGAAAGTGGAAGAGGCCAAGAACGCCGAGGTGGCCGCGCTGCAGGCCGCGGCCGTGGCCGTGGCCGCCGAGCTGGCCGCCGCCGAGGGCGTGCGCGCCGCCGCCGCCGCCGCGATAACCCCGGAGCTGGTGGAGCGCTACGAGGCGGTGCGCGCCAACCGCGCCGGCCTGGCCGTGGTGGCCGTGCACGAGGAGCCGGCCACGGGCAAGCTGTCCTGCGGGGGCTGCCACATGGCGGTCACGCCGCAGAAGGCCGTGGACGTGAAGAAGCCCGACACGCTCACGTACTGCCCGGACTGCCGCCGGCTGCTGTATCGCGAAAAGACGCTTTTCGGCCAGGGCTGAACACAGCCATAAAGAATTTAGACCGCGGACGGAGGGCCGCTCTTCCCGCAAGGGAGGGGAGGAACTTCCGAACTTCACAGGGCAGGGTGCCGGTTCAAACTTCGCAGCATTATATGAGCGGAGCATAGGCCGGGAGGCGGGGGCTATATCCCCCGTCGACGGATAGCGCCACAGAGAACATACCGCCCGCAAGGGTAAGGGTGAAAAGGTGCGGTAAGAGCGCACCGCGTACGCAGAGATGCGTGCGGCAATGCAAGCCCCTCCTGAAGCAAGGCCAAAGTTGCGCGATGGACTGCCCGTCCGCCCCCTCCGGGGGGCAGCGCAGAGTGGGCCGCAATAGATAAATGGTCCTCCAGGCGCCGCAAGGCGCTGGACAGAATTCGGGGTACAGTCCGCGGTCTAAAAAATTTGGACTACCCGAAAAAGGCGGAATATATGGATTCATTGGGACAGAAGATACCGGAGATCAAGTTTTCGTCGGACGCCAACGAGATCCCCTGGGACAAGGCGGTGGTGTGGACCATGATGCCCCGGGTGGGGCCGCGCGTCTACGAGTGGATAGACGCCGAGCATATACGCTCCGTCTCCTGGATCAACGGGATAGTGAGCATCCTGCCCGAGCACAGCTCCATCCTGAGCTCTCATTGCCAGTGCATCGTCCTGCCCTCGGCCTTCATCTGGATAGGCAAGGAAGTGAAGGTATCCTAGGGCCGGCCGTACTTGTCGCGCGGATTTGATAAAATATAGGTATATCCCTTTTAGTCTGACGGGGGGGAATACGGAGGAAACAAGAATGAAGAAAGTTATATTCGCGGTGCTCGTAATAACGGGCTTTATCGCCGCGGCCAACGCCCAGGTGAATTTCAACAAGGGCGTAGACGTGAAGGACTTTGTTTCCCAGGCCGTCAATTCGGACCTGGTGATCCCGGCCGCGCCGGCGCCCAAGATCGGCCATTACAGCCGCGACTGCGCCCGCTTCTCTTTCGGCCCCAGCGACAAGGAGCTGGTCAGCGAGAGGGTGTACCTGCGCAGCACCGAGTACGAGACCGTCTGCCACACGCAGATGGTGCAGCAGTGCTACACCGTGATGGTGCCCGGCCCCAACGGTACGCAGGTGGCCCAGCAGAAGTGCCACATGGTGCCGCAGCAGTACTGCTACGAGCGCCCCGGCATGACCTGGACCCAGGCCGGCCAGATAAAGGTCAACCCCCGCAAGCTGCTGCCCTGGGAGCGCGAGAGCTTCGAGATCTGCCTGCAGGGCCCCTGGATGGACCTGTACATCAACGCCGCGGCCTATAAGTACACCGCCCGCCGCGAGGGCAACTACGACACGCTCTTCGAACTGGCCCCGCAGTACAAGGTGGCCATGAAAGCCGACGAGAACGGCCTCAACTACGGCGACTTCTCCTACGCCGACGGCAAGTTCACCTTCAAGGTCAACGACCGCTGGGCCAAGGAATACGCCGGCGAGAAGGTCTCCATAAAGATCGACCTCTACCGCGACGGCGCCTGGATCTTCAACGGCTACAAGGGCTCCAAGGAATTCACGTTCGAGGCGGCCGAGGGCTACACGATGGCTTTCACGCTCAAGGACCTGGAGAAGCCCGAATCCGACGACGACACCTACCGCTCCGCCGACGACCGCGGCGCCAAGAAGTACTTCCTGAAATGGGGCTTCAAGCGCGTGGGCGCCATCTCCAAGGACAACTTCGTCAAGAAGGACAAGACCCCCTCTATCGAAGCCAAATAAGCTTCGCCAGCGGCAAGAAATACCCGCCCTCACCGGCGGGTATTTTTTTGTCGCTATTGCCGCCGCCAGGCGACCGGGCCAGCGCTCCTGGGCCGAGGGGAACCGTTGCGCGGTTCCCCCCGCCCGGGGAAAATTATGGCGGGTCCCCCTTCCCCAAAGTCGCGCTGGCCCAGTCCCCTGGCGGCAGCGCCCCCCAAGGTATACCGGTTCTGCCGGATATTGCTATAATAAAAATAAGATTTTCGCGAAGATTACTCCGGAGGAATATTATAATGGCCAAACTTAAAGTTAATCCCGTCATCGTAAAGCGCAACGCCGCCCTGTGCCGCAAGCGCAAGATCGTGATGCCCACTTTCGCGCAGATGAAGGACCCGAACCTCATCCCCGACAAGGTCAAGAAGGCCCTCAAGCCCGTCGGCCTCTGGGACATCAACCCCATAAACCTCTTCCGCATCAACTGGCATAACGACCCCAAGACCGGCGGCTTCGGCCCCGTGAACATGCTGGAGATCCCCCGCGAGATCACCGGCATAGACGCCCGCGTGATCGGCATCGTCGGCAAATACTTCCCCACCGGCGCGCACAAGGTCGGCGCGGCCTTCGGCTGCCTGGCCCCCCGCATGGTCACCGGCGAGTTCGACGCCGAGGCCCAGAAAGCCGTCTGGCCCTCCACCGGCAACTACTGCCGCGGCGGCGCCTTCGATTCGAAGCTGCTGGGTACCACCCCCGTGGCCATACTGCCCGAGGGCATGAGCAAGGAGCGCTTTGACTGGCTCAAGGAGATAGGTTCCGAGGTCATCGCCACCCCCGGCACCGAGAGCAACGTCAAGGAGATTTACGACAAGTGCTGGGAGATCAAGAAGACCCGCAAGGACTGCGTGATCTTCAACCAGTTCGAAGAGATGGGCAACCCCACGTGGCATTACCATGTCACCGGTGCCGCCCTCGAGGAAGCCTTCAACGCCATAAAGGGCCCCAAGAGCCGCCTCGCGGCCTTCACCTCCGCCACCGGTTCCGCCGGCACGATAGGCGCCGGCGACTACCTCAAGAAGAAGTTCCCCGGCATGAAGATCACCGCCTCCGAGGCGCTGCAGTGCCCCACGATACTCAATAACGGTTTCGGCGAGCACCGCATAGAAGGCATCGGCGACAAGCACATCCCGTGGGTGCACAACGTGCGCAACACCGACGTGGTCACCGCCATCGACGACGAGGCCTGCGTGCGCATAGCCCGGCTCTTCAACGAGCCCGAGGGCAAGAAGGTGCTGGCGCAGTACGGCGTGAAGAAAGAGGTCATCGGGAAGCTGGGCCTGCTCGGCTTCTCCGGTATCTCCAACATGCTCAGCGCCATCAAGACCGCCAAGTATTACGAAATGGGCAAGGACGACGTCATCGTCACCGTGTTCACCGACTCCATGGACCTGTACGGTTCCCGCCTGAAGGAGATGGAGAAGGAAATGGGCAAGTACACCCGCGAGAACGCGCTGGTGGACTTCGAGCGCCGCCTGCTGGGCGAGAACACCTCCAGCATGAAAGAGCTCACCTACGCCGACCGCAAGGCCGTGCATAACCTCAAGTACTTCACCTGGGTGGAGCAGCAGGGCCGCACTTCCGACGAGCTGCGCCAGCTGTGGGACCCGGCCTTCTGGGACGAGTCCTTCGCGCAGGTGGAGGAGTACGACAGGCTGATAGTAGCTTTCAACCGGGAAGTGGGCCTGTAAATGGCCACCAAGGGCATCTTCAGGGTCGAGTGTCCGCACTGCGGCGAGGGCTTCGACGCCGACTTCTGGACGGTCGTGCGCGGCGACCGCGACCACGACGTGAAAGAACTCATCCTCAGCGGCGAGTTCGACCTGCTGGTCTGTCCCAAGTGCGAGGAGATGGTGCAGCACGAGGAGCCTTTCCTCTACATCGACCCGCACCGGGACCTGCTGGCCTTCGTGATGCCGGAGTCCTACGAGGCCGAAAAAGAGAAGTGGGTGGCGCGCATGAACGCCGACTACGAGCCCGTGAAGGCTTCGCTCTTCGCCGGCCAGGGCCTGACCGCCGCTCCGCTTTACCTTTTCGGCCTGGGCCAGCTGATCGCCAGGCTGGAGAACGACAGGGACCGCGAAGAAGAGACCGACGTGATGGAGTTCATGGCCCGTGAAGAGGGCCTGCGCCTGGTGCCCGTGAACCCGGTCGCCGCCCGCGAAATGGACATCCCGTTCTCGCTGCCCATGCCGGCCGGCCTGTTCAGCCGCGCCGCGGCCCTGAAGGCCGCCGAAGGCCTGTTCGCCAAGAACGACGCGCTGCCCCGGCTCAAGAAGCTGCTGGAAGCGCTGAAAGCCGGTAAAGACGACACCATCCCCTTCGTAAAGATCTGATGCTCCTGCGCCCGCTCAACGACCTGCCGCTCCTGGAAAAGGCCGCGGCGCTGGCCGACGAGGCGGGGGGGGAGCTTTATGCCGTGGGCGGCTGCGCGCGCGACTGGGCGCTGGGCCGCCCCAGCGAGGATATCGACTTCCTGGTCGGGGGGGACCAGGCCCCGCTGGTGGCCGGCCTGGAGCTGGCCTACGGCGGCAATCACCGCAAATTCACCCCTTTCCTGACCGTGCGCTTCTTCTCGGCCGCCGGCCGCCGCCTGGACTTCGCCAGGTTCCGCAAGGAGGTCTACGCGCGGCCCGGCGCCCTGCCTACCGTCAGCGAGGCCGCCTCGGCCGCCGAGGACCTGCGGCGCCGCGACTTCGCCTGCAACGCCATGGCCGTGCGCCTGAACGGCCCGGAGCGCTACTCCCTGCTGGACCCTTACGGCGGGCTGGCCGATCTCAAGGCCGGGCTGCTGCGCGTGCTGCACGAGAAAAGTTTCGAGGACGACCCGACCCGCGTCTACCGCGCGGCCCGCTTCGCCGGGCGCTTCGGCTGGCGGCTGGAGGCCGGCACGCTGGCGCTGGCCCGGGCCGCCGTAGCCAACGGTTTGCCAGGAGTGCTCAGCCGCGAGCGCCTGCGCAACGAGCTGGTAAAGATCCTGTCAGAGGAGAACCCGCTGCCGGCCCTGGAACTGCTGCGTGACCTGGGCGCGCTGGCCGTGCTGCATCCCGCTTTCGCCTTCGGCCCGCTGGTGGCCGCGCAGGCCGGGGCCCGGGCGAGACTGGCCGCGGTGGCCGCCCTGATGGGGGCGGCCGGCGAGGAGTTCCTGGCGGGTTTGAAATTATCCCGCAAAGAAACCGAGGAACTGCGGGTTTTGTCGGTGTCGCTGCGGGGAGCCTGAACTAGGCCCCTTCTTCTTTCTTCTCCCCCGGCTTGCCGGGGTTTTTTATGTCCGGATTCCTGGCGAAATCCTGGAACTTCGACGTCAGCACGGCCGCCCTTTTGACGGCCTCTATTATCCTGGAAATTTCCTTCTTTATCGGGCTGGAGGCGGGCAGGTCCTCGTCTATCAGCGTGGCGTAGCCGTTGATGGCGGCCAGCGCGTTGTTGAAGTCGTGCGCCATGGGCCTGGCCACGTTGCTTACGGCCTCGGCCGCGTGCGCGAGGGCCAGCTCGGTTTCCATGCGCTTGAGGTCGGTGATGTCGCGGGCTATGCCCAGCAGGCCGATGGTCTCGCCTCGCACGTTCTTTAGCGGGGTCTTGATGATGTTTACGTGCCGGCTGCCGCCGGGGAAAGGGTGGTAATTGTATAGCGAGAGCGTTTTGTCCTTAAGCACCACCTCGCTGTCGGTGCGGAACACCGCGGCCGCGGTCTCGGGCGGGAAGAAATCGGAGTCGGTGCGGCCTATCATGGCCTCCGGGGTGGTGCTCATCAGGTCCGCGCAGGCCTTGTTGGCCTTCACGTACATGCCGTTCATGTCCTTGATGAAGATAGCGTCGGCGGCCGTGTCGAAGACCATGCGCATCATCGTTTCGCTTTCCTTGAGCAGGCGCTCCGTCTCCTTCTGGCCGGTCACGTCGCGGATAACCCCGGTGATATAGAGCGACCTGCCGCCCTCGCCCACCACGCCGCTTTTCTGCTCGGCGTAGGCGTAGCTGCCGTCCTTCTTTCTGAGGCGGTAGGGCAGTATGGGCAGCGTGCGCCCGGTCTTGACCGCGTTGGCCCAGGCCTTCGTGATGAAATCCTTGTCTTCGGGGTGGGCGAACTCCAGTATGGAGCGGCCCAGCAGTTCCTCCGGAGTGTAGCCGTAATCGGATGCCTGCGGGCTGATATAGGTGATCCTGCCGTTGAGGTCGGCCGTGTAGATGGTGTCCTTGGTGGAGGAGAGGATGGTGCGGAAGCGGGTATCCTCTTCGCGCTGGCGGTCCTCCGCCTCCTTGCGCTGCAGTATCATGGCGTAGACGCGGGCCAGCTTCTGCGCCGCGTCCAGGTCCTCCGGGGCGAAATCCCGCTGCGGGTTGGCCAGCGCCAGCATGCCCAGCAGCCGGCGCCCGGACAGCGCCGGCACGCCCAGGAATTTCTCTATCTTCATGTGCCCCTGCGGCAGACCGGCGGCGCGCTTGTCCGAGGCCGCGGCGTTGGTGAGCAGCGGCCGCTTGCGCTTGAGCACCCAGCCCCACAAACCCCTGAAATTACTGAACACCACCGGCTTGTCTTTTACCGGGCATTTATCCCAGGCGTCCGAGGTGAGCGAGGCCATCGCCATGTTTCCGGTGGTATTGTCAATACAGCCGGCGAAGCCCAGCGAGCTGCCGGTCAGGCGGCGGGCTTCGTCGAGCACGGCGCGGGAGATCTCCTCGATGGAGATGCCGGGGAAGGAGAGATAAAGCTCCTCTATATGTTTAAGGGAGGAAGACAGGTCCTTTTCCCGGCGCAGTTCGGCGTCGCGGGTCTCGTTGACCAGGCGGGCGCCTATTACCTTGGCGGCCAGCTCTATGGTCGCGGCCGCCGCGCGGGGGCTGGGCGGCGGCTTGGTGAGCAGCACGGAGATGCTGCCGGCGCGGGCGCTGCCCGCCTTGATGGCGTGCGAGAAAAAAAGGCCCCTGCCGGCGTGCGCTTTGGCGGCCAGAGCCATGCGCTCCAGGTCCGCTTTGCGGCAGGCCGGGCAGACGCTGAGGGCCGGGCGGCCGCGCACGCCTTTGAGGCTTATGGCCACCTTGGCGCAGGCGCAGACGCCGTCCGGGCCGGACAGCAGGCGGGCTATTTTTTTGAGGAAGGGTTCCAGATTGTCCGGGGCCAGCGCCGTATCCAGCATGAGCGGCAGGGCCTTGCCGAGGGCCTCTATATCCTTGCTGGTGCCGGTTTTCTTCATGCTATTCGAACTTGTAGCCGTGGCCGGGCACGGCCTTGATGCGCTTGCCCAGCGCGCCTATCTTGCGGCGCAGGTTGGAGACGTGCACTTCCACGGTGTGGGGGTCGTTGTAATCGGCGGTATTGTAGCCCCAGACCGCCTCCAGCAGGCTGTTGAGGCTGAGCACCTTGCCCGGCTTGGAGGCCAGCGTGTGCAGCAGGTCGAATTCCTTGGAGGTGAGCTTTACCGGCTTGCCCTTTATCTTTATCGTGCGGCCTTCCAGGTTCAGCTCCAGGTCGCCGGCCCTGAACACGGAGGCCTTCTTCTTGCCCCGGGCGGCCCGGCGCAGCATCGCTTTGACCTTGGCCAGCAGCACCGGGTAGGAGAAGGGTTTTACCACGTAATCGTCGGCGCCGTAGCCGTAGCCGGCCACCTGGTCGGCTTCGGAGATCTTCTTGCCGGTCATGATTATGACCGGGATGTCGGCGAGCACCTTGTTCTCTTTGACGCGGCGGCATAGCGTGAAGCCGTCCATGCGGGGCATTTCCACGTCGGTTATGATGATGTCGGGTTTGCCGGCCGGGGCTGCGGCCAGCGCTTCGGCGCCGTTGGCGGCGGAGATCGTCTCGAGGCCGTGGTTCTCCAGGTATTTCCTGAGGATGCCGAGCAGCTCCGGGTCGTCGTCCACTATCAGTGCCCGTTCTTTCATAACTGAATTATAATAAAAGGGGACGCTGATTCCTAATTGGCAGAGCTATCATGATGATCGGGTTTGCCTTTTGCGGCGCCCGACGCTCCCTTGGCCGCCTGCCTGGCGGAAAAAAACCTGCCCGAACTTACGGAAAACCGTCCGGTATTTGATAATAAAAGTATCTGAGGGAGAGTCCCCGGCGGGGAGAGGGTCCGCCGGGGCCGGAACCTTCAGGCCGGGCTCGCTTCCGGGCGGCCCGCGGCGGTTCTCGGGTCGAGCAGCACGCGCGTGCGCGGCATGCAGGCCGGGTGCTTTTCCCGAAGGAAATCTATCATCTTTTCCCTTACCAGGCAGCGCAGGTCCCAGCACCGGGACGAATCACTGGCGCTGACCAGCGCGCGCACTTCTATCGTCGTGTCGGAGGCGTTGACCACCTGCACCCCGCAGACCTTGCCGTCCCAGAGCTCGCTGCCCTCGCAGATCCGCCGCACCTCCGCCCGGAATTCGCCTACGGGAGCGGTGTAATCCGTGAAGACGCTGACGGTGCCCAGTATGTCGGCGGAGACCCGCGTCCAGTTCTCGAAGGGCTTGTCGAGGAAATAGGTTATCGGCAGTATCAGGCGCCGCAGGTCCCAGATCCTGACCACCACGTAGGTCAGCGTTATCTCCTCTATCCAGCCCCATTCCCTTTCCACTATCACTACGTCGTCCACGCGTATCGGCTGCGTCAGCGCTATCTGTATCCCCGCGAAGAGCGTGGCGATGCTCTTCTGGGCGGCGAAGCCCAGGATGATGCCCATCACGCCGGCCGAGGCCAGCAAGCTGACGCCCAGCTGCCGAACCTTGTCGAAGGTCATCAGCACGGCTGTTATCGCGAAGAAGGAGATCAGTGCGGCCAGGATCTGCTCCACCACGCGTATCTGCGTATGTATTTTGCGGGCCTGCAGATTGTCCTTGGCGGTGATGTCGAAGGCGTTCATGACCAGCTCGCGCCCTATCCCCGTCACCCTCACGGCCAGCCAGGCCATCAGTATGATCTGCAGCACGGTCAGCGTCCTGGGGGCCGCCCTGCCCAGCACTTCGGGCAGTTCCATCAGCGTTACCGCTCCCCCGATCGAGAAAGAGACAACCAGCAGCCCCAGCGGCAGCCGCAGCGAGCGCATGATGTGGTTGACCAGCCGGGGGGACAGGATGCGTTTGGGCAGGACGTACTTGGAGAGCAGTATCAGTCCCCAGTAGGCCAGCCCGGAAGCGGCCAGGGCCAAGGCCAGTATCAGGGCTGAATCGGTCATCCATTTTTCCATAGGTCTTTCCTCCAGGCGGTATTCTCCGGTATATTGAACGAATTTTGCGGATACGCTTCAAGGAATCACTGCGCCTGTCCGGCCAAGGTTCCCTGGCCGGGCCAATTTAAGTAGAATCTGAAAAAAAGGGGGTCCCATGAAAAAGTTAATATTTCTCGTTCCCGCGCTGCTGGCCGCCTCGCCCGCGCTGGCCGGTGTCACCATGAAAATGGAGAACGTGTCGGACTACGAGGGGCAATCGAACAAATCCTCTTATGTCAATTACATAGAACCGGAATATTCCCGGCTTGAGGTGGCCGTCAACTACCAGGACCCTGAGAAGAAGGGGCGCAGCACGCAGAAGTCGGTGATAATAACCCGGCTGGACAAGAAAATGGTATGGACGCTGATGCCGGCCTCCAACGGCTACTGCGAATTCACCTTCGACGAACTGCGCAAGGCGGTTGATTCCGGCTCCGGCCTGGTCCCCGACGGCGCGGCGCCGGCCGGCTTTACCTACAAGAAGACCTCCGGCTCCAGGAAGATCGCCGGCTTCGCGTCCGACGAGTACGCGCTCTCGGGTAAGGACCTTAAAGGCAAGGCGTGGATCTCCGGCGACGCCAGGCTGAAGCCCGCGGCGGACTTCTACCGCGGTCAGGTCAGGGCGCTGGGGCTCTCCGGGGGGAAGGCCGTGCCCGGCGTGCTCATGGGCCACGAGGCTTCGGCCAAAGGGTCCAGTCACGCCATGACGGTAAAATCGGTGAAGATCGGGAGCATTCCCGCGGAGAAGTTCGCGCTGCCGGCCGGCTACAAGAAGATGAACGCCTCCGCCTGGAACGGTTACCGCCGGAATTTCGACACGAAGATGATAATGGAACAGGCAAAAAAACGCCTGGCCGAAGAGGCCAGGGGCCGGGCGAAAAAAGCGGCTTCGGAGAAAGGCAGGGACGCGGTGAAGAAAGGGTTGAAGGGCCTTGCCGGGTTCTGATCCGAGGTCCGATCGGGGATAATATAACAGAAGCGGCCGCTTTGCTTGCGGCCGGGTTCTTGCCGGGCTTTTTGGGGAACAAAAAAAGCGCCCCGCCGGAACATTCATGGTGAGATACAGTTGCCTTACGAAGGAGTCTTACCTGTTGTCGCCCGGCGGGGCTTAATTTAGCCAGCGCTGCAGGTACTAGAGCACGGGGCCGAAGCCCTGTGTCTTGGGGGTTTGGGTTAGGGGGGCGCACCGTACAGCGCTGGGGATCGTTGTGCCGCTAGGACTTGCCTTCGCGGGCCTTTGTAAAGAGCTTGCTGCTACACTGAAAGTATATGTAAATCCGTTCAAGAAGCGCTCAAATCCGTCTCAAGAGCCGCTCAACAAAAAAATAGGCCCCGCCGGAATATCTGGTCGCCTGACAGGGGACTTATAGAGGGAGAACACTGTTGCCCGGCGGGGCATTAAATTAGACCAGCGCTGCAGGTACTAGAGCACGGGGCCGAAGCCCTGTGTCTTGGGGGTTTGGGTTAGGGGGGCGCACCGTACAGCGCTGGAGATCTGTTGCCGTAAACCTGCTGACTACGGCTTGTTTAAAGAGCTTAACCTGACACTTAAAGTATAATAAAAGCCGTTCAAGAAGCGCTCAAATCCGGCTCAAGAGGCGCTCAATACTGCAAAAGGCCTTTCTCCGACGGGCGGGGGATTCATATAATAGTGTTTTAGTCCGAATATCATGACTTCCATACAGTTCCTGAAGGGCGTGGGGCCGAAAAAGGCCGAACTTTTCGGCCGCCTCGGCATAGAGAGCCTGGACGATCTGCTCTTCTATTTCCCGCGCGGCTGGGAGGACCGGCGCCTGCCCGCCCGGCGCGAGCCGCTGCCCTGCCTGGACCCCGCCCCTATTATTAAAGGAAAGATAAAGTCCGTCCGGGACCTCTATACCTCCAGCCAATTGCGCATCTTCAAGACCGTGGTAGAGACCCCCTACGGGGAGGCCGAGGCCAGCTTCTTCAAGCGGCACAATCCCCGCTTCGACGTTTTCGCCCCGCTGCGCAAGGACCTTAAAGAAGGTCGCGTCGTCTGGATCACCGGCACGCCGGAGGACCCGCTTTTCGTCAGCCGCCTGCGGGCCGACGAGTATTACGCCGACGACGACGCCCGCGCACTCAAAATGCACGTGGGGCGCATAGTCCCGGTCTACCCGCTCACCGAGGGGCTGACGGCCAGGTTCATGCGCGAGGCGGTATACGAGGCGGTGCAGGCCGGGCACGAGGCCGTCTGGGACTTCCTGCCGCCGGCCCTGGCCCCCCGCCGCGGGCTGGTGGCCCGGGATCTCGCCGCCCGCGCCATACATTTCCCCGAGAATAATTTCGAACTGGCCGCCGCCCGCCGCCGCTTCATCTACGAGGAACTGCTGCTGATGACGCTGGCCTGGGCGCTCAAGAAGCGCCAGACCAAGAGCGTGCAGAAGGGCTTCGTCTACGAGGTGAAGAAGACCCTGCTGACGCCGTTTCGGGCCAACCTCGGCTTCCAGTTCACCGCCTCACAGGCCCACGCCATCAACGAGATCTTTACCGACATGCAGGCCCCCACCCCCATGGCCCGCCTGCTGGAGGGCGACGTGGGCAGCGGCAAGACCGTGGTGGCGCTCAGCGCCATGCTGCTCGCGGCCGAGAACGGCGGCCAGAGCGTGTTCGCGGCCCCCACCGAGATACTGGCCGAGCAGCATTACCTCACTTTCGAGCGCTTTCTCAAGGGCCTCGGCCTGCGCTTCGCCCTGTTGACCGGCCGCATGAAGGCCGCCGAAAAGAAAAAGATACTGGCCGACCTGGCCGACGGGAAGATAGACATACTGCTGGGCACCCACGCCGTCATCAGCGACGGGGTGAAGTTCAAGAACCTGCGGCTGGTGGTCATAGACGAGCAGCACCGCTTTGGCGTGCGCCAAAGGGCGGCCCTGCGCGCCAAGGGCGACCGGGCCGACATGCTCATCATGACGGCCACGCCTATTCCCCGCACGCTGTTCCTGGCCCTGTACGGGGACCTGGATCTTTCCGTGCTGAAGGAGCTGCCGCCCGGCCGCAAGCCCATAAAGACCACCGAGGCCGACGAGGTTACGGCCTTCGCCGCGGCCAAGGAAGAAGTGGCCAAAGGGCGGCAGGCCTACATAGTCTACCCCGTCATAGAGGAGACCGCCGAGGCCGACATGAAGTCGGTAAAGGCCGAGTTCGAGCGGCTGAAGGTGCTTTTTCGCGGCAAAAAAGTGGACATGATGCACGGCCGCATGCCCGGCGAGCTTAAAAAACAGGTCATGGACGATTTCGCGGCCGGCCGCACCGACATTTTAGTCGCCACGCAGGTGATAGAGGTGGGCATAGACGTGCCCAACGCCACGCTGATGGTGATAAACAACGCCGAGCGCTACGGCCTGGCCAGCCTGCATCAGCTGCGCGGCCGGGTGGGCCGCGGCAAGTGGGATTCCCGCTGCCTGCTGGTGGCCCATGCCCGCGCCGGTGACGCCGCCGAGCGCCTGCGCGCCATGGTGCAGTCTTCCAACGGCTTCGAACTGAGCGAAAAAGACATTTATATACGCGGCGCCGGCGAGATCCTGGGTTTGCGCCAGCACGGCGACATGGAGTTCAAGATAGCCGACATGTCCCGCGACGGCGAGATCCTGGCGCAAACCATGGAAGACCGCGAGGCCATTCTGGCCGCCGACCCCGACCTGGCCGCCCCGGAGAACCGCGGCCTGCGCAAAAAACTCCGCGACCTCTACGCCGCCCGCTGGAACCTGATAGACCTGTCCTAGGGGACGCTGATGACTATATGACTATTATTTGCTCAGATGCGGATCGTGTCTGTAATTAGTCATATAGTCATCAGCGTCCCCTTCTTTACAAACTGAAGCTGCCTCCCGCCAGGGCGTAAAAAAGGCCCCGCGTCTCCTAGCGCGGGGCCTTCTCCTTCCCTCCTTAGAAGGTAGACCACGGGGTGAACAGCGTATCGCTGCCACGGCCCTTTATGTCCTCATGCGTGCAGCCGACCTGGAGGTTGCCCCAGGTCTGGGGTACGTCCGTCTCGGCGTAGTAAGCCCAGCCGCCGGTGTCGGCGATGGCCTGGGTGGTGTAGTCGCCGGGGGTGGTCGCTACCACGCCGGTAACCGTGCGCACGTCCTGGTGCGTGGTGCCGGGCAGCTTCGCCACCGGTATCTCGCCGATGTACTTCGCGTTCAGCGTGAGCGAGCCCAGAAGCGGGGTCTCCGCCGCCGGGAACCAGCCTTCGTTGTCGCCGTAGTACACCTGTATCGCGCTGCGCACCGACGAGAGCGCGCCCTTCGTGGCGCCTTCCTTCGACTTGTTGATGAGGTCGGCGAACTTCGGTATGGCTATCGCGGCCAATATACCTATGATCGCCACGACTATCATCAGCTCTATCAGGGTGAACCCTTGCTTCATCTTTTTCATAACACTACCTCCTGCGGCGGCGCCTTCCGGGGATAATATATGAATGAAACCCCGGCGCATCCTCCGCACTTATATCCTAACCGCTTTTGTCCGGTTTATCTACCGTTTGCCGGTCACACTTGACCATGTATACAAGTAACCAACAGGCTGCCCGCGGAGGGGGCGCGAGGGATACTTATTTGGGCTCAAAAGCCGCGACCCGTGGTTTTTAAAACAATGTCAAATATTATTTTTACCAATGAAAAAACATTAAATTCTTGCGCCTAAAATCAGATATGGTGTAAAATATCCTCGCTACTACTAATAGTGGGGTGGGCGGTAAAGAACACAACGTATGGTAGTCTGGCGAGTGTCTAGCATAGTATAGCTAGGCACAACGCCCGGGGGCTTTTCGCCCCTCAGGAACAGGGAACAGTACGATGAAATGTCCATTTTGCGGCGCGGAAGACACCAAGGTCACCGACAGCCGCGACTCGTCCGAAGCCTTCGAAATAAGGCGCCGGCGCGAGTGCGAGAACTGCGCCAAGCGGTTCACTACCTATGAGCGCATAGAATCGCACCCGCTGGTGGTCATAAAGAAGGACGGCAGGCGCGAGAGCTTCCTGAAAGAGAAGCTCATGAACGGCATCATCAAGTCCTGCCAGAAGCGGGACGTCAGCGTGGAGAAAATGGAGGAGGCGGGCAGGGATATAGAGAGCTCCCTGCGCAACGAGGACACCTACGAGATCCCCAGCAGCAAGATAGGGGAGTTCGTGGCCAGGAAACTGAAGGCCCTCGACAAGGTCGCGTATATACGGTTCGCATCTATCTACAAAGACTTCGAAGATGTCACCGATTTTGAAAAAGAGATCAAATCAATAAAAAAATAAGAGGGGACAAGACATAAAATGAACGAATTTTTTCCGAAAGTGATCAAGAAGCGTGACGGCAAAGTGGCGCCTTTCAACCTGGAGAAGATAAAAGCCGCCATCTATAAAGCCGCCTACACGCTGGGCGGCCGCGACGAGGAGAAGGCCGTGGAAGTGGCCAACGACGTGGCCCGCCGCCTAAACACCGAATTTACCCTGAAGAACGTCATCCCCACCGTGGACGACAGCAACGCCATGTGCGTCACCGTGCTGCGCGAGAAGAAGTTCGACCGCACCGCCGACAAGTTCGAGTTCTACGCCCTGGACCGCAACCGCGTGCGCAAGAGCGGCCTCACCGTCAAGAAGAAGGCCGGCAAGGCCGACATCACCGACCAGATGCTGCTCGTGGCCAGCATCACCAACGAGACCATCGAGCCCTTCGACCGCAAGAAGCTGGCCGAGGCCCTGGAGAAGGAATACGCCCTGACCTCCGACCTGGCCGCGATGATAGCCAAGGAGACCGAGAACAACGCCTACGAGCTCTCCGAGAAGTACGGCACCAAGAGCTACGACACGCAGTTCCTGCGCCGCATCGCCGAGAGCCACCTCTCCATGATGGGCATCCCGCTCAAGAACTCCGCGCTCGCCATGCCCATCTCCACCGTGGAGAGCCTGGTGATAGGCAACAGCAAGGAAAACTCCAATATCACCTCCAATAACCCCGAGGCCGTGAACCTGGGCATAGCGGAGTACGTGCTCAAGCAGTACAACCTGCGCAAGGTGTTCTCCGAAGAAGTGGCGCAGGCCCACAACAACGGCACCGTGCACGTGCACGACCTGGGCTACCCCCAGCGCGTGTACTGCTCCAGCCACTCCGTCGAGTACATCAAGAAGTACGGCCTCGACAAGATCGTCTCCAACCTGCAGAACAAGAGCAACCCCGCGAAATCGGCGATGGTGCTCAACGGCCATATCCAGACCTTCCTGGCTTCCATGCAGAGCCGCTATGCCGGCGCCCTGGGCTTCGGCTTCCTTAATATACTGTACGCCCCGATGCTCAACTGCCCCGAAGTGCTGGTGGAAGGCGAGCTGGAGGGCAAGACCGTGCGCATGAAGAAGGACGCGCTCGAAGCCATGGTGGAGGCCGGCAGCGTCTCCTTTACCGACGGCACCGCCGTGCCCTACTTCCGCAAGACCGGGGAAGTGCGCGTGCTCAGCAAGCTGTCCAAGAAGGAAATGCGCCAGATAGCCCAGAACCTGATCTTCTCGGCCAGCCAGAACGCGTTTTCCCGCGGCGGCCAGACGCTGTTCATCGACTTCAACATCCACACCGGCGTGCCGCAGTACATGCATAACGTCCCGGCGATGGGCCCCGGCGGCAAGTACATGATAGAGGACGCGGCCGGCAACGTGGAGCTCGTCGACGAGGCGCCCCGCTTCAAGGGCGTCGAGGGCGACTCCCGCAACGGGGACGTGGTGCACCCGACGGACGGCCGCAAGTATGTCACCTACGGCGACCAGCGCATGGTGAAGACCTCGCAGGAGTTCGCCATAGAGCTGATGAAGGTGTGGGAGGACGGCGACAAGTACGGCATACAGTTCGCCTTCCCCAAGTGCGACCTGCACGTCAGCCGGGAAGCTCTCGAGAACCCCGATGAACGCGAGGTGTACGACTACGGCTGCCGCCTGGCCACCAAGAACGGATCGACCTACTTCATGTTCGACCGCGACGGCGCCGGCGCCACCCTGGCCCAGTGCTGCCGCCTCAAGGAGAAGGTCACCGACCCGTACCTGCTCAAGCACCCCGAGTGCATCCGCTTCACCGGCTTCCAGAACGTGACCATCAACCTGCCGCAGGCCGCCTTCAAGGGCAAGACCCTCGAGGGCACCGTGACCGAGATAGAGAAGGCCATGGACCTGGCGATGAAGGCCCACCTGCAGAAGAAGGTCTACACGCAGACCCTGCTCGACACCGACGGCAGCCCGCTGCGCTCGCTGGGCCTGCCCTCCGACGACGGCACGCCCTACGTGGACCTCAACAAGGCCACCTATATCATAGGCCTCATCGGCCTTAACGAAGTGGTGGAGTACCTCACCGGCAAGGAGCTGCATGAGAGCCGGGACGCCTACGAGACCGGCCTGCAGGTCATCGACCGGATGTACCAGAAGGTCGCCAGCCTGAAGGCGCAGTACGGGCTCAAGATCACCCTGGAGGAGACCCCGGCCGAATCGGCCACGCAGAAGCTCGCCAAGGGCGACATGGCCCGCTTCCCCGAGGCCAAGAAGGTGGTCAAGGGCGACCTGAAGCGCGCCCCCTACTACACGAACTCGATACACCTCAACCCCGGCGCCAACATCAGCATCCTGGACCGCATCGAGCTGCAGAGCAAGTTCCACGAGATGATAGAGTCGGGCGCCATCATCCACGTGTACTGCGGCGAGAGCCAGATACCGCCGGAGTCCATCGGCACGCTGGTGGAGAAGGCCTACCGCAACACCCGCGCCTCGCAGGTGACGGTGTCCCCGGAGTTCACGCACTGCAACGGCTGCCATACCAACTACTTCGGCTTCAAGGATAAGTGCGGCAAGTGCGGCAGCACCGACATGACCAAGCGCACGAAGATCGTGGGCTACTTCTCCAACCTCTCCGGCTGGAACGACTCCCAGCTGGAGATCAGCAAGGCCCGCGAGGCGGTGGCGCAGCATTACGCCGACTTCACGCCGCAGGTGCCCTGGCTGCACGAGAAGGACAGCTCCAAGAAAGTCATGGTATTCGGCAAGGAAGGCTGCGCGATGTGCGAGGAAGCCAAGAACAGCCTGACCAAGGCCCTGAAGGAAAAGGGCATGGAGATCCCGGTGGAGTTCTATGACCTGACCACGCAGGAGGCCCGCCTGGCCGCCGCCCGCTGGAACGTGCCGCTGGACCCGATCCCCACCGTGCTGGTGAAGAACAACGGCACCATGGGCCGCTACGAGCTGGAGTTCAAGCGCGGCAAGCCGGTGCACCGCAAAGAAGTGGAATACTATAAGATGGTAGAAGGCGCCTACGCTGTAAAATAAGCGTATGCCCGATGGCGAGCGCCACGGTGACCGGAACGCAAAACGCGCTCGGCCACACCGTGGCCTCGCTCATCAATCGGGCAAGAAAGTGTCGCTTCGCTCCACACGGCGAATTAGCAAGCCTCGCCCTCATGAAGGTTTTGCTAACCCGGTCACCGTGTCACCCGCTAGTATCAGTCATCCGCTATATAGGTAAAAAATGAAAATTGGCGCAGCGCTCGGCTTTAACCTGATAGACTACCCCGGCAAGATAGCCGCGGTGGCCTTCACGCCCGGCTGCAATTACCGCTGCCCGCATTGCCACGCCGCGCCGCTGCTGGCCGGCGCCAAGGACCTGGGCGACCAGGGCTTCCTGGATTATCTGGATACGGTCAAGGAGTGGGTCACCGGCGTGACCATCTGCGGCGGGGAACCCACGCTGCAGGAAGGGCTGATCCCTTTCATAGAGCAGGTGCGCGCCAGGAACCTTTCCGTTAAACTCGACACCAACGGCAGCAGCCCCCGGGTGCTGGAGCGCCTGCTGGGCGCGGGGCTGGTGGACTACGTGGCCATGGACGTGAAAGGGCCGCGCTTCCTTTGGCCGGCCACCGCCGGAGTGGAGGGGCATGAGGAGGCCATGAGCGAAAGCCTGCGCCTGGTCTCGCGCTTCCCCGTCTACGAATTCCGCACCACCGTCGCCCCCGTGGTCCGCGGCGGCGGGGAGATCTCTTTCCTCACCGTGCAGGAGATGTCGGCGGCGGCCCGCCTGGTGGTGCAGGCCACCGGCAGCGACGCGCATAAATATTATGTCCAGAAGTTCGTGCCGCGCAAGGACGGCCTGCTGGACAAGCGGCTCGAGAGTTTCCCGGAAACCCCGCCGCTGCTGCTGCAGGAGATACATCAGGAAGTGCTCAAGCATCTTCCCAATACCCAGTTAAGAGGCTGACATGTCAAAAGTGGAAATACAGATACAGAAGATACACCCCGACGCCAAGGTGCCCGCCTACGCCCATCACGGTGACGCCGGCGTGGACCTTTTCTCGACCATCGACCACACGCTGCAGCCCGGCGCGCGCGTACTGGTGCCCACCGGCCTGAAGATGGCCATCCCCGAGGGTTACGAGGGCCAGGTGCGGCCCAAGAGCGGCCTCGCCCTCAAGCACGGCATCTCCGTGCTCAATACTCCCGGCACGGTGGACGCGCCCTACCGCGGCGAGGTGGGCGTCATCCTCGTAAACCTCGACACCAAGACCCCCTACGAGATCAAGAAGGGGGAGAAGGTGGCTCAGATGGTGTTCGCCAGGGTGGAACATGCCGCTTTCGCCGAAACGCCGGAGCTGGCCGTTACCACCCGCGGCGAGGGCGGCTTTGGCAGCACCGGTAAACATTGATAGTTAACGGGTAAGGAGGGTAAAATGGGAACTCGCGGCCGCGAAATTATCGGGATGGACGTGGACAAGCTGCTGGAAATGCTCAACAGTGCCTTCGCCAGCGAATGGCTGGCCTATTACCAGTACTGGCTGGGCGCCAAGGTGATCAAGGGCCCCATGAAGGACGCCGTGGCGGCCGAGCTGACCCTGCACGCCACCGAGGAACTGACGCACGCCACCATGCTGGCCGGGCGCATCATACAGCTCGGCGGCACGCCGGCGCTGGGCCCCGCCGACTGGCTGAAGCTGACCCCCTGCAAGTACGACGCCCCGGCAGACCCTTACGTGGCCGTGCTGCTGGACCAGAACATAGCCGGCGAGCAGTGCGCCATTTCCGCCTATAAGGCGCTGATGGACGCCACCAAGGACAAGGACATGGTCACCTACAACATGGCCCTGACCATACTCGAGCAGGAAGTGGAGCATGAGGAAGACCTGCAGAGCCTGCGCGAGGACCTGGACCTGATGGTCAATCGCGGCGCCAAGTAAGAACTGACGGAGTTGAAAGGACCGGAGGCTGGCCCTCCGGTCCTTTTTTTGTTAACCGGACCAAATAGATTGACTTTAACGGCGTCCGGCTGGGATAATATATACGTGGCTTATATTTACGCTTTCATTAAAGAGTTTTTGTCGCTGACCTGGGAGGTGCTGCCTTACTTCCTGGGCGGCGCCGCTTTCGGCGCGGCGCTGGACGTTTACCTGAAACCGGAGTTCGCCCTCAAGCATTTGCGCGGCGGCTGGCTGTCCATGGTCAAAGCCGCTGTGCTCGGCATGATAATGCCGGGCTGTTCCTGCGCCACTATGCCCATGGCCGAGGGCCTGCGCCGCAAGGGCGCCGACCTGGGCACGGTCACCAGTTTCCTGCTGGCCTCGCCGCTGGCCAGCCCGCAGACGCTGGTGCTGACCTGGGCCCTGCTCGGCTGGAAGTTCGCCGCGGCCAGGACGCTCGCCGGCCTGATCGGCGGCGTAACCATAGGCGCCCTGTTCCTGCGCCTGGAGCGCGCTCCGGGGCTGTTGGATATTCCCGCGGCCCAGCCGGCCAAGAAATGCTGCTCGGGCTGCGGCTGCTCCTCAGCGGCGGAGTCGGAAGAACCAAAGAAATTCTGGCCGGTCTTTATCGACATACTCAAGGAACTGGGCAAATATTTCGCCCTGGGCATGGCCATAGCCAGCGCGCTGATAGTGCTGATGCCGGCCGACCTCATGGCCCGCTATATCGGCTCTTCCGGGCCGCTGGCTTACCTGGCCGCCACGCTGGCGGGCGTGCCGCTCTATGTCTGCGAGGGCGAGGAGATTCCGCTAACGCTGTCGCTGATGAAACTGGGCCTCGGCCCCGGCCCGGCCTTCGCCTTCCTGCTCGGCTCGGTGGGCACCTGCATTCCCACGATGATCATGTCGCAGAGGCTCATAGGCCGCCGCGGGCTGCTGATTTACGCGGTTTTCTGGCTGCTCTTCGCCCTGGCCGCCGGCCTGCTGTTCGGCTTTATCGAGGCTTCGCCTCGATAAGGGCCTCCTTATAGCGCCGGAGATAAAGAAAAAATGAAAACAAAAACGCTTCCCGCATACCTGCTCCTGTTCCTGGCCGCCGCGCTGGCGGGCTGCTCCGGTAGCGAGCCTGAGAATATAGTACGGCTGGCTACCACCACCAGCGTGCGCGACAGCGGTCTGCTGGACGTGTTGAACGAAGAGTTTCAAAAGAACGGGGAGTTCAGGCTGCAGGCCATAGCCGTGGGTTCCGGCCAGGCCATGAAGCTGGGCAAGACCGGCGAGGCCGACATACTGTGGGTGCACAGCCCCGACGACGAGGCCAAATTCGTGGAGGAGGGCTACGGCAACGACCGCACCACCTTCCTGCACAACGACTTCGTGATACTGGGGCCGGCCGCCGACCCCGCTAAAGTGAGAGGTTCGAATAAGGCTGCCGAAGCTTTCAGGAAAATAGCCGCCGCCAGGGCGCCGTTCATTTCCCGCGCCGACCAGAGCGGCACTCATAAGAAAGAGCTGAAGATCTGGGCCGCCGCCGGCGTCAAGCCGTCCGGGGAGTTTTACCTGGAAGCCGGCCAGGGCATGGCCGGCACGCTCTCCATAGCCGAGGAGAAGAAGGCCTATGTGCTGGCCGACCGCTCCACCTACCTGTCCATGGCCAGGAACCTCAAACTGGCCGTGTTGAGCGAGGGGGACGATCTGCTGATCAACCGCTACAGCCTTATCCTGGTCAACCCGGCCAGGTTTCCCAAGGTGAACGCTGCCGGCGCCAGGGCCTACTTCGACTTCGTGCTGTCGGAGCCGGTCAAAGAGACCATAGAGAAGTTCGGCGTGGAGAAATACGGCCAGCAGCTGTTCTTCTACGATCACGCCGCGAAATAACGGCGCGGAGAAAGCCGGGGCTAATGGCCCCGGTTTTTCTTTTCCGCCGTTATATTTCGTAAAATATAACGGATGCGATTAAGGGTAAAAATAGGGCTGCGCGACGCCGCCGACGATTCCTTCATGGGCCTGGGCCCGGCCTGGCTGCTGCGCGGCGTGGAAAAGCTGGGCTCGCTCTCCGCGGCGGCCCGCGAACTGGACATGTCCTACTCCAAGGCCCATAAACTGGTAAAGAAACTCGAGGCCGCCCTGGGCCGGCCGGTGCTGGCCGTCACTCGCGGCGGGGCCGGGCGCGGCGGGGCGGAATTGACGCCCGAGGGCCGGCGTTTCCTGGAGCGCTACGAGGCGCTGGACGCCGCCGTGCGGGCGGCGGCCGGGAAACTCTTTAAGCGGGCCTTTCCCGGCGGGCGGCTGACCTGATGGAATTCATCATAGAAGGCTTCCGGAAAGCCCTGCACATTATCCTCTCCGGCAATCCCGAGGTGCTCTCCATAGCCCGGCTGTCGCTGACCGTATCGCTGGCGGCCACGGCCCTGGCCGTGCTGGCCGGCGTGCCGCTGGGCAGCTGGATAGCCGTAAAGAAATTTCCGCTCAAAAAATTGGTGATCGCGATGGTCAATACCGGCATGGGCCTGCCGCCGGTAGTGGCCGGCCTGGTGGTCATGCTGTTCCTCGCGCGCAGCGGGCCGCTGGGCTTCCTGAACTGGCTATACACGCCCAAGGGCATGATCATAGCGCAGTTCATCATAGCCCTGCCCATAATCACCGCCTTGTCCATCTCCGCCATGCAGAACGTGGACCCCAAATTCTACAACCAGATCCTGGCCCTGGGCGCCAGCGACCGCCAGGCCGTCTGGGTCTGCCTCAAAGAGATACGCCTCACCATGGTAGCGGCCGTGATAGCCGGCTTCGGCCGGCTGGTGGCCGAGGTGGGCGCGGTGATGATAGTGGGCGGCAATATACGCCACCAGACGCGCATGCTGACCACCGCCACCGTGATGGAAACCCAGATGGGCAATTTCGACATGGCCATAGCCATAGGCCTGGTGCTGCTGGCGCTCGGCTTCGCTGTGAACCTGGCGCTGACCCTGATACAGCAGAACAAGGTGCTGGCCCGATGATAAAGCTCTCCGGCCTGCGCCTGGCTTTCGACACCGGCTTTCTGCTGGCCGTGGACTCGCTCAAGGTGCGGGCGGGCGAGGTGTTCGCCATCATAGGCCCCAACGGGGCCGGCAAGACCACGCTGCTCAACGCCATGGCCATGCTAGTCCGCCCCGCCGCCGGCAACCTGGAGATCATGGGGCAGGACGCGCTGGCCGCGGCCAATAAACTGCCGCTGCGCCGGGCCATGGCCGCCGTCTTCTCGCAGCCTTACCTGATCAACGACACCGTTTTCAACAATGTGGCCCTGCCGCTGCGGCTGCGCGGCCGGATGGACGCGGCGGCCGTGCGGGAGGCGCTGGAGCTGTTCCGCATAGCGCACTTGAGCGAGCGCAACGGCAGGACGCTGTCGCAGGGTGAGAGCCACCGCGCCGCCCTAGCACGGGCCTTCGTCACCAGGCCTAAACTGCTGCTGCTCGACGAACCTTTCGCCTCCCTCGACGAGCGGGTGAAAGAGTCCGTCATACAGGACCTGCGCAAGGTCATAAAGCTCTCCGGCGCCGCCGTGGTGCTGGTGACGCAGGACCAGGCCGGGGCGCTGACGCTGGCCGACACGCTGGCGGTGCTGGTGGGCGGCAGGATACTGCAGCAGGGCCAGCCGCAGGAGATCTTCTCCCGGCCGGTTTGCAAGGAAGTGGCCGATTTCGTGGGCGTGGAGACCATATTGCCGGGGCGCGTGAGCGCCAACAGCGAGAACCTCTGTTCGGTGGAGGCCGGCGGCCATACGCTGATGGCCGTCTCCGGCTGCGCGGCGGGCGACAGCGTGTTCTTCTGCCTGCGGCCCGAGGATATCAGCGTCTCTCTCAATGCCGACGCCGGCGGCCGGCGCAATAATTTCAAGGCCAGGGTGGCCGGCGTGGCCCCCTGGGGCCTGCAGTATAAAGTGGAGCTGGATTGCGGTTTCACCGCCCAGGCGGCGGTGACCAAGCAATTGGTGGACGGCCTGGGCCTCAAGCCCGGGGCCGAGGTTTATGCCTCGTTCAAGGCCACCGCCGCGCATCTGATTAAAAGGAACCTATGATAACTTTCGAAGAGGCTATCTATACCGTATTGAAAAACGCCAGGCCGCTGCCGCCGGCGACCACGCCCATAGAAGAGGCCGTCGGCCGCGCCCTGGCGGAGGATGTGCGCTCGGCTGTGGAGATGCCGCCTTTCGACAAGAGCGCCGTGGACGGCTATGCCGCGCGAGCCGCCGACATAAAGCCCGGTGCTGCCCTGCGCTGCCGGGGTTTGGTGCAGGCCGGCCAGGGCTATAAAGGGAAAATAAAGCCGGGCGAATGCGTGAAGGTGATGACCGGCGCGCCGGTGCCGGCCGGGGCCGACGCCGTGGTGATGGTGGAGGACAGCGCCGAAGAGGGAAGCCTCATTAAATTTTCAGCCGCCATACGCAAGGGCGCCAATATAGCCCGGCGCGGAGAGGATATAAAGAAAGGCCAGCTTATTCTGCGCCGCGGCACCGTGATCACCGTCTCGCATATAGCCGCCCTCGCGGCCGCGGGCCGGGGCAGGGTGAAGACCGGCGCGCTGCCGGCGGTGGCGCTGGTCAATACCGGCGGGGAAATAGTGCCTCCCGGCCGGCCGCTGGGCAAGAACCGCATATACAACAGCAACGGCCCCATGCTCTCGGCCATGCTGCGCGCCGATGGCATAAACGCCGCGCCGGTGATAGTGCCCGACGTGGCCGCCCGGCTGCGGGCGGCGCTGGCCAAGGCGCTGGAGTCCGACATGGTTCTGATCTCCGGCGGCGTGTCCATGGGAGACTATGATCTGGTGCCCGGCCTGCTCAAAGAACTGGGCGTGAAAAAAGTTTTCCACAAAGTGAGGGTGCGCCCCGGCAAGCCCATGTTCTTCGGCGTGAAGGGGAAGAAACTGGTATTCGGCATACCCGGCAACCCGGTGGCCAATTTCATGGCCTACCTGGCCTATATCAGGCCCGCTATACGCAAGCTGGCCGGCCGGCCCGACAGCGCGCCGCTTTTCCTGGAGGGCGCCTGCGAGGTGAAGTTCGACCCCCGCACGCCCCGCCGGGCCATGATGCTGTCCACCGTGCGCGCCGCCGCCGAGTTCGCGCTGACCCCGGTCTCCAACAACGGCTCGGCCGACATACTGGCCCTGGCCGCGGCTAACGGCTTCACCATGGTGCCCGAAGGCGGCGCCCTGCGCAAAGGGGAGCGGACCAAGTTCATCTCATGGCTGTAGACTATCTCCGCCTCTCGCTTACCGACAGGTGCAATCTCAACTGCATCTACTGCACTCCCATGGAAAAAGAGGGCTTCCTGGCGCATGACCAGCTGCTGCGCCACGAGGAGATCGCCCGCGCCGCGGCCGCCTTCGTGCGCGCCGGAGTGACCAAGATACGCCTGACCGGCGGCGAGCCGCTGGTGAAAAAGAACATCGTGGGCCTGGTGAAAATGCTGCGGGCCATACCGGGGCTGCGCGAGCTGGCGCTGACCACCAACGGCCTGCTGCTGCCTGAACTGGCGGTGCCGCTGCGCGAGGCCGGCCTGAGCCGCCTGAACATCAGTCTCGACACGCTGAACGAAGATAATTTCAAGCGCATCACCGGCTCGGCCGGCCTTTCCAAAGTGCTGGACGGCATAGCCGCCGCGCTGGCCGCCGGCTACGAGGATACCAAACTGAACATGGTGGTGATGAAGCGGGTCAACGATGCCGAGGTGCCGGCTTTCGCGCGGCTCTCGCTGGACCGCCCGCTGACGGTGCGCTTCATAGAGTTCTACCCGGCCAACGCGCGCTCGGCGCGGCTGGGCGACGCCTTGTACACCACCGCCGAGACCAAGCGGCTCATAGAGGATTCGGTCGGCGCCTTGCGCGAACTGCCGCCGGAGCCCGGCGGTGGCCCGGCCCGCGTTTGCGCGCTGGCCGGCGCGGCCGGCAAGATAGGCTTTATCAGCGGGCGCAGCAGCTATTTCTGCGGCGCCTGCAACCGCGTGCGCATGGACTGTACCGGCAAGGTCTATCCCTGCCTCTATTCCCCGGCCACGCACGACCTGAAAGACCTGCTGCGCGGCGGCGCCAGCGACGACGCGCTGGCCGACTATCTTAAAAAAATATTTTTAGTAAAATCTAAATACCGCAAGGACTCGGGCACCGCCGGCCACGTGGAGATGAGCAGTCTTGGAGGCTGACGAGGGCACGGGCCCCTCAGGCACGGGGTCTCGCACACCGTGCTCGCCCCTCCTCACTCGGCCTCCGCGCTACGCAAGCGTCGGCCTCCGTGAGGGCCTTCGGAACCCATGCCCCCGCCAGCCAAGGCTTTGGGCTAAAGGGGAATAAAGGAATTATTATGATCGACGTGGGAAATAAGAAGGACACCAAGCGGACGGCCAGGGCGCAGGCTTATATCAGGCTTAATGCCGAGATCATCGGCATCATAAACGCCGGCAAGCTGCCCAAGGGCAATGTTCTCGAAGCCGCGCGCTTTGCCGGCATTCTGGCCGCCAAGAACACCGCCAGCCTCATACCGCTCTGCCATAACCTGCCGCTCAATTTCGTGGGCGTGGAGTTCAAGCTGGACAAGACCGGCATACTGGTCACCGCCGAGGCCCGCTGCACCGGCAAGACCGGCGTGGAGATGGAGGCCCTGGTGGCCGCCAGCACCGCCGCCCTCACCATCTACGACATGTGCAAGATGTTCGCCCAGGACCTGGAGATACAGGACATATACCTCCTCGAGAAACTGGGCGGCAAGAGCGGTCATTACAAAAGATAAAGGCGGCGGAGTCGCCGAGGGGAGAAAAAATGCTGGATTTCTTATTGAACAATGGCGTGCCGAGCGGACTGAGATACGGGTCCACCATGGCCCTGCTGGTTACGGCCGCGCTGGCCCTGGTCTGGCTGTACATGATGTACGACTGCATCAAGAACGAGAAGGACGGCAAGATACAGGCGCTCTGGATAGCCGTGCTGCTGGTGGGCAAGTTCGTCGCCGTCTTTGTCTATTTCGCCGCCGTTTTCCTGCCCCGCATCAGGCGGGAAAGAAAAGAGGCCTGATGGGAAAGATCTACTCTATAAACGTCAGCGCCGGCAAGGGCGTGCCTAAAGAGAACGTGGCCAGGGCAGTGCTGGTGAAAGGCCACGGCATACAGGACGACGCGCATGCCGGCACGCCGGTGCGTCAGGTCAGCCTGCTCGACATGGAGAGCGTGCGCGGCCAGATAGCCGACGCCGCCGCCAAGAAGGCCACCGTGCAGATACGCCCCGGCATCTACGCCGAGAACATCACCACCGAGGGCCTGAACCTGGCCGCCCTGAAGATCGGCGACCTGCTGCGCGTGGGCGGCAGCGCGGTACTGCAGATCTCCAAGATAGGCAAGGAATGCCACAGCCGCTGCGCCATCTACCACCAGGTGGGCGACTGCATCATGCCCAAGAAAGGCATTTTCGCCGAAGTGCTGGAAGGCGGCGAGATAGCCGTAGGAGACTCCATTGAGCTTTATTGAAATAGCCGTACTCACCTCCAGCGACCGCTGCTCGCGCGGCGAGGCCGAAGATGTCAGCGGCCGGCTGATAGCCGAGATGGTGAAAACCATCGGCGGCCGGGTAGCCGCCTACGAGATAGTGCCCGACGAGATACCGGCGCTTAAAGAGAAACTGCTGCATTACTGCGACACCCTCGCCGTGAACGTGGTCATCACCACCGGCGGCACCGGCTTCAGCGGCCGCGACGTCACCCCCGAGGCCACGCTGCAGGTGATAGAGAAGAATATCCCCGGCCTGCCCGAGCTGATGCGCGCCGAGGGCCTGAAGAAGACCAAGAAGGCCGTGCTCTCGCGCGGCATATGCGGCATACGCAAGAGCACCCTTATCCTCAATTTGCCCGGCAGCCCCAAGGCCGTGAGGGAATCCCTCGAGGCCGTGCTGGACCTCATCCCTCATTCCCTGGAAATGATGCGCGGCGGCGGGCATTAACCGCCCCAGGGTCCCTTGACAAGTTTTGGGGGCTCCGTTATCCTATTTACAGAGGTTAATAGCGAGGCTGCCCTATGAAAAAAGCCATTAATTCCATTTCCTTTCTGCTCCTGGCGCTGCTGCCCGGCGCGGCCCTGGCCGGTGATCCCGGCACGGACCTGCGCGGCGACTGCGGCAATATACGCAGCGTATCCACTTACGGCGAGGACAACCGTGCGGATTACTGTTCCCAGAACGTAATACTGCGCGACCTGGCCGACTCCGTGGCCGGGCTGTTCACCGACGGCAGCACCGAACCCGCCCGCGGCGAGTATGTATTCGGCACGACTACGCTGGGCGACCGCTACTCCCTCTCTGAGGGGCAGCGCTTCGCCAATCAGCCGGCCGACGCCTTCTGCACCGGTTTCCTGGTGGGCGAGGACCTGATAGCCACCGCCGGCCATTGCGTGCGGGACCATCACAAGAACGACGCCTCGGCCCCCAAGGACCACGCCGGCGCCTGCCAGGAGAACCTGTCCAAGGGCAAGTATTGCGAGGACATCAAGTTCGTCTTCGGCTTCCGCAAGGAACTGGGGGGCTGGATACCGCGTTCCGTGCCGGCCGACAATGTGTACAAATGCGCCCAGGTGGTGAAGCATAGCTTCAGGGGCGGCCCCGATTACGCCATAGTGAAACTGGACCGCAAAGTGGCGGGCCTCAGGCCGC